>CAVYRH010000020.1:0-87212 GCA_963770835.1 uncultured Pseudomonadota bacterium
GATAACATGAATGAGCCAGCGGCCTGCGTAAAATAAAACGGGCCTTGTTGAAGGGCCCTAATTCGCGGGTTGCTCCTTGAGGGAGCCTATCCGCATACGGAGGGCTGGCTCATGGAAAATAATATCACGGTGGTCGGGTTGGATGTCCATAAGGATACGGTGGTAGGTGCGGTCCTGCCGGCTAGGGCCGAAAATGTGAAGGATATTTTTACAATCGAGAACACCCCAAAAGCATTGGGGAAAATGCTGGGTAAGTACGAAGGACGAGGGTCAATAACGTTTGTGTACGAGGCGGGCCCTTGTGGATATGACATCCACCGGCAATTAACCCAAAAGGGGTTGAAGTGCGTCGTAATCGCCCCTGGGAAAATTCCAGTGAAAGCCGGGGATCGGGTGAAGACAGACCGCCGAGATGCGGAAAAGTTGGCCCGTCTTTGGAGGGCGGGAGAGCTGACGGAAGTGCGGGTTCCGACCATCCAAGAGGAAGCCTGTCGGGATCTGGTTCGAGTTCGTGAGGATGCCCTAGAAGACCGGCAAAAGGCCCGGCACCGGTTGTCGAATTTCTTTCTTCGGCAAGGTCGTATCTTTCGAGAAGCTAAGAATTGGAGATCAGCCCATGAGGCATGGCTGAAAACCCAAAAGTTCGAACCTCTGGAACTGCATGAGACTTTCGAGGCATATGTCCGCGGGAAGCAAGAGGCAGATGAGCGGTTGAGGAGTTTGACGAGCCGAGTGGAGGAGATGGCCAGCCAAGAACCCTACAGGAAACTGGTCAAGCATTTGAGGTGCCTGAAAGGGGTTGATACCTTGAGCGCCATGACCTTGGCGGTGGAAGGCCAAGATTTGAGGCGATTTGAGAGCGCTCGTAATTTCATGGGTTACGCGGGTTTGGGGATATGTGAAAGCAGTTCAGGTGGAAAAATCCGTCGGGGAGGAATCACCAAGACCGGGAACGCCCATTTGAGACGGATTCTTGTGGAATCGGCTTGGAGTTACCGCCATGGGAAGTCGGTCGGCGTGGTTTTAGAAAAAAGGCGGGAGGGTTGTCCGGTGGAGATTTTAAAGATCGCCCGCAGAGCACAGGATCGTCTGTACAAAAAGTTTCTAAAAATGACCCAACGTAACAAGCCCATCCAAAAAGTAGTGGTGGCCGTAGCCCGGGAGTTGGCTGGATTTGTGTGGGCCATCGCCCAGGAAACAACAGGAATGGTTTAACAAGGTCATGAAGGAAGAACCCTGTTTCCGGAAGCTTGGCAACGATTTGGAGAACCCTCGGTACAACTCTGTGGCGCAAAGGCCTAAGCCTGCGACGACCCACGATCAGAGATCGAGGCAGCTCCCGACGAATGAAAATCTTGCGTCCCTGGAACCAGCAATGGGTCTAACACGCGAATATCAGTTTGATTCATCGTCGAAACAAGCCGGGCTTTCGAGATCAGGGCTTTTCGCAGGGCCTTGAGGTGGAAAAGAGTAGGATAAAACCAAAGGAAAAACCAGCGGGCTTGACTGGCTCATTCATATCAGTTGTTGGCCCTTTTGGGGCATGCTCCAGCGCCTACCTTCTTTGAGACACATGGTTGAAGCAGGGGTCCTTCCCTCAGGGTGGTTTTGTTGTCCACCCCTTCATCGGTACTGTGACCCCCTCCGACTTCCTCCCACCCTTGCCTCTTTTCGGTTTTAGCCTTATAGCGGCAAGTCTTTTGGCGGGTAGGATCTCCCAGCTTGCTTGCATAGCCTTTCCAACATTCCGTTCCCCATACTCCGGAGGACTTGCCCCGCTTGCTACCAGATTCTTCAGCGGGATCGTGGCCTTCGCCAGTAGACACGCGGCTCGGCATCCCCTTGCACCTTTCGGTGTCCCATTCACGAAGCGGCAGGATTCACTTGATGTTGCGGACTGCTGGATTGTTCCCTCACTAAATGAGGTTTATGACCCCGTTTCGGGCAGGACCTCTCGATCCTACGCCGGGGGCTGACTTCCAGGCTCTCTGGTGATTACCTGGTCAGGACTTGGGTTGACCCTCATCGGCCTACTCCCTCACCTGCTGGCTCTGCAAACCCTCCTCTGGCACGATGTCCACGACGGGTCCCGTAGGGTCGAGGACTGGTGCGGTGGCCTTCTGGCTCCGTTTCCAGTCCCCGCCTCCTCGAACGTAGCGTGCGGATTTCCCGCACTACGCTCACCTGTTGCTTTCCTGTCAAAGTTTATGTGACCTATCAGACGGGTAGCGCTTTCGGTTCTTGGTAATATCGTATTTGGTAGCTTCTGTACAACCCCAGATACTTATATATCCACTCCCTACTCCACCTATCCCGCCCAAAACCGTCGAGCTTCTTCGCACGCATCATATGCCGTCTGATTTTATTCTCGACCCATCTTTCCACGTAGTTAAAACAGCGCCTAGAATTCCCTATCCGAAAGTAATTCACCCACCCACGCAGTTTGGGATTGATAATCTCAATCACCCTCTGCACCGGCTGAGATTGGAAGCTTCCAAATGTTTCCTTGAGCTTACCCAGAAGTGTTGCTCGCGCCTTCATTTTCGGCGTGAACTTCACCCCCCATTTCCCTCGACGGGTTTTCACCTGTCGAAAGTCAAACCCCAGAAACCCGAAACTTTCACCTTTCGTTAAGTCTGCTATCCGCGTCTTGTCCGTGTTGATTTGCAAGTCGAGCTTGGTCAATTCTTCAAGTAACCTTCGGTAGGCAGCCTTTGCCAACCATTCCCATTGCGGATATCCATTAACAAGGATCACCATATCGTCAGCGAACCTCGCATATTCGATATAGTTGTTCTTCCCTTGCCGAGTCACTTCTTTTGCCTTTTCCAGCATCTTATCCACCTCGTTGAGGTAGAGATTAGCCAGAAGAGGGGAAATAACCCCTCCCTGCGGGACTCCTCTTTTGCCGCTGGCCTTCAGGATCATCCTCAACAATCTCAACACCGTTTCATCCTCAACCCTTCGGGCAACTTTCTTCATCAGAAGGTCGTGCCTTACCGTGTCGAAATATGCCTTGAGGTCTACATCAATGACTCGGGTTTTTCTACAGACGATTGCCGATGCTACCCTGTTCACAGCCGCATGAGCGGTCCGCTTGGGTCGATACCCATAGGACCCTTCTTGAAAATCGGCCTCAAAAATCGGTTCCAGAATAAACTTCAGTGCTCCCTGGACTACTCTATCCCGAATGTTGGGTATCCCAAGGACTCTTACCTTCCCATTTCCCTTGGGTATTTCCTTCTTCCGGTTTCGAACGGGCTTATACGTGCCTTGAACTAATTCACCCCGGATGCTTTCCAGAAACGACTCCACTCCGGCCTCCTCAATGGCATCAAACGTCACCCCATCTATTCCAGGGGCTCCGTTATTTACCTTAGCCATTCGGTAAGCCTGTTGAAGCGTTTCCATCTTGCAAACATGGGTGTACAGTCCCCAGAAACTCCAGTTCTTTTCAGCCTTCGCTTTGACGTATATCTCTCGTCTCAGGTCTTGCAGGTTAATTGACGTCTTTTTCATACCGTCACTGCCTTCCGTTTTGTCGAGGGACTTAACAACAGCAGGGTTCCTTCGCTCCACGGGCATTACCCCGCTTCATCGCTACCATGAACCCATCCTAAACCCTCTCACCTTCGACCGTTTTCCCGCGTCACGGTTATACGGCCTACCTTTCTCCAAGCATTTCTGCCTGGGGCAAGGAGGGTTTCTCCAGTTGCTTGGCGTGTCCTTGTCTTCGTGCCGTTGCTATCACCCCGTCGGAGTGTTCCAGCGCTTCAGCCATTTCTCCGCGCTGTCCCATGATGCTTTCGTCCCACGACGGCGGACTCAGCCTCCGAGGCAAGTGTTTTCGGGGCCACCTGTGCATTTACTTTCGTTACGGCCCGACGACTCGCTCACCATCCTTTCGATGGCTTTGTTGATGGGCTTCAGGCATTTGGTTTCCCGCTTGCCTGCCATCCTAGCTAATGGGCTTTGGCTATTACCCATGCAAGACTATCTCTTGCTGAACACACCTGCCTTTTCTGGACGCACCGTCGTGGACAACAATTTCCTCAAGCCATCTCCTTAATCATAACAATGGCGTCTTCCTGGTTGTCGCTGTAGTACTTCTTGCGGATGGCCACCACGCGGAAATCGCATTTTTCGTAAAGCTTTTGGGCGGCCTCGTTGCTTTGCCGGACTTCCAATGTGGCAAGGCGGGCGCCCCGCTTGTAGGCGTAACCCAGGCAGTGTTCCATCATCTTCCGCCCAAAGCCCCGGTTCCGGAAAGCCGGCGCGATGGCCAAGTTGATGATGTGGGCTTCCTCGGGCGCTTCCCAATAACCCATGTAACCCGCCACCCGGCCTTCCTCTTCCATCACGAAGTAATGGGCGGCTTCCCGCTTGAGTTCCTCGTCGAACAATTCCTTGGACCAGGGGGAGGGCATGGAGGCCTTTTCGATTTCGACGACCTGGTCCAGGTCCGCCTCCAACATGGGCCTAAAGGTCATGGCGAATCCGTTTTTTCGTCCACGGACGGGACTCTTATATAGAGGGGTTTTAAATCCGTAAGGGTGGGCCGCATCCCCCCCAGCCACCGGCGGTAGGCGATGCGGGCGATGCTCATGGCCTTAGGCTGGTGCAATGTATTGAAGGCGAACATCCCCTGCGTGCCCAGGCTTTCGCGGATTTCCTTCTCATATTTCAAGGCGCCGGGCCCCACCACCCAGGCCTTTTCCTTGAGGAGCCGGCCCAGTTTCTCGAACCCCAGGATTTGCGGGGGCTCCATTTCATTAAAACTGTCGTTTTCGATCCGGTAATGGCCCACGAAACACTCGCCCCTTTGGGCGTCCACCAGGCAAAGGGCCTCACCCATCATTTCCCCCGCCCTCAGGTTCTCGGCCAACCCGTCGAGAGTGGAAACCCCGAAGGCCAGCAAGTTGGAAGGCATGCAAAGCCCCTCGGCGGTGGCGATGCCCACCCGGATGCCCGTGAAGCTTCCGGGCCCCAAGGAAACGGCCACGGCGGCCAGCTCCTTGGCGGTCATTTCCCTCCGCTGGAGCAGGGTGTCCAGGCCCGGGATCAAGGTGGCCGAACTCTCCCAATCCCCGGGAAGGGACATCTCGGCCAGTTCCTCGCCCGTCACCAGGTCCAGGAGCGCCACGCTGGAAACGCGGGTGGAAACTTCTATAGCGGCCAGCATTTGATAAGTTCCTCCACTCGCGGTATGGTCTCGGGGTGGAATGCCTCCACGATCACCCTGCGGCTTTCCTCCGAGATGAACTCGAAAATAAGTTTGAGGGTCGTCGGCGGAAATAGCTTGGGGAATTTATCCCCCCATTCCACGGCCACCACGCCGCCCCGGCCGGTCCATTCCACCCAGCCCAAGTTCTCCACTTCCCTCGGATCCATCAGGCGGTACCAGTCGAAATGATAGAGGTTCAATCGGCCCTCGTAAATATGCTGGAGGTTGAAGGTGGGTGAGGTCACGGGGCCCTCAAAGCCGAGCCCCTTGGCGATTCCCTGGACGAGGAGGGTCTTCCCCGCCCCCAGGGGGCCGGAAAGCGACCAGGTGTCGCCCGGTTGGGCTTGTTGGCCGATGAGTTCCCCCAATTGAAAAGTTTGTTCGGGCATGTCGCAGGTAATACTGGTGGTGACCAAATTTTCTCCGCAAAAAGATTTAGCCGCAGATTAACGCAAATTTTCGAAATAAGCCAAAGAAACACCAAAACTATAAATTTTCTAAGCGGATTTTTAAAATCTTTTTTGCGCGCATTTGCGCCAATTTGCGGCCAATGCCTATCCGTAATAATCCATCTGACGACGTATCTTTTCCTTCACATCGAAACCGGCGAATTTCTCGCAGAGGTGGAGCCCCAGGTCAATCCCCGCCGTCACGCCGCCGCAGGTGAGAATTGGGCCGTCCTCCACCACCCGCTGGTCCACCACTCGATCGCAATACTCGGCCAATTCCACTCTTGCGGCCGGGTGGGTGGTGGCCTTCCGGCCTTTCAAGAACCCCGCCGCCCCCAACAAGAGCGCCCCGGAACAAACCGAGGCCTTAAAAGGACAGGGTTCCATGGTTTGAAGCCATTGGATGAAAGGCCCTTCGTAGCGGATTTTGCGGGTAATAAATCCTCCCGGTACGACCACAAGATCAAAACGGTTTAGGGGCATGCCCACTTGGGTCGGTGTGAAAACCAATTCCCGGTCGTCGGTCACTTGTTCGGTGGGGGCGCAAATTTCCCAGTTCATGTTTTTCAGGAACCCCATGCTTTTCAAGCGGGTCAAGGGGTCGTAAGCCCCCAAAAAATCCAGAGAGGTCATCCCATCAAAAATGACGAAACCGATCTTCATAAGATTCTTCCAGCCTACCGCGCGAAATGGTCGAATCCCTTGGCTTTCAAGGGTAACCTTTCGGCTTTGCGGGTGATGAGGGTGACTCCCTTCGGTTTCGGAACCATGCGGCCGATGGACTTGACCGCTACGCCGGTTTCAGAAGGAAGCTTTTGAACCGCCTCCGATATCCGGGGAAGGGGAACCGTAAATAACAGTTCATAGTCCTCTCCGCCGTTCAGGACGAAGTCCAGGGGGTTCAAACCGTTCTCCTTACAATAATGGGCCAGGGAGGGGGAGATGGGCAAGGCCTCCTCGTGGATTTCCGCGCCCAGCCCCGATTCATCGCAAAGGTGGTGCACTTCGCTGGAAAGGCCGTCGGAAATGTCGATCGCCGCGGAAGCCAGTTTTTTCACCGAAAGGGCGCGGCCCACCGAGAACCGGGGCGTGGGCGCCAGGTGCCTTTTGACCAGTAAAGCCGTGGCTTCTTTGCCTTTTTCCGAAGGGTGCTGGAGGGAATACAGGCCTGCCGCCGAATCCCCCAGGGTTCCGGTCACAAAAAGGGCGTCTCCCACCTTGGCACCGGAACGCTTGAGGGCCTTGCCGGACTCCACCTCGCCTACCAGTGCCACGTTCACGATGAACTTGTCGCTTCCCACCGTGTCGCCGCCCACGATTTGGGCCCCATAGGACTCCGCCCAGCCCTTCATGCCGTCATAAAAGGCTTCCAGGTCCTTGACCGGGAAGCTGGAGGATACGCCCAGGGACACCACGGCCACCGTGGGTTTGGCGCCCATGGCCGCGCAATCGCTGACGTTGACCGCCATGGTCTTGGCCCCCAACTGCCAGGGGCTGATCCACTTGAAGTCGAAGTGCCGGCCTTCCACCAGCATGTCGGTGGTGAAAACCATCTCGTGGCCCTTAGTGGGCTTGAAAATGGCCGCGTCATCGCCGATGCCGAGGACCACCGAGGGATTTTTGGCCTTCATGGCAGTTCGGATTTTCTCAATGAAGCCGAACTCGCCGACCTTGCCCAGGGTTTCTCTTTTATCTTTATCGTTTTTCAATCAAAACCTCGAAATTTTGACTACTTAATAAATCCTCTTGCTTTAAAAACCGGAATAGTAAAAAACAGAATAATAGAGGCGGCCCAAAGCCATTGCATCGGCAACCGAAAAACGTGGTCAGCGAGACTTCCTTTTTCCACACCTGTTATGTTCAAGAAAAACACGTAACACATTCTCATTACAAAGATGTCAAAAAAAATAAGAAAAAGGAGAATGAATAATACGAAAATCTTTTTCACTTTCAAAATTCTTTCCGTCGGAAACAACTTCACACTAATTAAAAAATTCAATGCGGCGACTATGGCGCCACTTAAAAAACCAAGAGACAGGGCTTCAATCATCTAAACCTCCATAAAACTCTAAGTCGTATATCTGCCGTTGATATCAATGTACCCATCCGTCAAGTCGCAGGTATAGACGGTGTCCTTGGCCTTGCCGAGCCTTAAATCCACCACGATGTCGACGTTCTTTTCGGAGAGGATTTTTTTAAGTTTGTCCCGGGACCAAACCACTTTCTTACCGCCGTTATAAAGAAGGTAACCGCCGATCGCTACCGAGACCTTGAATTCGTCAACCGCCGCTCCCGAATAACCCACTGCGGCCAGGACCCTCCCCCAATTGGGGTCCGCGCCGAAAATGGCGGTTTTAACCAGGGGGGATTTGGCTACCGACATAGCGGCGAAATAGGCGTCTTTCGGAGTTTTAGCGCCCTGGACGGTGATGGAAACAAGTTTAGTGGCTCCTTCCCCGTCCCGGACCACGGCCTTGGCCAAGTCCAAGCAGATATCTTTCAAGGCTTTCACAAATGTGTGGTAAGCCTCGTTCTTGACGGTGATGGCCTTGTTACCGCAAGCGCCATTTGCCAACAACAGGACGGAATCATTGGTGGAAACATCCCCATCCACTGTTATCCGGTGGAAACTGGTCTCAACCGCTTCGTTTAATGCTTCCTTTAAGAGGAGCTGGCTGATCGCCACATCGGTCAAAAGATAAACCAGCATGGTGGCCATGTTGGGGTGGATCATGCCCGACCCCTTGGCGAAGCCAGTCAGCCAGGCGTTCTTGCCCGCGATCCAAAGGGGCCTGGCGCTGGCCTTGGGGAAAGTGTCGGTGGTCATGATGCCGTTAGCCGCGTCCATGCCGCCCATCCGGGAAAGTCTCAAGACCGCCTGCCTCACACCCGCCAGAATTTTGGGCATCGGAAGCGGTACACCGATAACGCCCGTGGAATGGGCCAATACTGAACCAGGAGGAACGTTCAGGAGTTTCGCGGCAAAAGAAACGGTTTTCAGAACGTCCTTTTCGCCTTGTTTTCCGGTCAAGGCGTTGGCGTTCTTGGTGTTCACCACGATGGCCTGTATTTTCGCCCCGGCCTTTAATGCTTTTTCGGTATGTTTAGCCGGCGCGGCCTTCACCTTGTTGGTGGTTACCAATCCTACGGTAGTAGCCGGAAGCTTGGAGCAGAAGAGAGCCATATCGAGTTTTTGATTGCTCTTCAACCCGGCATGCACGCCCGAGACTAGGTAGCCCAGGGGCAAAGGCAGGAAAGTAGGTTTGGTTTTCATTTTAAGAATCCTCACGCAAGATCGGAGGCATTCTAACCTAAAACATCATTATTGAATTTCAATTTTCGGGTGTTAAATTAACCCGGCCTTAAGATCCCCATTAAGAATCAAAAATCGAGGTTACAAATGCGTTGCAAAGGCGCTGACATTCCACTGAAGGCCGTATTGTTCGACTTGGATGGGACTTTGATTGATTCGAAGAAAGATATCGCCGCGGCGGCCAACGCCGCGCGGGTTCATTTCGGCATGCCGGCCCTTCCCGTGGAGGTGGCGACCGGCTACATCGGCTGGGGTATCGAACACTTGAACCAAAAGGCGTTAGAAACGGAAGACCCGGCCAAACTCGCTGAGGGATTGGAAGTCTTGAAGGATTATTATCGGGAACATTGCGTGGACCAGACAGTGATATTCCCCGGGGCTGTGGAACTCTTAAACTTCCTGAAAGGCCGGGGTATCCAAATGGGCCTGGTCTCCAACAAACCCCACGAATTCACCTTGATCACGCTGGAAAAGTTGGGCCTTTCCCCATATTTCAAAGCCGTCCTCGGGGCGGACGCGGTGCCCAACAAAAAACCCCATCCGGAGCCGCTTTTGGCGGCTCTATCCCAAATTGGAGTCAAGCCCTCCGAGGCCGTCATGATCGGCGACTCCCCTGTGGACGTCCAAGCCGCCCGCGCCGCCGGCATGCTGGTAGGCCTGGTATCCCACGGTTTCGTCGCGAAAGAGTACATGAACGCCGCCGACCCCGACTGGCTGGTGGATTCTCTCGCCGAATTTCGGGATATCTTGATTTAAGCGCGCAAACCTTCCCAAACTAGGATGGCCTTCTTGCGAGCCTGACCCCACCTGTAATTCCCTATCACCCCCGTGTCCCGGATCACCCGATGACAGGGAATAAAGTAGGCGATATTATTCCGGCCCACCGCCGATCCAACAGCCCGGAAAGCCTTGGGCTCTCCAATTTTTTCCGCCACATCCTTATAGGCCGCTGTACAACCCAGCGGGATTCTCAAGAGCGCTTCCCAGACTTTCAATTGAAAGCGCGTACCTTTCAACAGCACCTTCAATCCCTTACCCTTGCGTTGGGCGCCGAAAATTTTTTCGACTACCTCTTGGACGGCAGAGGGATTAGGAATAAATTCCGCCTGGGGCCATTGGCGTTTCAACTGGGCAAGAGCGGCTTTCCCGCCGCCTACTCCTAAGAACAGGAAACCGCAAAGGCCCCGGGCGGTTGTTGCGGCCATCGCCTCCCCGAAGGGCGTGGGGTGAATGCCATACTCAATTCGAAGCCCCTTCCCCAGGGCCTTGTACTCGCCCGGCGTCATGGCTTCCACGGACACGAAAAGGTCGTGCAGCCGGCTCGGACCGGACAGGCCCGAATCGTAAGCAGCGTCCAAAATGCTCCGGGATTCTTTCAATCGTTCCTTGGCGTATTCGGCGGTGAGGTATTGCAGGAAACGCTTGGGGCTCACGCCCGCCCATCTTTGGAAAAGTCTCTGGAAATGGAAAAGACTTAACCCGGCGGCCTTCGCCGCCTCCCCTAGCTTCGGTTGCTCTTTCCAGTGGGTTTCCAAATACCGGATGGCTTTTTCAATTCGGTCATAGTCATTTGTTTTCATGGTTTGAAATATAGAAGGCGGAGGGAAAAGAAGCCACCCGGTTCTTGCTAAAAGACAGCCATTAGGTTTTAGCTGTCAGCTGGTAGCAACAACTTAACGGGGCGCATCAGATTTTCGGGGGTCTGTTTTGGTCTTGAAGTCTTTCCTGGCACCTAACACCTGATACCTAACGACTGCTTTTAGAGGCGAGGTAGGCCTTCACCGCCTGGACGGGGGTTTCCAAGGGCGGCTTGCCGATGACGGTGACCAGTTCGGTTTTATCGTCGGCGGTAGGAACGCCCCAACCAAAGGCGATCTTGGCCTCGGGGTGGCCGTCCAGTTGGAACACTTCGACGGTCCCTTTCCAGGTGATTTGGCCGTCCTCGACCAACCGAATGGGCTGGGTGTTGAGGTACTTCACCTGGCAGAGAGCCCTTCGCTCGATGGCGTCTTTTAACTTTTCGCGCTGTTCCCGGCTGTTCATTACGCAGGTTCTCTTTCTTATTTCAATTTGAGGATAAAACTGAGCGGCGCCCCATCGCGTTCCACGCGGTGAATCACCTTACTCTCATCCCCGGGATCGGGTTTGAAGCCGGCCCTTGTCATGATGATAGCGTAATCGGCGGCGTCTTTCTTGGAAACGAAAGCCATATTAGAAGTAAAGTAGGCCTGGGATTGGAAAGGCTTCCCGTCGGCGTAAACCTTGTAAGTCCTACCGGGGTCCTTTATTTCGTTGGATTCCAGCCACTTCACGGCTTCCTTCATGCTGGCCACCCAATAATCCGTCTCAAATTTACCATAGGCCCCCCTGAACCCGCCCACCAGCTCATTGAAATAAGCGTATTCATAGGGGTGCAGCCGGACCATGTCCGTCACGGTCACGAGGGCTCCGACCAGCGTCAGGCCGGCCACTACCTTGCGGCCCCATCCCCACGATTTCACCCGTAAAAACTCGATGAAGGCCATCGAAGCCATGACCGCCATCAAAGGCAGCAGGAACAGGAAATGCCGCAGGCCGTCGTAAATCGCCGGATGGAGCAGGAAGTAAAGCCCCAGGTTCAGGACGAAAACGGCGGTCATCAAGGCAAAAAGATGGTTGGACTTGGCGGTTTTAAGAAGAAAAAACGAACCAAGGAAATAGGCCAGGAGGAATAAGGGGGTGGTGATTCCGATCCAAAGCGGCAGGTAATACCAGGGATAGGTGAGGGAATCCGCGGTTCCGCCCATAAATAAAAAATTGAACTTCGGCGGGAAATGGGCGCTCAACCAGAAAACCCAGGCCAAGTTCCTGAAATAATCCCTTGCGATAAAAGGCCACAAGAGCACGCAAAGGATTTGGGAAACCACAAGGGTCCCCAACCATGGCGCAACCCTTCCCTTGATCCATTTCACAAAGGCTTTGGCTTTTTTCCTCCCCTTAACGGCCCAAAACAAGTAAGCGTCATAAAGAATCATAATGGGGAACAGAGTGAACCCCACAATCCTTGAACAAATCGTCACGCCCGCCAGAAGCCCCAGGAAGAACCATCGGAACCTCAATTGGGGAAACTTGCGCTCGTAAAGGTAAAGGACCGCCAGGCTCAGGAAATAGAAAATCGCGAAGGGGACGTCCTTGGGATTGGCCGGGATGCTTCCAAGGAAAGGAAGGAAGAGGAACAAAAACACGGGGCCGGATAGGGCCCAAGGGCCGCTGCCATATCCGGCCAGGAGCATTTCATAGACGGCCCAAAATAAAAAACCGGCGAAAAGCAGGTTCAACAGGTGCAGGATTTCGAAGTTCGAGGAGTCCGTGAAAAAGCAAAGGAGGCAAGTGTAAGGATAGCTGTGTTCCGGGTCCAGGTAGTGCACGGGAACGCCGTGAATAAGGTACTGGTAAAGCGCCTCCCCGCCCTGGTAGGTGTCCTGTTCGTCCCAGGTACAGCCGTAATTCCGGAAAGTGGTGAATGAAAAAACCAGGTAGAACAACAGAAAGGCAAAAAGGGGAATGCGGTTTTTAATTTTCATTTTCACCTTGGGTGACGGGGATCGAAACGCATTCTAACAAGCCCCCCGGTTTTCCTCAGCTTGTAAAAGAATGACCAAGCGCCGAAAAATCTTAAAAAGACGCGGTCTTATGGCCCGAAGGCGGAATGGGCGGCGGGGCGGTGGAGGCACGCATGATCAGTTCGGGTTCGATGAGGACCTGTTGGGAATGCTGCTTGGGGTCTTGGACGATCGATTCCAGGAGTTCCATGGCGATTCGCCCCATCTCATAGAAGGGCTGGTGAACGGTGGTCAGGGGTGGGACTTGGTAGGCGTCCTGGTCGTAATTGTCGAAACCCACGATGGAAAGTTCCTGGGGCACCTTCACTCCTTTTTTCCGGGCGGAATGCAGGGCCCCGAAGGCGATCATATCCGTGGCGCAAAAAAGGGCCGTGGGCCTCTCGCTCACGGGAAGGGACAGGAAGGCCTCGGCGCTTTCCCGGCCGTAGTCCAAGGAAAACATTCCGTTCCTCACCAGTCTTACGTCCTCCGCCAACCCCGCGCCCCGGAGGGCTTTCTGGTAGGCCCCATAGCGGTCCCGGGCGTTGCTGGAAAGTGCCAGTTCCCCGCCGATATAACCGATGCGCCGGTGGCCCAACGACAACAGGTGGTCCATGGCCATCTGCCCCGCCTCGCGGTTGTTGAGGTCCACCCAGGAAAAATCCTTCCCCTCGGTCTGGTGGTACAGCAAGACCAGGGGAATCTTTAACCCCGTCAGCAGGCGCAGGTCTTCTTTTTTCATCCGGGGCGCCATCACCACCGCGCCCGCCAGCTGGGGCTGGTTCAAGAAACGGAAACTTTCGGTCCCGGCGGTCAGGACCTCCTGGTAATTTTTCAGGAGCAAAGGGTAGTCGGTGCGGGTGAGGCCGTCGATGACACCGGTCAGGTTTTTTTGGTAGTAGGTCTCGGAAAAATCGGGGGAACATTGCCAGAAGGAAACGAACCTCAAGGCCGTACCCGACTTGGCCTTGGGTTTCCGGCGTCGGGTTGAAATCTTCGGGGGGCGCTTGACGGTTTTCTTCATCCAAACTCCTTCCCAGCCTTTTCCGTGATGAAGCTTACCTATATTACATCCAAAAACCTGGGCGGAGGACCGCTTGAGGGCGGGATTATTTCATCCAACCTCCCCAAGAAAGGATTAAAATCATCCCTATGAAAAGGCTTTTCTTTCTCCTGATTTGCACCCTGGCGGCGGGAACGCTCTCTTGCTCCAAACCCCAAGCCCCGCCACCGGTCTCAACCCCGGTTCCCACCGCCACGCCCCTGCCCGCTGTCGTTTCCATTGATCTCGGCCCGGCCGCCACTCCCGATGAAGCCGCCACCCCGGAACCCTTGGAGTACGTCTTGGAGGATTTGAAGGGCACCGTCCTCATCCGCGAAAACGGGGAAACCCAGGCCGAACCGGCCGAGGAGGAGGAAACGGTGGAGGCGGGGGATGAAATCATCACCCAAGCCGCCTCCGAGGCTTCCCTGACCCTGGATGAAAATACGATGTTCCACCTCCCGGAAAACAGCGACGTCCAGGTGGACCAATTGAAGCCCAATACTTCCAACGGGTTTTTGTGCCGGCTCATGCTCTTGGGCGGAAAAGTGCTTTCGGAAGTCGAGAAATTGGGTGAAAACCACTCCACTTTCGAGGTGGAAGCGGGCGGCGTGGTTTGCGGCGTCCGCGGGACCGCCTTTGAGGTTCAAAAGGAAGGGCAGACCATCCATACCTTCACCTATCACGGCGAAGTAGAGATGCGCAAAGGGAACCTGGTCCAGCCGGTAGTGGCCGGGCACCATTCGGCCTTCCTTTTTCAAAAGGGGGCTTTCCAGCCGCCCAGGCCGCTCAGGCCGGCGGAGCGCCAAACTTATCAAGGCTGGCTGAAGAAGAAAGCCGTGGTCCAACGAAAGCAGGCCCAAAGGCTGGCGGCAATCCGTTCCCTTTCCAACTTGCCGCCGGAACAAAGAAAACGGGTAATGGAAAACTTAAAGGGCGCCAAACCCCGGGATCGGATGCGCATGATGCACCAGATGTTGAAGTCCCCGTCTCAAACCCATCCCGGTCCGGGCCCCGCGCGGCTGAGGCAAGGACAACCCCTTAAAGGTAATCGCCCCAACCGGCGCGGGGGTAATGGGTTCCAAAATAAAGGGGCCGGTATCAAAGGCGGGATTCCCCATACTCCTGCCCTCAAGCCGAAGGGGAAAAACCAAAATCCGAAGCTTCAAAAACCCGGAACCCCGCACCAAAACCTTCAAAATGGGAATAAGAACCTAGCGCGGCCCCAGGGGCAAAAACCCCGGCCCGCCCTTCGTCCCAACCGCCCTCTCCAAAAAAAGCCGCAAAACCAACTGAAAGCCCAACCCCGGAAACCCGGCCAGCTCAAACCCAACGGGCAGAAAAAAGGTGACCAAAAGAAGGGCAAGAAGAAAAAAGACCAAGGGAAATAAAACGAGGGCCTTTTAAACTCAGCCTTGGACTTTCTATTAGAGGGGAAAAGTAATCCCGCCCGTCAAGGGCGAGTCGATGGCCGTGGGATAATCCCTCACCAAAATGTGCATCTTATAATCCAGGAACAAGTGCACCCGCCTTACCAGTTCCACGCGGAAACCCCCGCCCCAGACGAAATCCAGGCTCAAGAGGTTGGGCGTGTCGGCATTGACGCCCAAGAGGCCCGCGAAACCGAAACCCAGCAATCCATAAGGCTGGATGAAGGGCGTGTCGGGCATCATTTTCACCGTGGCGAAAAGGCGCATGTCGAGAAGCCCGCCCGAGCCCGCGTTATAGGCCATCCCGTCGAATTCCCCCTCCCCCACGAAGTTCGGGGCAATCGGGTGGCCGCTGACCAGGGCCAGGACCCCGTGGTGGCTTGTCCCGACGTTTTGGATGGGTAGGTCAAGCCCGAACCCAATGCCGGCGTAATTCTCACCGGGATTTGCGGCCCCCATGGTCGACGGCGTACTGACAGTGGGAACCGGCGTGACGGTAGTGGTGGCAGGGTCGCCCAAGGCGGCCGCGGCAATCCCCCAAAGCACGATGAATAACAATCCCTTGGTTTTGTTCATGGTTTCCCCCGTTTTCTTGGAATGAGGATTGCGGCCCAGGAAGGCTCCGATTCGTCCTTTTGGTTTTTCGCCTTGCGGATGGCGTAGGCCTGCCGGATCTTTTGGGCCCTGACCGGGTTTTTCATCAGGATATTGTCGAATTCGGATTTTCTCAGGACCATCAGTTCAGAAACTTCTTCCGAGGTGATGGTGGCGTTGCGGGGCTGTAGGGTCAGCAGCGCCATTTCCCCGAAGAATTCGCTTTTCTTAAGTTCCTCGACTTTCTTGACCTTGCCCCCCCTTTTGATCTTCACCGAAACCCGGCCGGAGATGATCAGGTAAAAGGAATCCCAGGAGTCGCCTTGCCGGATGATCTGAAAACCCTTCTGGGTGCGGATCATCCTCAGGTGGGTGATGAGGACGTCCATCTCTTGGGCCGTGAGCCCATGGAACAGGTCGCTTTCCTGGAGGAAGAAGAGGAGGCGGGGAAAGGTGGAGTCGATTTCGGACATGGGTTCTCCAACAAGGGGATTTCAGCCGGCCAGCTCTATAAAAACGGGATGGGGTTAAAGACAACGCAAGGATAAAGCCCATTCTAGGCCATTTTCAAGAATTTCCGGAACAAAGTCCTTGAACCATCCCGCCTTTCTTTCAGTCCCTTCCCTTGATCCGGGAACTTTTCCCGGGGGGCCGTGTCGAATAGGGTAGAAGAAGCACCCCGATTTTCAAACAAGGAGAAAACCGATGCGAATCAATAAAAAGTTGTTGGTCGCGCTGTTGGCCCTGGCGGCCTCGTCCACCCAGGCCGCCGAGAAGAACTTTAACGTCAAATACCGCTTCGCCATCATGGAAGACGGCGGATTGATCCACGAAATCCGGCGCCAGAACTACGGGTTCCGGGTGGAAATCGTGAACGATGCGGAAGGTGTCAAATCCGAGGGGTCCAAAAACGGCTATCCCTTCGTCACCGCCTCCAAGGGGGAGCGCTACTCGGTCAGGCTCACCAATCCCCTGCCGGTGCGGGTGGCCGTGAACCTGACGGTCGACGGGCTTAATTCCATCACCGGCAAGCCCAGCGGTATCGCGGACGGCGAAAAGTGGATGATCGATCCCTATAGTTCCATCACCATTCCCGGCTGGCAGGTCAATGGGGGGGAAGCCCGTCGTTTCTTTTTCACGGATAAACCCAAATCCTACGCGAAGTGGCGGGGAGACCAGTTGGAGGAGGACTTGGCGGCCAACTGCGGGGTCATCGGCGCGGCCTTTTTCTGGAACCAGGGGGAACTCAACCAGTATTACGATGATCACCCCATCTACCGTTATACCCAAAACCCCCTGCCTTATTCCTCCGCGCCCCGTGCCAAAGCCGAGAAGCGGATTATGGATTTAAGCTCCGATGGAGCGAGCGTGGACTATAACGCCCCGGCCGCGGAACCGGCCCCGGAACAAGCCGGCACGGGCATGGGTGAAAGCGAGTCCCACCCGACTTACCAAGTGGACTTCACCTACGACACCGGGATGTACAACCTCACCCAGGCCGTGGTCGTCTATTACGGCTTCGCCGGGACCCCGAGCCCCAACCCCTTCCCGTCGTTAAGTTACGCCCCGGAAATGCCCGAGCGCTGAGCCTGTAAGGGCGTTTATTGGGCCCGTCCTGTGACGATCCCACAAGGCGAGTCACATGGTTTGGTCCCATCCATTCCAACGGAATGGATGCAAGCCAAGACCACAAGTTAATGCGGATAAAAAAAGAGCCTGGTCCCTGAAGGGGCCAGGCTCTTTTTGGTAGTGTCTCAGTTTGAATAATTCCCCACTTTGAAAAAGGGGAGGTTGGTTTTGAGGGTACACAGGGGGAGTTCCCTGTGAGCGCCTCTGGGAAGGGGGGTATTAGTCTTTAACGACGAGGCTAACTCCCCCTTAATCCCCCTCTTTCAGAGGGGGAAAAAGGATGCACATCATTAAACTGATACATCACCGTGGAAGTCTATTCCTTGGAAGGGCGCTTCTTTGCTTGGAGTTCTTCGGTAGCATCTTTGAGCTCATTCAATTCCTGGGCCAGTTGCTTGATCAGGGCCTTATCGGGGTTGGGTTTGCGCAGCTCGTTCTCCAGTTCGACCCGCTTGTTGTGGATGGGGTAGGATTTCCGGATGGTTTTGAAAAACTTCTCCAAGTCGGGGTGGGTCTGGCCGTACTGCAGGGTCACGTAGTTGAGGGCGATGGCGTAGGTTACGTCAATGTAGTCCGATTTGAGGTTGGGATGCTTCGCGACGTGGTGGTTGAAATGTTGGACACCCGCCAGGTAGACCTTTTGGGCCTTGAGGTTGTCCTTGCCCTGGTAATAGCGCCCCACGAGGTAATAAATTTGGGGGTCAAAGAGGTCCGTCTTGGTCAGTTCCTCGTGAAGGGCGAGGGCTTCAGCCAAATGGGCCTCGGGGATTCCCCCCTCCAGGTCATTCTGGCTCACGAGGCAGAATTTTACGAATTGGGCGCGCAAACCGTGGTCGCTTGAATTTCGGCGGAGGGCTTCCTGGAACTTCTTGTACTCGCTGGAATATTGGGCTGACTTTTTACCCTTGGGAGAAAGAAAGACACTGGTCAGGAAATCCATATGAAATTCCTTTTATATTTTCGGTTCACCTTCGATGTGTAATTCTACCCTTTCGCTTCCTAACTGAAAGTTAAATCGTCATGACAAAAAAAGAATGGATTCATTTTGCGTTGAACCCAAAATTCTTGAATTTGGAATCTTTCACTACGTTTTCGTGGTTTTCTAGAAAACCAAAATTGGAAGTCCGGGGAAAAGCTGATTTCCTTGACCGAGAAGAGGTTAAAAAGCCCCGATTGTTCTAATCCTGTAATCCGAACAGTTGGATTATTTATCTTTTTTTGAATCTGTGCCCTTTTCCGAGGTCTTTAATTTCTCAGCCGCGTCCAGGAAAGCCTGTGTGAGTTTATCCAACTGGTCCTTCCCTTTGTCGCCGTAGCCTTTGAGCTTGTCGATCTGCTCCAAGAGAACCAACAGGTAGGTTTCCCCCATATATTCCCGCGCCTCGGGAAAATCGGGCTTGATCTTCAACGCCTTCCAGTAGTTCTCCATGGCCAGGTCCAGCATCACGTCGTCGCCCACGCCGACCCGCCTTTGGGAATGGGCCAGCATGTTCAGGATATCCGGGTTGTTGGGCTGCAGTTTATTGGCCTGGTCGAAGTAGGCCAGTGCCGTTTTATAGTCGCCGGCGTTTGTGTCCGAGACCCCCTGGCTGTAGAGGTCCTCCACCCGCTTATCGCCCTTGAAATCCGGGCCGCCCGGGGTCGGTGTCGCGACGGCCGGGCCGCCGCCCGTGTTGAAAACCCGCGTGCTGGCGTAAGACACCGTTCCCGAAACGACAAATACCGCCAGAATGAACAAAACTTTTAGGCTTTTCCGCATGATTCCCTCTCCTTGGCTTTAATGGGGGAGGACCAATCCCATCCCCGCTACTCAGTACAAGCGGGTCGCCAAGAGGTTACAAGCCCAATGGAAAATTTTCGGGCTGGTGTTTGTTTTCCGTTACTGGCCGCTAACAGGGTTCTGAAAAAATGCCGTTTCACCCTGTTAGAGAACAGGCCAGATTAGAAAAACGACCCCCACCAGGGCGATGAAAGCGCCGCTGATGACCTCACCGTAATTTTCGATTTTTCCCAACTTGACGCCTTGCAGGCCCGCGGTGGAATAAACGCAAAGGACCGCGTAGGTCACGATGGTGCTGAGGGCGAAAACCACGGACATGACCGCGATGAGCCCGGTGCCGTATTTCCCCGCCGCGAAAAAGGCCGGGATTCCCTCCACCATGGGCGAGGAACCCAGGATGAGGAGGAGGGCCGTGCGCTGGCTGGTCTTGGCGGGATGGCCGTGGCTGTGCCAGGACTCATGGGGATGGGAGTGGCCCTGCCCTTCCGCGTCATAGCCCTTTTCGTGCCCGCCCTGGCGCATTTCCAGCCAGGAAGCCACGGCGATCCAAAGGCCAAAAGCGATCAAAGCCAGGCTGGACGCCAAGTCGACATAATGGCCGAAGCGGGCGGCGACGGCCACTCCCGCGATCCAGACGACCAGGGCGATGGCCAGCGTGGAAAGCACGTGGCCCGTGCCGGCCTTGATGGCCGCGCTGAGGGTTTCTTTCTTCGACCATCCCCTTTGGCGGGCGATCAAGGTGATGGGAACCCAATGGTCGGGAACGCTGGTGTGGAGCACGCCGACGACCGCGACCGAGCCTATCAAAAGCAACTGTCCGCTTGAAACCATTCAGATCTCCTCGCTAAACCACTGGTTTGGAAGATATTAAAAGCTTGGGAAGTTTATTACTAGGTTTCCGGGAGTTAAAGGGGCCGGACCCGCCCATTACCGCCCGTGGGGCCTGCCAAAGTACTCGGAGCGCAGGGGGGTCTTAGCCGCCCGTAAGAACTTGGGGTTGATGAAGATCCCGGCGGCGCTCACCGGGTCCAGGTAGATGGTGCTCACGATCGGGTCCCCGTAGCCGCCCATTTCGACCATACCCCCCGCCTCGTTGAAACCCTTCATATCCGAGACCGTCAAGGCGCTGGAACCCTTGAGGGCTTTCAAGAGGGAGGCGAGGTCCCGCTTCTCCGAACGCGCGATATAGAGGATGTTGCAAAGCCGGTAATCCGCCGCGAAGCCTAGGTCCGCGGAGCGGAAACCCTTAACCTGGAAGGACCTTCCCTCCCATGCCTGGCCTTTCAAGAGGGAATTCAACGCGATCTCCAGGCTGTCCGCCCCGATGACCCCGATGGTTAGGGGGGTTTTGGGGTCGGCCTGGGGGTCCTGCGAAGGCCATTGGACGTAGTTCACGAGGCCTTGGATGTACCGGGCTTTAGCCTCATCTGTCGCGGCCCCCGATGGGCGGGCAAACGCGAAAACCGTTCCCAGGATGAGGATGGAGGCCGCGAAGAGGAGGTTCCACCGGGCCGGAGGCATGTTTCTTTTCTTAAATCTCATAATGGACCCTGCCCGCGATGATGCCCACCGGCCCTCGGTCCTGGTTATAAGCGGGGTTGTTGATGCCCTGCAGGTCGAGCGTCAGGCTGACCTGAGGTATGGGTTTGAAGAGGTAAAAAAGCTCCATGACTTCCTCGGGGGCATAATTGAGGGCGCCGTCCCCGATGTCGAAATCAAGCCCTCCCGCCGCCAGGTAGGCCTGGTGCTGGGCCGAGAGGCCGCTGATGGCCACGGCCAAGCCCGCCATATCGTCGGCTCTCCCCCAGGCTTCCCCCTTGGCCGAGAGCCCCAAAGAAGCTTGCTGGTCCACTGCCGTGAATTCCCAGGTCTCCGTCTGGCCATCGTTCCACCCCAAGCGGGCGAAGAGCCCGAGATTAGCGTTCAGGCCCTGTTCCCAATTGAGCCCCAGGCCGAATTTCTCGCTGTATTGCCGCACGGACGTCACATTCGGATCGACCGGCGAGGCGTCAAGGGCGTCCTGATAGCGCCCCATATGGGCGTGGTTGGCGTAAGCCAGGAACCGAAGCCTTCCCGCGGCAGTATCCGCGCCGTAGCGCCATTCCAATTCGGCGTTTTCGGAGTGGGCCTCGGGCAAGTTCCAGTCGTAATCGGGTCCATTGGCCACGGTGGAGACCATGGCCTCGCAGAATCGGACGGCCCAATCCTTTTGGTTGAGCTCCGCCACCGCGCCTAGGGTGTAGCCGTGGGTGTCGGCGGCGTAGTCCCAGGCGAGGTCGTCCACGAAGGCCAGGTTCATGAATTGGGTGCGCGCGTCATGGGCATAGGCGTTGTTGTCGATGAAATCGGGCAAAGCGAACTTCCCGGCGGCCAGGGTGAGGCGGGAAATGTCCTCCTTGCAGGCCACCTGGTTCTGGTCGCTGTCGAGCTTTTCCTGTTCCCCGCCCAATCCGAAGACTTGCTGGAAGTAGAGCCGAGCCTGATTGTAGGTGGGGCTCTCCGTCCCCACCTTCGAGATTTCGCCGTTGGGAAAATCCCCGATGCCGGTCACGTGGCTGAAGCCGCTGCCCGCGGGAACTTCCGGATCGGCGTAGAGGTAACCTCCTTCCCAGGCTCTCAAGCCCAGAAACAGGGTAGCTGTGAAGGACATGTCGAGCTCAGGATTCGATGAAAGACTGTTGGACCCGGTATAAACGGCGGGGATGGACCCGTGGTATTGGGGAAGGAACGTCGTTTGGAAATGGAGGTTAGAGGACTCGGGTTGGAAAGATTCGGAGGAGTCATCCGCCCAAGAGAAGCCGGGGAAAACCAGCAGGAACATTAGGAAGGTTGGAATAAGGGCTTTCTTGTTCATGGCTCGGCGTAGGATATCCAACCGTGCGGGAAGGTCAACCCCAAAGGGGGTATTTACAATTCTTTAACTGAAACGATGTAAGGGTTTTTTCTTTTTGGGACAAAAGGCGGGAACGGTACTTAGGGCTGTTGGAGGGATTCCAAGGGCGGCTTCTGGTGATGGCGGACATCCTTCCCCTTCACCAGGTAGATCACGTCCATGGCCACGCCGGTGGCGTGGTCGGCGATCCTCTCCAGGTAGCGGGAGACCAGGATCAGGTCGAAGGCTCTTTTGAGGTTGGCGCGGTCCTCCAGCATATAGGTCATGAGGACCCGGATGATCTGGTCGTTGAGCTGGTCCGCTTCGTCGTCCCTTTCGCAGACCCTTTGGGCCAAGCCGGCGTCGCGGTTGACCAGCGAATCCAGGGAAGCCTTCACCATTTCCTGCGCGATGCGGGCCATCTGCGAGATATCGGCAGCCGAATGGAGGGGGGCCATCTCGTTCAGGGTCATGGCCCTTTCGGCGATGTCCACCGCCAGGTCGCCCTGGCGCTCCAGCGTGGAGTTGATCTTCATGCAGCTGGTGATGAACCGCAGGTCCCCCGCCATGGGCTGGTGAAGGGCCAGGAGCTTATGGCAAAGCTCGTCGATTTCGGTTTCCAAGTCGTTGATTTCGCGGTCGTTTTGAAGCACCCAGCGGGCCAGCTTGGAATCCCGGTCGAGGATGGATTTGACGGAGAGGCGGATGGATTCCTCCACCTTGGAGCCCATCAACAGGATCTTTGTCTTTAAATCAGCCAGTTCCTCATCAAACGAGATCGGCATGGGTCCCCTCTCTTCGGGCCGTCTTAGAACCTGTTGTTAAGATAACCCAGCCGGCGGTCAAAAGCATCCGGCCTTTTAATAAAAGGGGATTGAACCACAAAGACGCAAAGGGCGTAAAGAGAAGCCAAAAATCTATCGATCACAAGTTTTCGCCGTTCTTGGCGCCCTTAGTGACTTCGTGGTTCCATGGATTTTCGGTTGTCGATTCGATCCGGAAAAACCCGGCGCGGTCGGCCTTGGCCACGGAATGGCCGGAAGGGATTTCGAGAACCTTGAGTTTCAATTCTTTCATGGGGAGGAATACGTCGAGGGTTTCGCCCCCTTCCAGTTCATGGGAAGGCTTGAGGCTTTTACCGGAGAGGGTCACCTTGCCCATGTCGCAGAGCCTTTTGGCCGCCATGCGGGTCTTGGTGACGCCCATGAGCTTCAAAAAAAGGTCGATTCGCAAGGGTCTTTCATCCGGGAGCCGGCGGTTGCCGGCTCCCGGATGCCTTTAACTTCCTTCTTTGTCCAGGTAGAACCGGAACCCGATTCCCAGCTCGATGCCGGAGAGATCGATCATCGATTGGCTTCCGTCATTGTTCGCCAAGGGCGTGGAGAAGTTGGCGATGGGGCCGTTGTTATTCAAGATCAGGTTCGACGTTATCGGGCGGAATTGGAGGAAACGGTAACCCGCGTCCAGGTCCAGCGCCGAAGTCTTGGAATCATCCAGGAAGAACTCGATGGATCCCCCCGCGTCTCCGCCGAAATTGGACCCGGAAAAATCGGCGTTTTCCGTGACCGACGAACCCGCCACGGTGACGCTAGCCCCCAAAAGGAAGTAATAGCCGCCGCTGGCATGCACGATGAAATTGGTGCTCTCGTCCAAGGGGATGAGGAGCTTGGCTTCCAAGGCCCCGCCCCCGGCTCCGGAGGTCCATTCTTCACTATAGGTGTTTTGGTTCAGCGGGGAGAAATTAACCGTTTCCGTGAATTTTCGCAGGGCCTCAACCTTCACACCGAGCTGAAGGGTGGGGTCCAGCGCGAAATCCAACCCCAAGTGCGCTCCGGCACCGAAGGGGAAATTCTGGCCGACATTGATTCCCGGGCCGTAGTAATTGGAAAGGTCCTGCGTGCCGTAGGAAAAGCCGCTGGCCCCGATTTCCAGGGTGAAGCCACCGCCGTCGGGAAGGGTCGGATAAATTTCCCCCGGTGGGGGAGCCTCGGCGGAAGAAGGCGAGGAGGTTCCGGTGGTGGCCGCCCCGCTGGAAGCCGTTTCAGTGCCCGCCGTCGGGGGGGCGGGCGCGGGGGATGCCGTTTCGGTCGAAGGGGCGTTCGCCGCCTGGCCGGTTTGCGCCGTCTGGTCCTCCTGGGGTGTCTCCTTAAAAGTAACGACTTTTCCGTCCTCAACGATATAAGCATCCTTCTTGAGCCCGTCCAAGAACAGGTTCAAGGCCGAATCCTGTTTTTGTTTGAGTAAGTGGGCTTTGATGTCCGGGGCGACCGAGTCGTAATCCGCCGTTCCCTTGCGCTCCACCTTGGCGATGTAAACGCCGTCGGTGGTCTTGACCAGGCCTAACTCTCCCGATGGAATTTTAAAAACGCCATCGGCCAGTTGGGGGTCCAAATCCACCCGGTAATGGGTCCCAACGTCCCCGCCGTTTTGGGCCGAGGAGGCGTCTTCCGAATACTTTTTGGCCGTGGCCGCGAAATCGGCCCCAGCCTTGAGATTTCCAAGGATACCCTTGGCTTGTTTTTCGACTTCGGCCTCGTAACCAGGCTTGGGTTTGGGGGGAATGTGGAAAAGGATGATGGAAAACTTGACCTGTTCGTAATCCTTGGGGTGCAGTTGGAAATACTTTTTCACTTCATCGTCCGTGACGAAAACCGAACCGGGAAGGTCATGTTGCTTCATTTGAAGGACCCGTTGGGCCTTGATGCGGCGCAACAGCTGGTCGTGGACGTACTGCCGCAGGTCGTCTTCGTTGATGCCTTCCTTTTTGAGGCCTTCCTCGAATTCGGCATCGCCGGAAAAGCGTTTTTTCATGTTCTCCAGCTCTTGGTCCACTTGGTGGTCCACTTCGCCGTCGGACACCTCGATTTTTTCGCGGTCGGCTTCCTCCGCCAGCAGGACTTCCCGGATGAACCCCTCCACCACGTCCTTGCGGGCTTTTTCATAATCGGGGCTTCCGGCGGCGGGCATCTTCAGGCCCTGGGCCGCGAAAATATCCGAGATCGATTCCTCCATTTCACCCTTCGTCATGGCATCCTGATCCACGACCAGGGCGATCTCATCCACCGTCTTCGGGGCGGTGTCGGCCGCCCAGCCGCGGCCGAAAAGCGCCAAAACCGCCACGGCACCCAAAACCCCAATTCGTTTACTCCTCACGTAAATCCTCCAGGGTGACCCCGATGACCGGGGCCATGTCTTGATTGACCTTGATGGCCGATTTTCTCTTTAAATCCGCCATCCACTGGTCGAAACGGTGGTCCTGCTCTTCCTTCATCAAGTCGTCATGAATCCTATCGCGTGCCTCGGGAAAAGGAATCATCCCGCGACGGCGCCATTCGATTAATTGGAACAGATGATACCCAAAATTGTCCTTCAAGGGCTTTGAAATCTCGCCCGGCTTCAAAGAAAAGAGGACCTTGAGATAGTTCGGTGGAAGCCGGTCGGCATCCATGAACCCCCAATCCCCGCCCACGGACTTTTCCGGGCCAACCGAGAAGGTGGAAGCGATCCGCGCGAAATCTTCCCCCTTCCTCAAGCCAGCGAGAGCTTTTTCAAGATCGCCTTTCTTTTGGACGACCAAGTGCCGCGCGTGGACCGCCTGGGGACGCCAATAATTCGTCAAGTGGGTCCAATAGTACTCCTCGGTCTCCTCAGGCGTGATTTCGACCTTGGAATTGACCTCCTGCTCCACGACTTTTCGGGCCAGCCGCTCTTGCAGGAGTTTGCGTTTCCAGGCGTCCGGGCTCACGCCTTTGATCTTCAAAACCGCCAAAAAGTCCTCGGGCACGTCCTTGAGGGCGTCCTGGAGGGCTTCATCCACTTCCGGTTGAGTCAGTTTAAGCCCGGCCTTGCGGGCCTCCTGGATGAGGAGTTTACGGTTGATGACCTGTTCGAAAAGCCGCCGTTTGATGGCGCGCATCTCGCCTTCGGTGACGGCGTCATAATGGATTTGCATGAGGCGGAATTCGGTGTCGAAATCTTCCAGGGAGAGGGGTTCCCCGTTGACGGTCACCACCGTTTTGTCCGGTGGGACATAGGGCGGCACTAGGTCCACGGTCGGCGTGGAGGAGCAACCCGCCAGGAGGATCCCCAGTCCCGCCATCGCCTTTATCCAATGCCCCTTGGGGAAGCCCAATGTCTCGCCGTTAAAGCCGGGTCCTTATTTTCCCCCGGTGTTCTTTGAGTCCGCCTTCTTGTCGATGGAAAGGCCGCCATCTTCCGAATCCAACATCTTTTCGCTGATGGACAAACTGGCCAGGTACTTATCGATGACATCCTGTTTGCGGTCCACCTTGGTGGTGGCTTCGAGGTCCTTGAGGAATTTTTCTGCTTGGACGGTGGACTTGATCCTGTCCTTGACCTTCTCGAAAGGCGGGAGTTTTTGCCCCGCCGCCTTGGCCTTGGCCGAATAATCATCATACCAGTCCCGCAAGTCTTTTTCCGTCACCACGACGTCGTCGACTTGGCTGTTGGCGTACTGGCGGGCCAACAGCATTTTCTTGTAGGGATCCTGGTAGCTTTTTTCAATGCGGTGCAGGGTTTGGATGTCTTTTTCGAGCTTGTCCTTTAAATCCTTAAGCTTCAGGTCCGCTTCCTGTAATTTTTTCTTCACGTCCTCATCGAAGGCCCCATTGGAGAATTTCGCCTTTTGAGCGGCTTCCAGGACGACTTCCTGGTCGATCAGGCTGTCCAACACCGCGTTCACCTGGTCCTTGTTATCGGGATCGATAGGGGTCGCGAAAACCCGCAACAAATCGGTCTGCCGCATCCAATCCCCAAAAGTAATTTGATGGTCCCCGACAACGGCGACCACCGCGCTGTCGGAGATACCGGCTACGTTGCTGTACTTGTTGCAGGCCCAACCGGCCATGAATAAAACCATTATGGAGGTGGCGTAGAAAAGCACTTTTTTCAGTCGCGAAAACATGAGGAACTCCCTCTCTCTTTATTAAAACTAGCCAAAAGAAGGCGGTATCCTAGCACGCCCCCCCATGTGCCGCAAGGCTGGAAACCGGCGATTCGAGTTCAGTTACCGGCTGCCAACAAAGCTTTTTAGGCTTTCAATGGAACTGGGGCCGGAAATGGACAGCTTGAGGTTTCTAGACGGCGGCAACATCCTTCAACAGCTTTTGCACCGCCTCCATTTGTTTTTCCGGCCCCTCATCCCCTTTCATTACCCGGAAGGACACTGAATTGGGGTCCTGGGGTGAAAAGCGGATGCGCGAAGGAGGCCACTGCTTAAACCATTTGGCCACGCGGTCGGCGGGCGGAGTCAGGTCCGGGTGCCATTGCAGAGACACCCATCCGTTCTGGGCCTCCAGCCGCTGGATGCCAAGGCGCTTGGTCTGGGGGCGCAGGGATGCCACCTTCAACAGCATCTGGGCCTCCAGGGGAAGTGGCCCGAAACGGTCTTGGAGTTCCTCTTCGACTTGGGTGAGTTGACCTTCTTCGGTAGCCTCGGCCAGGTGCCGGTAAAACTCGATTTTCAAGGTCTCGTCCGGAATGTAGTCTTTAGGGAAATAAGCCGTCACACCCAGGGATAAAAGGGGCGTGAAGTCGGCGGCGGTCTCCTCGCCCTTCAAGTGGGCGATTTCTTGCGACAGCATCCGGCTGTAGAGGTCGAAACCAATGGAGTCCATGTTGCCGTGCTGCTGGGTGCCCAGCACGTTCCCCGCCCCACGGATTTCCATGTCCTTCATGGCCACGTGCATGCCGCTTCCCAAAGACGAGAATTCCTGCAGCACTTCCAATCGTTTTTGGGCCAGTTCGCGCAGGGTCACGTGGCGGGGGTAAAAGAAATAAGCGTAGGCTTGGCGGTCGGTACGGCCTACCCGGCCCTTCAACTGGTAAAGCTGGGCCAGTCCGAAGGCGTCCGAGCGTTCCACGATGAGGGTGTTGACGTTGGGCATGTCCAAGCCCGACTCGATGATGGAAGTGCAAACCAGCACGTGGTATTCCTTGTCCACGAAGTCCATCATGATGGATTCCAGCTCATGCTCGGTCAACTGGCCGTGGGCCACCGCCAGCTTGGCTTCGGGAACCAGCTTGTGCAGGCGGTCGGCGATGCGTTCGATGTCCTGGACGTGGTTGTGCACGTAGAAAACCTGGCCTTCCCGGTTCATTTCCCGGCGGATAGCCTCGGCCACCAAACGGTCGTCCAGGGGGGAAACCTGAACGAGGACAGGCCTGCGGTTTTTGGGCGGCGTGTCGATAACCGAGATTTCCCGGATTCCGGAAAGCGACATGTGGAGCGTCCGGGGGATGGGTGTGGCCGTGAGGGTGAGGACATCGACATCATGCTTGAGCGATTTCATTTTCTCCTTCTGCCCCACGCCGAAACGGTGCTCCTCGTCCACGATCAAAAGCCCCAGGTTGGCGAACCTGACGTCCTTGCCCAGGAGCCGGTGGGTGCCGATGACGATATCGACCTTGCCCTCACGGGTGAGGTCGAGCGCGTGCTTGATCTCGGCGCGGCTTCTAAAACGCGACAGCATCTGGATTTCCACGGGGTACTCGGCCATGCGTTCCTTGAAGGTGTGGTAATGCTGTTGGGCGAGGATGGTCGTGGGCACCAGGACGGCCACCTGGCGTTTGTCCTGGACGGCCTTGAAAGCGGCCCGCATGGCCACCTCCGTCTTGCCGTAACCCACATCGCCGCAGACCAGCCGGTCCATGACCTTGTCCGATTCCATGTCGCGTTTGATGTCCCGCACGGAGGTGTATTGTCCGGGGGTGAGGTCGAAAAGGAAGGCATCCTCGAACTCGTTTTGCCAGGGCGTATCAGTGGAAAAGGGTTTCTTTCTTAAGACCTGGCGGGTGGAATAAAGCGCCATGAGCTCCCGCGCCACCGCCTCGATCTCGCGCTTCACCTTGGCCTTCGTGCGGTTCCACTGCTCCCCGCCCAATTTGGTCAAGGAGGGTGAGCCCTCGGCCCCGATGAAACGCTGGATGAGCGCGATCTGGTCCGTGGGCAGGTAGATTTTCTCGTTGTCCGCGAATTCCAGCTGGATGTACTCGCGCGTCACGCCGTCGATGGTGAGGGGGGTCAGGCCCCGGTAAAGGCAGATGCCGCAATCGACGTGGACGGTCCAGTCGCCGATGGAAATTTCATTGAGGGAAGCCAGGGGTTTTCCGCCCGAAATCGTCCTTACCCGCTGGCGCCGCCGTCCCCGGTAACGCCGGAACAAGTCGTGGTCGGGCAGAACGAAGAGGTTGATGTCGTCGAAAACGAAACTTTGCTCGATTTCCCCCAAGGCTAACGAAAGTTGGGGATTGGCCTTGACGGTTATTTCATCCTGTTTGAGGAGCTCCGAAAGCCTTTCCCTCTCCCCGCGGTTGTGGCACCAAAGGAGCACTTGGGCCTGGGAAGAAAGCCATTTTGTTAAGTCCCCGGTGAAGGTGGCGAATTTCCCGTAATAGGGTGGAAGGGACCGTCCCGGCACCGCATGGTTGAAATCAGGGGGCTTTCCGAAAAGTTCCTGGTCGATCTGGGCCAGCGCGGTTGCTTTTCCTTTTTTCGCTGCGTCCCGGAGGAACTTGACGTCTGAAAAAAGATCTTGGGCGTCGAACAGGTCCGCCCCGTCTTCAGCCGCTTGTTGATTGCATCCCGCCAAAACGTCTTGCAGCTCTTCCCATTTGCGCTCAAAAGCCAGGGGCTCGAGGAGGAAAAGACGGGTTTCCTTCGGAAGATAGTCGAAAAGGCACCCCTTCTTCTCCAGGGCCCCTACCGCCTGCCATTGCCAACCCGGGAACTGGTGGGTCTGGTTGAAGAGCTCCAGCGCGTCCGACGCCCAGCGGGAAGGCGACTCCTCGCTTCCCTGTTTGACCTTGGCCTTCAAGGCTTGCCTCAGATTGTAACGGGTTTCATCCTTCAGGACGACCTCATGGGCCGGAAAGACATGGACCTCCTCGAGGTTGCCGCTGGAGCGTTGGTTCAAGATGTCCAGGGGCCTGACCGATTCCAAGGTGTCGCCGAAAAACTCAAGCCGCACCGGTCCCGAAGGCGACCCCGGCGAGGCGATGTCCAGGATACCGCCCCGCATGGCGAACTGGCCCAGTCGCACCACTTGGGTGACGGCTTCATATCCCATGGCGACCAGTCTTTCTTTGAGGTTGGACGGTGCCTCCCGGTTTTTTTTGAGGATCAAAACCTGGTCCAGCCACTCCTCGGGGGAAAGGGTGTATTGAAGGGCGCCCATCAAGGAGGCGACGACGATACAGCTCTCGCCTTGCAGCAATTGGTAAAAAACTCTTTGCCGCTCACCGACGAGCTCCGGATCGGGTGTCTCGGCATCATGGGGCAGGGTTTCCCAGGAGGGGCAAAGGTAAACCGGCACTTGGGGCAACCAGCTGGAAAGGTCGTCCTGAAGGATGAGGGCCTCTTCCCGCGTGGGAGTCAGGAGGACCCAGGTTTTTTTCTCTACGAGTTGCTGGTAAAACCAGGCCAACAGGAATGATTTGGAGGATCCGGGGGTGCCGTGGATGAGGATATTGGGTTTCCCTTCCCGAAGGGACTGGAGAGCCTCCTGGGCTGCGGGCCATTTGAGTTTTTCGAGGGAATAAGGCGTTTTATGGGATGAGGATTCGGCCGGGACGGCCGTTGGGGGGTTTTCCATTTTACGTTTCCTGTGCCTTCATTTATTTGCGTGCCGACATTGCCCATGGTCGGGAATGGAGTAAACACAACAAGGGCTTCCCGCGCCCCGAGGCGCAGGAAACCCTCAAAAAAAATTTAAATTTCGGGAGATTTTTGCCGGGAAGCGGTTGAAAGTCAACCCTTTGCCCGTTACGAGATGGGAGTTTTGGAGGGGCTTTGAAGTGAAACGGCGAAAGGGCCCCCGCATCCAGCTTGGCTTTAAAAGCCTGAGGGAGTCTGGAAAACAAAAAGCCCGCCGGGCAGGGCGGGCATGTTGGCTCTTTTTTAAGAAAAGGGACTTATTCCGGGCTCAAGGACGGGACCAGGGTCAAAAGGAATATGCATTCTGGGCAAACCAGCAAATGATACTCCACATCGGCCTTCTGGACGTCCGTCAGCTTTCCGTCCCGGTATAAATCGAGCAACTTCTCAATTCTCCGGCAGTTCTCATCCATAACTTCCTCGCTTTCCGGCATCCATTGAGCATTGGGCAGCTGCCTCCCAGCCCCCCAAACTTTCGGGTTGACCGGGTTTCCCCTTTTTCCGGGATTACTTAATAACCGGGAAAAGAAGCGGGTACCATGGTTTCTTTGGTTCCGAGGCATCGCTTGCAAGCGAGCGACTCAATCATCGATTAAATTAAAAAGCATTAAATATGCCAAAAGTTAACGGGTTTCCCTTTTCATAAAACGACATTATTTATGGGGAACTTCAAAGATTTTGACGGAGTGAGGGCCATTTAATTCAAACAAAAGCAAAAAACATCGAAAACTTGGGACACAGATTTGCCGGATAGTTAGTTTTTCAACGGTAAATCCAAAACAACCATTATTTAGGGCTTTTTTGAATCAAGGGGAAGGAACTTTAAAAGGAGAAAAGATTGTTCCCGAGGTGAAATAAGACCAAGACTAAACAAAGGGCTACAGCCGAACCAATGGGGACAGTCAAGTTATCATCCACCTCAAAGGAGAAAAGCTCCACCATGGCTCCCGCGAAAGCGCCCAAAAAAGCGATCCGCCAATCCTCAAAAAAAGCGTAAGCAATCAGGAAAGCAACCACGAAAAAAGACGTTGTTCCTTCCATGGACCGCTGGAAAATCTTGAGCCGCCCGAAGTTCTTGCCCCCTAATTCCGCCGCCGCGTCCCCCAAAGACAAGAACAACATGGCGGTAATAGCGATATACCGGGAAAACAGCAAAATCACCACGAAAAAGGCGAAACAAAGGAAAGTCGAGCCGTTATAGCGGTTGGTTTCGGTACGGCGGATGAAGGCCGAAAACACCTTCATGAACTGGGAATTGAATTTATGGTCGTGAAGCCTCAAAAAATCGAAGGTAAAGGAAACGAGGAAACAGCTACCCGAAACGATTAAGAGCCAGTTTTTGGTTTCGGGAAGGCTTAATCCAAATGGCTGGTAAAGATAGGCAAGCGGGAAAAGGGAGGAAGCCAAGACGTGGTACATCTTCCGAAGGCCCTGGAAGGTCTTGGTCTCAATGACTTTATCGGCTTTTCCCATCTCATCTCCTGGGTTGTTGTTTACCCTGTGGAATTACAACGGTTAAAAAATATCATGCTATTAACATTTTTGAAACACAATTTTTTAAGATGACATTTACGGGATTAACCCTCACTTATCGCCTTTATTCGATTTTTCCAAAAAATAGGTTAGATGTTCCAGCTCGGAAGCCAGATCCACTCCCCGAACCAGAACCGATTTGGGAACCGTCAGGGTGCAGGGAGCGAAATTAAGAATGGCCCTAATTCCGGCGTCGACTAGGTCGTCCGCCACCCGCTGAGCCTGGCTGGCAGGCACCGCTAAAACACCAATTTCGATTTTCTTTTCCCGAACCACCTGCCGGATTGCCGGTGTGGCCCATATCCGGATCCCCTCCAGTTCCCAACCGACTTTAGAGGGGTCCACATCAAAGGCTGCCTCAATTCTGAATCCCGCCTTGGTAAATCCTCCATACTGGAGGAGGGCCGTACCAAGGTTGCCCGCCCCTACAATGGCGATACGCCAGGCCTTGTGGAGCCCCAGAATTTCCCGCATCTTGACATCCAGGTTCTTGACGTCATAGCCGATCCCCCGTTGGCCGAATTGGCCAAAGTAAGCCAGGTCTTTCCTCACTTGGGCGGAGTTGATACCTGAGGCCGCAGCCAACTCCTTGGAAGAGATGACAGACCGGTGGTCATGGATGAACCCGGTGAAGCTTCTCAAATAACGCGGTAAGCGGGCAATGGTCGGTTCAGGGATGCTCTTTTTTTTCGGCGGGAGTATGGAACGTTTTAACAATCCAATATTCTCCTTGTGATTTGAAAAAGAAGCCCGGAACTAAAATGAACAACTTCTAAAAAATGAAGAGTCAATCTTAGACTCTTCATTTTAAGCCGCTAATTAAAATGACGGGTCACCACTCGTCCATCGCGGAGCGTTGGGGAAAAATGCGTTGCTCCTCCAAGTACTGCGATCTGCGTTCGAGGGCATCTTCCACGTCCCTTCTTAAATCGGTAAGTTTGAAGGGTTTGGCCAAGTAATGGATCGCCCCTTTTCGGAGGGCTTCGATACCCACCGCCAAGGAACCGTAGGCAGTCATCAGGATCACGAACATTTTCTTATCCCTGACCTTCAAGTATTGAAGCAGTTCCAATCCCGTCATTTCGGGCATTCGCATATCCACGATAGCCAGGTCGTAAGAATGTTTACGCTGGAAAGCGATGGCCTGGGTGGCACTAGCCGCCGCGTCGACACGGTAACCGGCTTGGGTGAGGGTTTTTTGGATCATCTTGGCGAAATCAACCTCGTCATCTACAACTAATAAGTGGGCTTTGCCATATCCGGATTTCTTCGGTTTTTTTGTGACGAGGGATTTCTTCCGGGCGGTCTTTTTCATTACTCAGGTTCCTTCACGGCGATACTTTCCTTTTCATTATAGTAAAATTCCTCCGATTTGTTGGCCTCTTCACGCGCAGGCAGGTCAGTGGGGAATAAAAGCGTGAACACCGTCCCTTCCTTTACCCGACTTTCCACTTTAATGGCCCCATGGTGTTCTTCCACAATGCGTTTCACGATGGCCAATCCCAGGCCGGTTCCCTTGCCGAAACCCTTTGTGGAATAAAAGGGCTCGAAAATTCTTTTGAGTTCCGCGGACGGAATGCCTTTTCCCGTGTCCCGGACTACTACCCTGATTTCTCCCCGTTTGTCCTCAGCGCTCAACCGCATGGTTCGGTATTGAAAATGGGCCGATAGGGTGATCAATCCTCCCGCGGAAATGGAATCCACGGCATTCTCAACCAGGTTGAGGAGGGCTTGGAAAAGCCCCTCGGGATAGGCCGCAATCGGTGGAATTTGGGGGTCAACGTCCAGGATCAGTTTTCCGCCGACTCTCCGGAGCTTGGGCTGTACCGCCGCCACGACCGCCCTGATCACCTCCGGGAGTGAAGTCGGCTGGATTTCAGAAAGGGTATGCCGGCTGTAATTGAGGATATCCCGCACGGTGTGAATGGCCCTTTGCACATATTGTTCGATTTGAGCCAGCCGCTTGTAGGCTTGGCTGCTTTTGCGGGTTTCAGCGATCAGCATTTCCAGGTTGCCTGAAATGAGGCCTAAGGGTGTATTAACTCCGTGGGCGACCCGGCCCGTCAATTCACCCATTTGAATCAGGTGGCGTTTCTGTTCCAGTTCCCGCTCCCTTCCCCGCAAGCGTTCTTCCCGGTTCCAGACCTGGCGCACAAGGGACCCGCAAAGACCGGCCGTCAGCAGAAAAAAGAAACTCCATCGGATCGCCTGTTCCAGGTAAATTTCCCGCCTTACCTCAGATGGGCTGGATTCCACGAGCACGAAAAACAGGTTGGAATCGCGGGGGGCGAAATCTGAAGGAATGTGGTACTGGTAGCAAAGCCAAACTGTGGAAAGGAACAGCGAAAGTTGGGCCAGGGCCGTAACCGCTGCCAAACGGGGGGAAAGCACCAGGCAGGCGGCCATGATGATGCAAAGATAAAAAGGGATATAGGCACTCACCGGTCCGCCGGTGATGGAAATCCCCCAGCTGGCTAAAAGGCCGTCCATAAAAAATCCGATGAGGGTCAAAGGCCCAGCCAAACGCTCATCCCGGCTTAGAAAGTGCAACACAAGATTGTAAAGGCCGGCGGCGATAATAATGGCCCAGACACCGGTAAAAAGCCGGTCGGGCATCTTCTTGTCCAATGCGACCACGAGGCAGGCGACAGCGAGAATACTTATCCACCGGGTAAAGATGATCCATTGGAAGGATTTTTGTTTTAACTCCAGGGAAGACATATCCCCCCTTTGGGCGGTTTTCGATCCCACACTCTTAGACTTTAAGGGCTTCCCAAGTTTGTTTCAATGAAGGCTTTGGTCGATCCATCGGAGATAATCCGGGTTTCCACCGGCGATAGGCAGGGCGATGACTTCGCAAGTCGTATAAGGATGGTTCTTCTTCACCCACCGGACCAACTTGGAAAGCCGGTCCATCCGGGTTTTGATGATCAGCAATTCCTCCCGCGCGGTTTCGACTTTCCCCTTCCACCAGTAGCGGCTGCGGATTCCGGGCAGGCGGTTGACGCAGGCCGCCAGGCGGTTCCGCACCAACCCCTTGGATAATTTCTCGCTCACCGCCCGCCCGGGGGTGGTGACCATCACCACGAATCGCTTCACGGGATTTCCCCGGTTTTTTCGTCATCCGAGAGATCGTAGAGTTTTTCACCGCCGGCGGTTTGGACCACGCGCACTTGGGGCTGGGTGGCGGCCTCCGCCTCCCGGGAGCCGGGCAAGGCGTAGACCTTTGCGCCGTCGGCGACGTCCACTGCCTCGGCCAACCGGTTCTTGGAAAGAACTTCCAACCGCCGGGAGATGGAGATCGTATCAAGTCCCATGAAGGCCTGAAGGTCGGAATTGGAAGCCACGGCACGGCCCGACTTGGCAAGAAAGTAAAGGAGCTTCTTGCACACCAGGTCCAGTTTCAAATGCTCATTGACGGCCTCAAACAGGTCCTGGAACTCCACCCGGCTTCCCTTGCGTTGGAAGCCGCGGTACATGCCTTCCGAAAGCACATAAAGGTACCGGCGGGGGTTGCCGGAGGCCATGGATAAGGCCAAGGTCAGGGCTTCGGGCTCTAAAAAGTCTTCCAGTTCTCCTTTGAATCCGGCCCGCTCTAGCCGGACGAGGAGAATTTGCTTGAGTTCGGCCTGCGTGAATTTTTCAACTAAGACCATATGTTTGAAAAGACCCAGGACCGTAGGTTCAGCGCCCTCTTTGACCACTTGGCTGACCTTGGAATAAAATTCCTCCTGAAGGGCCATGACGAATCCCACATTCGGCAGTTCAAGAAGGGACTTTAACTCCTCCAATAGTTGAAGGGTCCTTTCGGATCGGGTCAGGTGTTGGACTCGGTCTCCCTTGATCTTCTCCAGGTCGTCCACGAAAACCAGGAGAGGTTTTTTCAGGCGGGACGTGATGGACCGGATGATGGAAAACACCGCGTTTTTGGTGAGCCCCTCGCTTTCCAGTCGACGGCTGATTTCCTTGAAATTCAACCCCGGCACAGGCGGGATGGTCACTAACATTTCCCGAAGCAATTCCGATAAAAAGTAAGAAGCGTCGTCCAGCGGAACCCCGATGCCGACACAGTGAAAATCCTTGGGGACGCGGTTTTTCAAAAGCTGAAGGAGGCTGCTTTTACCCACACCCGGCTCACCCGCCACGCCGATGTTGGAAACCGAGAATATGGCGGAGAGGAGCCGGTCAATAAGGGCGGAGCGGCTCACGAAATAGTCAAGGTTGTGGCGTTGGAGTGAGAGGGTGGTGAATGGGTCGGCTTTCAGGCCAAAATGGCGGTAAGCCGTGTCTACTTTTTGTTTGGAATGGCTTCGGCGGACTTTTGATTTGATTTTCTTTTTCACGATAACCACCCAAAAACATTGGGGAACAAGCAATGAAAAGTTGAGAACGCCTTCACCTCTTCACGCTTTTTCATTGTTCACTTTTCATTTTAAACTGTTTATCTTCCGATTCCCAGTTGTTCGCCAAGAACGGCGTAAGGGGTCTGCATTTCGGTCTTACCTTTGATCTGCATGGGCGGAAGTGGGGATAGTTGAAAGTAATCCTTGGCCACTCGGGCCATTTCCTCGTTGACCAGGGTTTGGCCGTGCTTCGCCACACCGCAAAGCCGCGAAGCCATGTTGACGGTGTCGCCGATGAGGGTGAATTCCATCCGGTTGGAAGACCCCAGGTTGCCCATAATCGCTTCCCCCGCCGTGATGCCGATACCCATGCCGATTTTGACCTCCTGGCTATAGGCCACCTTGAAAGACTGGTTCAATAGTTCGAACCGGTCCTGCATCCGCATCGCGGTACGCAGGACCATCTTGGCGGCCTCGCCTTCGTTGCCGTAGGGGCGCCGGAAATAGGCGAAGATGGCATCACCGATATACTTGTTGATGTCCCCGCCGTTTTGGGTGATGACCTCCTCCATGGCCGCGAACATCTTATTGAGGACATCCACCGTTTCTTCCGGCTTCAATTGTTCGGTCATGTGCGTGAAGCCCCTTACGTCGGAAAACAACACGTAGACTCGCCGCAGTTCTCCCCCGAGTTCGGATTTCAGGGCCTGTTTCGCGGCTTTCTCGGTCACCGAAGTGCCGACATATTTTTCCAGGGTCTGGTTTGACAATTTCGCTTTTTCCGACAGGGACTTATATTCGTTAGCGCAGGCTTGAATCAGCTTTTCCACGTTTGAAGCGGCGTTCCAGGGCATGGAGCCCTTGATTCGGATAAAGTTGAAAGGGATCATTTGATTTTTCGAAAACAGGTCCTGTAGCTCCAACGCCACGCGGTTACGGATGCGCCAGGAAAGGATGACCCACCATAGGAAGAGCAACAACGCCGCTCCCCCGGCGATGTACACGGCCGTCGCCGAATTTTCGGGGGAAAATTGGAAGGCCACCGCGCCTGCCCCCACGCTGAAGGCAAGCCATAGGACAAACATCCCTAACCCACGTTTGATTTTCAATTGAATGTCTTTTAAAACAGGAAAATGTTCGAGCATAAATATTCCTCTTTTAAAGAGCTAAACGAACGAAGCTGGAGTAAGTTTATCGCAAAACGGGGGGCTTTGATACCTTCAAAGGCAAAACGAATGTTGAATTCTCAGTTTCAACGATGAATTGTTGAAGCTTTCCGCTTCGCGGAAAACGCAAATTTAAAATTTATAACTCTTGTCCGCAATACCGACACTTAATTGCTTCAGGCTTAATAAGTTCGGCGCACGATGGACACTTTTTCATTTCGCCTTTTTCCAAAACCAATTGTTCTGTTTTTGCTTTATTTGGTTTTATTAAAAATACAACCAATGCACCAAAAAGCGGGCAAAATAAAATACTTATCCAAAACGCTCCCCAAAAACCATTGCCACGGTCTTCACTCCACTTCGCAACACGAAAGCACATCACCAACCAAAGGGAACAAAATAATCCGACTACTGCACTCGAAAATAAAAATAGCCACATACTAAAATTATCACTTAATGGACTTACCAGAAATGTTGCCGTTAATACAATTCCAACAAAAAAACCAAATAACGCAAATTGAAATATTTTATTTTTTATCAAGCTGTAACCTCTGAAAAACTCCTTCGTCTAAATGCTGAAATATAATAGCAGCATTCCAGACGGAGGGATTCCATGCAAATCAGCTTCGGGATGTACGAGGACAAGAACCGGCGACTCAAAAAGACCATGCTAGAGGAAGTGGATAAGGTTCTGGACTTTCCGAAGATCGAGAAATTGCTGATGGAAATGTACCGGGGCAACACGGGGAGACCTCCCATCCCGCCTTTGATCTTGTTTAAATGCCTTTTGCTGGAATCCTGGTACGGCCTGTCGGATGTGGAAGTAGTCCAAGAAATCCACGACCGGCGCAGTTTTGAGCGGTTCGTGGGTGAAGGGGTGCGAGAGTACCACGTCGACGACACCACTTTGGTGAAGTTTCGGGAAAGACTCCGGGAAGCCGGTTTGATAGACCGGGTTTGGGGGGCCGTGCAACAGGGTTTAGATCGCAAAGGACTTTTGGTCAAGAAAGGGGCCATTGTGGACTCCACCCTGGTGGAAGGAGCCTGTAAACCGGAATCCAAGGATCAAGAGGGAAAGCCGGTGGATGAAGATGTTCATTACACCTCCCGGCAAGGAAAAGCCGTGGATGGGATGAAGGTTCATGTGGGTCAGGACGAGAAAAGCGGCCTGATTCGAAAGATGGATCTAAGTCATATTGAGGAACACGATCACGAACATTTCAAAGACATGGTTCCTCGCGGGGTAGAACAGGCATTTGCTGACAAGGCTTACCGGTCGGCGCAACACGATGAATATTTGGAGGAACGAGGGATTCGGAATCGAGTGTTACATCGTGTTTGGCGGGGACAGAAGCTGACCCAGAGGCAATTAAAGCAAAACAAGGTTTGGGGCCGTGTGAGGTGCGGGATCGAGGCGACAATGAGTACCTTGAAGCGGTGGTGTTCGATGGGACGAATGAGGTACTACGGGATGGCCCGAAACAAGATTTGGGTGTTGATCTGTGGCATCGCATTTAATGGGAAAAGAGCCGTAAAGTTGGCGGCGGCCTGAGCTAAGGGGAGTTTTTTCAGAGGCAGATGACGCAAGAAGGGTCGAAAAAGGAGTTCTAGGAGTAAGTGCAACACCTTTGGAGAAACAAAAACATCTCCAAGCGGGGTTGAAAACCCTGGTGAGAAGAGTTTCAAACCAAAACAGGGAGTTTTTCAGAGGTTACAAGCTTAATAAATATCCTATTCCAAAACCAATTAATGAACTAAGAGCAACAACTACCAAAAATAAAACTATTTGCGTTAATACCGAATCAACATCAGCAATTTCATAAAACTTTTCGGGTAAATGTAATTCGCCACTCCACATCTTAAAAATAGCAAGCCAGCCAAAATTCAAGGCTCCCAGAATTAACCCTAAGACAGCCCCATAAACCGCAAATCTATTTTTCATAAATTTCAGAAACGTCATTCCTCTTCTCCTTTTTCTTAGCTTCTCCTTTTTTCCTTAGAACGCGGAATATATTCTGTGTTCTATTTTGATTGTTTCAAAATTTATTTTTTAAACGTTGGTTAATTCCTTGCCCGCCAGTCTCAGCCGTTCAAGGCCTTCCGGAGAACGGGCCTCCATATAGCAACGCATGAGGGGTTCGGTGCCTGAAAAACGCACTGCCAGCCATTCACCGTTGGCCAGGATGAACTGGGTGCCGTCCTTGTGGGAAACTTCGGTGACCTTTTGGCCGGCGATATCAGTGGGCGGGTTATCCTTGAGCTTGGCGGTCATGACTTCCTTTAATCCGTCTTTCAATTTGAGGTTCAGGCGGTCGGAGTAGTAACCCCCATATTGCTGGTACAGCCCCTTCAATACGGCGGACAGGGTCTTGCCGGCTTGGGCCACCACTTCGGCCATTAAAAGGCAGGCGAGTACACCGTCCTTTTCCGGCACATGGCCATGGACTGTCAGGCCCCCGGATTCCTCGCCGCCGATGATGATGGGTTCCTTGGCCATGATCTCGGCGATGTACTTGAACCCGACGGGCGTTTCTTTCAAGGGTACGTTATGGGCCTTGGCGATGGCGTCAATGAGGTGGGTGGTGGGTACAGTGCGCACCACGCAGCCCTTCCAATCGCGGGTGTTCAAAAGGTGGTCGAAAAGGATGGCGAGGACCTCGTTGGGGGTGATGTAGGTTCCATCCGCGTCGATGATTCCGAAACGGTCGGCGTCCCCGTCGTTGGCCAACCCCATGTGAGCCGGCCAGGTTCGCACCAACTGGGAAGCTTCCTTTAGTTGCTGCACACCAGGTTCCGGATGTTGCCCACCGAAATAAGGGTCGCGATTGTTGTGCAGGACCTTTAGGTTGATCCCCGCCTCTTGAAGGAGGATATCCAGGTAACCGGCTCCATTGCCGTGCATGAGGTCCACAACGATCTTCAATCGGGCCTTTTTGAGTATGTCGAACTGGACAATCTCCCGGATGCGCTTGAAATATTCCTCTTTGGGATCGATAGGGATGATAAGCCCCTTTTCCTCCGCCTGGGCATAGGGCATCTCAGGGATTTTGGAACCTTTTGAAGCGATACTCTCGGTGAGTGATTCCAGGGACAGGGTAACTTGGACCGGCGCGGGCCCACCATCGGAGCCGTTGAATTTCAAGCCTTGGTATTGGGCCGGGTTATGGCTGGCTGTGAAATTGATGGACCCAGCTGTTCCACGGCGGATGAGCTCGTACGAAACAGTGGGGGTAGGAGTCCCTACGGGGCACATATAGGAAACAATGCCGTGGCCCGCCAAAACTTGGGCCGTGGCTTTCATGAATTCTTCAGATAGGAATCGATAATCCCCCGCCACCACCACGCCTTTGGAAGCCTCCCCTGTTTGCTGGAGGTGTTGGGCAATGGCCGCAACCGCAATCTTCACATTGGCGAAGGTGAAGTCTTCCGCCAAAATTGCTCGCCAACCCGAAGTGCCAAAGGTAATCTTAGCCACGGTTAACGTCCTTTTAGGTCAAATGGGAAAAAACGATGAAAGTTTAGGGAAATTCTGGAACCTTCGCAACGCTTTTAGGGGGGTCGGAATCCTAACTTTGCCACTTCTTGATCTTATCCACATAGGCCGTGACAAGTTCTTGAGCTTTCTTTTCGTTCTCAGCCTCCGCGGTCACATGGAAGAGGGCCATGTCCGCGTCCGGCAGGATCATGATGGAAGAACCGTTCTGGGTGAGTTTCACGCCGTCGATCAGTTCCCGCTTCTCGCCTTCCGTGTCCTCGATCAGGTGGCGCATGATCGTTCCTTTCATTTCCCAGGAGCAAGGTACCTTCTGGCTGATTTGGATTTTCTTGGGGATCTGGTCCAGGTAGTGGGAGATGGGCTTTCCTTCAATAGCGATGAATTCCATTAATTTCGCAGTGGACATCATGGCATCCATGAAGGGCGCGAAAGAGGGGAAAATGAAGCCGCCGTCGGACTCGCCCACGAAGGCCACGTCTTTTTGCGTGGCAGCCTCCATGAGGGAATAATAATTGATGCGGGTCCTTTGGATCTTCCCGCCGTTGGCCTTTGCTAGGTCGTCCAATATATGGGAACCATTGACGGGCACCACCGTCTTGGCGCCCTTTTGCCAGTGATAGGTATAAAGGGAAAAGAGGGCCAAGAGCTCGGTCCCCTCCAAAAGATGGCCTTTTTCATCCACCACGAAAATCTTTTCCGCGCCCGAGTCGAACAAGACCCCAAAATTGGCTTTCAAGGTCGGCACAATGTCCGAAAGCTGTTTCAGGGCCGCTTGGAATTCTTCCGGGGTTTTGGTGAGCTTGGTTTCATCCATATAGGCGTTTAGGGCCACCACCTCGCAGCCCAACTTGCCCAAAAGCCAGGGAAAAATGGGGGCGGCGGCCGAAAAGGCGTAATCAATGATGACCTTGGGCTTGTATTCCATGATGCCCTTCACGTCCAGGGCATCCAGAAATCCCTGGTGGTAGAACTCAATCATGCGGTGGGGGAAGACCAATTCGCCCGTTTCCTCCATGGTGGCGCGACGGAAATCCTCCCGGTAAAAAAGATTCTCGATCCCTTTTTCCTTGCCGGAGGATAAGGCTAAACCCTGCCCATCGAAAAATTTGATGTCAATGAACTGCTTGTCGAAGGGGCTCTTGCGGGTATGCAGGCCCCCCGCGTCGGTGAGCTTGGGTACCGCATAACGGGACACCGAGATGGGCATTTCCTGCAGGTCGTGCACGTTGACGCCCGAAGAGAGGATTCCCGAGATGAGCGCCCGGTTGATCATGCGGCTGGTTTTGTGGATGTCGCGGGCCGTCAGGACGGTCGAACCCTTGGGCAGCGAGGCCCCATAGGCCGCCCCCAGTTTGCTGGCGAATTCCGGCGTGATGTCGATGCCCGCCATGCCGGTGACGCCGTGCTGGCCGAAGATGGACCGAGCCCATTTGTCGCCCCAGACGAGGGAGGTGGAAAGTTGGGCGCCGTCCTCCACCACCTTGTTGGGCCATACCTTGACGCCGGCCTTGATAACCGCTTCTTTGCCGATGGTGCAGTTGTCGGAGATGATGGCGCCCTCAAAAACATTGGCCTTCTCCTGAACGTCGGCGCCCGAGGCGATGACGCATTCCCTCACCTGGGCTTCCGCGCCGATTAAAACGTTTCGCCATAGAGTGGCGTTGATAAGGACCGCCCCTTCCTCCACTTGACAACCGTCCCCGAGGACCGAATTGGTGATCTTGGCGTTCTTCCCGACGTTGCAATTGTCGCCTAGGACCACGGTGCCCGAAAGCTGGGCCGAGGAATCGATGTGGGTCCCCTTCCCGATCCAAATTTCCTTTCCCACCTTGTTTTGCCGGGAACCGGGGATGGCTATTTCCACCTTGCCCGCGAAGACATCTTGGTGGGCGATACGGTACTGGTCCAGGTTGCCGATGTCCGCCCAATAGCCCTGGGCGATATAGCCGTAAAGTAGCATGCCTTCCTTCAGCATGTGGGGAAATAGATTCTTGGAAAAATCGTACTCGGATTTTTCCGGGATCAGGTCGAGAACATCGGGTTCCAAAATATAGATGCCCGTATTGACCGTGTCGGAGAAAACCTCGCCCCAAGTGGGCTTCTCAAGGAAGCGTTGAATCTTGCCGTCCTTGCCAGTGATAACCACGCCGAAAGCCAGGGGGTTTTCCACCCTCGTCAGGATCATGGTGGCCTTGGCCCTGTTTTGTTCGTGGAACTTAATGGCGGCGGTGAGGTCGAAGTCGGTTAAAACATCCCCCGAGATGACCACAAACCGCTCGTCACCGATCAAGGATTGGCAGTTCTTCACCGAACCCGCCGTGCCCAGGTCGGATTCGGCGGCCTTGTACATCATCTGGATGCCGAAATCGGCGCCATCGTGGAAATATTCGGTGATGACTTCCGGCTGGTAAAAAACCACGCTAATGAGGTCGGTCAGCTTGTGTTTTTTAAGGAGTTCCACGATGATTTCCATGATTGGCCGATTGACCATGGGGATCATAGGTTTGGGAAGGTTGATGGTAAGGGGCCGCATGCGTGTGCCGAAGCCGCCCGCCATAATGACTGCTTTCATGCCGGCCTTCCTTTAAGTAGCCGCACGGCAAGCCGCACGGAAAACAGAGGTCGGTATAGTACCGATTTCCATTTTGATGTAGTTAAAATCGGTGAATCGGCACATTAATGCCTCCGTTTTTCGAGGGCCTGGTTCATGGGCCGAAGATGACTTCAAGACAAAAATTAATGGAAACGGGAACACACCGATACCTGCCAAGAGCAGTTCAACTTATGTATTTTAACTTATTTCACGCGAAAATATAACTTTTCTCAATGGGAACGAAGTGACACAATATCGCCCCGATCCTAAGCTATTGTGGATCGCCTTGCTTTTTAAAGCCCCAAATTCGATGTTATAACCTCGCCATCAACAAGGAGCATCATTCAAATGAGCATCAACGAACAGGACGTCCTGAAAGTTCTTCGGACCATCCAGGACCCCGACCTTCACCAGGACATCGTTTCTTTGGGTTTCATTAAGAACATGAAAATCGAAGCAGGCAAAGTGGCCTTCGATATTGAAATGACGACTCCCGCCTGCCCGGTTAAGGACCTCTTCAAAAGCCAGGCCACCGAAGCCGTGCGAAAACTTGAAGGCGTCACCGGCGTAGAGGTCCAAATGACTTCCAACGTCCGGCAGGCGCCCACCGGCATCAAGAACGTCAATATGCCCACGGTCAAAAACCTGATTGCCGTGGCTTCCGGCAAGGGGGGCGTGGGAAAGAGCACCGTCTCGGCCAACCTGGCACTGGCCTTGGCCAAAACCGGTGCTTCGGTGGGGCTCATGGATGCCGACGTTTACGGTCCTTCCATCCCCCGAATGTTGGGCGTCGTCGGCCAACAACCCGACACCGATCCCCTTTCCAAAAAGATGATCCCCTTCGAGAAACATGGCATTAAATTTATGTCGGTGGGAATGCTACAGCAGGAATCCGACACCGCCCTTATCTGGCGGGGTCCCATGGCCAGCAAATTGGTCCAACAGTTCCTGGCGGGGGTGGAATGGGGCGCCTTGGACTACCTTTTGATCGATCTTCCGCCGGGTACCGGCGATATCCAGTTGACCTTGACCCAATCGGTGCCCTTGGCGGGCGCTATCATCGTGACCACCCCCCAGGATGTGGCCCGCACCATTACCCAAAAGGGCTTGCGGATGTTTCAACAGGTCCAGGTTCCCATTATCGGCATCGTGGAAAACATGAGTGGTTTCGTGTGCGAACACTGCCACGAGGTGACAGCCATTTTCAAGAAGGGTGGCGGGCGAAAGATGGCCGAGGAGCTGCACGTTCCTTTCTTGGGCGAAGTTCCCTTGGAGCCCATCATTACGGCGGATGGGGACTACGGCGTCCCGACGGTAGCCGCCCACCCCGAGTCCCTTTCCGGCAAGGCCTATGAACTTATGGCCCGGCAAATGGCCTCCCAGCTTTCGATCATTAATGAAGCGACTTCCAAAGTTTCCTCCCGGCCCCGGGAAGTCAACACGGAAGACCCCCAAGTGACCGTCGTCACCTGGGACGACGGTGCCACTATGCGGTACCCCAACCGTTATTTGAGGAGCATGTGCCCCTGCGCCCAATGCGTGAACGAGGTGACGGGCGAACGGATGATCAACCTGGAAGCGATTGACCCCGCAGTACGCATCACGGCTGTTTCACCGGTGGGGCGCTATGCCCTTCACTTCCAATGGTCCGACGGCCATGGGACGGGCCTTTATTCCTTTGATACGCTTCGAAAACTCGGGGAATAAGAACCGGGTTAACTTTCTAACTCCCCCTCCTTTCTTTCCTAACTTTTTTCTCCATAAAATAAACTTAGGTCGTGGCCTTGTTTAATCTTTTCAAGGGGAGGCCTTTATGAACAGCCTGGTAATGGTTGTGGTTGTAGGTCTTTTGGCCGGATGGCTGGCGGGCAAGATCCAAAAAGGAAAGGGGTTTGGGATCGCCGGCAACTTGGTGATCGGCATACTGGGTTCGGTTTTCGGCACTTGGCTTTTCAACCAGTTGGGTTTATCCCCCTACGGTTTCGCGGGTAATCTTATTGTGGCGGTCGTGGGAGCCCTGGTTATTTTGTTTCTGCTGAGTGCAGTGGCTAAAAAGTAAATTTTTTCCAACCGAAAGAGGTCAAACCATGAAAAAAATCTTTGCTGCTGGTTTGTTGGTGGGGGCATTGGCGGCGGGCCTGGCCTTTGCGGCCGATTCCACCGATCAAAAGATCTCTCAGGACACGAACGATCTTAAAAAAGATTACGCAATAAAGGTTCATAGGGATTTAAAGAAAATCAACGCTAAGATCTATCAGTTGAAGCAGGGCCTGAAAAAAGACGGCAAAACCGCCGATGCGGATTTCAAGCGGCAAGTCAAAAACTTGGAGATCCAAAAGGCGGGCGTGGACAAAAAACTCGTGGAACTCGAGAAATCCACGGGAGACGCTTGGAAGGATCTCCGCCAGGGGGTGGATGGCGCGGTGGCGGATTTGAGAAAGTCCGTCGACGGGGCTGTAAATCAGTTTAAACAGAAAAAGTAGCCGCCGCTTCGGTTGAAAGGTCGCTTTCCCAAAGGCGGCCTTTTTTATTGCTGGACATTGATAATGGTTTTCAATACGATCATGGGGTTCTCGACACTCAAACCACGACAAATCGCCAAAGAATCCTTAATTTAATGAAAAAAAGTCAACCTACCGCGCCCCGTAAAACCAAAAACCAAAATCAAAAAGGCTGGTGGCGCCCCATCGCCGCGTTCCTGGCGGTCATGGGCCCGGGCCTCATCGTCATGCAGGCGGATACCGAGGCCGGCAGCATTACGACGGCGGCGGTCGCCGGCGCCCAATACAGCTACCTTCTGGTGGGACTCCTCCTAGTCCTGGCCTTGCCCCTTTATGTCGTCCAGGAAATGACCGCTCGCCTCGGGTCCGTCACCGGGAAGGGTCATGCCTACCTCATCCGCCAAAAATACGGCTTGAAATGGGCCTGGTTTTCCCTGGCCATCCTCTTCGTCTGCAACGTGGCAGCGCTGGTGACCGAGTTTGCCGGAATTCTGAGTGCGGCCCGTATCGCCCATATCCCCCCGGCCGTGTCCGTAAGCGTTTCGGCCCTTCTCCTTTTATTCGTCGTCATGACCGGTTCCTACCGCAAGGCCGAATATATCGCCCTGGTTTTCTGCGCCGCGGACTTGCTTTTCATACCGGCGGCATTCATGGCCCATCCGGATTGGGGGGAAGTCAGCCGGAGCCTTTTCGTCATCCCCACCCATTCCATCACCCGCGATTTTATCCTGGTGGTCATCGGCCTCATTGGGGCGGTAATCATGCCCTGGATGATCTATTACCAGCAAAGCGCGGTGGTCGACAAGCGATTGACAGCGAAGGACATTCCCATGGAGCGGCTGGAAACGGGGATCGGGGCGGTGATCACCGAACTGATCATGGCCTTCATCGTTATAGCAACCGCGGCCACACTCTATGTCCGCCACATATCGATTAACGACGCGGCCCAAGCCGCCAGCGCCTTGATGCCCCTGGCCGGCCAATATGCCGGCGCCTTTTTCGCCATTGGTTTGATCAGCGCGGCTTTCTTGGGCGCTTTCGTCGTCGCGCTTTCCACCGCCTGGGCTTTCGGCGAAACTTTCGGGTGGCCTCACAGCCTGAATTTTCGCCTCCAGAAAGCCAAACGCTTTTATTCCCTTTACGCGGCGGGAGTCGTGATCGCGGCGCTCATTGTCTTGATCCCAAACATTCCCCTAGTAACCATTACGGTCATCGTGGAGGCGGGAAACGCCTTATTGCTCCCGATTGTTTTGATCTTCCTGCTTTTGCTGACCAATGACCGGAAACTATTGGGTGAACACGTCAATCGCTGGCCCTCCAACCTTTTAGCCATTACAACCGGAGCCGTCATCATTCTGTTGGGGCTATTGTCCGTTGTCTTGACCTTCTTTCCGAACTGCATTCCTTAACGCTGTTTTTCCCTTTGGATTTGTGCCTTCTGCTAAACAAGCCACAATTAAGGCTATTGTTTGTTGAGGGTTTTTCTTTTTCCCTGATTTAACCTGACTGCCCATTCCACCCCACTTCCCTCCGGCCTAAATTAATAACATCAAATCAAAAGGAACCCTATGGCGACCGAAGTCAAATTCATCCCCAAGATCAAGATCCTCAACAACTACCAATACAACGCTATTTCGGAATTAACAGAGTTGATGTGGCGTTGTTCCAAGTGCGGGCAACTGATCCACCGCAAGGAAGGCCTACCGGAGAAGTGCCCATCCTGTTCCGCCCCTCAACGCGAATTCGCCCTCGTGGACGAAGACTAACCTCCCCTGACTTAGAACCTGTTTCAAAACCCCTAACGACAAAGATTTTCAACGCAGAGACGCAAAGTTAAACATTGTTTTAAAAACCTTTAAATTTCGCCTTTCTCCGCGTCTCTGCGGTGAAATAGGTTTTATTTCCTTCCCTTTTGTGCAAATCCCCCTGGATTAAACTGTTTTATAGCCCTTTCCCCGATTGAACCCCCAAAGCTTTTCCCAAACAAACTTAACAAGCCTACTTCCGATTTAATTAAAATGTCGGCGTCTTCCTAACCCCCCAGTTAAAAGCGGCCCTGAGAAGCCGTCAAAACAACGCCTCGGAAAGGCCCGCCATCATGATGCAAGGTCTCTCATCTTTCGAGCAAGCCGCCCTTTGGGTCATCTGCGCCATTTCACTTTTGGCGGTGGCTTATGCCTTTTACCTGCGGACCCTGGTTTTGAGGGAGCCGACGGGCGACCGGGAGATGAAAAAAATCTGGCTGGCCATCAGCTATGGCGCCAAGGCCTACCTCAAGCAACAGTTGCAACGGATACTCCCCATCATGGTCCTCTTGGCGATAGCCCTTTTCTTTTCCGTCTATGTCATCCCTCCCTCCCGCGAGGCCCTCGAAAGATTCGCGGTCCTTACCCCGGACGGGGTTAAGGTCGCCATCGGCCTTGCCCGCGTGATCGCCTTCGGCATGGGGTCCCTCTTTTCCCTCGCCGTCGGCCAGATCGGCATGCGCATGGCGGTGAAAGCCAATGTGCGGGTCACCCAGGCCGCCCGGAAAGGTTTTGCAGAATCCTTCCACACCGCCCACCGCGCCGGGGCCGTCACCGGCATGCTCACCATCGGCCTGGGTCTCCTGGGCCCCACCATCGTCTTCATGGTCCTTGGCACCGCCGCTCCGGACGCACTATTAGGTTTTGGCTTCGGCGGCACCCTGGTGGCGCTCTTCATGAGGGTGGGGGGCGGCATCTACACCAAGGCGGCCGACGTGGGCGCGGACCTGGTGGGCAAGGTAGAAGCGGGCATCCCCGAGGATGACCCCCGCAATCCCGCCGTCATCGCCGACTTGGTGGGCGACAATGTGGGCGACTGCGCGGGAATGGCAGCGGACATCTTCGAGTCCTACGGGGTCACCATCATCTCAGTCCTCATGTTGGGTATCGCCTTGTTCGAGCTGACCCATCAGATGGCTTGGATCCTCTATCCCCTCATGGTGCTCGCCAGCGGGGTTTTCACTTCCATCCTCGGCGGCATCATGGTGCGGGCCAAGGAAAAGGGAAAATCGAAGGAGAACGCCCTTATTCCCGTGGTCCGGGGTTTCGTCATTTCGGCCCTGGGCTCCATTATTCTCTCGGCCGCCATCGGGGCCTACTACCTTCAATCCTCCCCCGGCGGATGGTGGCGCCCTTGTTTTTGCGTTTCCTTGGGGACAGTCCTCGTGGTGGTCCTGTTCGTGTTGACTCGTTATTTCACCGAGGTTTCCGCCGCACCGGTCAACGACATCAAGGAATCCACCCGCACCGGCCCCGCCACCGTCATCATTACCGGCCTTTCGGTGGGCTTTGAGTCCGCGGCCTGGTCGCTTTTGATCGTGGCTTTCATCCTGGTGGTTTCCTACGCCATCTTCGGCACCCTTTCTTCCCTTCCCCTCTCCGACCGGCTTATTTACACCCTTTACGGCATCGCCCTGACCGGGGTCGGTATGATGGCCCTGACCGGGGACAACCTGGCCATGGATTCCTTCGGACCCATCGCCGACAACGCCAACGGCATCGGCGAAATGGCCTGGACCAAACGCAAGGACGCGAAAACCATCACGGCCCGGCGCATCATGAACAGCCTGGACGAGGCGGGCAACACCACCAAGGCCATCACCAAGGGCGTGGCCATCGGCTCGGCGGTCATCGCGGCGGTTTCCCTGTTCGGAACCTATATCGTGGAAGTCAGTATCGTCCAGGCCCGCGTGGGGATTCCGCTGGCCGAACAGCTGGCCTCGGTGGGAATCCGCATTTCCATCCCCAAGGTCTTGGTGGGCATGCTCCTGGGCGGGCTCCTGCCCTTTCTTTTCTCATCCTTCGCCTTGAAGGCTGTGGGCCGCGCGGCTTCCAAGATCGTGGAGGAGGTTCGGCGGCAGTTCAAGGCCGGCGCCTTGAGCGGCAAGGTCAAGCCGGATTACTACAAGATCGTCCAGCTTTGCACCCTCGCGGCCCAGCGGGAACTCTTGCCCATGGCGCTCCTGGTGGTGTTGACCCCCATCTTGGTGGGCATTCTTTTACAAGTGGAGGCCCTGGGGGCCTTTTCGGCCGGCGCCATCCTTTCCGGCCAGCTTTTGGCCGTCTTCATGGCCAACGCAGGCGGAGCCTGGGATAACGCCAAGAAAGCCATCGAGGACGAGCCCCGGGACCCGGCCCATAACCTGGGCAAGGGCTCCGAGCGGCATAAGGCCAGCGTGGTGGGCGATACGGTTGGCGACCCCCTAAAGGACACGGCAGGCCCAGCCTTGAACCCCATGATCAAGGTGGTCAACCTGGTTTCGGTCATCATCGCGCCCATTTTGGCGCGCTACACCGAATGGAGCACGGGAAGCTGGGCGATCGTGGCGGGCATCCTGGTCATCCTGGCTGGCTGCTACCACCAGAGCACCAAGTCGGTGTCGGGGCAGTGGAGGCACACCATCCGCCACAGCCTGGGCGGGTGGATAAAAAACCGGCAATAACAATAATAAAAAAATTCTCTACACGGCTTCTAAGCTGCCGATTAATTCTCTAGTTTGGATATTCGGGATATTTTTTGAAGAAACTCCCGGGGAGTCAAAAACCCTACCCCCCTTAAGTCTTTTCTTTCCTGGCCATCGGGCCCCAAGAAAACCAGCGTGGGAACGCCCATGATGCCGTAGGTCTTTTTCACCTCCTCCACGGGCGCGGAGGAATATTGGGTGAGGTCGGCCTTCAGGAGAACCCAGCTTTTCAGGGCCTCATGCACCTGGGGGTCGGAAAAAGTTTTGATTTCCAATTCCTTGCAGGGCAGGCACCATCCCGCTGAGAAATCCACAAAAACTGGCTTCCCTTCCTTTTGGGCCTCCTGGAGCAAAGCGGGGTCGTAGTTCTGGAAGGGCAGTTCCACCGGCTGCGGCCAAGCCTGGTAAACCAAAAGCCCGAAGGCGACCAGTACGATTCCAAAAGCGTGCTGGAATAGCTTGAACCCCGGGGTCACTCCCTTGCCCGAGAAAACCCAACCCAGCAGTACGCCACAAACCAAAAGATAAGTTGGTACAGCGTAATGGCTGAAGTCCTTGGAGAGGATCGAGTTCAAAAAATAAAGCGGCATCCCAAAGAGTATCAACCCGAAAATCTTCTTCACCCACACCATCCACATGCCCGACTTGGGCAGGCGCTGGATCTCGGTGGAAAAGAATCCCAGCCAGACATAGGGGAAACCCAGCCCTAGGGAGAGCGTGAAAAACATGATGAAACCCAGGAAGGGGTTGGCCTTGGCGGCCACGAAAGTCAGGAGGCCGATGGAAAAGGGGTCCACGCAAGGGGCGGCCACAATACCGAAGACCAGCCCCATGCCCAGGGCGCCCAGCCATCCTTGGGTGTTGGTGGAGGCGATCTTGTTGAGCAGCCAGGCGGGGGCTTGTATCTCGTAAAGACCGAACATCGAAAAGGAGAGGACGACCAGCACGGCCGAAATGCCGGCCAAAACCAAGGGCGACTGAAGGGTGGAACCCAGGATCTTCCCCGTCATAGCCGCCGTGACGCCCAAGGAGGAATAAGTGATGGAGATGCCCACCACATAAGCGACCGCCCTTCCCAGGATCACGCCCGCTTTCTCTGCCCTCTGGTTTCCAAAATAAGAAATGGTCAATGGAATCATGGGGTAAACGCAGGGCGTCAAGTTGAGGGCCAGGCCGCCGAGGAAAATCAAAACGAAGGTCAGGAGGAGGCCGTTGGCCTTGATGTATTTGGCGATGATGTTTTCCTGGGGTTCGGTTCCACCCTGGGAGGCCAGGTTGTTTTGGAACAGCTCCGGGTGGAACGGCGCCACGGGCTGGTTTAAGTTCGCCACCTCCACCGAAATCGTCACGAGTATCACGGCCGGGGCCAAGCAGACCTGGTTGTTGCAGGCCTGGACCCGGAGGTTCAGGGGGATGGAGAGGTTTCCCTTGGGGGTGTCGGGCCCCAATTGAACATCGGCGAAAAGGGTGGCCGCTTCCTGGTAAACAGGAAAAGCCTGGCCTACACCGCCCAGGGCTTCGGATTTTCCCTGGGGATACCGCGGCGCCCCGGAAAGTGAGGCGGGCGAACCAATGGCGGCCGTTAGTTCCACCGGGATAAAACCTTCCGGCAGGCCCTCGTGGGCGTTCACGTGCCAGCCCTTCTTAATTTGCAGGACGACCGCGGCGGTAAAAAGAGTTCCGGGGTGGAGGGGTTTTAAGGAAGGATAGGCCTGGGCCTGCACCACCTGGGCGCTGTTGGCCGAAAGGCCCTCTTGGGCAACAGCCCCGCTGAGGGGAAACAAAAGGAAGATGCCCAATAGCCAGTGGAATTTCATCGTGATTCCCATTACCCGTTTTTCCCGCGGAAGGTTACCCTTCCCGCCCATAAAAAAAGCCCCAAAGCGGGAAAACCGCTGAAGGGCTTATTTTAGACGCCCGAGATGGGCAATCGGGACTTAATTGATCTTCCGGGTGGATTCCCTTTCCATCAGTTCGGCCTGGAGCGTGGTGGCTTTCTCCTCCAGGGGTTCCTCGGCGATGATCTGGAACATCTTTTGCGCCGCCAGTTTTCCCATTTCATAGGCGGAGAAAGCCACGGTGGTCAGTGGCGGATCGTGGTAGACGGCCTCTTCCATGTTGTCGAACCCAATAATGGATATATCCTGAGGCACGGAAACGCCTTTTTCTTTCAGGGCCCGGACCGCGCCGATGGCCATCAAGTCGCTGGCGCAAATGATGGCGCTGGGGCGGCGTACCGCCGAGATGATCTTCAGGGCCGCCTTGTATCCCCCTTCTTCCTCGTAATCGCCGTCGGCGGCCCATTCGTTTTGGAACTCCAACTTATGCTCGGCCAGGTTTTCTTGGAATGACTGGAAACGCTCCAGGGCGTTGGTGGTGGTCATTTTCCCGTTGATGATGCCGATGCGCTCATGGCCCAATTGGACCAGGTGGTCGACAGCCTTTTTGACCCCCCCGCGATTGTCAAACCCGACATAGGGCAGGTCTTCCTGGCCGGTGATCTTGCCGTTGACCAGCACGAAGGGCACGTTCGCCTCCACGAGGTCCCGGATGGAGGCGTCCGTGGACCAGGCGTTCAGAACGAACATTCCGTCCACGCTACCGTCGCCAAGGAGGGTGCGGTAAGAAACCTGTGCCCGGGCCGTTTCGTTCAAGGGATGCAAAAGAAGGCGGTATTGCTTTTCGGCGGCCACTTCCTCCAGACCTTCCATGATGCTGGTGAAAAAAGGGCTATGGAAAATGGACGTGTGGTGCGGGGCGATGACGCCGCAAATCCGGGAATGCTTCTGTCTTAAACGGCGGGCGTGGGCCTGGGGTTTGTAATGCAGGTCCTTGATGGCGACCAAAACCTTCTTGCGGCAGTCCTCGCTGACCCATTTCTTGTTGTTGAGAACCCTCGAAACGGTTCCAATGGTCACTCCCGCTCTTTTGGCGACGTCCTTGATGGTTGCCACTTTATCCTCCCTGGTTAGTTTTATGGATTGGCGCAAATCCGGCTTAAAGTTTTAAAAAGCTATTTGATTCCGGCTGAAAACGATCCATGTCGAAGTCAATTTCTGGCAAATTTTAACCAGTTTTCAATGGGAATTACCAGGGCAAAGCCATTCAGGAATTTGGGACATCTTCGAAATCTTTCAGGCATGTCAGCATTTTGGGCAATCAAGAAATTAATCTTTTTAACGGTACAACGGGTCAAGTTTTGGGCGAAAGGCGGACCGAGAGCTCCCCCAACGAAAAGTTGATCGAATAAACCCCTTGTTTGTCCGGCTGCAGGCTCCGGCCCCCTTGCAACACTTTCATAACATTTGAATCCGTTGCGGCGGAAGGATTGAACCGGACCTTCAACAAAACAGGGTCCGGAAAATGGTCCGGAACTTTCCAGGTCCAATTTTTTTCGGGGCCGGATTCATGGACTGCGACCTTCTCAAAAATCTTTTCGGCGCGGAAATAGCACCCCACTTCCAAAAAAGTCCCCACCCAAATGTCCTTCGATTGAAGGTAGTCCAATAGGCCCTCGAAGTTCTTCTTCGAGATCGGTTCCCAACCGGATTTCGTCCCTTCCAAACCGTGGATCACCCAAACTAGCCATCCCCCTTTTTTATTATCGGCGTCGACCCATTTTTTGTAGGTGGAAAGGGGGGTGTCCGTCAGGGTTCCCCGGGCGGGAATATTCAGCCAATCCGGATTCTGGTCCGGCGTTAACTCATAGTTTTCGGCGTAACCGCCCCTGGCCAAAAGATGAGTGCTTTCCACCCATTTCCTCAGGCCCGGGGAAATTTCAACGAAAGGATAGGCGAAGGTATAAACGGTGACCCCAAACTCCTTTTGCAGGACGTGCTGGGCGCCTTCCACTTGGGATTGTTCGTCATTGGGAGTCAAATCCTTGGCGTGTTTATGGTCCAACGTGTGGTTGCCGATTTCATGGCCCGCGGCCAGAATTTTCCGCCAGTCGTCTTTCCGGACGATTTGGTTGGCAATCAGGAAGAAAGTGCCGTGCATGTTGCGCCGGTTGAGCTCCGGCACCGCCACATCCAGATGGGAAGGGTCGCCGTCGTCGAAGGTCAGGGAAGTCGCGGCCTTGTGCCCGTTCCAGGGAAGCACTTTGACGTCGGGGAAAACCTCCCCAGCCCAAAGCGTGGATGCACCCAGTAAAAGGCCCCCTATCAAAAAAAACCGGAATTTCACTCGCGTAGTCCCCCGGGTTTTGGCAAAAAAATAACCCCGCCGGAGTCTCCCGGCGGGGTTAGCAGTCTATTATAAAAGTCCTATTTTTACAGGGCTTTATCCCCTTTTTCACCGGTGCGGATACGGATCGCATTAGCAACTGGTGAGATAAAAATCTTCCCATCGCCGATCTCGCCGGTCCGGGTGGACTTGATGATGATGTTGACGACTTTGTTCACCTGCTTGTCGCCCACCACCGCCGTCACCACCAGTTTCGGGAGCAGCCCTTCCACGCTTTGCCCCCGGTAGGACTCGGTGATGCCCTTTTGTTTCCCATGGCCCTGCACCTCGGTCACCGTCACGCCGGGATAGCCAACTGCCTTCAACCCGTCCAAAACCATTCTCAATGCGCTGGGGCGTATGATCGCTTCAATTTTCTTCATCATTATTTTGCCTCCTCAAGGTAACTCAATTTTGAATTCCAAGCCTTAAATGTGATACCCCTCTTCGCCGTGTTGGGAGAGGTCCAACCCCAGTTCCTCTTCCTTGGCCGGAACCCTCATGCCGATGGTTTTTTCCACGAGGAAGTAGAGGATGATGGTAACGAGGACAGAATAAACCGCCGTGGCCGCCACTGTCTTCAACTGAATGAAGAATTGCTCCGGATTGCCCGCGAAAAGTCCGTCCCTGCCGTTGACGGCTTTCAAGGCGAATAAACCGGTCGCCAAGGCGCCCCAGGTGCCGCCGACGCCGTGGACCCCGAAGGCGTCCAGGGAATCGTCATAGCCCATTTTCACCTTCACTTGGATGGCGCTATAGCAAAGGATGCTCACGACAATGCCGATGAGGAGGGAGGCCTTCAAATCCACGAAGCCGCAGGCGGGGGTGATGGCCACCAAGCCCGCCACCGCACCCGAGGCCGCTCCAAGCGAAGAGGCTTTCCCGTGGTGAAAAAGCTCAATGACGCACCAAGTAATGGCCGCCATGGCGGTGGCCGTGTTGGTGGTCACGAAGGCGTTGCAGGCCAGGGCATTGGCGGCTCCCGCCGACCCTGCGTTAAACCCGAACCAGCCGAACCAAAGGAGGCTTGCTCCCAAAAGCACCATCGTAAGGTTGTGGGGAATCATGGACTCTTTTCCATAGCCCTTCCGGGTCCCCAAAAGCAAAGCCAGGGTCAAGCGCGGAATAACCGGAGGACATATGGACCACCGTTCCACCCGCAAAATCCAGGGCGTCCTTGAAATAACCGCCGCCCCAAACCCAATGGGCGATGGGATCGTACACGAAGGTGGCCCAAAGGAGGGAGAAGGCAACGAAGCCCTTGAACTTCACCCTTTCGGCATAGGCTCCGCAGATGAGGGCGGGCGTGATGATGGCGAACATCGCCTGGAAGATCATGAAGGCATAATGGGGAACAGTCGGCGCCGCTGGATTCACCGTCGGCATATTGTCGAGGAAAAGCCAGCCCAGCCCCCCCAATAGTTGCTGCCGTTGTTGCCGAAGGCGAGGGAATATCCCCAGATGACCCACTGGACGCTGATGAGCGCCACCAGGAAAAAGCTCTGTAGGATGGTGGCCATCACGTTCTTCTTACGGACCATGCCGCCGTAGAAGAAGGCTAATCCCGGCGTCATCAACAGGACCAATGCCGCCGAGGTCAAAACCCAGGCCGTATCCCCGGCGCTGATGGCGGGTGCGGCGGGAGCCACCGGTACAGGTCTTGCCGCCGAGGCAACCGCCTGTTGGGCCCATACCGATGCCGCAACCAGAAATGAAAAACCGGCCGCGGCCAAGGCGGTTGTTTTCCCATTCAACAAAACCCTCAAATTTCCCGAAAATCGCATTACGCTTCTCCTCCCCCGAATTTTCTGAGAAACAGCTCCCCTAAAAGCAAGACCGTAATACTCTTCGGCACCCTTCTCGTACATCGTCCGGATCATAAAACACGGGAAAAACCCTCTCTCGAAACGGGAGGTATTGTCGGCCATTCTTTTTTGTTTTCAAATTAAAAAAACGTAGATTCGGCATAAAATGTTAGGACGGCGTTAGGGTCGGTTTGGCATTTTCGTGAATTTTTGGGAATCGTTCGTCTTTTCATGGTTCCTTTTCTTAGAATCGCTCATCATTTCTTCGTTAAAACCTAAAATTGGATTTCAATGACATGAACACTTTCTTGGAAGAAGCCGAAAAAGCCCGGACCCAATCCCAATTTAAAAGGGCCCAAGAAATTTATTCACGCCTTTTGTGGAAAAAGGGTTTAGATACCGAAGAAAAAATCGAAGCTTATTTGAGCCTCGCGGACGTGGAACGCATCCAAGGCCTCTTCCCACAGGCTCTGACGCATTACCAACAGGCCGCCCGGTTGTTCAAGGGCCGCCACGGGAAGTCTTGTTGGGATGCCCAGGTGGGATGGGCTTTAGCGGCGAGGGCTTGTGGACGCCCCAAGGAAGCCCTCGTCATTCTTCATAAAGCCTTGGCCGTCTATCAAAAGGAAAAAGATTTAGAAGGCCAGGCGTTCGCCCATTGGGCGCTCGGTGGAACCTTGCGGATTTCCGGTAACATGAAGGGCGGGCTGAAGGAACTTCTCACGGCCCTTGAAATGTTCAAGTCTTTAAAGAATTCGGAAGGAGTTGCCTACACCTGTTGCGCCTTGGGTGGAATCTACCGCATGTTGGGCCGCTACTCCGATTCGGGAAAATACTACCGGGAAGCGAACCGCCGCATGCGCCAACGAAAGGATACCTTCGGCATCGCCTATTCCTATTGCGGCCTGGGGAACGTGGAGCGCATGGGCCACCGTTTCCAACAGGCCCTTCCCTTTTACCGGAAAGCCGAAAAACTTTACGGTGCCATCGGTGACCGTGTCAGTTACGCCTATACCCTCTGGTCCCTTGGGACGACTCATAAGATGATGCAGCTTTCTTCCAAGGCGACTACTTACTTTTTAAAGGCGGACAAATTATTCGAACAAACAGGTGATACCCGCGGAAGGATTTATGTCTCCATAGGCTTAAGTGAACTGACTGCAATGTTTTCGGTAAAATCAAAACTCAGAAAAACAATTGAGACTTATATTCGAAAAAAAAAGCTGAACAAAATCCCAATCACTGAATTTCCGTGGGAAGGACTTCACGAATTCTCCATGCTTTATTTACTTCTCATCCAAGCAGGAGAAACGTTGGCCAAGATGTCCAAAACGCCGAAATCAAGGGCGTTAGAAAAAGCATCCTTGGAAGCAATTGGGGATTTGAGAAATAAATATCGAAAGAAGGGCTCTCGTTTTTACCCAAAATCCATACCTGTAAACTGGCCTTAAAACAAAAAAGGCGGCTCCAAAGGAGCCGCCTTTTGAAATATACCGGGTTAATCTCCCGAAATAATCACAGAACCCGATTCCAACCTTGCGATGCGCTGTTCCAGGGGCGGATGACTGGCGAAAATGGAACCTCCGGGGGCTGAAATTTTAAAGGCCGCCAGGGAAGCCGGCTCCGCGGGCTTAGGGCGGTCGATGTATTTCTGCAAGGCCCTTAGGGCGTCCGCCATCCGGTGCCGGCTCGTCAACTTGGCTCCACCGGCATCCGCGCGATATTCACGCCACCTTGAAAACCACATGATGACCATCATTCCCAACAGACCCAGGACCATTTGCAACGCCTGCCGGATGAAGAATTGGGCCATAAAGTTGCTTTCCCGGCGGTCGCTACCCCTCGTCAAGGCGATGGAAATAACCCAGGCCAGGAAAAACACGAAGGAATTGATGACGCCTTGGAGCAGGGTCATAGTCACCATGTCCCCGTTGGTGATGTGGGTCATTTCATGGCCGAGGACGGACTCGATTTGGTCCCGGTCCATGGCGGTAAAAAGACCCGTGGAAACGGCTACAAGGGCACTGTCCTTGCCCGGGCCGGTGGCAAAGGCATTGGGATCGGGGCTCTGGTAAATCCCGACTTCCGGCATGGTGGTAAGGCCCGCCTTCTGGGCGAGGCCATAAACGGTCTGAACCAGCCATCTTTCATCGGCTCCGCCGGGGTTCTCCGGATCCAAAACCTGGACCCTCATGGCCATCTTGGCCATCCAACGCGATATCAGGAGGGAGATAAAGGCTCCCCCAAAACCCCAAAAAAGACAGAAGATCATCAGTGAGACGTAATCGATTCCGTTCCGGTTGAGATAAGGTTGAAGCCCGAAAAGATTGACCAGGAGCATGAGAGTGGCCATCACAAGAATATTGGTGGCCACGAACAGGAAGGTACGGCGTAACCACATCATGTATTTCCTCCAAAAGTGAATTGAAAAGGGCAAAAAACCAACGCGGTTAAGTTACTCACCAGGGCAATAGTTTTCAAGGTATAAACCGGCGCCTTGAATTTATCCGTTAATGGTTTGTTAACGATCTTGGGAAATTGTTTGTCGAAGGAATTTAGAAACTTCCGACATGGATTCCATCGTAATTGTGTGGCCCATGAGAAATTCCTTTACCGACACCGAGTGATAACCCGTTTGCCGAAGGGACTCGGCCGCGCGGCGCGACCCCTCGATCGGAACCACCTCATCCTCGGTCCCGTGGATTAAAAGAATGGGCGTCTCAAACGGAGCTTCGGCTTTAGTGAGAGTGGCCCAGGGATCGGGCATGTAACCGCTCATAGAAACAATCGCCGCGACTTTTCCTTTGTAGTTCAACCCCGCTTCCAAGGACATCACCCCGCCTTGGGAAAAACCCATGAGAACAACGGGCCGCGAACTCTTTTCGCTTCCAGGGGAAGGACGTAGGTTGGGGTCATCAGAGAAGCGATCCAGCACCTTGAAGAGATAGTCCCGGCTTTGTTCAATTTCTTTCCGGTTTTGGGCCTGGAAGTCGTACCAGGCATAGGCTCCTTCAGGATGGCCGGGCAAATGGAGCGGCGCGTCAGGCAGTACGAACCGGCAATGGGGCAGTTTCAATTGTTCGCAAAAGGGCACGAGGTCGTCCGCGTTGGCGCCCAACCCGTGCAGGGTGATAATCACAGGCGCCCCCGGCGGAATGACGGGCGGGTCCAGCACGAGGCAACTGTGTTTATCGACTTGGGTTTCGGAAAGAATCAAAGGCTTGCTCCCCCGGGAAAGTTTCAACCGTCCGCGCTTCAACACCTCATTTTGCCTTCAGGGCTTGGAGGGCCGCGTCCCGCACCTTCAAATCCGGGTCGTTTTTGCTCAAGGCCACCAACTGGTCATGCAGGTTGGCATTGTTTAATTCCCGGACTCCTTCGACAGCTGCCAGCTTGGAGGATTGGATTATTTCATCCGAAGGCTGCCCCGTGGTTTTCAAGGCCATCATTTCCAGCAAGGTGGGAACGGCCTTTTCGTCCTTCAAACGCGCCAGGGCCACGGCTGAATCATAGCGAAGGGCTGGGTTTGAATCCCCCAGGTTGTTTTCCAAGGCGTTCTTGGCCGGGGCATATCGCAGGGCACTCAAGGCCCCCACGGCCATGCGTTTCACCGCAGGGTCGGAATCGCCAAGGGCCAAAAGCGCGGCGGGCCCTCCCGCCGGGTCTTCGATATTGCCCAAGGCCCAGAGGCTGTAGATTTTTACGTCGTTGGATTCGTCGGTGACCGCCTCCGAAAGGGCCGGAACGGCGGTTTTTTCTTTAAGGCGCCCCAATACCAACGCCAGGTATTCCCGCACCCGGGGGTCGTCGGTTTTAGCCTCGGAGAAAGTTTTCACCAGTTCCGCCCTCAAGGATTCGTCGAACTGGATTTTCTCGCCCTGGTTCAACATGCGGGAAAGCTCGTAGGCCGCCTGCCAGCGGCGGCTGGTGCTGTCGCTTTTGAGTTCCTCCAAGTATTGCTGCGCGCTTTTAGGATGCTGGAGGGCGATAGTACCCAGTAGGAAAATGCCCAGGGCCATGGCCACGATCAAAGCGGGGACAATGAAGAGTTTTACAAAGAGGGAAAAGCCTGATTCCGGGGCGTAAAGCGGGCCCTCGGGGGGTGTCTCAGGCCCGGTTGGATTGGTTGGGTTCTCGGCCATGGAATCTCCTTACTCCGGCTTTTTCTTTTTAAATTCGTATTGGTCGTGGATCTTCAAGTCGAATCCCTCGATTTTGGGGGAAATCGGCAGTCCCCGGTAAATGGCCCGGCAGTTATAGCAAAGGACGATATCCCCGAGGCCGAAATAAAGGGCCGTGTCCAAAACCGCGAAAGCGACAAGAATTTCGATGAACCATTTGTTGAGAACCAGGGCCAGGACCACCATCAAAACGATCAGCCAAAGCCCCAGTTTGGTGTTGAAGTCCTTCTGGCGATAAAACTCGGTGCAGCCGCAAATGCCACACTTTTGGAGGGCGCCTTGGGCGTCCAGTTCCCCGTTGCCGGTGGCTTCCCTTCCCTTGCCACAGCGCTTGCAGGGAATGGCTCCCGGCTTGGGCATCTCATAAAGGAAGATCCCGTTTTCGCACTCGGGGCAGAAAGTGTTGATCTCCATTAAAAAGGAACTCCTGTCTGTAGAGTCAGGTAAAGGCCGGTGCCTTCTCCGATGATCGTGCAAACCATGGCGGCGTAAAGGATGCCCGTCGCGGACTGGGTGGACCGCATTTTCACCGTCACCCATATCCAATAGGCCATCCCTAGTGGCGCAACCAAACCCCAAACAACCCGGAAAAGCACAAAGATGATTTCTTGATTGATCAGGTAAAGATAGGAATTGGAGCGGCCGTCAAAAACATGCGCGAAAAACAAAACGCTAAAGGCAACCTTCACGGAAATCCAGGCCGTGAGAAGGATATAAGCTCCCGCGTAACGCTTCAAGGGCGTTATGGAAAGTTTGGGTGTCACCAGGTACCAATGTCCCAGCATCATGGCCAGGATGCCCGCCCCCAATACCAGCGCGGAAGAAACGGCATAGAGGGAAAAGAACCAAAGAGGGTGGTATTCGCGGTTCACCCAGGGAAAATAAGCGAAAGCCTCCAGGCCGCTCAAGAATGCTAACGCGAAGCAAACCCATAAAAACCAACGAACCCGGACCTTTAAGGCGATGGTGAAACAAAGGGTGAAAAAGAGGGACAAACCAAGGGCCCAGGAGGACTGCCGGAAGTTGCCTTCGAAATCCGGCCCGCTAAAGAGAGCCAATCCCAAGGCAAGGGTATCCAAGGTTACGCATAAAAAGCCGAAAAAGCGGTAAAAACCCTGCCCCACTTCCTGGAGTTTGACCAAGGGCAAAAGCGCGAGGCATCCCCAGGCCATGAATCCTAAATAAAGGAAGGCGATTTTGGAAACCACAGAACCCCCGGAATAAAAGAGGGCCATTGTAGCAGGAGGCTGTCGGTTGTCAGCCCTTCAAAAGGCTTACTATTTAAAATGGATTATTTATTTTTTTGTTTTCTTTCGTGAAAGGCTTTCTGGAGTTCTTGGGCGACGGCAGGATTTTTCATCAGTATCTTCTCAAAATCCATCCGGTTGAGGACAAACAAAATCGTGTCTTCTTCCGCTATCACCGTGGCGTTGCGCGGTTCATGGGAAATAAGGGCCATCTCGCCGAAAAACTGGTCGGGAAACAGTTCGGCCACCTTGGTTTTGGAAAAGGCCTTTTTCACCCAAACGGATACCCGCCCCGTGGCAATAAGATAGAAAGAAAGTCCCGGGTCCCCTTGCCGGATGATGACTGCCCCCTTGGCCGCCTTTTGGGCCCGCATATGCCCGACCAAATCGTCCAACTCATGCATCTTCAGTGATTGAAAAAAATAAGTCTTATGCAGGATCTGGCTCAAGCGGGTGAAGCTGAAAGAATCGTCGGCCACGTTTTCCTCCGAAAATTGGAATCTTGGGACTCACCGGTTAGGGGCGGATACGACTGACCGGCCCTATCACTTCAAGACAATGACTTTACGGATGAGGTTTCCAGAAGGCTGTTCGCTAACGATGAAATAAACGGCGTTCCCTACGATGGCCCCAGAGCTGTTGCGCCCGTCCCAGCTAAAGCGGTAGTTCCCCGGGCTCATCTGTTGGTCCACCAGCTTCTCCACTTCCTCCCCGACGATGTTAAACACCACGATCTTCACCTCTCCTGCCTGGTCCACCCTCACATCCATCCCCAGTGGCCCGTTGTTGGGATTAAAGAAGTTCTGATCCAGGTAAAGGGCCGCGTTGGGCGTCGGCGTAGAGGTCACCGAGCCCGTGGGGGTGTAAGTGTTGGTGATGGTGGGGGTGTTCGTAATGGTCGGCGTATAGGTAGTTGTGGGACTTAGGGTTGGCGTAAACGTGTAGGTCGGGGTGGAACTGTTGGTGGGCGTGGTGGTCGGTGTTGAAGTCGCGGTGGTGGTGGGCGTGTTGGTGGGAACCGGGGTGTTGGTGGAAGTGAAGGTAGACGTGGCGGTGGCGGTATTCGTGGCGGTATACGTCGGAGTGCTGGAAGGTGTGGCCGTCAGGGTATTGGTGACCGTGGCCGTGGGAGTGTTCGTCTGGGTCGCAGTTGGAGTGGAAGTGAGCGTTTGAGTAGCGGTATTTGTCACCGTTGGCGAAGGTGTAGCCGAAGCGGTGGGCGTAGGCGACGACGTAGGGGTTGCCGTAGTCGAAGCCGTGGCCGTGTTGGTGGGAGTGCTCGATGGCGTAGCCGTCGGTGTATTGGTAGCCGTCAGGGTAGCGGTTTTGGTGGGCGTTTGGGTGGGTGTGCTCGTGCTGGTATTGGTGGCAGTGCTCGTAGCCGTGTTGGTCAATGTATTCGTGGTGGTAAAGGTTGCCGTATTTATCGGCGTATTGGTGGGGGTATTGGTAGCTGTGTTGGTGAAAGTATTGACAGGCGTGGCGGTTGAAGTGCCCGTGGCTGTATTGGTTGCAGTATAAGTCGCAGTGCTCGTGGCAGTATTCGTGGCTGTGTTGGTAACCGTATTGGTAGGCGTATTCGTCGTTGTATTGGTGGCAGTGTTAGTGGCCGTGTTCGTCGGGGTATTGGTTGGCGTATTGGCGAAGGTGCTGGTGGGGGTAAAGGTAGCCGTGCTTGTGGGCGTGTTGGTGGGCGTAGAGGTAGTGGTACTCGTCGGAGTCTTTGTCGGAGTACTAATGGGTGTATTGGTGAAGATCGGGGTATTGGTCGGAGTGCTCGTCGGAGTGCCAGTGGGTGTTAAAGTCGGTGTATTGGTGGACGTGTTCGTTGTTGTGTTGGTCGCGGAATTCGTCGGGGTATTCGTAGGGCTGTTGGTAGTGGTGCTTGTTGCAGTGTTAGTGGGTGTGTTGGTAGGCGTATTAGTGGCCGTATTCGTAGGCGTATTGGTTGCCGTCAACGTAGCCGTGTTTGTCGGCGTCAGGGTTGCCGTATTGGTAGGAGTCAGCGTCGCAGTGAAGGTCGGGGTGCAGGTGGGGGTATAGGTGGGAGTCAAAGTAGGCGTATTGGTGGTGGTATTAGTAGGCATGTTCGTCGTGGTGTTGGTGGCCGTCAACGTAGCCGTGTTTGTTGGCGTCAACGTTGGCGTATTCGTGGCTGTGTTCGTAGGGGTATTGGTGGCAGAGTAGGTTGGCGTATTTGTGGCCGTGCTGGTGGGGGTTTGTGTCGCCGTGAAAGTTGCTGTGTTTGTCGGTGTGCTGGTAGCCGTGCTGGTAAAACAACTGATGGGCAGGGTCACGGGGTTCGAAAGCAGGATCGAAGTGTTGTTCGCCCCGATGGCGGCTTGATTGATAGCCGAGGCGCAGGAACCCGACACCGTCGTGGCAATGGAATAACTGTTTTGCCCGCCCACCAGGGTGCCGGGGAAGCTCCAGGAAACCAGGGATCCGGACACATAGGGTGCCGCGGGCGAGGAACTCACATAAGTAAGCCCCGTGGGTAGGGTGTCGCTGATCATCATGCTCACGGCCCCGTTGGCGCTGTAGATCTGAAGGTCATTGCAACCGCTGGGGCCCCCCGCGGCCTGCCACCCCACGTGGTAAGTATTGGTAAGGGGTACCGGTGAATTGTCAGTGAAGGTCACAGCCCAGTTGGGAGGAACGGCCCCTCCGAAAGGCCAAGTCTTGAGGAAGATGGTCACGCTGGATGCGTTTCCGTTGATCGAAGCCTCCACCGTGTACCAATTTCCCGCCAGGATGGAAACCGGCAGGGTGCTCGCGCCATTGTTGACCGTGGCCAGGGTGGTAGGTTGGTAGTTGTTGTACCGTAGAAGGTACAGGTTGCCAGGGCTGGCGGCGGCCGACAAACCAACGGCATAACCGTTGTTGTTGGTGGTATCCCAAGCCGGGATCAGGACCGCATAAGGATTGGGGACATTCGTGGGATCCAGGTAAAGGTCCCCCACCACCGAGTAATTATTGCTCTGCAAGGTCATGGTGGGCACGCTTCTCAACAGGAGAGGTGTGCTTCCCAGGCCGTTCACCCCGATGTAATGGTCAAACCCCAGCGAAGCGGTGCTGATCGTCCAAGTCCCCAAAAGGGCGGAACCCGTCCAAGTAAAAGCGTTGTAAGGGGTTGTGTCATAGCCCGTCACCACGGTTGTTCCTACTGTGTCGTAATTGTAGGTGTCGAAAGTGGTCAAGGCTTCTCCCTGCAGGTTCCAGTTCAACGTATAGGTGACTGCGTCGCCGGGGTTAGCCGTGGTTTCCGATTCGGTCTTAGCGAGGGCCAAAATCGGCCCTATGGTGGCGGTGGAGGTGTTGCCGTCAATGATGCTGGCCCCCGCGGTCAAGGTACAGGCGCTTTGGATCTGGGTCCCTACCGATAGGCCTGTGTTGACCCTCACCAGCATGTAAACCGACCCCGTTTGCTCGTAAAGTGAACTGGGAAGGATCCAGGTGACAGCGCTGCCCGAGCCGCTTTCCGTTCCCGGGGGGCCTGCTTCCAACAGGGTGGTGTTCGGGGGGACAGAGCTGGTAATGGTGACGCCGACCACGCCCGTATTGCCGTAGTTATAAACACCCCGGAACATCAACAGCCCGCCTGGCTGGGCGGAAGCATTGGCCACGGTGTCGTTAAGGCTGTAATTGGCCGCCGTCGGAATCGTGGGCGTCACGGTCGGGGTATTGGTCGTGGTCTGGGTGGGGGAACTGGTGGCTGAACTCGTAGGGGTAGAGGTGGCGGTGAGCGTGAGTGTTGGGGTGGGAGTGGAAGTAGGAGTTAAAGTGGACGTGCTGGTCGGCGTATTGGTAGGTCCGCAGCCCGCAGCCACAATTTCGATGGCCAAACCTTCCCAGGTGGAACTTCCGAAAGTGTAGCCCATGGAATAGGTGCCGGCGGGGCCAACTGGTTTGTCGTCTCCCAATGCGGTCCAACCGCCGTAATTTTCGGTCCATCGTTGCGTTTGACCCGTGGCCAGGGTAACCGGGCTAAGGAAATAGAAATTAAATAGGTCCGCAATAGTGCTGTCGTTCTGGAGGGTAGTGAGGTTCACCGCCGCATTGGTGGAAGCGGTGGCGCTGGAAACGAAATTGACGGCCCCGGTCCCGGAAGCTCCCGAATAAACGATGGCGCCTGCGTAAGGACTGCCCCCGCTTCCGGAGGCTTGGACTGTTACGGCAGCCGTGCCGATGGCTGGGTTGATCAATTTCCAAACTTCATGGTCGAATCCATTCGCGGAATTGCGTTGAACCAGGCTTAATGCGGAGGACCCATAAGAAACGGCAGTTACGGTCGCGGAACTGGTTTGCAAAATAACTTGGACCAAAAGCAATGGGTTGACGCCGCTGACCGAAACCCCGGTGATTGTCACGGTGGAACCGCTGGGGGCGTAGGTGGCGACGGCGAACACTTCGGAAGCAATCCCACAAGAGGTGGCGGTGGGAGTGGCGGTCGGCGTGGTCGTCGACGTATTGATGGGCGTGGGGGTTTTCGTCGGGGTGTTGGTGAAAGTGCTGGTGGCCGTCAATTGGGCGCAGGGCCAGACCTTGCGGACGCTCCCGTTGGTGTTGTCGGCGAAATACATGTAACCGTTGCCGTCGAAGATGACCCCTTCGGGCCCGGAAATATCCGCTGAGGTAGAGGGTCCGCCGTTGCCCGTATACCCAGGGGTACCCGTTCCCACAACGGTATTAATGATGCCGTTGGCGATCGTCACCACGCGGACGCGGTTGTTGCTGTAGTCCCCGATATAAAAATTGCCGCCGGCGTCCAAGGCCACCCCGGACGGCAGGCTCAATTCCGCCGAAGTTGCGACGATTCCGTCCCCGTTGTAGCCCGCCCCCAATGTGCTACCCGCGACCGTATTGATGGTCGTCGAGCTGATGGTCACGGCCCGGATACGGCTGTTAGTGGTATCCGCGATATAGAGGATTCCCCGGCTGTTGTCGACCGCCATGGCAGTGGGCCCGAAAAGGGTAGCCGAGGCCGCGGGGCCGCCGTCCCCGCCGAAACCAATGGCTCCGGTCCCCGCGTAGGTGGTGATGGTGCCGTTGGGCGCGACCTTCCGGATCCGACAGCCGGAAAACTCCGAAATATATAGGTTTCCGCTGCTGTCGAAAACAACGCCCGAAGGGCCGTTCACTTCCGCCGAAGTGCAGGGGCCGTTGTCCCCAGTGGAGGCTCCCGTGCCATTGCCGACGAGGGTATAAATGTCCCCGGCCGATCCCGACACCCCGAAGGCCGATCCGCCGCTATTGAACACGATCCGGACGCGGTTATTCCCGTAATCCGCGATATAAAGGTTCCCACTGCCGTCAAAAGCAACGCCTTCGCAATCATTCAGCTTGGCCGAGGTAGCCAGTCCGCCGTCGCCAGAGTAACCGGTTACCGAGTTGCTTCCCGCCACCGTGTAGATATCCCCGACTGTCCCCCCAACACCAAAGACTGGCCCCGCCGTGTTAAGGATCACCCGGACGCGATTGTTGTTGGAATCCCCAATATAGAGGTTTCCGCTGGCGTCGTAGGCGAATCCTGAGGGGCCTTTCAGCTGGGCCGAAGCCACGGGTCCGCCGTCACCGGCATAACCCGGCGTCCCGTTGCCAGCCAAGGCGGAGATGCACAGGGGTGGCGTGGATGTGAAGGTTGCGGTGTTGGTGGCAGTGGGCGTCTTGGTCGGCGTCCCGGTGAGGGTGCTGGTGGGTGAATTGGTGGGGGTCTTCGTGGACGTGCCCGAGGGGGTGGGGGTTGGCGTCTTGGTGGGGGTTCCGGTGGAGGTCGGAGTTATCGCATTGAAGACGAGTGACCGGTTGTTGTTGGCGTCGACCACGAAAAGATTGGAGCCGTTGAGATAAAGCCCGGCGGGAGAGAAAAATCCCTGGGAATTCGTGGAGGCTAGACCGTCATTGGCATTGCTTCCCGTCATGCTCGACTGGCCCAGGACCACCAAGGCGCTGGCGTTCTTTGTGGGAAGGCCGCTGACGGGACTGTAGATCATCAGCCGGTTATTGAGTTGGTCGGTAACGTAGAGCCCGGTGGAATCGCTGTAAACCCCCGTGGGAAGATCGTTGGTGAAAATATTCAGAGTGGTCACCGCGGCGGCGGATGAGCCGGCCGTAGTGAAGTTCTTCTGCCCCACTTCAATGCCGGCGGCCGTATCGCTGGCGGTGGGGATCCCAGTCCAGATCATCACCCGGTTGTCGCCGGAGTCCCCAACGACCAAGTAGGTCCCGTCAAAACATACTCCGGTCGGGGCGTAAAGGGTGTTGGCGGAGGTCATGGTATACCCGGTGCTGGCATCATTCATGGAAGTTTCCCCTAATTCGACGGCGGCATTGGCGTTGGCGGTCACGGCGGCGTTCTCATAAACCAAAACCCGGTTGTTGCCAAAGTCCCCCACGATGATCGTGGTCCCGCTGCTGTCGGCCCAAACCCCTTTGGGGTTCCACATGGTTTGGGCAGTCAACGTCGTGGCACCGGTCAATCCCTGGTTGTCCAAACCGCTGACGAAGTCGGGCTGGCCCAGGACCGTATTGGCCGCCGCCCCGCTGGAAGTGGGAATAGAACTGTAAATGAGAACCCGGTTATTAAGGGTATCGGCCACATAAAGCCGCGTACCATCGCTATAAGCCCCCTCCGGGTTGTCCATTTGCGTCACGCTTAAACCCGAACTGTTGTAGGTAAAATTGGGTTGGCCCACCACCACGCTGGGCTGGGCGTAGTTGGTAACAGGCACGCCGTTGTAGATGAGAACCCGGTTGTTGTAGGTGTCCGCGAGAATAACATTGTTATTGGAATCCACCATGATGCTGCCTGGGAACCACTGTTCCAGCGATTGCCCGTTGGGGGTGCTGCCGGTCATGTCAGTCTGTCCCATCTCGATGTTGGCGGGAGCGTCATTGGTGACGGGGACACTGTTATAAATGAGGACCCGGTTGTTATAGCTGTCCGCAATGGCTATGGTGGTTCCACCACTCCAAACGCCGAAGGGTGTATTCAGTTCATTCGCATCTACGCTGGTGGAACCCTGGTTCGGTTGGTCCCCGGCCATGGAGGTTTGACCCACGACGACATTCGCGGGGGCTCCGCTGGTGACGGGTATGCTGTTATAGATGAGCACGCGGTTGTTTCCCAAATCGGCGATATAAAGGCTGACCCCGTCGCTGGCAACACCCTCGGGTATGCTGAGGGACTCGTTGGTGGGGGGAATGGCGGCCGAGCTGGAGGTCATGTTGGCCTGGCCGACGGCCACAACGGCGGCCTGCCCAAATTGGGTGGTCAGGGGAAGGTTGTAAAGCAAAACCCGGCTGTTGCTGGCGTCACACACCACCAGAGTGGTTCCCGCAACGCAAACAGCCGTTGGAAAATCCAGTGAATTGGCTGAAACTCCCCCCGTGTTGGGCGTTCCCACCGTGAAGGAAGCCTGCCCCAAAACCGTGGCCGCGTTCCCGTTAATGGTCGGAGAAAGATTGTAAACCAGCGCCCGGTTGTTGCCCGTGTCGGCCACATAGAGTTGGGTTCCCGAAACCCAGACTCCCCTTGGCGTGTTGAGACCAGCCTGGGAAGCAGCTGTAACCGCAGCCGTGAACCCGGATTGCCCCAACACCAAGCTGGCGCCCGCATTGTTTCCCGAGGGTATGGGGTTATAGATTAAAACCCGGTTGTTACCTGTATCCGCCACGTAGAGTTTGCTCCCGTCGCTATAAACCCCGAAGGGGCCGCTCAGGGTTTGGCTGGTGGGTGCTGCCAGCCCCTGGTTGGCGATAAAAGAGGAAAAGTTCGATTGTCCGATCACAAAATTGGCCGGGGTATTGTTGGTGACGGGCATCCCGTTGTAGATCAAAACCCGGGAGTTGACGTAATCGGCAACATAAAAATTGGTGCCGTCGTAATCGACGGCGACCGGGTTGTAAAGGCCGTTGGCGCCGGGAACGGAATCGTTGGGATTACTTGAAGTGAAGACCTGGTGGCCAATGACCAAAGTGGCGGATTGGTTGGTGGTAAAAGCCGTCAACAGGCCGGCCAGGCCCAGGATCATTCCACCTAAAAAAAATCGATAATGGCGCTTCAAGACCAAGTGTTCTCACCTTCAGGCAGGGGTTGGAACCCCTTCCTTGGGAAAAAATGCGGATGAATTAAACGATTTGTGAGTCTTTTTTGGTAGGCAAACCAAAGGAGCGGCACGAATAAGAAACCCGGCGGTCACGACGGGCCCGACGGCGAATGGAAGCCGCTTAAAATGGATAAACGAGATGTTAATTTTACCGCTAAAGCGATTGACTCACAACAACTCGGGCCTTTGAAAATGGCTTAAAACAAAGGATTTTTAGCTCATTACCGAGGAGAATTTTTGGCTTTGGACAATTTTTGTATTTTTGCCTCAATGCCGCCGATTTTTTTCAAGTAGTGGGCCTGGATATAAAACCTCTCAACGTTCTTGAGGATAAAGAGGGCGCCCCCTACGGGGTCTTGGCTGTAACGGGAGACCTCTTGGGGTGTGGCGAATTGGACCGCCTTGTCTAATTCCAGGAATCCACCCCCCGGATTAGCCCCCTGGAAATAACTGAAGCCCAGGCGCATGTGAAGTTCGGCGTTGCGCGGGTCTTCCCGAAGAAGCTCCGTGAGAACCGCTTCGCCCTTTTGGTTCCAATCCCGCCGGTTGGGACTGGAAGCCAAAGCGGTGGGATCGGTGTAAAGAATGGCTTGGTCGAGCTTGATCTGGCGGGCCAAGCCTCCTTCCGGATTCGAAGCCATAGCTTTCGAATATTCTTTTTCCGCCCCCCCGTAATCCTTTGAGCAGTAAAGGACATATCCAAGGTTGTTGTGGTAAGCCGGGTTGCTCCCGTCGAGGAAAACCGCCCTCGCGAACCATTTTTGGGCGCCAGCCAAATCGTTTTTTTGGAAATAAGTCCCGGCCTTTTGGTTGCAATGGTCGGCCAGGGGGCCGCAGCCCCCAAGAATCCAGGCCAGGAAAAACAAGGATAAGAAAAAGCGCAAAGTTTTTTCCAATGGACGGCGGGATTACTTCAAGAGAATGACTTTTCGAACCATATTTCCGGAAGGCTGTTCAACCACAATAAAATAAACGGCGTTTCCCACCATGGTGCCGCCGCTGTTTTTCCCGTTCCAAAAGACCCGGTAATTCCCCACGCCCATGTTTTGGTCCAGGAGTTTCGCCACTTCTTCCCCTACCACGTTGAATACGACCACTTTCACTTCCCCTGGCTTATCCACCCTTAAATCCATTCCTAAGGACTGTTGGGTGGGGTTGAAGAAATTTTGGTCGAGGTAAAGCGCCGCGTTGGGTGTGGGGGTGGAGGTCACCGAACCCGTGGGGGTGTAGGTATTGGTGATGGTTGGCGTGTTGGTAATGGTGGGCGAGTAAGTGAAGGTTGGGCTCAAGGTCGGCGTGAAGGTATGGGTGTAGGTGAATGTGGCCGTGGGCGTAGTGGTTGGTGTGGAAGAGGCTGTGGCGGTAAAGGTGCTTGTAGGCAAGGGGGTGTTGGTTTGGGTGGCGCTGGGGGTGGCCGTAGCCGTATTCGTTAGGGTCATGGTGGGAGTGTTGGAATTGGTGGCGGTGGGCGTCAAGGTAGCCGTGGCCGTCAAAGTATAGGTATTGGTGGCGGTATTGACCGGACTATTGGTGGGCGTGCCAGTAGGGCTGTTGGTCGGCGTCGAAGTTGTTGTTTTAGTCGGGGTAAATGTGGCGGTTGGGGTCGGGGTGCTGGTGGGGGAATTGGTTTCCGTATAAGTAGGGGTGGCGGAAGGAGTGGGAGTCGGGGTTTTAGTGGCGGTCAGGGTGGGGGTGGGGGTGGCCGTAGCGGTGGGGGAGTCGGTGGGGGTGGCAGTGGGGGTATTGGTGGCGGTATTCGTGGCCGTTTTCGTGGGAGTGGAAGTGTCGGTGTTGCTGGGTGTTTGGGTCGGGGTATTGGTGGGGGTCAAGGTCGGGGAATTAGTGGCGGTCAAGGTGGGGGTTTTAGTGGGTGTGAGGGTGGCCGTATTGGTCGGGGTGGAGGTTGCCGTCCAGGTGGGCGTATAGGTCACCACTGGGCAGTAGGCCGCGAAAATCTCGTCGTTTTGCTGGTTGTATCCGGTAGGTGAAAAACTTGTGGGAAACCCCGAGGACCAAGGAGCCCCCAATAGGTAGACTTCGGTATTGGTCGAGGATGAATTATAGGTGGCTTGCACCGAATTTTGGGTGGTCTCCATATAAACGAGCCAATAGCTGCCGGGATTTAACACCGTGGCCGGGACCGAAATGGTATTGAGGCCGCCGAAGCATTGTTGGGCCGCGGACTGGACAATAAGGTTTCCGACCTGCCCCGAATTGTCGGTGTAAATGGCGTACCGGATTTGGGTGGAGGGATCGGGTGTAAAGTTGGCGGTAAGGGAGGTGAGGGTGGCGGCCTCGCTCAGGTTGTAAAGGCTTCCGTGCAATTGCAGGTTTCCATCGGGAATGGAATTGCTTCCGCTCGCGTTGCCGAAGGTTCCGAAGGCCGGTGCGCAGGGCGGGGTATCCGTGGGGTTGGGGGTGAAGGTATTGAGGGGCGTCGGGGTCGACGTTATAGTTGGAGTGGCTGTGGGGAGGGGTGATATTTGGCAGCCCAGGGCGGCCAATTCCGGCCCGATAGCCCCCGCCGAATTAATGCCGGTGGCCGGGTTGGGCATATCACTGTTGGTATATACGGCCGTCACGGCTTCCCCGTTGGTCGAGCTTAAAACCAACTCAGTCGTGCTGGAAGAATTGCAGCCGATGGCCAGCCACATATTGCCGGCGTTGAAGCTGACGGGGCCGATGGCGATGGTTTGGGGAGTGGCGGACCCGTTGCTCGGATCATTAAAGGGAGCCGAAGCCAAAAGAGTGGTCGGCGCCGCACCGAATCCGTTATCGTCATAAATTCCCAATTCCAAATTGGGGTTGGGGATATTGTTATCCGTATTGTAAACCTGAATGGCCGTGACCGACATGGCCGCCGGAAAAGGAACCAGTATGTAATAGGTGTTAACCACTTCACTATTGGAAAAGGAACCGTACATGGGAACCGCGGTATAGCCTACTGCACTGCAGGTTTGGGCTTGGGTAACGGAAGGCAGGACCGAAAAGGCCGCCAGCACAATCGTGGCGAAAAGGCCAGGAAGCTTGGACCTCTTCGTTGACCTTTGGAGGCTATGGATGATGGCTTGGCGAAGCAAGAAGGCCTATGTCCAGTGGAATGGATTTGCTTCAAAGTCAATCCCAGGTTTTGCTTTAAAGCACGATAAGTTTAATCCCTTAACTTCAAGCCGTCAAACCACGCAAATTTACGGTCAGTTACAAAGCCCCACCTTCGGATATTTATTCATGGTTCGACGCTTACCTATCTCATAACACCGTAACGGTATAAACGAGTTTTTAACACTCTCTTAACCTATAAGATCGATTTTAAGCATTGAACCATTGCTGGGTTATTTGAGCACAATCACCTTGCGCACCATATTGCCGGAAGGTTGTTCGACCACAACGAAGTAAACGGCGTTCCCCACCAAGGTGTTGCTGGAGTTTTGACCGTTCCAAAAGACCCGGTAGTTCCCCGCGCTTTCGATTTGATCCAGTAATTTAGCGACTTCCTCGCCCGCGATGTTGTACACGATCACTTTCACTTCGCCCGGCTTATCCACCCTCAAATCCATGCCTAAGGACTGCTGGGTTGGGTTGAAGAAATTTTGGTCGAGGTAAAGGGCAACGTTGGGCGTGGGGGTGGGGGTCACCGAGCCCGTGGGGGTGTATGTATTGGTGATGGTTGGCGTGTTGGTAATCGTGGGCGTGTAAGTGAAGGTGGGACTCAAGGTCGGCGTGAAGGTATAGGTCGGGGTGGAACTATTGGTGGGGCTTGCGGTTGGGGTGAAGGTGGCCGTGGCCGTGGGGGTATTCGTTGGGAGCGGGGTGTTGGTAGGAGTGTTGCTGGGCGTTAGGGTGGCGGTATTTGTCACCGTGGGCGTCGGGGTATTTGAGGCCGTCGCGGTAAAGCTATTGGTGACTGTGGCCGTGGGGCTGTTCGTCGTTGTTGCGGTGGCTGACGAAGTCGGGGTCCGGGTGGCCGTCAACGTAGTCGTGTTTGTCGGCGTCAACGTCGGCGTGTTCGTCGAGGTCGACGTCGAAGTGGCGGTAAGTGTGGAAGTGGGGCTGTTGGTGGTGGTGGCCGTCGGGGTGCTGGAGAACGTGGCGGTGGTCGTCAACGTAGCCGTGTTTGTCGGCGTCAACGTTGGCGTATTGGTGGCAGTGCGGGTCGCTGAGGCGGTAGGGGTGGTCGTTGGGCTAAATGTGGGAGTATTGGTGGGAGTGCCGGTAAAAATAGGTGTGTTGGTTGGGATGTTCGTCAGGGTATTGGTGGGGGTTAAAGTGCAGGTGTTGGTGGGAGTAGCGGTAGCCGTATTCGTGGCCGTCAACGTAGCCGTGCTACTCGGCGTAAACGTCGGCGTATTGGTCGCCGTATTCGTGGCGGTGCTAGTAGCTGTATTAGTCGCGGTATTCGTTGGCGTGTTGGTGGCGGTGTTGGTGGTTGTAAAGGTAGCTGTGGAGGTGGGAGTCCATGTTGCCGTATTCGTCGCGGTATTGGTGGGAGTGTTAGTAGCCGTAGACGTAGTCGTATTGGTGGGGGTATAGGTGGCCGTCTGGGTGGTTGTGAATGTCGGGGTATTGGTGGCTGTGCTTGTTGCCGTATAGGTCGGCGTGAAAGTCGGGGTGAGGGTCGCGGTATTGGTGGAAGTATTCGTGGGGGTATTCGTCGTGGTGAAGGTGGGCGTCAGGGTTGGGCTGTTCGTAGCACTGGGGGTAGGGGTGATAGTCCACGTGGGTTGATAGGTCGGGGTAGAGTTGCACCAAATGTAAACGTCACCAAAATTGATGGGGATATTGGTGGCTGGGCTGGTGAAATATTCGCCCAAAATCGTATAAGGGTCGCCGCAGGCGATGGTGGAATTATTTCCAACATAAGCCAAAAGGTACTGATTGGTGCCAGGGGGCGCGGCGGGGTTGACCGAGTCGTAAGAAACCGGGGCGCTTGGGTAGCTGTTGTTTTGGACCATGTTGGTATAACCCGGATCGCTGAAAGACTCGATGAAAAGCCGTTGGCCGCAGTTGCTCAGGGTCTGGCTGCCGGTGTAATTGGCCACCCCCGAAACCCCGGCCGCGAGGCAGTTGGCGTTGGTAAGGGTCACGCTTAAATTCGCGGGGAGGGAGATTGGCGTCATCCCCGTTCCCGGTTGGCAAATGGAACCCCCTATGAAAGTAATCGGATCACCGATATGGATTTGGGAATTAACGGTGAATCCCGCCGCGTTATAAAAAACCACCGCGTAATAGGGGCCTGCGTTCGGCGCGTAAATTGTGTAGGGCTGGCTGCTGCTGACGACTTGGGCGGAGACCACCGGGCCCCCGCTCAGGGACGGCGAAGTGAAAAGACCGACGAACATATAGTTGTTGGAGTTCACCGTGCCGGTCCCCAAGCTGCCCGTATAGGCCAGGTTCCCCGTCAAGGCAAAGCTGTTAACGACCGTGGGGGTAAAAGTGGGCGTCGTACAAACAAAGGTAGGCGTGGGAGTGCTGGTTGGGGTAAAGGTACTGGTTAAGGTCGGTGTCATGTTCGTTGTGCAGTTATAGGCCGTGCCATTCCCGCCGTTCGATCCGACAATGTTTCCCGAACCACCCGAACCCCCGCCCACCTGGATCAGGCCGGTAAAATCATTTATGCCGGTCCCACCGCCGGCGCAAAGTTCCACCATTCCACCGCCCCCACCGCCGCCGCCATCACCGCTACCGGTAAGATTGTCTCCCGCGTCACCGCCGAGGGAGTTCAAGGCTCCGCTTCCATAGATGGCCGCCGCCTGGATATAGATGGCGCCGCCGGCCCCGCCGCCACCACCGCCGCCGGTGGCCGTTTCCCCCAGCTCGCCGCTCATATCGATGACCGACCCGGACTGCAGGCTCACGCTTCCGCCGCCCGCAACATCGACCGAAAGATATCCTCCCCCGTTCCCTCCAAACGCTACTTCGGCACCCGCGCCACCGCTACCCATGGAGGCAGGTGCCGTTGCGGTGTCGTTGGCGGGCCCGCCGCCGCTTCCATTCACGTTACCGCCCGCTCCCCCATGGCCCCCGCCCCCGGCGTCACCCGTGGCCGTGGTCACACCGCCGCCTGGGCCGCTGCCATCGGATTGGCCACCTCCCCCGTCGAAACCGGAGCCGACGCCTTCAATGGTGCCGTCCACGACGAAATTCCCGCCGTTCACCACGATCGAAAGGCTGGTATCGTCGGCTCCATAGAAAATCTGCCCATTCACCACAAAATTACCGCTGCAATTGATGGTGACCGGCCCGTCGACATTGAGTGTGGCCCCGCTTTCCACCGTGACACCGCAGAAATTGTAATTGCCGGCACCCAAGTTGTAGGTGGTCAGGATATCCAGTTGGCATGTCGGGGTGGAAGTGGGGGTATTGGTGGGCTGGGGAGTAGCCGTGGGGGCAAGGGCGTTGTAAGAGAAGCGGAAGGGAATGTCGGCGAATTGATTTAAAATCCAGCTGCCGCCCCCATTAGAAGAGGTCTCTACGTAGGAACTGGTTTGACCATATTTAACGCTCTGATAAGGGGCGCTGCCCCCCGTGGACGAATTGACATCGATGACATAGTAGCCGGTGGCGCTGGAGGAACCCGGCGAGCTGAAGATGAGCCGGTAGGTGTCCGAGGGCAGGAGGGTAAAGGTGCCCGGCATGAGCGTATCGATCCAAGAGGGACTGGAGAAAGCCTCCGAGGCCGTGGAGTAAAGGAATGGGGGGCAGACCGTCACCGACTGGGTCACGTCGTAAAGCGCGCAATAAAGGTTGTCGGCTGGGGCGTTGATTTTATAAAAGTAAGTCCCCACTTGATTGACCGTCGTGGTGGCGGGTGGTGGTGCGATCAATTCGGAGATTTCAGTAACCCCCACGACGGCCGGGAACCCGACGGTGTCATAGGGATTCCCCAAGTGGCTTCCATCCGTATAGTCCACCATGAACAAGGGGACTCCCAACTGGGTGCCCCAGGTCCCCGAGTAGGTCAGGTTGTTAAAGGCCGGGTCGTTGACCTGGCTGACGGGGATGATATTAGTAGGATTGGAGGGGTCGACAGTAATAAGGCTGGCGAAGGTGGAACCATTGACATTCGCGGATGGGGAAACCACTAGGTGATAGACCGTGTTGGCGCTGAGGGGTATCCCGGTCATGACAAAACTGTTCCAACCGACGCTGAAGCTCCCTGATACGCTGGTTAAGAAAGCGCCCGTGGGCTTGCCCGACCCATTGTCCCCCTGAATTCCGATGTTGTAGGTGGGAGAGTTGGATACTGACGTGCAGTAAATCCTCGCCCCGTTGATGGTCTTGGCGGTGCTTTGGGTGAACCGGAAATCGCTTTGCTCGGTAGACGTGTTCAACGTAGTCTGGGTTCTCCCTTGCAGGGCGGTCTGGTTCCCGAAGTAATTGGTCGTCGGAGTGGGAGTAACGGTCGGGCTGTTGGTGGGCGTCGGGGTGAAGGCCGCCAAATTGCCGCAAATAAAGAAAGCCCCGGGCGCGCCCGTCCCCCCCGAAACCGAACCCGCGCCGCCGGCGCCCCCGGCAAGGTTGGCCGACCCCGAATAACCCATGTTTCCTGAACAGAGGTTGAGAACCCCGCCACCCCCCCCACCGCCGCCGAAACCTGTTGTTCCCCCATTTCCCCCGGGGCCGCCCGAAACGTCTAGGATTCCCGTCCCCTGGATAATGGGGGCGGAAATGTAAATATCCCCACCCGACCCCCCGCCGCCGCCACCATCGTTCCCGGCGGTTCCCGCGTAACCGTTATAGCCGGTCGCATAGATGATCCCATTTAAGCTGGCAGTACCCCCGCTGGTGACGCTAACCGCGAAATAACCCCCGCCGAGGCCTCCCTGCCCTCCGGCGCTCGTGTTCGAGGCGCCCCCCCCCACCGCCGCTCCCGTAAAGGGTCGGAGGGAAGGACGTATCATAAGAAGTCCCGCCCAATCCGCCGCTTGCTCCCGTTCCTCCAGAACCGTAATGGCCCCCGCCGCCGCCGCCGCCCGTGGTGCTTCCCGTCCCTTTTCCGGAACCTTGGCCGCTTGCGCCCACCGGTCCGCCCGAGGCCCCTACGTTGCTCGCGTTGACCTCCGAACTTGAATTCATAATGAAACTGCCCCCGTTCACGAAAACCGACACGCTGTTGTTGGTGTTTTGCATCTCGATGAACCCGTTGGTGTTCATAACGAAATTTCCACTGACGTTGATCGTGGCCGGGCCCGTGATATAGCAGACCGAGGGCGAAGCCCCGCCCCCGATGGTTACCCCGCAGAAGTTATAGGTCCCGGGTCCTAGGGTCGTAGTGGCCCCGCTCGCGGTTAAATTCATAAAGCAAACCGTGGGAGTGGGGGTGGGAGTGAACGTGGGGGTATAGGGCGTCACCGGGCAATAGCCGGCCAAAAACTCCATGGTGCCGTTGGAGTATCCCGTGGGAGTGAAGGAACCCGGAAAAGCTCCTCCGGTAAAAGAGTTGGTGCCCACTTCACCATTGGTGGTGCCCGGCTGGTTATCAAACACCCCTACGCTTCCTTGGGATGTTTCACCGAACAAAATCCAGTAGCTGCCGGGGTTTAAAACCGTGGCGGGAATCGAAACCGTGTTCCATCCATTAAAGGCTTGTTGGGGGCCCGAGGATTGTCCCAAAACGCTTCCAATCGCCCCGGCGTTGTTACTGTAGAGGGCCATCCGGAACTGAGTGCTGGGGTCGACCACGCCGAAAGTCACCGATAGGGATGTGACCGTGGCGGCTTCCGTCAACGTATAAAGGCTGCCATTACCGAAACTGCCAACGCCGACAAGACCTTCCGAATTAACGGTGGAACCGAAGGTCCCAAAGGCCGGCGCGTAGGGCGGTGTTTCGGTGGGGTTGGGGGTGAAGGTGCTTTGCGGGGTCCAGGTAACCGTCGGGGTAGGTGCGACGGGGAAGTAAAAACCGATATCATCCGAGGTATTGGCGGCCCAGCCGCTGTTCCCGGTGGTCGAAGCCTCCATATAGGAATTCGTCCCGTCAAAGGTCAAGCTCGCGGGTCCCGTGGTGTTGGATGAGTCGAAGATATAGCAATCGCCGGAGTCCACGCAACTCGGCGCACTGAACCAAATCCTATATTGGTGGCCACCAACCAGGGTGAAGGGAAACACTGGCTGGGACGCCCAGGTATCAGCCGTGCTGAGGCTCCCAGGGTTGGCCACGCTGCCGGTGAAAAGTGTTCCAGGGGTTGTCAGGTCGTCGATTTCGCAGGTAAGATTTCCAGCGGGTGTTCCTATCTGTCGGGCCCAAATATTGACGTGGGTGGTGTAGACCCCGCCGGCCGGGGCGGTAAAAACCTCGCCCACGGTGTTGGTGCCATAGACGTTGTTCAGGCCGTAGCTGTCATAGGGATTTCCAAAAGTGGTTCCGTTGGAGAAGGTGATAGCAAAGACAGGGTTATATCCCTGGGCGCCCCAGGTAACCCCCCCGTTCTGGCTGGCCAAGAAATTCAAGTTCGGGTCGGGGACTTGGCCCAGGGGAATGATTTGGGTATTGGGAAGGGTGATAAAGGGCCCGAAGAAATTGGAAGGGCTCACCGATCCGGAACCGTATTGCACAACGATGTGATAGACATTACCGGCGGTCATATTGACCGGAGACATTGCGAAAGCAGGGTTCGCGGAAAAATAGCTTCCTTGAAAAATGACGTCCTGGGCCGCATTAATCGGGATACCGTTAGGAAGACCGCTTCCGTTGTCGTTCTGGACACTCACGATATAAGTGACGGGGCTGGTAAAGGCTAAATTGCCCGATAATTGGATTTGGGTGAGCGTCCTGCTCGGGGAAGGCATGGTAAACCGCAGGGAACATTCGGAACTGGTTTGATCCAGGAAATAATCCGTCGCGCTGCTGAAAACGCTCTGGTTGCCATAATAGGACTGAGCTTGGGCTGCCCCGGCACAAAGTAAAAAAAGCCCTGCCCACCCCCACCTCCGGATGGGTTTTTGGACAGGCACAAACCGTCCCAGAAATGAGATGTAATAAGAAGATTGATTCAAAGGTTGCCTTATTTGACCCGGATAAGGAAAACGCAAAACTTGTTTAACGGTAATTCTACCATTGTTTGTTGGATTGCCAATGTGGGGAAAAGGCTTATTTTTCAGGGAACGTGGAAGATTCTAGGAGTCTTAATAGGGTCATAAAAAAAGGCGCGAAATCCGTGCCTTTCCATAATTCAAAATTCAGAATTAAACATTAAAATTGGGGTTTTTTAGTGTTGATACCCGTCAAACCTCGGCATCATCACGAATTTGCGCCAGTCACCGCCGTGGGCGAAGACCGCGTACATATCCTTGGCGTTGAACTTTTCTTTGGGGAAGAGATAAACCATAGCCTTTACCTTTTCACCACCGGGGGTCAGGGTGACTTCCCGGACTTCCCTTAAAAGATGGCTGCTTTGGGGGGCTTCCGCCCGGTAGCCTTCCTGGGCATCGATGATTTCCATAACCTCATCCATCTCCTCGAAGGTCATAACCTCTCCGAAAACCTTGCCCGCCGGTTCCTCTTCCACCACGAGCGGCAATCCCGTCGGTAATTGGTAGAGTTTCCCCGGCATTTCGGCCCTGGACCAGGTCTTTACGTAGGATGCGATTTGCACATGTTTCACGGCGTCCTTCAAGAAAACATCGTAAACGAACACATAAGGGGTGGGATAGTCGGCCATGGAAAACCCTCCGGGCTGTTTAAATAAGAAGGCCGTATGTTACTAAAAAGACCTTTAAAAAGGAACCACTGGCGATGATTTACTGGGTTTAGTTGAAAGCTCTGGAAGGAAAGATTTTTAGCGAAAATTCCCGTTCATTTGCGACTAATTTTTTTGGGGGCGGTTTCTTTTTTGGAGATGGCTTTGGGCCCCCGCTCGCCCGTGCGGATGCGGATGGCGTCCTTGACCTCGGAAAGGAAAATTTTGCCGTCGCCGGGCTCGCCCGTGCGGGCGCCCGCTACGATGGCCTTGAGGACCTTATTCTTATCCTTATTCTCCACCACGATTTCCATCTTGGTCTTGGGCAGGAAGTTGACCCGCATGCCCTCGGGCCAATCCGCGTGCAGGCCCTTTTGACGGCCGTGGCCTTCCATTTCGGTGACCGTCATGCCCGGATAGCCGATACGTTTAAGCTTTAGCTGTACCGCTTCCAGTTTTTCAGGACGTATGATGGCTTCAATCTTAAACATAAGGCACCTCAGCTGATTAGATGTCAGGTATTAGGTCTTAGCCTTCAGCTAAAACCCAATACCTAACAGCTAACATCTGTCGTCTAGAAACAACAAAGGGGCTAACCTTGGCCGGGTTAACCCCATTTGTTGTAAACCAGAGGAGAGAGAGAAGTTATAAATTCATTTTAGGATTTCCCTCTCAACCCCCAGGGCCCGGCCGGAGAGAGTGGCCGGGCCCTAAAGGATCCCCCAAATCGATCGTCAACAACTTAGAACGTGTAGGCCATGCTCAGCGTGCCGGTCAAGTTGCTCGAGCTCGGCGCGGCGTTGGTCGGGAAGATGTCGGCGGCGGCGCTGTTGTAGTTTGCCATGTCCAAACGGGCTTCCGCGCGGCTAATCAGGTTCGGCGTGAAGTCGTGCTCGATGGTCAAAGTACCTTCATCACCCGTGAAAGCCTTCCCTGGCAATTCAGGATTGGCCATGAACCCATAAGTATTGTAGCTGTCATCCACATATTCCAAACGGAGGGCAGCCGACCAATCGCTTTGAATCTGGTATTTGCCATAGAGGGCAATACCCACGTAGCTGGGGGACTTGGCTCCCGAAGGAGCAGTGGCCGTTCCCATTTGGGCATCTAAGGCGAAATTCCAAGCCGAAGGCTTGTAAGTCACAATGGCTTCACCGACGATGCTATTCTGACTGGGCGTCCCCGCAACTGGTCCCATGATTCCATTCAACGTGATACCCCAAATGGAATTCGGAGTAATGGCGGCTTCCAAACCCAAGTCTTTCCCTTGAATGCCAGCAACAGTGCTCTGCCAGGGATCATCCACGTCATAAATCGTGGCGTTGAAGATGGTGCTGGGAGCGTAATTCACGCTGACACCCGTATGCCAGAAAGGAAGGGCACCGAACAACAGCGAATGGCTGTAGTTCCAGTTGCTGGTTTCCTCGATCACTTCATATCCCATCCAAGTGACGAAACGCCCGGCATTGATCGTTACCTGTCCGGGATTGTAAGACACATAGGCTTGAAGAACGTCTATTCCCGAAGGAATCAAGGCAAGAGGAACTTCTTGACCATAAGCCAAAACTATGTGGGCGCTTCCCTGTCCTTGGGTAGCCGTAGCCTTCACTTCAGCCAATCCCATGGTGAAAGAATTCGCCTGGTTGTTATAGAAATAATAACCGCCATTAGAAAACGACCCAGGATCGGTGAAGTTATAAGCATAATAAGCATCCACCATTCCATCGACCGTCACCGCCGGAGTCGGCACCGCTGTCGGCGTTGCCGCAGCTGGCGCGGCCGCCGTTTGCGCCAAGACCGGTGAAACCGCCACGGCCAAGCCAAACATGGCCAACAGACTAAACAGCTTGATCGTCTTTCTCATCTCGTCCTCCTTAGAAATTGAACCTTCATGCGTTGGTAGTTCCTCAGGGGCGAACCACCAAACGCGTAGCCTAAACAGTTTCAATCTCTAGAGCAAGGCTTGTGCCATCCACCTCAACACCCCGGGATGATTAAATCCTTTAAAAAAACCATTATTTTTTTCCTAAATATTCGTTTACAAAACGTTAGAAAATACATAATTTGCAATTAATTACAATATTGTAACGTTGATTCGGCGGTGATTTTTTAGCGGGGTTTTGAGGTGGGAACCATCAATTTGAAGACTTGGAAGGAACCTTCTCTCAAAATTACCGACTTTAAATAGGGTTTTAAACTCTTCGAGTCGGATAAGGCAGGATCGTTTGTATAAAGGTATCTTGCTCCTCGCCGGATATAGCTTTCTAAACGCGGCTTCCCATCTACCGGAGACTCCAAATCGGCTTTGTCGTTGAATCCGAACCCCTTCTTATGCAGGAAATAAAAATAAATCGTGTGGGACTCGTCCGGGCCGACCACGCAAAGCTCACTATTGGGAACGGCCTTCTCCAAATCCTCGCGGGAACTTTCCTCGTATAGCTCGAGGGGCACAGCCTTGTCCTTGGACCAGAACCGGTGCGGCACGATCCTAAAAAAAGCCAGGGTTGGCTGGGCCAGGAGTAGAAAAACGAAAACCCACTTGTACCGGGAATCCTTGAGAAACATTCCCCCCCAGACCGCGAAAACCAAAAGCAATGGCAGGAACGGCAGAAGGTAGTAGGAATGAACGGCCATCTTCCCCAGTTCGATGAAGTAATAGGCCAAAACACCCAAGCCCCAGGCGGCCAGCGGCAAAAACCAGGCCGACTTCCATTTTTTCTCCCGGATGCAAACGATGGCGCCCAAAACGCAAAAGATAAACGTGGCGTAATTCAGGAGGAGTTCCGGCACCTCGCTCACGGCGTTGTGCCAAACCGTCTTCACCGCCCAAAGAAAGCTGGGGGCCGGCGTGAAGCCTATGTCGTAATCCGTCAGCCCGCTTACGCGGATCAAATGGGCGGCGTAAAAATACCAGCCCAGCGTCAGGCCCACCGACACCAGCGCGTAAAAGGCCAAGGCCGCGATTCGGGCCCCCTTGTACTTCCCTTTTTCCGTAAGGACGATTGCGGCGATGGGAAAACCGATGACCAGGTGCTGGATCTTGGCTAGGCCGCCGGTGGTCGCGGCCAAAAGGCTCAGGCCGTAGGGGGCGGCGCCCCCTTGTTTGAACCAACGGATGAAAAGGGCCAGGCCCCAGATGGAACAGGTGAGGGCCAGCACGTCGGGCAGGGCCGAAATGCCGAAGAAGAAAAGCTCGGGGCTCCAGCAAAAGCCCCAGGCGCCCAAGGCGGCCGCCCAGGGGCTGGCGAAGAGGATGAGAAACAGCTCGTAGGCCCCCCAAACGCCCAACATGAAAATCGAAAAGGAAACCACCCGGTGGACGTAGTTGTGGAACCCCACCAGCTTATAGCCCAGGGCCACCAGGAACTCATAGGCCGGAAACTGCATCCCCGTCACGCCGTCAGTGTCGAACCGCTGGTCGATCCGCGGGCGCAGGGGGTTCATGCCCTCCTCGTATAAGTTCCGCGCCACGGCCAGGGTGCTGCACTGCCGCCAGACGTGGATGCTTTGGGGGGGAAGGTCCATAAAGGGTAAATGTAAAAGAAGGCTCAGTAGAAGGCACAACCCGAGGACCTTTTTCTTGGAGGAAACAAGACTATCGAGGATGGCCAACCCTGTTCCTTTTAAAGGCGAAATGGATTTTCATTTTACAGGATGATGAAAAAGTCCGAACGACAGACTTTTTCATATATGTGTCGCGGATCACCCTTTGAAAAACAAAGGGTTTTAAGCGATTCGCTCCCAACCCGTGGCTGTAGACAGGGTGTAAAGGCACTTTTTAGCACCCTGTTAGGAATCATTTGCGCGGAACGGTATTAAGAACCGGCCATCCCCAGCTGTCAAGGGACAGCCCCGGACGGTAGTGCATCAGTTTGAAAAGAAAATGTTTCTCCACCCTCTCCCCTCAAGGGAGAGGGGGAAACAGCACTAAAAACCCTCGCCCCTTGGGGGAGAGGGTAGGGTGAGGGGTGTCTTAAGGTCGTCCAACTCAACCTGAGTCACTACCCCCCGGGCAAGCCGGGGCCTTGGCGGCCGGTAGATTACACGACTATGGGACGACAAGGGATACCCCGCGTGTAAATTACACGACTTGGGGGACCGGATAAGGGCCCAGGTGGAACGCCGCGTTCCACCCCAAACATGGGATTTTGGAGAATCCCCAAAAAACCTTATTTTGGTGTTACGCCGCGTAACACTCAAAATAAGGGTTTTATGAAAATTTCATAAACCGGCTTATCTTGCGTCCAATTATGTTCAGACTCTAAACATAATTGGACGTGAGAATCGGGGGCGGAACCGCCAGGCTTAAAACACCCATAAAACCCTTATTTTTAAACTTGCGCGGCGCAAGTTTCAAAATAAGGGTTTTAGGGATGTTGACTCAGTTTGAGGGACTGAACCGCATTCACCCTCACCCTACCCTCTCCCGTCAAGGGAGAGGGAGATAGGAAAAAGGCTTAAATCCGGATTCCCTCGCCCCTTGAGGGAGAGGGTTAGGGTGAGGGGGTGCTTTGTGGCGCCGTTAGTTAAATCAACCTGGTACATCACCAATGCTCCCCCCCTCGCCCTTCACCCGCCGGGCAGGCTATAACTAAGGCCATGAAAGACCCCCAACCCGCCCAGACCCCCTGGGCCGAGGCCCACAAGCCGAGGGCCATGCTTCGATGGGTTTTATCGTCCTCGGGCTTCAGCCCGACGGGTGAGGTGTGGCGGGGCAAGGGGCGAAGCCCTAAAGCGGCCCCGCCCTCCTACTGGCTGACCCGCTTCATGATCCTGCGCCTGCTGGGGTTCGTTTATTTCTTCGCTTTCCTTTCCCTTGCCACCCAGTTCGCCCCCCTGCTGGGCGAGGACGGCCTAACCCCCATCTCCCACTTCCTCATCCGGGCCTCCGTGGGCGCCGGTTCCATCACCCGCTGTTTCTTCGAACTTCCCTCCCTTTTTTGGTTCTTCAATTCGGACGGCCTCATGACCACCCTGGCCTGGGTGGGCACCGGCCTGTCGCTCCTGGTGCTGTTGGGCTACGCCAACGGCGTCCTGCTCCTCGTCCTTTGGGCCCTCTATATGTCCTTCGTGCACGTGGGGCAGGATTGGTACGGCTTCGGCTGGGAAATCCAACTGCTGGAAACGGGCTTCCTGGCCGTCTTCCTGGTCCCCCTCTTCGACGGGCGCCCCTTCCCCCGCACGGCGCCGCCGCCTTTGGTCGTCTGGCTCTTCCGCTGGCTCATCGCGCGCATCATGCTGGGGGCGGGCCTCATCAAGCTCAGGGGCGACGAGTGCTGGCGCGACCTCACCTGCCTCAAGTACCACTACGAAACCCAGCCCATTCCCAACCCCTTGAGCCCCTACTTCCACTTCATGCCCCTTTGGTTCCACAAGGCCGGGGTGCTTTATAACTACCTGGCCGAACTGGCCTCGCCCTTCCTCATCCCTTTCGGGAGAAGGCTTTGCGCCCTAGGGGGCCTCTTCATGCTGGTCCTACAGGGTATCCTTATCCTCAGCGGCAACCTTTCTTTCTTGAACTACCTGACCCTGGTGCCCATCCTCAGCTGTTTCGACGACGGCCTTTGGGCCAGGGTCCTGCCCCGGGCGCTGGTGGAAAGGGCGCGAAGGGCGCGGGAGGAGGCGGTGGTTTCCAAGCCCCAGTTGGTGGTCTCCTGGGTGCTGACGGTAGTGGTGGGGTTGCTCAGCATCGGCCCCGTGGCCAACCTGCTCTCCCCCCAGCAGGCGATGAACACTTCCTTCGAGCCTTTTAATTTGGTGAACACCTATGGTGCCTTCGGGAGCGTAGGGCGGGAGCGCCTGCAGTTGGTCATCGAGGGAACGGCGAAAAAGAAATTGTCGGGGAAGACGGTCTGGACACCCTATGAATTCACGGCCCAGCCAGAGGACCTGAAGCGCCCTCCCGTGGTCTGCGCGCCCTACCAGCCCCGGCTGGACTGGCAGATCTGGTTCGCCGCCATGTCGGACCCCAGCCAATATCCCTGGGTTTTTCATTTGGTTTGGAAGCTGTTGAGGAACGACCCTGTGACCCTCGGCCTTTTCGCGGGGAACCCCTTCCCCGGGGGCCCGCCCCATTACATCCGCTTTAGGCTTTTCCGGTACAACTTTGCGCCCTTAAACCACCCCGGCGGTTTCTGGTGGGAAAGGACCGAACTTGGCCTTTGGCTTCCGCCCCTCTCGGCCGACGACCCGAGGCTTTTAAGGATACTGCAGGCCTACGGGTGGAAATGACGCTTTTCTGGTCACGTTTCTGGGGCTC
>CAVYRH010000021.1:0-6494 GCA_963770835.1 uncultured Pseudomonadota bacterium
TGGCCGTGTTGGTCGGAGTATCCGTCGGGTCAGGTGTCGAGGTGTTGGTGGCCGTCAACGTAGCCGTGTTTGTCGGCGTCAACGTTGGCGTGTCCGTGGCTGAGTTGGTTGGGGTATTGGTCGTTGTCAAGGTCGGGGTATTCGTGGGTGTATTCGTCGGGGTGTCGGTCGGGTCCGGCGTCGAGGTATTAGAAGGCGTGGAGGTGGCCGTCGAAGTGGGCGTGTCGGTTGGGTCGGGCGTAGAAGTGTTGCTGGGAGTAGCCGTTAAGGTGACCGTTGGCGAATTGGTCGGTGTATTAGTGGGGTCGGGAGTCGCTGTATTGGTCGGAGAATTACTGCTTGTCGGCGTGGGGCTGGAAGTCGCCGTCAAACTGGGTGTTGATGTAGAAGTCATTGTCGGGGTCTGGGTGGGTGTCGAGGTAACCGTGGAAGTCGGCGTGTTTGTATAGGACGTGCAACCCACGACCATCGCCTCATTCACGTTTAAGGGACCGTTATTCTGGCCACCCATGGCGTAAAGGGTGTTATTCACCACCGCCCCGGACAGGAAATTCCTTCCCGTTAGCATAGGAGTTGCCGTGGACCAGCTATTGGACGTGAAGTCATAGGCTTCCACCGTCGTTCGATAGGAGATGGAATTACCACTCCCGCCGATGGCATAAAGGATCCCGTTCAGGTTCAAGGCCAGCAATCCCCAACGGCTCGTGGGAACCGGGGGCTTAGTGGTCCAACTGTTACTAATGGGGTCATAAGCTTCGATGGTGGATAAGGGCGCAAGGGCTTGGATACCACCGACAACATAGAGGAGCCCGTTGACCGAATCGGCCCCCGTATTGTAACGGGCGGTCGGCATGGGGGTTTTGGTGCTCCAAGTGTTCGTCGATGGATCATATGCCTCCAGCACATTGAGGACCTGGCCGCCGTTACCAAGCCCCCCGACGACATAGATGATCCCGTTCACGACGGCCACGGAGAATTGAGATCGGGGGGTCGGCATGGGGGCTTCGGCCGTCCAACTGTCGGTCGAAGGATCGTAGGCTTCCAGCATGTTGGAATAACCGCCCGTGCCGTTCCCCCCGCCCATGGCATACAAAATCCCGTTCACGGCGGCCGCTCCCCAGGCGTCCGTGGAGGCCGGGAACGCCGCCTTGACGCTCCAAGTGTTGGTGGAGGGGTCGTAAGCCTGGGTTCCTCCGCTTCCTGTGATACCCGGCACATAAATGATGCCGTTGACCGCGGCCGCCCCAAAAGCCCATCGGGGCGTCAACAGGGGGGCCTCGGAGGTCCAAGTAGCGGCCCAAACCGAACCCTGCGGGCAAACGATAGGGGTGGATGTGGGGTAAGGCGTCCAAGTGGAAGACGGACTATTAGTCGGGGTGTCAGTCGGGTCGGGCGTGGAGGTGTTAGAAACCGTGGACGTGGCAGTCGTAGTGGGAGTGTCCGTGGGGTCGGGGGTCAAAGTATAAGTGGTAGTGTTGGTCGGAGTATTGGAGGGTGTATCTGTCGGGTCAGGCGTGGAAGTGCCCGTCGTGGTGTTCGTTGGAGTGGCCGTTCCCGGATCGGTCGTGGGCGTTGGGTCGATCCCCGGAGTATTGGTAGCCGTGCTGGCCGGGGTATCCGTCGGGTCGGGCGTGGAGGTGTTGGTAATCGTTGATGTGGGCGTCAAGGTTGCGGTCGAAGTAGGTGTATTCGTCCCGGGATCGGTGGTGGGGGTAGTGGTGGGTGAGAATGTGGGGGTCTGGGTGGGTGTGAAAGTAAACGGAGAGGTTGGGGTAAGGGAAGGGGTTAAAGTGGGTTCGGCTACGCAGCCTTGCAGCACCGTCACTGCCGCCCCGGCGTCTTCCGCCACGAATATTTTCCCGCTTCCGTCAACGACCACACCCCGGGGGTTGTTGGGAACCGGGCACTGGCTGGGCGGGTTGCTGGGGCCCGAGAGGAACTTGTCCAGCTTGTTGGCGCCGGCCTCCGTCACGTAAAGGTTCCCCGCCAGGTCGGCCTTGATGTTCTTCAGGTCGCTGGCGCCGGTATAGAGGGTAACCCCCGTTGAATAGCTGGGCGCCGTGAACTGTACCAGGACCTGCGCGTCGTCCACCACGTAAACGTTGTTTCCCTGCTTGATGATCCCGGTGGGGACGTTCAAATACGAACCCCCGAAGGTCACCGCGGCCGTGAAGGCCCCGCCGGAGACGCTGTCATAGCGGTACACGTTGTTGTTCTGCGACGTGATGTAGAGGGACGTGGTGACTCCCTGTGTGTCGATCCAGATGCCCCGCGGGTAGCTCACCATGTTCGTGGCGATGGCCTGCACGTAAGCATAGTTGGCGGCGGGGTTGAACTCGTAAATCGTCTCGTTGTTGTAATCCGAAACATAAAGGTTTCCCTGGCTGTCCAGTGCCGCATCCTGCGGGGTGTTGAAACTTCCCCCGGCCCAGCTGGAGAAATGGGTGACCGGGCTGTAAGCCGTGGTGAAGACGTAAAGGGTGGCGCTGCCCCGGTCGGTCAAATAGATAAGATTATGGGCATAGTCGATGGCCATACCCGCCGGCTCGCTGTAACCGCTGAGGAAGGCCACCCCCTGGCAGCAATTGGACGGGGTAGTGGGGGTGGGAGTCGGCGTGGCGGTGATGGACCCCGTCGGGGTAAAGGTGAGGGTATTCGTGGTGGTGTTGGTAGGCGTCCAAGTAGGCGTTGAAGTAGGCGAGGATGTGGCCGTCGAAGTGGCCCAGGTGCCCGTGGGCGTGGGGGTGATGGTGGGTGTCGGGGTTACCGTGGGGATGGTAAAGGGTTGCAGGTAAACCAGCAGGCGGCTTCGGGTGAGTTCCGCCACGTAGAGGTTGTCCGAGTCGTCGAAAACCGCCGAATAGGACTGGGGCCCGAAATCGTTCAGGTTCGAGACCGGGCTGTCGCCCAATAGGGGATTTTTTAGGACGTTGGGGAAGCGGGAGGAGTCCGACTGGCCGTTGTTCCCCACCACCATGTAAGTGTCAGTGGAATTGAAAGACGGCTCCCAGGGCCGGCAAATGCCCACCCCGTCGGGCACCGCACAATTGGTGGTCGAGAAGCTTCCACCCGTCCCGTAAACCATGTTGGCGGAGAGGCCGAAAACACAGCTGGAAGGGGAGGCTGGGAACTGGGTGTAATTCCATTCCAGCAGCCTCTGGTTGCCCTGCACCTCCAGCGAATGGTCCGACACGTAGAGGTTGCCGTGGTGGTCCAAGACCACCGCTCCCGGCTGGTTCAGGGTGGAGGCGCTTTCCGTGGAGGAGGTGCAAACTCCCCCCGAGAGGGTTCCTCCCACGTTGCAGCCCGTGCCCGAGGCGCTGGTCTGGCCCAGGAGGATGTCCACCACCGGCGTCGTGAGCGGGTTGCGGATTCGGAAGACCCGGCTGTCGGCCTGGTCGCTAAGCCAAACATAGGTGCCTGTGGGATCCACCGCGATGCCTTCGATATGGGAGGGATTCACCGACCCTCCCCCCAGTACGTTAAAAGGTGGAGTGAGAGTGTAAGCCGGGGCGTCGCCGTTGTGCAGCGGAAGGTTGAAGACCTGGATTGTGTAGCTGGGGTCATCTCCCTTGATGGTCCACAAATGGGACTGCCCGGAGGCCTTGTCGGTGGAAATCCGCCAGAATTCCGGGTGGGCCAGGTCCAGGGGATGGGAAGGGTTGGAATAGCCCGCCGTTCCGTCGGCGTCCTGTCCGTTGGCGAGGCCCGAGGGCCCCGACGATGGCATATTCCAGAACATCAAGCGGCTCCTGTCCGCCGCGATCACTTGGGTAACACCCTGAGACTCTCCGATAGCCGTCCCGATGCAGTAATACATGCCCCGGTTCTGGGTGCTGCGGGTGTTGAAGAGTCCGAATTGCTGGGTCTGGAACACGCGCTTATCCGCCGAATGGGTGATCCCCGCCTGGGGCGTGGGAATGGGCGCCGGGAAACGCCACACGTCCTCGATCGCCTTGCCCGCCACGAACACGTTGCCGTTGGCGTCCACACCCACCGACCCCTGCAGGTCGCAGGCCGACTGGGAACCTGCCGTTCCCCCGTCGGCATAGGTAAAAGCCGGGCCGTCCCCGCCCACGGGCGTGCAGTTCACGCTGGTGGTCAATTGGGGGCCGGACTGCAGCAGGGTCTTGGTCACCGTGGCCGTGATCGTGGGGGAATAGTTGATCGTATAGAGCAGTACCTGGAAGGAATCCGTCACCCACAAATTGACGGGAGTCCCGGAACCGTTCACGTCGAATTCCAGGCCCACTGGCCGGGCCAGGTAGTTCTGTCCGAACTCCGTGACAGCGGCTTCTCCGCTGGTGTAGCTGGGCACGCCGGAGGAAGACCCGGTGGGCTGGTAAATGAGCACCCTTCCATCGCAGCCCTTGGGACCATTCCCAGGCGGTAGGTCGGTCACATAGACGTTGCCCGTCTGGTCCACCCGCACCGCCGTGGGTGAAAGCATATGGGTTAAGTCCGTGGGGCTGGAGGCCGTGGGGGAGATGGAGGTGAAGCTGGATTGGCCCAGCACCGTGTCCGCGGTAGTAGAAGGAACACCACCTTGGTTGGGGAACCTCAGGACTCGGTTGTTCTGGGTATCGGCCACCCAGAGGTTGCCCCAGGAGTCGACGCCCACGCCCGCGATGTAGATATTGGCGTAGATCCCTCCCAGGTCGATATTGGGATCGGTGAAATGAAGCGAAGATCTGGTGGGGTTGCCCGGACCGCCCCCCTCATTTGCCGAATAACCGTTGAAGTTGGTCTGCCCCCAGACGTAGGCGGCCGCCTGGCCCGTGGTGATCGGCCAGGTATAACAAAGCACGCGGTTGTTGTAGTAGTCCGGAACGTAGAGGTTGCCATTGCCATCCACCGCCATGTTGCCGATGGAATCCGCTTCCGCCGGAGTCCAGGTTTTGTAAGTCAGCCCACCCAATGTGGAGGCTGTAGGAATAGGGGGCGTAGGGTAATTCTGCCAGTTGGAGTCGCCGTTGAAGCCCGTGTGGTTGAAGTCCGGCTGGCCCAGCACCACGTCCGCGCCCTGGCCGTCAGTTAGGCTGAGGATGTTGCTGATCCCCAGGATGCGGTTGTTGCCGCTGTCATACACGTAAAGACGGTTATGGACGTTGTCCACCACCGAGCTAAAGGCGTTGAAAGTCCCGTTCTGGGTGGTCTCGTTGAAGGCAACCTGGCCGTAATCCAACTGGCCCAGGATGCGGTCGGCCCAAAGGTCGCCTGGCACTCCGCGAACCGGTTGGGCATGGGCAAATAGGGGCATGAGAAAGACGGTTAGGAGGGAGAAGAAAATCGGGGCGAAAAATATCTTTTTTATATTCATCTTCATATTCATGCCCTTCATTACAGCTTCAACAGAAAAATCAGACTCGATTTCAATTAATTAAATCCAGGAAGATCGCCAACAAAATAGCAGTAAGGATAAAAAGGAACCATTACTTAATGAAAAAAGTGGGTTAATTTAGATTACATCAAGCCTTCTTATACTTAATGGTGGTCCTTGTCGGTATTTATTCCGCGTAAAATGATTGAAAAATCAGCTTCCGGCTCAAATCCGCTTGATCGTTTAAAACCTTTTGTATTCACTCAAAACAAGATCAGGAAGTTCCAGTTCCCGGAACCCCTTAGCTCGAAGAAGGCAGGAATCACAACGGCCGCAGGGACGCCAGGCTTTCACCCGTTCCTTTTTGGAATGGGTGCGACCAAACCGCGCGCCTCGACTTGATGCCTCGACGGCAGGCTCGGGATCGTAACAGGACCATGTCATCCCGTAATCCACGCCCAATTTCAAACCCGTTCGAATGATTTGGGCTTTGCTCATGCGGATAAGCGGTGTATGAATTTTGAGTTTCCATTTCCCTTCCACCCCTTTTTGGGTGGCCAGTTTCGCGAGGCGTTCGTAAGCCCGGATGAACTCCGGCCGGCAGTCGGGATAGCCGCTGTAGTCCAGGGCGTTCACCCCAATAAAGATGTTTTCCGCCCCTAGGACTTCCGCCCAGGCCAAAGCTAGCGAAAGAAAAACCGTATTGCGGGCCGGGACATAGGTGGGGGGAATTCCCTTCTCCATCTCTTTAAGGCTTCTTTGTTTTGGAACTTTAATCTTTTTATCGGTGAGGGCCGATCCTCCGATGGCGGTAAGGGGGACTTCCAACTCCAGGTGTTTTTTGACCCCGTAAACCTTGGCCACTTTCCGGGCGGCTTGGAGCTCCACCTTGTGCCGTTGGCCGTAAAAAAGGGTCAGGGCGTAAAGTTCATAACCTTGTTTCTTAGCGATGGCCAAACAAGTGGTCGAATCTAAACCTCCCGACACTAGGACAATGGCTTTGCGACGTTTCATTTACCGTTTCTCCCCAATTCACCAATTCGTCACTAGTTAACAGTTCACAGTCGACGGTCGACAGCAAAACCACGGATAACAAATTGAGGGAGTAACCGTCGACTGTCACCTGCCGACTGTCGACTGCTTATCGGCCTTTTGTTTCGTTTGGCCAAATGTA
>CAVYRH010000022.1:0-6615 GCA_963770835.1 uncultured Pseudomonadota bacterium
GTTGTCCACGATGGGTCCCCGTCGTGGACAAGCTTAATTCAGGTAATTTTACCCCTTTTGCAAAATGCCGCGAGAACAAAACCGTTACCAAAAAAAGCCGAATGGCTTTTCACCTTAGGGCCAAAAGCCCAAAAAAACGCGACCGGCCCTAGCCCTCCGGGACCCCGCCCGCCCGGAAAACCCGGGCCGGGCGGCGGGCCTCGAACGCTGTCACTTCGTTTTCGCGCTTTGTCGCTTAAACCCAGGGCAAAGCTCCTTGGAATCCGCTTCGCTTCTTCCCTCCCGCAAAACCTAATCTTTTTACGGCGCCCCCCTTCCGGTTGGTGAGGGGGGCGCCTCCAAACGCGCCTCTTCAAAAAATAATTGAGGAGGGTTCGCATGAATCCAAAGGTTGAGATTTTGAAGTTGTACCTGGGAAGGAAGGGCCAGCTGGTGGCGACGTTCACCGCCAAGGTTTCCTTCGTCCATAAGGAGGAAGGGAACGAGGTCAGCTACGAGACGCACTTCCCGAAGATGGTCGTCATCGAAGGAAGCAAGGGGACATTCGTGGACGTCCCGACCAGGAAGTACAAGGAGAGCCAGGACCCGGTCCCGCTGTACTACCTGAACAAGCCCTTGAAGGACTTGATCCAGGACCAGGCCTTGGACGCCTACGAACAGGCGACCCTTGAGAAGAAGTTAGAGCAGGAATGAGAAAGGAGAGGTGCAGGGGAGGAAACCCTCCCCTGCGAATTTTGGTGGTTATCGAATCGGGTTTAACAAAACCAGGGGGCTGCCACCCAACCTTGAAAAGCTTTTAGATTTTTATCGTCCCAGGTATTCAGGGCATCCGACATAAAAAATTTATTCCCCCATTCATGCCGGTTCCAAACGCACAAGATAAACCGGGCGGCTTGGCGCTCGCCACTGCTGGCCGACCCGCTTTCAGCCCATCTATCCAAAAGCATTGCGTCCCACGGATCAACGCCGGGGGCCTTTTTCAGGGCGGGGAATGACCAAGCCAACCCTCTTATTCTCGCCTCGCGTGTCGTATCCTCGACGTTCATGATTTCTTTCCGAAGGTCTTGTCGAACGACCCTTTCCAGCGAATACCCTTCACCCGGCCTTCAATGATCGCGTCCGCCCTCTCATCAATCTCCTTGGCGAGCTTGGGGCCTGGTTTATAAAACTTCGTTCCATTAAATTCAAAAAGGAATTTGTTGGATTTACTTCTAAGCCGGGTCTTTTTCGGCGGATTTGCCTTAACCGGTTTGCTGGGCTTTGATTTCACGAATTTCCCCCTGCCAGGTTTAGGTGGCGACGTTTAGTTCCCCGTGGTTTTTATTTCTTTTTTTCAACCTGGCGGCGGAATTCGTCGGCGGTGATTCCCTTGCGCTCCTTGCCATACCCCTCGGTGACGGTCGCGCCTCCGTGGAAAATGCCATAACCCAGCTTCTTCTTGGCGATAGGCTGGATGGCCTCAAGGAAATCCTGCCACTTGGGGTCATGGGCTTTTTGGCCCATTTCGATGGCGGCCTGGACGGCACCACGGGCGAAGGACGAGAAGTCCTTCACGCCCAAAGCTTTCAGGGCTTCTTCCCAATACTTTGCCTGGGAAGATTTAGCTTTGAAACGGATCATCACGAATTTGCTTTTCATCCAAAGCCTTTCCTAATAAGAACGTGGCGAATAACTCCAGCGTGCCCGCGGCTGAAATATTTAAACTTATCGAATCCACTTTACCTTTATGTCTTTTTCAACGGATTTGAATTCTTTGTCCCCGGTCACGAGGTGGGCGTTTCTCGATTTTGCCGTGGCGGCGGCGTATGCATCGGCGTAAGACATCTTATGAGTCCCTTTGAATCGCGCCGCGACAAGGGTCAATTCCCTACCCACGTCCAAAACCTGGATATCCATTTCCGCAAGCGTTTTTTCATACAGCATCGCTCTTTCTTCCCCGCCCTCCCGAAAAGCCGTGTACCAAACCTCTCCCCAATTCACAATACAAAGGAAAGCCTCGGCGTGGCCGTCCGCGATTTCATTTAAAACGGAAACAACGATTTCCTTGCCCTCTTCCCCTTCCAAATAGGCCAAAAGAGCGTGGGCGTCCAAAACGTAATGTTTCAAAGCTCGCGCTCAGCTTTCTTTTCTTCCGCCAAAAGCTTTAAAAGCTTGCCCTTGGTCCCGAGAATCCCGCAGTTCTTCCTTATCAAATCCTTGGTCATGGGAACTATGCGGATCTCCCCGTCTTTCTCAAAAAATTTGACGGAAGTTCCCTTCTTGATTCCGAATTTTTCCCTAAATTCAGCCGGAATGACTACTTGGCCTTTTTCGGAAACGTGTGTAACCAGCATAAAAACCTCCCAAAAGTAAAACATATTTACTATGTATAACTTATTTATAAGGTACAACTTTATTGAACCGTAGTCAAATAAAGACTAATTGCCGGGTATAAGGCCCCCGGCGGGGCCGTTCCTCTTACTTTCCCTTTTTCACCGGGAGAGACTTGAAGACTTTTTCGGCTTCGGGCAGAACCTCGTCGTTGAGGTTGTTGAAGGGGTAGTAGCACTTGATGAATTCCGGCTTGCCACCTTGTTCCTTCGCCTTCTTGACCTCGTGGATTGCGGCGTCTACCTTCAACCCCTTCTCGGTTTGAACCAAGCGGTAGTTTGGAAGCGTGATGAGCGCCTCACCGTCCACCGAGACCGTGACCTTGAAAAAGTCTCGTTCTGTTGGAATTATTTTCCAATAGATAACACTGTCACCCTTATAGCCCGATATTACAAAGAAGTTCTTTTTGAAAACCTTATAAGTTATTTGATTGCCCAGTTGGCGTAGAAGGCTAATCATACGGGGAAACTCATCCTCCCAAGTTTTACCCGGAATTTTCTGGAGTTTCCAGAAAGTGATGTAGGTTTGAAAATCTTTTGATTAAAAGGTGTCGTACTCGGGGTCCGGAATCAACTTAGCGGGGAGATATGCCATTTCAACTTGATACTGTTTTAAACGGTAAATTTGATATGGACTTTTAGGTTTACTTTCCGGGGTGCTAAAAATAGTGACTGGGGAGGCAGTAGGGGTGGATACGACTGTTTGGGCCAAAAGGTTTGGGAGGATAAGGGAAAAAAGCCCCGTCAAGATTCCGATTTTAAGATAACTGGTTTTCATGCGATCCTCCTTTTACACAGAATATTTTTCACCACTTTTGCTGTCCACGAAGGGTCCCCGTCGTGGACAAGCAATCCCGTTTCTTGGTCGGCCACCATTAAAACCCAAACAGGGCCCTTGCCTTATCGGCAGCCGATTTGGCGTCATTGGCCGTGTTGACCGCGCCTTGAACATCCTTCACCCTATCACTCACGGCCTTGAGCGGGTCTTCTCCCTTCGCTGAACCTCCCGCTACCGCTCCAGCTCCGGGAGACAGGTCCCCCTTCGCGGACCCGTCTGTTTTTTCGGCCTGGTCCCCTTCTTCCCCGGGATTCACAACCGTTACCTTTTCCACCAGGCTATTCCCGTCCGGGTGGTGCTGGATTTGAATGACCAGGGCAACGGGTAGGCTTACGGGGGATTGCCCATCCCCCTCCTTGGTTTGCAGGCCCTTGAACAAGAATATCCCCGAGCCCCCCTTCATCCGCAGGAACTGGGACTGGGCGCCATCGAGGGAATAAGCCAGGTTATGATGCCGCACCTGATTTGTGAAATCCGCCCCGAAATACTGGTGAAGGAAAGGGGCCAAGTAGGAAGGGTTGAGGTGGTCGATGAAATAGTTTTGGGTATCGTCCCAATTCTGGGCATTGACGCCGTAAAAGCGGCTTCCGAATTCGGCGGCGAAAATGCGCTCTTCCCTAGCCCAGGAAGGAACTACCTGGGCCGAGTTCGAAGTGTGGTGTTTGTCCCCCTTCGCCAAGGCTTCGGGGGATAGAGATTTCGGAGTTGAAACCCCTTGGTTACCAATTCCCTGTTTCTCAGGAATTGGTACATTCAAACCTTGGGCTTCGGTTTGAGACCTCAGCCCAGAAGCCGGCAAAACCAAGGCTTGGGCTGTGGCTTGGGTTTTCCCCTGGGGTGCCTGGAAGCCGGCCGCCTTCGGTTGGGAAGAAATGGAACCGGATACCAGGTGATAGAGGGAGAAGGGCAAATGGGGGCTGATGAGAAGGACTATGACGATGACCGCCAAGCCTTGGACCATCCACCGCCGGGCGAGGGTGCCCAGGGCCCGCTTGAAGTTCTGGGACAGGAACTTCCCCACCCCTCCCCATCCCGGCGCCGCTTGTTTGGAATGCCCGCTGTGCCTTTTAAACAGTCCGGCTAATAACCCGGCGACTGCCCCCTTGCCCGCAGCCTTGCCTTCCCCTTCTCCCTTTAGGGGAGAAGGAAGGGATGAGGGTGAAGTGGGTTGTTGGTTTGCTTTTGGGCTGGTTGCCGAGGGGGTGATCCCAGGTTGTTGGCTTGCTTTAGGGGCGGTTTGGGCCGTGGCCAACCCACCCTTGAGGTTTGCGACCATCTGGCGGACCTGGGATTCGGTCATCTTGTCTTCCACCACCCGGGTCAGGGCCTTTTCGACCTCCTGGGGGTCCTCCAGGTCGGCCAAAGCCAGCAGGATGCTCTCAGTTATCAAAAAACCCTTATTTTGGGTGTTGCGCGGCGCAACACTTTCCTCCACCAAAGCCCGTGCGGCGGGGCTCAAAGCCTGGGTGATCTTCCAGGCCCTATTTATCTTTGCCGGGTTATACCCCAGTTGGGCCGCCAGCTTCCTTTGGCCCTCCCCGTTGGCGGGCTTGAGGACCTTCTCAATGGCCAAGTCCCACTTCCACCAGCCCATGTCTTCCGAGCGATTGTCCAAAAGGGCATCCAAAAACTCCTGTTCTGGGGTGCTCGCTTCCACCACGATGGCCCGCAGGGTGGGTAAGCCCGCCAGCTTGGCCCCCGCCAGCCGCCGATGGCCGCCTATCATGAACCATTCATAGCCCGGGTGCCGGGCCTCTTCGGCCTCGGTCAGGTGCCTCACCCGCACCTCGTCCTTTTGGCCTTCTTCGATGAGGGACTCGGCCATGGTTTTGGCGTCTTCAGGATCAATCGGCCCCCGGGGGTTATCCGGGTTGGGGAGGATTTTATCGACGGGGATTTCAATGACCTGCAAGGCGGGTTTTTGGACGGACATATAGGGCCTCCATATCAATATTTCCAACCCGTTTAAACCGGGTCGTTTCATGAAAGATAAATTGAGCTTTTCAGGATTTCCAGAGTTCTTTTGTAAAAAGAGGTTTAAAGGGAGGGTAAAGGCTTTAAGAGGACAGCTATTGTGCAGGTTATGGACAGAAGGGCTCAAATTGTTACGGGAATTGGGGTTTGAAGTTTAAAGTGGAAAATGTAGGCCTGACCCCTTTGCTGTGACCCCTTTGCTGGATCCATTTGACAATAAAAATTTCGCGGTTTACTTAACCTTCGACGCACTAGTTTTCGGCTCTGCATTTACAACAAGGAAACCAAAGGGCCAGCCCAACATTCAACACTTTGCCCCAATACGTTTTTTTCAATCATCCTCTTTCAATTCGTTTATACGATCGAGACTCAATTGAGTTTTAACGGAGTTTTCAATATCGGCGTCGCTCAAATTCCCTTTCGGCCGGTACAGTTTTAATAAATTGACCCAAGCGTCACGGTAATCAATCCAGGCTTTTTCCGCTGTGATGGCAACGGAAGCACGATCCTTAGAATCTTGGCTATTTTCCGATTCCATGGAGTGCTTCCGGATGTCGTAGCTTTCTCCCATCATGTGATTGTACGCCACGTTTAAATCTCTATCCGCTTTTTCAAAATCATCTGCCCTAAACAACTTTAATCGGCGTTGAATGAGCCACATTTCGATCCGGGCCCCGTGGTTTTCCATCAATTCTTCGCTTTGGCCCAATTCATAGAGGGTCCTCATAGAGCCGTCGCTATTGTCGAGTACACGCTCGGAATCATTCTTTTCATACGTCTCGAATTTTTCTTCCACCACGGCTAAGACATTTACTTCGCCGGGCCCCATGTATTTTTGAGCCTCTTCGATTTCGGACTTATACCGGTTTTTGGCGATATCCATTTTGATGCCTTCGCACTGGTTTATTTCCGGTGTTGTTTCCGCTACGTCATCGCAAGTAAGAGGCTGAAACGTTTTTCCGGGATTATTCCTTCTTTCTTCGATAGCCCTTTTTATCTCCTCAGGGCTGGCACCAAGTTCATCCTCACTGGTGCTATCCAACAACTTTTGTACCTTATCCAAATCCACCTTTACCCCCTGTCCATTGATGTACATCAGGATGACGAACAGGGACCCATACGAACCCTCGGCTTGAAAGCATTGCATGGCTTTTTGATAATCCTGCTTAACCCCTATGCCATAGTAATAATCGAGGCCCTGGTCATACAAATCGACAGGCTCGGCCTTAAGAGCGTGGGGAAAGAATTGAAAAATCAGAAAAAAAATGACGGCTAATAAATAAAATTTGCTTTTCATCAATCCCTCATAAAAGCTTAGAACTTCGGTTTCTTCTCGACCCAGAGAATGTTTTAAATCCGCACAATTCTACCCTCCGCGCCTCCTACGAAATGCCGGATTTATGGCTGCTTAAAATGGTGGAGCCCCCGTGGACG
>CAVYRH010000023.1:0-6798 GCA_963770835.1 uncultured Pseudomonadota bacterium
GTCTAAACGGCAGGCAGTGGGAACCATCTTCCTTCTCTTTTTCCTTGCCCAACGAGTGTTCGCCATCAGTGATGACTGCCTTTTGGCCGAAAAGTCCGTGTTGATCGTGCGTGCCCGCCTTCATATTCAACAAAAAAACCTACTGAATCCAACCACCAAAAAAGAATATCGGGTACCCATCCGTTTGGAAATTATCGATGTTTTAAAAAAGGGCGATGAGGGGCTCAAGCAGGTTGAACTTACGGATGTCTACCCCGACACGAATCCCAAGTGGGATGCGGACGTTTGGATGAAAAAATACAGGGTGTTTGACGGGAAAGACGTATTGGTGTTTTTGCAAAAGACCTACCTGCGGATTCCCGTGGCCGACCCCCAAAAAGACGATTCTTTCGTGCCGATGTACTACTTAACCCCTTTTGGTTCCTTTGTTTACGACCCCTCCCCGGATGCCTTAAGGCTTTATTCGGCCTCGGCGGCCAAGACCGTCCATGATTGTTTGTATGCGCCGACCCCAACGCCCCCACCTGTGCCCGAATGGGCTCTGAAGGCCATTGAAAAGACGGACTTCTCCTTTATCAAAACCGCAATCCACCGCCCGGATAACGACATGGACATTGGCCCGAGCTTGAAAGGAAAGAAGGTTGAAATCCCCAAAAAGATTCGGGCGGTCTTGCAGACCGAAGCCAAGGAGGATTTCGGGGGGCTGGTCAAATTTATAGCCCAGGATTCGGAAGGGTCGGGTGTCAAGGAGGATGAAATTTGGGATTATTACGGCCTCCATCCCCTTAAAACCTATGGCCCTGTTTACTTAGTCAAGGCCCCCAATGGGCTGGAAGTTTACGTTTTAATGAACCTCCGGTCGGGCTCCATGGGCGGGTGGAGTTACGGCTTGCTCCTCTATGACCCTAAAACCGGTAAAGCCAGTAAAAGTGCCACTTGGATTTCCGGCAAATGGCTGGATGGTTTGGATAAAGACTTAAGGATGTTCGAGGGGGACCGATGCCTCACGAAGCCCATGATCTCCTTCGATGACATCAACTCGGACGGCCAAAAGGCTCTCGTAGTGGAGGAGCGGGTCCACAATGGGACCATGGTCAACGCGGGCATTTATCACTATTTCTTCATCGAGAAGGACTTGTCCCTTAAGGAAGTTCTAGAGTTGGAAGCCCGGTTGTTGAATTTGAACGATGAGTCGACCTGGTTTTACCGGAGAATCACCGCCCGGAAAAAGAACGAATTGACCGTGAAAGTCACTTTGGAAGGGGACGGGAAAAGCTCAACCCCCATTGGAACAATAGTTTTAAAAAGCGATGGGAACGACGCGCCTTTTAAGATGGACCATAAGAACGTCACAAATGGGGAATACAAGGATTTCATGTTTTTTTCGGAAGACGACGAATATTTCCGTTAACTAAAAAAAGCAGAATGAACAGGGCTTTTATCATTAAAAAGTAAAAAGGTCAGGAATTTATTAAATGTTGTCCACGATGGGGAGGTGTAGTAGACAATACTTTTTACTGGTTACCCACCATAAGGAGATGCAGTGAACTTCTTGCCTGGCCGGGGTAGCACCCACAATTTGCGTTGTATTGACAATACGAAATATATTTCGTACACTTGTTTTGGAGGGATTGATGCAGGTTAAGTTAATGCCGTTTTTCCAGGAGTTTGCAGACTCCGTGATGACGGGGAAAGAATACGATCTTTTCAGGGTTCAGGCGATAGCCCTCTCCCATGAAAAAGACCGAATCCGGCATTTCGAGAAGGTTATCAAAGGGCCGGATCGCGTTCTCGTCCTCAATTATTATCGTTCTATCAAGCTCGACGCCCTGTTTGTTTTAACGGCTCACATTCAAAGAGGCGGGGAACCAAGGGTAAAAGAAAAACAGGCTTTTCAAAAATATAGTGAAGAGCTTAAGACGCTCGAATGGGAGGCATGAAATGAAGGGAAGCGCGACCAAAAAAATTAAATTGCCGGGGATAACGTTGCAAGACCATGTTCAAATCCTAAAAAAGAAACGCCCTGATATTTTCGCCGCTTTGAAGCACCCGGACCCGCATATCAACCTCGCCTGGAACGTTCTGAACTTGAGGTTTAAACACGGCTACACTCAGATCGGGCTGGCGGAACGCTCCGAAGTTACCAGCCGGACCATCCAGAACATTGAGAACGTCAACAGCGGGTATAACCCGACCCTGGACGTTATCACGGGTATTGCCAAGGCGTTCAAGGTGAAGCCGGAGGATTTAATTAAAACGGTGGATTTGACCGAGAATTTTTAACCGATGAAAGGCAACCTCCTCAAAATCTCCGCGCTTAAAAAGACCAGTGAATGGTGCGACAAAGACCGTGTTCTTCTTTACGCCTGTTTTCAGATTCTCGTGGACTTCATTGAAAAGGAAAAGCCCCAGCGGATTGTCGATTACAAACACGATAGGGAACAGAAGGCCCAATGGAAGGAACTTCAAACCCTTTACCACTACTGGAAAATTGATCGCCCAAGGCTGGAAAAGGAGAGTGAAAAAGCCTTAATGAAATCGGGAATCAAGATGGTGGATGGGAAGCCGGCAAAACCTGGAGCACCCAGCCAAGAGGTGAAATTCATTTTCAAAGACAGGCGGGCTTCTAACCGACACAACTATCTTTACGACAAGATCCACCGCCTCGACGACGAAATGCTCCGCCGTCTTATCGCTATCCGCCATCACCTTTGGTGCTAAAGGAACAACGAGCGAACCTACGGAATAAGTGGAGGGCCTTTAAAAGGCCGGGTTCAAACCTGTCCACGACGGGGATCCTTCTTGGACAGGGTTCTTGTTGAAAAAATAGGATCATGGCCTGGAGTCGAAATGAGTAATAATGACGGGATGATAAAAATAATTCGGGTCCCGCGGGGGGCGGAGTGACCCCGATCTCTACCTCCCACCCCGCCGCCATCCTTGCCATCTTCATCGCGACCTACGCGGGGATCGCCGCCGGCCGCATCCCCTGGTTAAAGCTGAATCGCTCGGGAATCGCCCTGTTGGGCGCCATCGGAATGATGGTTCTGGCCGATGTGACCACGGCCCAGGTGGTCGCCCTGATCAATTGGCCCATGATCGCCCTGCTTTTCGGATTTTTTGTCCTATCCGCCCAGCTCCGTCTTTCAGGCTTCTACGACCGGGCGGCCCACGCCATATCCCGGCGTTTAGGGCATCCGGCCAAATTTTTGTTCCTGTTGATGGCCGCTACCGCGGGCCTCTCGGCCTTCCTGAACCACGACATCGTCTGCCTGGCCTTTACCCCCGTTGTCGTTGACGCCCTCCTGCGGAAAAAACTCAACCCCGTGCCTTTCTTGGTGGCGCTGGCCCTGGCCAGCAATATCGGCGCGGCGGCTACCCTTATCGGCAACCCCCAGGACATGTTGATTGGAGAAACCGCCGGCCTTAGTTTTGGGGACTATATGCTTTGGAGCCTGACACCGGTGCTCGCGGCCCTGGGTGCCGCCTACGGGATTGTCTGGTGGATGTCCCGGGACGGCCTGAGCCTGAAAGCCCATAAAGCCCCCGCGGCACGCCCGAGGGAATACCCCTACAACCGGTCCCATACGGTTAAGGGGCTGGTCCTGTTGGTCTTGGTCGTGGCCCTATTCTTCACATCCATTCCCAAAGAAATCATAGCCCTGGGCGCCGCCGCCATCCACCTGGCCAGCCGGAAGTTCAAGACGGAAGACCTGCTGGGCCTAGTGGACTGGGAGGTGCTGTTGTTATTCCTCGGGCTGTTCGTGGTGACAGGGGCCTTTCAAACCACGGGTTACGGCGACGCGGCCGTCGCCTGGATGGCCCATGCCGGGTTCGACCTCAACCATTCTTCCAACCTCATCCCGGCCACCGCCATCCTTTCCAACCTGATCAACAACTCGGCCGCGGTCATGTTTCTTCTTAAAGTCATCCATCTTTCGAGGACCACCGCCTATCTGTTGGCCCTGGCAAACAGTTTCGGCGGAAGTCTTTTGATCGCGGGGAGCGTGTCCAACCTCATCGTGGCCCAGCAGGCCCGGGAACTGGGCGTGAATGTTTCGTTCAAGGCCTTCGCCCGGTTGGGATTTCCCGTGACTTTGGCCGCGCTCGGGATACTTTGGGCCTGGGCGGCCTGGATGGGTTAAGTCCAACCGAACAGGTTTATTCGCTGGTATTTCTCTGTCCACGACGGGGACCCTTCGTGGACAATAAAAAGTTGCGGAGAAGACGTTTTTTCATTATTAGGGAGCCAATTTGAAAAAGAATCTCTCGATCATGCTTTTTGGATTCAGTCTTTTCTTTTTTAACCAAAACGCAAATGCGGGGTCTGACTATTGCGAGATGCTATCTTTTCAGGAATCCAGATTGAGTTCCTCGCAAAAACAAGACTTGAAAAAATACGGAATAATTGCGATTAACGTAGAAGGCAAAAAACTTCTCAAAATGGACTGGGCCTACTATAAAAAGGAACGGCTTCCGGAATTCTTAATTTCGAAAGATATGATCTCTGATTGTGAAACCCGAATTGTGTTGGCTCGGCACTTTGATAGCGTGGAAAGATTCGGTTCTCAATATTACAAACCCGACCTCGAATTGCCAGACGAAGTGCCACCACCGTTTAAAATTAAGCCTGACTTTGTAATTAAACACGACAAGTTAATTGCTGAATTGGTTTATAGGTTTCTAAGTCCTCATTACTATGATTATACGAACCGCTTAAAAGGCACTTTGACAGAATATGAATTTCCTTTATTACATGATGAACGTATCAAAGCACTACTCTCGGTGATCGAAAAAAAGCTGGCGGGTGAAGGGGTAAAATATATCCTTATTTAGGTTGTCCACGACGGTGCGTCCAGAAAAGGCAGGTGTGTTCAGCAAGAGATAGTCTTGCATGGGTAATAGCCAAAGCCCATTAGCTAGGATGGCAGGCAAGCGGGAAACCAAATGCCTGAAGCCCATCAACAAAGCCATCGAAAGGATGGTGAGCGAGTCGTCGGGCCGTAACGAAAGTAAATGCACAGGTGGCCCCGAAAACACTTGCCTCGGAGGCTGAGTCCGCCGTCGTGGGACGAAAGCATCATGGGACAGCGCGGAGAAATGGCTGAAGCGCTGGAACACTCCGACGGGGTGATAGCAACGGCACGAAGACAAGGACACGCCAAGCAACTGGAGAAACCCTCCTTGCCCCAGGCAGAAATGCTTGGAGAAAGGTAGGCCGTATAACCGTGACGCGGGAAAACGGTCGAAGGTGAGAGGGTTTAGGATGGGTTCATGGTAGCGATGAAGCGGGGTAATGCCCGTGGAGCGAAGGAACCCTGCTGTTGTTAAGTCCCTCGACAAAACGGAAGGCAGTGACGGTATGAAAAAGACGTCAATTAACCTGCAAGACCTGAGACGAGAGATATACGTCAAAGCGAAGGCTGAAAAGAACTGGAGTTTCTGGGGACTGTACACCCATGTTTGCAAGATGGAAACGCTTCAACAGGCTTACCGAATGGCTAAGGTAAATAACGGAGCCCCTGGAATAGATGGGGTGACGTTTGATGCCATTGAGGAGGCCGGAGTGGAGTCGTTTCTGGAAAGCATCCGGGGTGAATTAGTTCAAGGCACGTATAAGCCCGTTCGAAACCGGAAGAAGGAAATACCCAAGGGAAATGGGAAGGTAAGAGTCCTTGGGATACCCAACATTCGGGATAGAGTAGTCCAGGGAGCACTGAAGTTTATTCTGGAACCGATTTTTGAGGCCGATTTTCAAGAAGGGTCCTATGGGTATCGACCCAAGCGGACCGCTCATGCGGCTGTGAACAGGGTAGCATCGGCAATCGTCTGTAGAAAAACCCGAGTCATTGATGTAGACCTCAAGGCATATTTCGACACGGTAAGGCACGACCTTCTGATGAAGAAAGTTGCCCGAAGGGTTGAGGATGAAACGGTGTTGAGATTGTTGAGGATGATCCTGAAGGCCAGCGGCAAAAGAGGAGTCCCGCAGGGAGGGGTTATTTCCCCTCTTCTGGCTAATCTCTACCTCAACGAGGTGGATAAGATGCTGGAAAAGGCAAAAGAAGTGACTCGGCAAGGGAAGAACAACTATATCGAATATGCGAGGTTCGCTGACGATATGGTGATCCTTGTTAATGGATATCCGCAATGGGAATGGTTGGCAAAGGCTGCCTACCGAAGGTTACTTGAAGAATTGACCAAGCTCGACTTGCAAATCAACACGGACAAGACGCGGATAGCAGACTTAACGAAAGGTGAAAGTTTCGGGTTTCTGGGGTTTGACTTTCGACAGGTGAAAACCCGTCGAGGGAAATGGGGGGTGAAGTTCACGCCGAAAATGAAGGCGCGAGCAACACTTCTGGGTAAGCTCAAGGAAACATTTGGAAGCTTCCAATCTCAGCCGGTGCAGAGGGTGATTGAGATTATCAATCCCAAACTGCGTGGGTGGGTGAATTACTTTCGGATAGGGAATTCTAGGCGCTGTTTTAACTACGTGGAAAGATGGGTCGAGAATAAAATCAGACGGCATATGATGCGTGCGAAGAAGCTCGACGGTTTTGGGCGGGATAGGTGGAGTAGGGAGTGGATATATAAGTATCTGGGGTTGTACAGAAGCTACCAAATACGATATTACCAAGAACCGAAAGCGCTACCCGTCTGATAGGTCACATAAACTTTGACAGGAAAGCAACAGGTGAGCGTAGTGCGGGAAATCCGCACGCTACGTTCGAGGAGGCGGGGACTGGAAACGGAGCCAGAAGGCCACCGCACCAGTCCTCGACCCTACGGGACCCA
>CAVYRH010000024.1:0-24799 GCA_963770835.1 uncultured Pseudomonadota bacterium
CGCCTTGTAAGCGGCAGGTCACCGGTTCGATTCCGGTCGCCAGCTCCATTTTTTTAGGGGGAAAAGACTCGGCTTTTCTTGAAAATTTGTGGACAGGTGCCCGAGTGGTCAATGGGAGCAGACTGTAAATCTGCCGGCCGACCGGCCTACGCAGGTTCGAATCCTGCCCTGTCCACCATCCTTGGCTTTCTTGAATAGGAATCAGGTAAGCGAAGGATGTCCTTATCTTTACTCTAAAGTCGAAAACTGGGATACTTTTGGAAATTCGGTGCGGGAGTAATTCAGTGGTAGAATGCCACCCTTCCAAGGTGGACGTCGCCGGTTCGAATCCGGTCTCCCGCTCCATATAATCGAAAAAGAAGCCGCCCCGCTCACGAATCCCGCTATCGCTTCAGTTCAACTTGAGGAAAAAAGCAATGCTGTCCGAAAAAGAAAAATTCGAAACTGACATTCCCGGCAACCCGAATCCGGTTACCGAAATGAACGAGTTCATGGATGACCGGGTGATCCTTTATGGCCACCCAGGGCTTTGCCGCACTCCAGAAGAGCTTCTTTCCAGCGACGGCTTCCAGCTGGTCCTGCAGCATTTCCTCAAGAAAATGACAGCCCAAGACTCCCCATTGTTAAACTGCCTTTCGTCCTTCAAGGCGGGCAATGGATACGACACCCGCAAATTGGCTGATTTCCTCAAAGACCTCTTGGCGAAGGATGTTCATGAAACGAGCCACGCCGCGACGGATTTAGTTCTTTTGAAGGATTTCATCGAGGAACTTTACAGTTACTGGCGCCGCAGGGAAAGGTTCGTGATTTTCGACCGGGACGTGGAGGACGGTGGAATCGACCTGAAGGAATATCACCCTATCTTCATCCGCGCCAATGAGGAATTTAAAAACCTGGTATTAGGCACCTACCGGCATATTTCCGCTCATGTGACAGGGGACTGGTTTAAGGTCTACCGACAACTGCCGGCAGGGGTGGGCGTCGGGCTTTTGGCGGAAAAAATTAATTGGAAATTTCCCTCTGAAACCTACCAAAAACTGAAAAACATCCCCTTTATCCGTTTGTCCCTCATTTACCCGCCGCTCATTTATTACACCAAGAGCAACAAGCGCAAAGGCAAGTTCAACTCCTTGACCAAAAACCCCATGGACTCGGTCAAGTTGGACTCCTCCCGTTGGCTTTGTTTTCCGGCCAAAATCGGAAGCTTACTTGTCTTCATTTATTTCCATAAAGATTTCGTTTCCCACTCGGCGGGGCTCTCAAACCTTTTTGAACTGGCCAGCGCCCAAGAAGTCGCCAACCGCAAACCGGACGGCGTCATGTTGTTCGGAATTGATCCTGCCCTCATGGATAACCAATTAGTGGGATATTTTGAGGATAAGACTAACAATGTGGTTGTGGGGGCGGTAGCTTATCAGCTTCCCGACGTGGACTACTTCGGTTACTTCAAGAAAACCGCCTTAACCATCCATAACCTCATCATGATCGAGCGGGGAAACCTGCCCATCCACGGCGCCATGGCGAAGATCGACTTAAAATCGGGTAAGAGCGCCCAGGTCGTCATCGTGGGGGACTCCGGCGCAGGTAAATCCGAGTCCCTCGAAGCTTTTCGGGTTTTGGCTGACAAATATATCCGCCAATTGACAGTGGTTTTTGACGATATGGGTTCCCTCAGCATGACTCCGGAAGGCCAAGTGGTCGGCTGCGGCACGGAGATGGGCGCCTTTGTCCGTTTGGACGACTTGCATCCCGGTTATGCTTATACCGAAATCGACAGGTCCGCTTTCATGAACCCCCATATGAGGAATGCCCGTTTGGTGATGCCGATCACAGAGTATCGGCACGTCATCGCCGGCTATCCGGTGGACCTGTTCTTGTACGCCAACAATTATGACAATGTGGATGACGAACACCCCGCCCTCGAAATCATGTCCGACATGAAACAAGCCCTGGAAGTTTTTTCCAGCGGGGCCCGGCTGGCCAAGGGGACGACGGATGAAAAGGGCCTTGTTCATACTTATTTCGCTAATCCTTTCGGTGCTCCCCAAAAAAAGAAGCAACATGAGGCCCTGGCAGAAAAGTTTGTCAACGCGCTGGTGAAAAACGGGAAAAAGGTCGGCCAATTACGGACCCGCCTGGGTATTTCCGGCTACGAAACCAAGGGGCCCGAGGAAGCGGCTCAGTCGCTTTTTCAATTCATCACTGAAAATCTCTAATATCCAACGAATGTCGTCCGTCAAGGTTGGCCGACTAAAAAAGTTTTTATTTTCCCCACAATCAAGAGGTGGTTGCTGCCGGATGAAATTTTCGGAGGTTATATGAAATACCGCATCGAACATGACTCCATCGGTGAGTTGAAGGTTCCGGTGGAGGCTCTCTGGGGGGTTCAAACCCAACGCGCGGTCCAAAATTTCCCCATCAGCGGCATCAAGCCCCACAAAGTTTTCATCGAAGCCACAGTCCAGATCAAGAAGGCCGCCGCCCGGTTCCACTCCAAGGTGGGTGGCTGGATAAGAAAAAGGCTGGCGCCATCGTCAAAGCCGCCGACGAGATACTCAAACAAGGAAAATGGCTCGACCAATTCGTGGTGGACGTGTACCAAGCCGGAGCCGGTACCAGTCACAACATGAATACTAATGAAGTTTTGGCCAACCGGGCTATCGAAATCCTGGGCGGGAAACGGGGAGATTATAAAATCGTCCACCCTAACGACCACGTCAACATGGGCCAATCCACCAACGACGTGATTCCAACGGCCATCCGCCTCTCCGGCCTGCTGTTGGTCCGGGATTTCCTTCCGGTCTTGGACAGACTTTCAAAAACTTTCTTTAAAAAGGGGAAGGAATTCAAGTCGGTCTTCAAGTCCGGCCGCACCCATCTGCAGGACGCAGTTCCTATTTCGCTAGGCCAGGAATTTATGGCCTATGGCGAATGCCTCAAACGACACCACCGTCGGATTGCCGCGGCCGCCAAGGATATGGAGGAATTAGGGATCGGCGGTTCGGCCGCGGGTTCGGGCCTGAACACCCATAAGGATTATCCCAAGGCCATGGCTAAGCTCCTTTCGGAACAAACTGGTTTGAAGCTGTCGCCCCATCCCAACCTTTTCGAGGCAATGCAAAGCATGGCTCCGGTGGTTTCCGTTTCCAACTCTATCCGGAACCTGGCCCTGGATTTCATCCGGATCGCCAACGATTTTCGCTTAATGACCAGCGGGCCCACGACGGGTTTCGGCGAAATCCTGCTTCCCGTCATGCAGCCGGGCTCCTCCATCATGCCGGGGAAGGTGAATCCGGTCATGGCCGAATGCTTCAACATGGTTTGCTTCCAGGTTTTGGGGTTTGACACCACCATCGCCATGGCAGCCCAAGCCGGCCAGATGGAATTGAACGTCATGATGCCTGTCATCGCCTACAACCAGAACCAAATGTTGGGTCTGGTCACCCGGATGCTAAGGATATTCGAGGAGAAATGCGTGAGTGGTATCAAGGCCGATAAAAAACGCTGTCTTTATTTCGCCGACATGAGCGTGCAAGTGGCGGCGGCTTTGAATCCGGTCATCGGTTATGAAAAAGCCGCGGAGGTGGTGAAGACGGCCTTGAAAGAAGGCAAAACCATCCGGCAGGTGGTGTTGGGGAAAAAACTGCTAACCGAGGAAAAATACAATCAAGCGGTAAGGATGGAAAAGATCGTGGACCCCCACGGCAGGAGCTTTAAGCGAAAATAGTTTTCCAAAATACCGGGTCCGGTGCGGTGCGGCAAAAGCAGGGAAAATGGGCCGAAAAAAGGCCATTTCTCCTTGACAGGGGTACTTTCAAACGTAAAATACCTTACTCTTGTACGATCCCCGCCCAAGTAGCTCAGTTGGTAGAGCACTTCCTTGGTAAGGAAGAGGTCACCGGTTCAATCCCGGTCTTGGGCTCCACCTTCGCTCCTAAAAAGGGCGATTCAATTGGGCGGAGGTTGTTCCCCGAGTCTTGGTCATGGGGACAAAAAATAAACAGTTGCGGTTTGCGGTCCGGTTTCCGCTTTAAAAAAGGGAGGAACGAAAATGTCAAAAGAGAAATTCGTAAGAAACAAGCCGCACGTGAATATCGGGACGATCGGGCACGTGGACCATGGAAAGACGACACTGACTGCGGCGATCACGACGGTATTGGCAAAGAAGGGATGGGCCACGGCCAAGGGATATGCGGACATCGACAATGCCCCTGAAGAGAGGGAGCGCGGGGTTACGATCAATACCTCCCACGTGGAGTACCAGACCGAGAAGCGGCATTACGCGCACGTGGACTGCCCTGGCCACGCGGACTATATCAAGAACATGGTGACGGGCGCGGCGCAGATGGACGGGGCGATTTTGGTGGTCTCGGCGGCGGACGGACCGATGCCCCAGACGCGGGAACATATTCTTTTGGCCCGCCAAGTGGGGGTTCCTTATATCGTGGTTTTCCTGAACAAGTGCGACATGGTGGACGACAAGGAGCTGTTGGAGCTGGTGGAAGTGGAAGTTCGGGACCTTTTGACCAAGTACGGGTTCCCCGGAGATAAGACGCCGATCATCAAGGGATCGGCCACGAAGGCCTTGGAAGGCGACCCGGGCGAGCTGGGCGAACCGGCGATTTTCAAGCTGATGGAAGCGGTGGATGCCTATATCCCGGATCCGAAGCGGGACGTGGACAAGGATTTCCTGATGGCGGTGGAGGACGTATTTTTGATTACCGGCCGTGGGACGGTGGCGACGGGCCGGGTGGAACGTGGAAGGGTGAAGGTGGGGGACACGGTTGAGATTGTTGGAATCAAGCCCACGAGGGAAACAGTGGTGACGGGCGTGGAAATGTTCCGGAAGCTGCTGGATGACGCGCAAGCGGGGGACAACATCGGAGCCCTCCTGCGCGGCGTGGAAAAGAAGGACATCGAGCGGGGCCAGGTTTTGGCGAAGCCCAAGAGCATCACCCCGCACAAGAAGTTCAAGGGGGAAGTATACGTGTTGACGAAGGAAGAGGGTGGTCGGCACACGCCGTTTTTCAACGGGTACAAGCCGCAATTCTTCTTCCGGACGACGGACGTGACGGGAGCAGTCAAGCTGCCGCAGGGAGTGGAGATGTGCATGCCGGGGGACAACATCACGATGGAGATCGAGTTGATCGTGCCGGTGGCGATGGAGAAGGAACTGAGGTTCGCGATCCGGGAAGGCGGCCACACGGTGGGCGCCGGCGTTGTCACTCAGATCATCGAGTAGGGTTGTCCGAGTTCATAAAGAATTATTTGAGATCAAGGTAAACCATGCGAGAACAAATAACATTGGCGTGTTCGGAATGCAAACGCCGTAATTACCACAAAACGCGGGATAAGCGGAAGACGCCGGAAAAGCTGGAGGTCAAGAAGTACTGCCGGTGGTGCCGTAAACATACCACGCATAAGGAAACAAAATAAGCTGATATTTATTAGGGCAGTAGCTCAAATGGTAGAGTGGTGGTCTCCAAAACCAGGCGTTGCAGGTTCGAGTCCTGCCTGCCCTGCCATCCAAATAAAAGGTCATCGGATAAATTGAAGGGTGCGAAATGTTCGAATTTATTAATAATTTTAAGACTTGGTTTGCGGAATCCAGATCTGAATTCAAGAAGATTTCCTGGCCGAGCCAGGATGAAATCAAGGGCTCCACGGTAGTCGTTTGCATGACCATTCTTTTTTTGATGATCGTATTAGCGGGTTACGATAGCGTGATCGCGCCTTGTATCGACATGCTTCTCAAGGCTTCAAAGTAAATTAAAGCGAAAAAGAGGGATTCTTGCAAATGTCCAAGCGCTGGTACGTGATCAACACTTATTCGGGGTACGAGGCCAAGGTGAAGACCAACCTGGAGAACCGGATCAAAAGCATGAAGATGGAGGACAAGATCTTCCAGATCCTGATTCCCTCCGAAGAGGTGACCGAGACCCGGGCCGGCAAAAAACGGGTGACAAACAAGAAGTTTTTCCCCGGATATATCTTGGTGGAAATGGACATGGACGAGAATTCCTGGTCGGTTGTTCGTAACACGCCCAAAGTAACCAGTTTCGTGGGTTCGGGCAACAAGCCTATTCCCCTGCCGGATGAGGAAGTCACGGCCATTTTGGAACACATCGGCAAGCGCCGCGAGCGCCGGGCCATGAAGAGCCAATTTGAAAAGGGCGACTTGGTGAAAGTCATGGACGGGCCTTTCGCGAATTTCTCGGGATCAGTTGAGGAAATCAACCCCGAGCGGGAAAGGGTGAAGGTGATGGTGACCATTTTCGGGCGTCAGACGCCGGTGGAGTTGGAATTCCACCAGATCGAAAAAGAATAAAGTCAGTCGTCCGCTGTCAGCTATCGGCTGTCAGCCAATTTTGAAGGTGAAAGTCTAGGAGAGATGTAATGGCAAAAGAATTAAACGCGATGGTAAAACTACAAATCCCGGCCGGCAAGGCCAATCCTGCCCCGCCGGTGGGGCCAGCTTTAGGGCAGCATGGCGTCAACATCATGGAGTTTTGCAAGCAGTTCAACGCGGCGACCCAAAAGCAGGACGGTTTAATCATTCCAGTGGTCATTTCCATCTATAAAGACCGCTCCTTCTCTTTTATCACTAAGACGCCCCCGGCGTCGGTGCTGTTGTTGAAGGCGGCGGGTTTGGCCAAGGGCTCGCCCGTACCCAACAAGCAAAAGGTGGCCAAGGTCACCATGAAGCAGGTTGAGGAAATCGCGAAGACCAAAATGCCAGATTTAAACGCGCAAAAGCTGGATTCCGCCATTCGCATGGTGGAAGGTACGGCTCGCAGTATGGGAATCGAAATTCAAAAGTAACTGAGGTTACTTTGAAAAAATAACTGTGGGAGCTTTGCCTTGAGGGCGGGGCGGTTGGACCACGGGAGGTAAAGCATGGCTAAGAAGGCAAGTAAAAGGCATCGGAAAAACGTCGAGCTGGTGGATCGTACCAAGTCCTACATCTTGACCGACGCGGTTGGGATCCTCAAAAAAGCGGCTCCTGCCAAGTTTAATGAAACCGTCGAGCTCCACATCAAACTCGGCGTCGACCCCAAGAAAGCCGACCAACAGGTTCGCGGCACGGTTTCCTTGCCCCATGGAACGGGTAAAACCTTGAAGGTGGCGGTTTTGGCAAAGGGCGAGAAGATTAAAGAGGCTGAGGCAGCCGGGGCCGATTACGCCGGAGACAATGAACTTATCGAGAAGATCGCCGCCGGGTTCATGGATTTTGACATTCTCGTGGCGACCCCCGACATCATGAGGGAAACCGGTAAGTTGGGTAAGGTCCTGGGCCCCAAGGGCCTCATGCCGAACCCCAAGGCCGGAACCGTCACCCCCAACGTGGGCCAGGCGGTCAAGGAAATCAAGGCCGGTAAGATTGAATACCGTGTGGACGACCAAGGCATTTGCCACGCCGGTGTGGGGAAAATAAAGTTCGATGAGAAACAAATCGTGGAAAACGCCCAGGCCCTGATCAAGACCTTGGTTTCGGTCAAACCCGCGTCGGCCAAGGGAACCTACCTTATTTCGGCCCATTTGACGTCCAGCATGGGGCCCGGGATCAAGGTGGACACGGCGGAGTTTACAAAAACGACCGCCAAGTGATATAGTTACCGCCCCCAGCCGGTTTATCCGGCTTGGGTCGAGTTGTACGGTTGTCAAAGACAGCAGGCGCCCCGAAGGGGCTTAATGAATGCCTGCCGAGACGATCCGGAAGATTAAGAGTATGTTCCATACCCTTCATCCGGTCGTTTCGGGTGAGGGGTTTTTCTTTTTATCCAAAAGAAACCCTTTCCCCATATTCGAAGTTAAATCAGATAGGTGGTGATTTTTTTGACAGAAGATAAGAAACGCGAACCGAAACCTGAAAAGATCCAGGTGGTGGAGGATTTCTCCAAGCGGGTGCAAGCATCCAAGGCCGCCGTTGTGACCGGTTATTCCGGATTGACGGTGGAGGAAGTCACGGACCTGCGCGCCAAGCTTTTTCACGCCAAGGTGGAATACCACGTGGTGAAAAACAACCTGGCCCGGATCGCCTTAAACAAGTGCAATATCACGGTTTTGGACGACCTCTTGACGGGCCCCACGGCCATCGCTTTGGCGATGGAAGACGCGGTCGCCCCGGCAAGGGTGCTCACTAAATTCGCCAAGGACCACGAGAAATTGTCGGTCAAGGGCGGATGGATGGACGGCCGTAAGATCACGGTACAGGACATTAAAGCCCTGTCGAATCTTCCGAGCCGCGAAGTCCTCCTGGCGAAAGCCTTGGGCAGCATGAAGTCGCCCATCTCCGGAATCGTCCAGGTTTTGGCGGGACCCGCGCGAAAGCTGGTCTACGCCTTGAACGCAGTGGCCCAGGCCAAGGAAAAGACGGCCTGATTTTTATTCACCCTCTCTGGCCTTTGGCCGGATACAAGAAAATTCAATTTGGAGGAAGTTTTAAATGCCTACTTTAACGAAAGACGAGTTTATCACCGCCATCGAGCAGATGAGCGTGCTGGAGTTGAACGAGCTGGTGAAGGCCCTCGAGACCAAGTTCGGCGTGTCGGCTGCGGCCCCTGTGGCCGTCGCCGCCGCTGGTGGAGCCGCCGGTGCGGCCGCCGCCGAGGAAAAGACCGCATTCGACGTGAACCTCAAGACGGTCGATGCCGCCAAGAAGATCAACGTCATCAAGGTCGTCCGGGAAGTCACCGGACTGGGCTTGAAGGAAGCCAAGGACCTGGTCGACGGCGCGCCGAAGCCCATCAAGACCGGCGTTTCCAAGGCCGAGGCCGATGGCATCGTCGCCAAGTTCAAGGATTCAGGCGCCGAAGTCGAAATCAAGTAAAAAACTTTTTAAAGCCCTGTTCCGCGCAAGCGGGACAGGGCTTTTTTATTTTCTGCCCGGGTTCAAGGGGGCTCGGCTCCCTTCAAACATAATTTTTTACGGAGAAACGTAGGGGGCTTTTCCCCTACGAGCGAAGCTGGGGGGATGGGGGGACAAGGGGGAGATGTTCCCTTATGAGCGCAGCGGGGCAGGGCTTTTTTGTTTTCTGCCCCCGGGTTCAAAGGGGCTTGGCCCCTTTGGAATTTGAAGGGGTACATAGGGGGATGTTCCCTTATGAGCGCAGCGGGGCAGGGCTTTTTTATTTTGAGGGGCTTGTCAAACAAGGTAACATAGGCCACTCTTAACAGAAAAGGAGTGGGCTTTATGGCGGATGCCCTCTTGGAACAGTTCCGAAAAAATTTCGAATATAATTATTGGGCCAACGACAAGTTCATGAAAGCCCTCCAGGAAATGGCACAGCCGCCGGAAAAAGCGGTTAAGCTCATGGCCCATATTCTTTTTGCCCTGGATGTCTGGCTTGCCCGTTTGATGAAAGAGGACTTGTCGGGATATACCAATCCCAATCCTTCTTATTCCCCGGCGGAATGCCGGCAAAAATTGGATGAGCTTGATGCGAAGTGGAGAGGGTACCTGACCGCTCTGAAGCCGGAAGGCATCGAGGAAAAGACCCGCTATACCAACACGCAGGGAAAGCCTTTTGAAATGATCTCCCGGAACATCTTGGTGCATGTGGTCAACCATTCCCATTACCACCGGGGACAACTGGCTACATTGGTCGCCCAGAATGGCGGGACTCGTCCGACTACGGATTACAGCGCTTATGTCTTTGAAATCGGGGAAGCTAAAAGTTTGTAAGAGCTCCAAAAGGATATTTAATTGAAAAAAGGCTTGTTTATCACATTCGAGGGAACGGAGGGGTCCGGCAAGACCACCCAACTGCATCTTTTGGCCGCCGTCTTGAAGGACTACAGCATCCCCCATATCGTCACACGGGAGCCGGGTGGATCGCACTTGAGCACCCAATTGCGGCATTGGATTTTGAACAAGCTGGATTACAACCTGATGCCCAGGACCGAATTGTTGTTGTTCCTGGCCGACCGTGCCCAACATGTCGGAGAAGTGATAGAACCCGCTTTAAAGCAGGGAAAGGTGGTCCTTTGCGACCGGTACTCCGATTCGACCTTGGCGTATCAAGGTGGAGGCCGGGGTTTTGACATGAAACTGTTGAAGATTCTTAATAACGCCGCAAGCGATTTAGAACCCGATTTAACCCTTCTTTTTGACCTGCCGGTCGAGGTGGGGCTTAAACGCGCACTGGGAAGGGGCAAGGGGAAGGACCGCATGGAACGCGAAAGCCTGAAGTTTCATCACAGTGTCCGTCGGGTTTACCTTGAAACGGCTCGGAAGGAAAAAGGCCGCTTTATTATTGTGAACGCCAACCAAGACCGGGAATCGACTTATCAGGAAATGATTGAAAAACTGATCGATCGCATGCCCCTTGGGAAAAAGGGGAAAAAACGTGGCTGAGTTCATTGTCCCTCGCCTCGAAAAATTAAACTCCCAACCTGAGGTTCAAAAACTCCTGAAGGGTACCCTGGACCACCCCGGTGTCCAGACCTTTCTTTGGGTGGGCCCGGAAGGATCGGGAAAGAAGACTTACGTCCTGGCCTTGGTGCGGAGCCTCTTTTGCCAGGAAGGGCCGGATTGCCACGGTTGCCCGACTTGCCGACAAGTTCTCAGCAAAAGCCATCCGGATTTCTTCTGGTTGGAGCGTCCGGAGGGGAAAAACGAGATTAACGTGGAATCCACCCGGGACTTGGACCGAAAGCTGTCCAATGCACCTTTTTCAGCGCCTTGCAAAGTCGCGGTCATTGCCGAAGCGGACCGGATGAACACGGAATCCCAGAATGCTTTTTTGAAAACATTGGAGGAGCCGCCGGCTAAATCTTTTATCATTCTCCTGGCTGAGAAAACGGGAGATTTTCTGCCGACCGTGCTTTCCCGCTGCCGTTTGGTACGTTTTCCGGCGCTGCCGTCAACCACCGTTGAGGCGATCCTGGTCCGGGATTACGGCTGGAAAAAGCCCGAAGCCCAAAAGGTGGCCCAAGAAGCCAACGGTAACCTGACCCTGGCCTTGAAATTGGGGGATGAGGCCTGGGCCCAATTCAGGGACAAGGTTTGTATCGACTTCGACAGGGCCCTCCAGGGACCGGACGAGGAATGGTTGGCTCTCGTCAACGAATACGACCAGTTGGAACCGGATTTCCTGGAGGATGTGGAAAGAACGGCTTCCCAGCGCAAGTCGGAAGTGCTTCAGGCGGCCCTGCAGGTTTACCTGGGCCTTTGGTCCCGGCGCCTTTCAGGCGAGATTGAAATTCCCTCGAAGTTAACCAACCTTCCGGTGGACGCGGTCTTAAAATGCCTCCAAAAACACCAGGACATGATACCGATGTACCTGAATGCCAAGATGATCATGGACCATTTGTTCCTTGAGCTAAGGGAAGGTTTTAAAAAAGGCGAGATGTTAAACCAATCCTTTGTGGAATTGTCGGTTCAACTTTAAAACAGGAGTTCTTCGTGCCGGATAAACCAACATTTTACGTCACCACACCCATTTACTACGTGAACGATGTGCCCCATATCGGGCATGCCTATTCCACGGTGGGCGCGGATGCCCTGGCTCGGTTCAAACGCATGGATGGTTATGATGTTTATTTCCTGACCGGCACGGATGAGCACGGTCAAAAGATCGCAAAAACCGCCAAAGAAAAGGGCCTGGAACCGAAACAATTGGCCGACCAAGTGGTGGAGAGGTTCAAAGAAGCCTGGGCCAAGCTGGGTATTTCGTACAGCCGTTTTATCCGAACCACTGATGAGGACCACCGGAAAGCCACTCAAACCTTCTTTAAGAAGGTCATGGAGGCGGGTTATATCTACAAAAGCCATTACGAGGGCTGGTATTGCCTGCCGGATGAGAAGTTTCTTCAGGACTCGGAGGTCGAGGACGGCCCCAACGGCACGAAAACCTGTCCCGACTGTGGCCGTCCCGTCGAGCGTATTAAGGAAGAGAATTATTTTTTCAAGATGTCGGCCTTCCAGAAAAAACTCGAGGATTATTTGGCCACTCATCCCGACTTCCTCCAGCCTGAAAGCCGCAAGAATGAGATGGTCAATAACTTCATCAAGCCTGGCTTGGCGGATGTTTCCATCACCCGCTCCACGGTCAAATGGGGAATCCCCGCGCCGGTGCCTGAGGAAACGACGATTTACGTCTGGTTTGATGCGCTCATCAATTACATCTCCGCCCTGGGCTGGCCGGACGGCGCGAACTATAAAAAATACTGGCCCGCGGACGTGCATATCATCGGCAAGGACATCCTTCGGTTCCACACTACCATTTGGCCTACGGCTCTCATGGCCGCTGGGATCCCACTGCCCAAGAAGGTTTTCGGTACAGGCTTCATCAACATGGGCGGCGAGAAGATGTCCAAAAGCCTGGGCAACGTGGTCAATCCCATGGCCTTGGCCGATACTTATGGTCCGGACGCCCTACGTTATTACCTCATGCGCGAAGTGGTTTTCGGTTTTGATGGAACTTATACCGAAGAAGCGTTTGAAGGCCGCTTTAATGGCGATTTGGCAAATGACTTGGGAAATTTGGTCAGTCGTGCTTTAACGATGGTAGAGAAGTACTTTGGCGGTGTCATCCCCGAATCAGCGGATAGAAGATTCAATAGTGATTTAGATATTGCGTGGAAAATGGGCGAGTCGGGCCACATTAAAGAAATGATGGACAAGTTAGCGTTTGATGTGGTTTTAGGACAGTATTGGGAATTAATAAAAGCTGCCAATAAATATATCCAGATTTCAGCTCCTTGGAATTTGGCAAAGGATGAGGCCAAAAAGCAGGAGCTTCAAAAGGTTATGTTCACGTTGGTGGAGGTCCTGCGGGTGACCGCGATCCGATTGTCACCTTTCATGCCTTTTACCGCTCAGGCCATTTGGGAACAATTGGGTTTTGCCGATAAGGTTGAGAAACATTCTTTCTCTGAAACAGAAAAGATCGGCTCTTACGCCCCGGGGCAAAAGGTAAAGGTGGGAAGCCCCTTGTTCCCGAGAATCGAAAAAGAAATAACAGAAGTTGTATATGAAGATAGTCATGTTCCAGAGGCTCAAAAAAAGATTAAAAAGAAGATCGTTGATTATTTAAAGTCAAAAATCAATGCGAAGCCGGATTGCGGGTGGTTGGCGGATTCGGGAGCTGAATATAAGGAACTTCAAAAAAGTGGAGAGTTTGGTTTTTATTTTAGAACCGGCGATAAAAAGAGAAGCGTGCTCCCGGTAAAAAAAGAAGCCTTGATTGATTCAATTAGTACAGAAGTCTTGGACGGTGTAGTCGAAGACTTAATAAAAAAAATAAATTCTTTTAAAAATTAAATGTTTATCGATACCCACTGCCACCTCGACGACGAGCGCCTCGCTTCGGAGGAGGATTTCGTTCTTCAACGCGCCGGCGCGTCCGGGGTGGAATTTCTCGTTACCATCGGCACCGACGAGAAAACCTCGGCCGCCGCCGCCCAAATCGCCTCCCGGCACCCCGGCCGGGTTTTCCATACGGTGGGGGCCCATCCCTCCGACGTCGACCGCTTCGGCGAGGAGGAACTGGTTGAAATCGAGCGGTTGGCCAAAGAAACCAAGCCCAAAGCCATTGGCGAAATCGGGCTGGATTATTACCATTCCTCCGACCGGAAGAAGCAGGCCGAGGTTTTCGAGAGGATGATCCGCCTGGCCCGGGAAATTTCCCTTCCAATCGTCATCCACGAGCGGGACGCCCATGTGGATATTTACCGCATGTTGGCCGAGAGGGCCCAAGGCCTGAAAATCATGATGCACTGTTATTCTGCCGGGCCTGTTTTTGTGGACCGGTTCATGGATTTGGGTTGTCTCTTTTCCATCGCCGGGCCGGTAACCTTCAAGAACGGCCAGGAAAGCAGAGATGCGGTGGCCAAGATACCCTTGGATCGCCTTGTCGTTGAAACAGACTCTCCCTACCTTACCCCCCACCCCTACCGGGGGCAGCGCAACGAGCCCGCTTATGTGAAGCTCACTGCCGAAAAAGTAGCCGCGGTGAAGGGTATCAGCCTTGATGAACTGGCCCAAGCCACCACCCAAAACGCCCGGAAATTCTTTGGAATCTGATCAAGCCATTGGTTTTTAGCGCCTTCCGGTTAAAATACCTTCCATTTTCTTTACCCTGAAAGGTACTGACATGATTCGTGAAGCCCTCGCCAAACTGTCCCAAAAGAAATCCCTGACGGAACAAGAAGCCTATGACTGCATGATCGAAATCCTGGATGCCAAGGCCCTGCCCACCCAGGTGGCCGCCTACCTGGCTTTCTTGAACCTGGAGTTCGAAAGCCCTACTGAGGTGGTAGGAAGCGTCAAAGCCGTCCGGGACAAGATGGTCCGCCTCAACGCCGAGGGGCTCAACGCCATCGATGTTTGCGGGACTGGGGGTGACCACAAAGGAAGCTTCAACATTTCCACTGGCGCGGCTTTGGTTTTGGCGGGCGGGGGGGTGAAGGTGGCCAAGCACGGCAACCGGGCCGCTTCCAGCCAGTGCGGGAGCGCGGAAGTCCTGGAGGCCTTGGGGGTCAAGATCGATGCCGCGGTCCCCGTCCTGGAAAAGTGCTTGGCGGAAGCCGGCATGGCTTTCCTGTTTGCCCCCCACTTCCACCCGGCCTTTAAATATGTAGGCCCCATCCGAAAGGAACTGGGCATCCGCACCATCTTCAACGTCCTGGGGCCCATGTGCAATCCAGCCTCGGTGAAGCGCCAAGTCATCGGGGTTTTCGACGCCGAAAGGGCAAAATTGATGGCTGAGGCCCTGTTGGAGGCCGGGACCGAACGTGTGGTGACCCTTCACAGCAAGGACGGCCTGGACGAGGTCTCCAACGCCGAAGAAACTTTTTTTTGGGAGCTGAAAAAGGAAGGACAAACCACCCAGCGGTCCACGGGTGTCATTTCCCCCGAAATTTTCGGGTATCCCCGCCGGAGACTGGAGGAGATCAAGGGATCGGATGCGCCTTCCAACGCCAAGATACTCCTTTCGATCCTCAACGGCGAAAAAACCCCCCACCGCGAAGCGGTGGTCATGAACGCAGCCGTGGGCTTTTACGTCGCGGGAAAATGCGATGCCATTCCCGACGGAAGGGCGCTCGCCGAGGAATCCATCGATTCGAAAAAGGCCCTTCAAGCCCTTGAAACCTTGAAAAAAGTGTCAAACCAATGAATATCCTCCAAAAAATAGCCGCTACGAAGCGGGAAGAGGTGGCCCGCCTTAAGAAAGAGAGGGGCCTGGCTTCCTTGAAGGAGGGGGCGAAGGCCCAGGCGCCGCCGCGCGACTTTTTAGGGGCGGTTCACCGGCCCGGCAAGCTTTCCTTGATCGCTGAACTTAAAAAAGCCAGTCCCTCCAAAGGTGTTTTAAGGGAGGATTTTCAAATCGAGCCCCTGGCCAAGGCCTACGCCGGGGCCCAAGCCCAGGCCCTTTCGGTTTTAACCGATGTTTCCTATTTTCAAGGGGACCTTTCCTATCTCCAAAAGGCCAAGGACGTCTCAGGCCTCCCGGTTTTACGCAAAGATTTCCATATCGATGAACACCAAATCTACGAGGCCCGGGAAGCGGGTGCGGATGCCATCCTCCTTATCGCCGCCATGATGCCTCCGGCCCAGATAAAGGAGTTGATGGCGGTGGCTAATGAATTATCCATGGCCAGCCTGATCGAGGTGCATGACGAAAGGGAATTGGAGATTGCCCTTCGGGTTGGGACGAAACTTTTGGGGGTCAACAACCGTAATTTAAATGACTTTACCGTCACCCTTCAAACCTCGTTCGAATTGATGGGAAAGTGCCCTAAAGGTTTGGCTGTCGTCAGTGAAAGCGGCATTTTCACCCGCGAGGATTGCCTGAGTTTGAAAAAGGCAGGGGCTTCGGCGGTACTGGTTGGGGAGGCCTTTATGACATCCCCGGACGTGGAAGCGGCCGTGAAAGAGTTGTTTCCGGCGGAGGCTTGAATGTTCCGCGTGAAAATTTGCGGGGTGACCCGCGCCGAAGACGTGCGGATGATCGCCAAGGCCGGGGCCGACGCCATCGGGTTCCAATTGTCCATGGGTCCGCGCAAGATTACCCCGGACCAAGCCCGGCGGCTCGTGAAACGGGTGCCCCCCCTCGTGACGCCGGTGGGTGTTTTCGTCAATGAAGCGCTTTCGCGCGTGAAACAGCTCATTAAACTTTGCGGTTTCCAAGCGGTCCAACTGCACGGGGACGAGAAGGAAACTTATTGCCGACAAATCGAGGTTCCGGTTATCAAGGTCATTCGCATGAAAAGTCCCGGCGCTTACAGGGCGTTTGGGGGCTTTCAAGTTGCGGCCTATTTGCTGGACTCCTATAATAAAAACATACCCGGTGGAACCGGCAAAAGCTTCCAATATCCATGGGCCCGGAAAGCGGTTCAAGAGCTTCCAGCCCCGGTGCTGTTAGCGGGTGGTTTAACATCTGACAATGTCCAGCGGGCAATCCGGCAGTCCAACGCCTTCGGTGTGGATGTCTCCAGCGGCGTGGAAATCCGGCCCGGCCTCAAAGATCCCCGTCTAGTTTCCCTTTTCATTCGAAAGGCAAAAAAGGCGTTCCTTGGTTGAAAAGTTGAAAAGATCGGAGTTTCTTTTTGGCCGACCAAAAATCGCTCATCATTAAACTGGCGCATATTTACTACCATACGGGCAGCTGGGACAAGGCCATCATGGAGTATGAGAAGATCATTGCCCTGGACCCCAATGACTACAACGTGCACGTCACCTTAGGGGAATTGTTCCTGAAAAAGGGAGACCTGGACAGGGCCTACAAGGCCTTCGAGACTTCCGCCAACGGGTTCCTCAAGGAAAAAAACACCAAAAAGGCCGCGGGCGCTTTCCGCGAGATGTCCAACCTGGTGCAAAAGATGATCGAGCCCCAGGACATGGAAAAAGCCATCGGGATTTACAAGGACATCCTGTCCCAGATGCCGGAGTCAACCGAAACCCTCACCAATCTCCGGGATCTCTATATGCGCCACAACCAAATGGATGAGGCGATTTCCTATACCATTACCCTGGGTGACATTTATAATCGGCAGGATTATATCGATAAAGCTGAAAATGAATACACCAAGGCCACTGCCATGGATCCGTCCCATACGGGGGCCAAGGAAAAATTGGAAAAACTGAAAAATGAATCCAAACAGGCGCAACCCGGCGGCTAATCCCCATCCCCTACCCGATTTCCATGGTTATTTCGGCCCCTACGGGGGGCAATATGTGCCCGAAACCCTCATGGTGGCTTTGCGGGAGCTGGTGGAAGCCTATTCCCTGGCCCGTAAGGACCCCAGGTTCCAACGGGAATTCCAATCTTACCTCACGGAATACGACGGTCGACCCACCCCGCTGACCTTTGCCGCAAACCTAACCCGCATCCTCAAGGGAGCCCGCATTTACCTCAAGCGGGAGGACTTGAACCATACTGGGGCCCACAAAATCAACAATTGCCTGGGGCAGATTCTCTTGGCCCGCCGGATGGGGAAGAAGCGCATCATCGCCGAAACTGGCGCGGGCCAGCATGGGGTGGCCACCGCCACCGTCTGCGCCTTGTTCGGAATGCAATGCGAGGTTTTCATGGGCGAGGAGGATGTGAGACGCCAAGCCTTGAACGTCTTTCGCATGCGCCTTTTGGGCGCACAGGTGCACCCCGTTTCCTCCGGCACCCGCACGTTGAAGGACGCCATGAGCGAGGCCATCCGGGATTGGGTGACGAACGTCCGGACCACTTATTATCTTATCGGCTCCACCGCCGGCCCCCATCCCTATCCCATGATCGTCCGGGATTTTCAAAGGGTCATCGGCGAGGAGGCCCGGCGGCAAATCCTCCGCAAAGCCGGAAGGCTTCCGGATGTTTTGGTGGCCTGCGTCAACGGGGGGTCCAACGCCATCGGCTTGTTTTATCCTTTCATTAAAGACCGAAAAGTAAGGATGGTCGGCGTGGAAGCGGCCGGGGACGGCGTGAAAACCAAGCGGCATGCCGCCACCATGGAAAAAGGAAAACCTGGGATCCTGCACGGCAGTTATAGTTACGTTTTGCAGGACAAGGACGGCCAAATCGCCGAAACCCACTCCATCTCCGCGGGGCTTGATTATCCCGGCGTGGGGCCCGAACACGCCTGGTTGAGGGATACGGGGAGGGCGGCCTACGTCTCCGTGACCGACCGGCAGGCCTTGGAGGCCTTCCAAACCTTGGCCCGCCACGAGGGAATTCTTCCGGCTTTGGAAAGCGCCCATGCGGTCTACCAGGCCATGAAAATCGCCCCCCGCATGTCCAAGAATTCCATTCTCATCGTCAATTTATCGGGCCGGGGGGACAAGGATGTGAATACGGTCTTGGAAAAGCTGGGTTCCAAGCTTCAAGGCGGCTCTAAGTGAGTCTTACGCAAAACCAAGTCCACCGCCAAAACGCCAAGACGCCAAGCAAGACTTTATTGAATCAAACCAGGCTTTTTCGATTATTTCAAACGGCCCGAGCGCGCCGGCAGACGCTCTTTTTGCCTTATATCTGCCTTGGGTATCCAAGTTATAAAGCCTCACTTGATTCCGCCAAGGGAGCCCTTCAAGCAGGCGCCGGGGCCCTGGAATTGGGAATGCCCTTTTCCGATCCCATCGCGGACGGCCCCACCTTGCAAAAAGCCACCCACCTCTCACTTGAAAACGGCACGAAGTTCGCCGACGTATTTAGGATGATCCGGGACCTGCGGAAAGCCGGGTTTCAACAGCCCCTTCTGGTCATGACTTACCTGAATTTGGTGCAACAATTGGGCTGGGAAAAATTCGCGGAGGTCCTTTCCAGCTCCGGGGGCGACGGCGCCATCATTCCGGACCTGCCATTGGAGAAGTTTGCTTCCTTAGACCCGTTGATGGGCCTGAAAAAGCTGGCTTTAATCCCTTTTATTGCCCCCACTTCGAGTGAAGAGAGGGTCAAAATGGCCGATGCCCAGGGGGCTCCTTTTTTGTATTATGTCTCGGTGACGGGGGTGACGGGGGCCCGCAAATCGTTGCCTTCGGGACTATTGCCCGCCTTGGGGCGGTTGAGGAAACGGTTGAAAACCCCCCTGGTGGTGGGTTTCGGCATTTCCACCCCCGGCCAAGCGGCCCAGGTGGGGAAGGCGGTCGACGGCGTCATCATCGCCAGCGCCCTGGTCCAGCTGATTTCCAAAACCAAGGTTTCTCATATCGGAAAAGCGGTCGAAAACTTTTGCCGGAAAATCGTAACGGCACTCAACCAAATTAAAAGTTAGAAGAGAACGAGTTAACTCCCCGATTCCATTGGAGGTTTTAAGTGGTTTGGTACAAGAATCCCAAGAAAGAAATTAAAAAAGCCGAGGGGAAAAAACAGGTCCAGGTACCCCAGGGGCTATACGCCAAGTGCAAGGGCTGCGGGAGCATCCTTTACAACAAGGAATTCGATAAAAACTACAAGGTCTGCCCCAAGTGCGGGTATCATTACCAGCTTTCCGCCCTGGAGCGCCTTTATTTAACGATGGATTCGGGTTCCTTCCAGGAATTTGACGAAAAACTGAATTCCAAAAATCCCCTGGGGTTTCCCGAGTACGAGGACAAAATCAAGAAAGGGCAGGAAAAGGCCAAGATGACCGATGCGGTCATCACCGGCATGGGGAAGATTTCCGGCCAGCCGGCCTCCATCGCCATCATGGATTTCCAATTCATGGGCGGGAGCCTGGGCAGCGTGGTGGGCGAAAAAATAACCCGGGCCGTGGAACGGGCCATCGAGAAAAAAACGGGCATGGTCATTTTTTCCACATCCGGGGGGGCCCGGATGCAGGAAGGTATTTTTTCCCTCATGCAAATGGCCAAGACAGCCGCCGCCTTGGGGCGCCTGGACGAAGCGGGCCTGCCTTATATTTCCGTCCTGACTGACCCCACCACCGGAGGCGTAGCGGCTTCCTACAGCATGCTGGGGGACGTCAACCTGGCCGAACCGGGCGCCATGGTGGGTTTCGCGGGACCCCGCGTCATCGAGCAGACCATCCGGCAAAAGCTCCCCAAGGGTTTCCAACGCTCGGAGTTCCTCGTGGAGCATGGTTTCGTGGATGCCATCGTGCCCCGCAGTGAAATGAAGCAGACCTTGGGAAAGTACCTGAAGTTCTTCCGGCCGTGATTCCAAAGCTTCGGCTGGAATCGCTGGAAAAGTTGGGGTGGCGGTTCGGGCTGGAGACCATCCAAGCCCTTCTTCGCGAATTAGGAAATCCCGAATCATCCCTCCGCGTCGTCCATGTGGCCGGTTCCAACGGCAAAGGCTCCACCTCCGCGTTTACGGCCTCCTTCCTCCACCATTGCGGGTATAAGACCGGCCTTTACACCTCCCCCCATTTGTGCGACATCCGGGAAAGATTCCGGGTCAACGGGACCTGGATTTCGAAGGGCGATTTTAACCGGCATTCCCATAGGGTTTTAGAAGCCTGCCGGAGGGTCCAAGAAAAGATGGGCCATTTACCGACCCATTTTGAGGCCCTGACCGCCATGGCCTTTTGCTGGTTCAAGGAACAAGGGGTGGATTGGACGGTTTTGGAAGTTGGGTTGGGTGGAAGATTGGACGCCACCAATGTCGTCCACTCCCCGGCTGTTTCCCTGATAACGCCGATCGGCCTGGAACACCAAAATATCCTGGGCAAAACCATTGAAAAAATCGCCTGGGAAAAAGCCGGGATTTTGAAGAAAGGCTGCCTGGCGGCAACCCTCCAGCCCCATTCCTCCGCGGCCCAAGTCATTGACCGGACGGCGCGGGAAAAAGGATCTTTGCTTTGGCTGGAAGGCCGTGATTTTACTTACCGAAAGACGCACCAATGTTTTCATTGGGAAGGGCCCGGGCTTAGCCTGCATTTTAAAATGGCGGGTTTTCCGGAGTATCAAACCGCCAACGCATCGCTGGCCCTGGCGGGAATCCAATGTTTGAGGGCCTACGGTGTTCATGGGAGCGGCCAAGCTATCCGGGAGTCTTTTTCGAATACCCGCTGGCCCGGACGGTTGGAGGAAATCAGCCGGAAGCCCCTCGTCATTTTGGACGGAGCCCATAATCCCGAGGCGGCCGGGGTTCTTTTAAGTTCCTTAAAAACGCGTTATCCCCGACGGAGATGGATTGTCTTAAACGGTTTTTTGACCGATAAGGATTATGGGGCTTTTGCGGGGATTCTGCGGCCTTTAAGCGACCTGTCCATCGTGACGGAACCCCAGAGTGAAAGGGCCGAGGCCGCCCCAAAGGTTTTTAAGGCTTGGGAGGGGCAGGGGGTGCCGGCGTTATTAGTCAAAGACGGGGAGAAGGCCCTGAACTTGGCCCTTTCCAAATTGAGCCAATATAAACAGGCCGCGGGCCTTTTGATCACGGGTTCCCTCTATTTAGTCGGGGCTTGCCGGAAACAGCTGGTGGGCCTCAAGGGATTGGCGCATTTAAGCTAAGCCTTGTGAATTTGATCAAAGATTCCAGCGTAAAGATTTAAACTGGTCCCGCCACTGAGGGCCCAGATTGAAAACCGCCTCCCGGAGGAATTCGTTGCGAAAGAAAAACAGGCAACCGACGTTATCCATTATTGTCCCCGTCTTCAACGAGGAAAAAACCCTTTTGCACCTTTTGAAAAAGGTTCAAAAGGTAAAACTAAAGGGCTTGCGGAAGCAAATCGTGGTGGTGGACGACGGGTCAACCGACAAGACCCGGGCCTTGTTGAAGAAAATAAAAATGCCCAACGTCGAGATTTATTACCATGAAAAAAACAAGGGGAAAGGCGCGGCCATCCGCACGGCCATCCCGCATACGACGGGGGATTATGTGGTTGTCCAGGACGCGGACCTTGAGTATGACCCCGCCGATTACGAGAAATTATTGGTTCCGCTCTTGGACGGCCTGGCGGACGTGGTTTACGGGTCGAGGTTCATGGGCACGCACCGGGCCTTCATGTTCATGCACTATATGGGGAACATCTTCCTCAGTGTCGTGACTAGTGTCCTTTACGGGACCATCCTGACTGATATGGAAACCTGTTATAAGGTTTTCAAGGGCGACATCCTCCGGGGGCTCACCTTGCGCTCAAACCGGTTCGAGTTCGAGCCCGAGGTCACAGCCAAGCTTTTGAAGAAAAACTACAAGATTTTTGAAATGCCCATTTCCTACCGGGGAAGAAGTTTTTCCGAAGGAAAGAAGATCACCTGGCGGGACGGGATAACGGCCTTGGTGACGCTTATCCGCTACCGGTTCTCGGATTAAGAAGGTTCCCCGGGGGTAGGACTACGTTATTATTCACAAAGAAGGAAAAGCCTCAAATGGCATTTCCGTAATCCACTTCTCGGCTGGCCATTAAAAAGTTTGTCCACGACGGTGCGTCCAGAAAAGGCAGGTGTGTTCAGCAAGAGATAGTCTTGCATGGGTAATAGCCAAAGCCCATTAGCTAGGATGGCAGGCAAGCGGGAAACCAAATGCCTGAAGCCCATCAACAAAGCCATCGAAAGGATGGTGAGCGAGTCGTCGGGCCGTAACGAAAGTAAATGCACAGGTGGCCCCGAAAACACTTGCCTCGGAGGCTGAGTCCGCCGTCGTGGGACGAAAGCATCATGGGACAGCGCGGAGAAATGGCTGAAGCGCTGGAACACTCCGACGGGGTGATAGCAACGGCACGAAGACAAGGACACGCCAAGCAACTGGAGAAACCCTCCTTGCCCCAGGCAGAAATGCTTGGAGAAAGGTAGGCCGTATAACCGTGACGCGGGAAAACGGTCGAAGGTGAGAGGGTTTAGGATGGGTTCATGGTAGCGATGAAGCGGGGTAATGCCCGTGGAGCGAAGGAACCCTGCTGTTGTTAAGTCCCTCGACAAAACGGAAGGCAGTGACGGTATGAAAAAGACGTCAATTAACCTGCAAGACCTGAGACGAGAGATATACGTCAAAGCGAAGGCTGAAAAGAACTGGAGTTTCTGGGGACTGTACACCCATGTTTGCAAGATGGAAACGCTTCAACAGGCTTACCGAATGGCTAAGGTAAATAACGGAGCCCCTGGAATAGATGGGGTGACGTTTGATGCCATTGAGGAGGCCGGAGTGGAGTCGTTTCTGGAAAGCATCCGGGGTGAATTAGTTCAAGGCACGTATAAGCCCGTTCGAAACCGGAAGAAGGAAATACCCAAGGGAAATGGGAAGGTAAGAGTCCTTGGGATACCCAACATTCGGGATAGAGTAGTCCAGGGAGCACTGAAGTTTATTCTGGAACCGATTTTTGAGGCCGATTTTCAAGAAGGGTCCTATGGGTATCGACCCAAGCGGACCGCTCATGCGGCTGTGAACAGGGTAGCATCGGCAATCGTCTGTAGAAAAACCCGAGTCATTGATGTAGACCTCAAGGCATATTTCGACACGGTAAGGCACGACCTTCTGATGAAGAAAGTTGCCCGAAGGGTTGAGGATGAAACGGTGTTGAGATTGTTGAGGATGATCCTGAAGGCCAGCGGCAAAAGAGGAGTCCCGCAGGGAGGGGTTATTTCCCCTCTTCTGGCTAATCTCTACCTCAACGAGGTGGATAAGATGCTGGAAAAGGCAAAAGAAGTGACTCGGCAAGGGAAGAACAACTATATCGAATATGCGAGGTTCGCTGACGATATGGTGATCCTTGTTAATGGATATCCGCAATGGGAATGGTTGGCAAAGGCTGCCTACCGAAGGTTACTTGAAGAATTGACCAAGCTCGACTTGCAAATCAACACGGACAAGACGCGGATAGCAGACTTTAACGAAAGGTGAAAGTTTCGGGTTTCTGGGGTTTGACTTTCGACAGGTGAAAACCCGTCGAGGGAAATGGGGGGTGAAGTTCACGCCGAAAATGAAGGCGCGAGCAACACTTCTGGGTAAGCTCAAGGAAACATTTGGAAGCTTCCAATCTCAGCCGGTGCAGAGGGTGATTGAGATTATCAATCCCAAACTGCGTGGGTGGGTGAATTACTTTCGGATAGGGAATTCTAGGCGCTGTTTTAACTACGTGGAAAGATGGGTCGAGAATAAAATCAGACGGCATATGATGCGTGCGAAGAAGCTCGACGGTTTTGGGCGGGATAGGTGGAGTAGGGAGTGGATATATAAGTATCTGGGGTTGTACAGAAGCTACCAAATACGATATTACCAAGAACCGAAAGCGCTACCCGTCTGATAGGTCACATAAACTTTGACAGGAAAGCAACAGGTGAGCGTAGTGCGGGAAATCCGCACGCTACGTTCGAGGAGGCGGGGACTGGAAACGGAGCCAGAAGGCCACCGCACCAGTCCTCGACCCTACGGGACCCATCGTGGACATCGTGCCAGAGGAGGGTTTGCAGAGCCAGCAGGTGAGGAGAGGCAGATGAGGGTCAACCCAAGTCCTGACCAGGTAATCACCAGAGAGCCTGGAAGTCAGCCCCCGGCGTAGGATCGAGAGGTCCTGCCCAAAACGGGGTCATAAACCTCATTTAGTGAGGGAACAATCCAGCAGTCCGCAACATCAAGTGAATCCTGCCGCTTCGTGAATGGGACACCAAAGGTGCAAGGGGATGCCGAGCCGCGTGTCTACTGGCGAAGGCCACGATCCCGCTGAAGAATCTGGTAGCAAGCGGGGCAAGTCCTCCGGAGTATGGGGAACGGAATGTTGGAAAGGCTATGCAAGCAAGCTGGGAGATCCTACCCGCCAAAAGACTTGCGCTATAAGGCTAAACCAAAAAGAGGCAAGGGGCGGAGGAAGTCGGAGGGGGTCACAGTACCGATGAAGGGGTGGACAACAAAACCACCCTGAGGGAAGGACCCCTGCTTCAACCATGTGTCTCAAAGAAGGTAGGCGCTCGAGCATGCCCCAAAAGGGCCAACAA
>CAVYRH010000025.1:0-29830 GCA_963770835.1 uncultured Pseudomonadota bacterium
ATACGTGTCATTCGCATTTGTGAGGGCCATTGACACAAACAAAAAAACTTCCGACAAGTTCGGAGATTCGTAGGAAAAATTATTTTTTAAATTTTTTATTGAGCAAAAAAGAAAAATGGTGCCCGAGGTCGGACTTGAACCGACATGTCCGTGAGGTCGATAGATTTTGAGTCTATTGCGTCTGCCAATTTCGCCACTCGGGCTAACGGGTGGGAAGGCCCCAAGGATGGGGCAAGGTTGGTTATTTTATGGGAACACTAAGCAAAGTCAAGGGACACGCGTGAACCCCGCGGCGGCATGGCCCAAAGGAACATTGAAATAATCCACGGCGTTGAAAAAGCAGGTGTCCTGCGCCAGTTTTCCCAAAAGCTCCCTGTCGTCGGGCACAAGGCCTTTCTCAACATCCTGGCCCAGGAGGTTACAAACCAGCCGCCGGAAATAATCGTGGCGTGAAAACGAAAGGAAGCTGCGGGAATCGGTGGTCATGCCCACGAACCGCGAAAGCAATCCCAGGTTGGACAGCACCCGTAAGTGGGCCTCCATGCCGTCCTTCTGGTCCAGGAACCACCAGGCGGGCCCCCATTGGACCTTCCCCGGCGTAGAGCCGTCCTGGAAGTTGCCGCACATAGCCGCGAAGACTTCGTTGTCGGCGGGGTTCAGGTTAAAGAGGATGGTCTTGGCCAGTTGATTCGAAGAATCCAAGCGGTCCAGGAACCGGGAGAGGGTTTGAGCCTGCGGGAAATCCCCAATGGAGTCGGCGCCAATATTGAGACCTGCTTGAGTCCTCAAGCGGGAGCTGTTGTCGCGCAGGGCGCCCAGGTGGAACTGTTGGACCCATCCCCGGCTATGGTCCAAAAGAGCCAAATGGTAAAGCAGGTAGGATTTAAGATCCAGGGCCTTGTCCGGTTCCAATCCACCGCCCGAACGAAGGCGGTTGAAGGCGGTGGAAGCCTCCTGGTCGGTAAAGGGTTCGGAATGGGCGCACTCTAAGCCGTGGTCAGAGGATCGGCATCCCTGGTCGTGGAAAAAACCGTGGCGTTTCTCCAGCGCCTCCAAAAACGAGTTTAGGGACCCGACGGCTATGTCCGAAACCGTCTCCAGTTGTCCCACCCAGTCGTTCCAGGCTTTGGGGTCTTCAACCGCCAAGGCCTTGTCGGGACGCCAAGTCGGGTAAACGCGGGTGGCTGGATCCTTCTTTAAGGCCAGCCATTCATGGTGTTCCAAGGAATCCACGGGGTCGTCGGTGGTACAGACCACCGCCACCTTGAACTTTTCCAGGAGCCCCAGGGTGGAAAAACCGGGCTGGGAAAGCAGTTGTCCCGCCTTGTCGTAAATTTCCCTGCCCATCCGCGAGTCGAGGAGGACATCGATGCCAAAGGGACGTCGAAGTTCCATGTGCGTCCAGTGATAGAGGGGGTTGCGGAGTGTTTTGGGCATCGTGGCTGCCCAAGCCTCGAATTTCTCCCAGTCGGACGTATCTTTGCCCGTGCAATAGCGCTCAGCGACGCCATTGGCGCGCATGGCCCGCCACTTGTAATGGTCGTCCGAGAGCCAGATTTCGGTGAGGGAGGAAAAACGGTGGTCCTCCGCGATCATCTTCGGGGAAAGGTGGTTGTGGTAGTCCAGGATGGGCAAGGGCTCGGCATAGCGGTGGTAAAGCTCCTCCGCGACCGAGTTTTCCAAGAGGAAGTTGTCGTTGATGAAGTTTTTGATGAATTGCCTCCCCAACTTTTGACGCGGTTATTTAAAAATGGACAAACCCCAAATGCGACCGGCTTAGAAATAACCACGCGAACAAGATAACAACTCCAACTTGGACCAGGGCAACGAGGATGGCTTTTATAAATTTGCCAATCCCAGGAGAGTCACGATCCTCAGATTCATCTTCATCTAACACCGATAGGCTCCCCACTCATTTTTCAAGTTCAAATCGGCAACTAGGCGAAGACAAAGACGATCCGATATTCTTTTTTTCGCCCCTTTTTCCAAACCCAGGCCGGGTCGCTAGCCTCACCCCGGGTCACAAAGGCGTGGAGGAAAGGTGTCCACTGGCGGTTATCCTGCAGGACCAGATGAAGTCCAGGAGCCTGGATCTTGAGAGTCTTTCCACCTAATAAGGGATGGGGCCCTAACCTCAAGGCCTTGGTTTTCCCTTCCGCCATTTTGATGTCGGCCGGAGTTTTTTGGGGAATCACTCCTTTTTTCTTGCCGAACTCGAATGCCTTCCCGGCCCAGTCCTTATAGGGCAGGTTCACGACCTGGCGGACATGGATGAGTTTTACGTCCGACAAGGGCATCACCACCACCCGGACTTCCAGTCCCTTCGGAATGAATTTAACGGTTGTTTTCAAACCAATGAGGCCATCCGGCAGTTTCACCAATCCCTGCGGGGCCTTGCCTTTCGGGGAGGGCCGGGCGGTGTTCTTGACCCAACCCTCGATAAAAAGCTCGGGGGTGACAACCGCGATTTTCTTCGGCCCGTAAAAAAGGGCCGCGCTCCCCTCATCCAGGATTTTCGCCGTTAAAAGCGTTGGATTCGATTTTTCGGGTTTCATAGTTCCCTTTTGTTTTTTCCGGTTGGGATAGGCTCCAGCCGGGGAGCCAGGGCCTGGATCGCGGCTAGGGCGGCAAGATAGGCGAAACCGGCCACCAGGAAAACCGGCGTATAGCTTCCAGTCCATTGGAGAAGGTAGCCCACGGCCGTCGCGATCACCATGCCGCTGAGCGCCCCCCCAAAACTGCCGAAACCCACGGCCGAGCCCACGGCCCGGCGCGGAAACATGTCCGAAACCAGGGTATAGAGGTTGGCCGACCAGCCCTGGTGGGCCGCCGCAGCCAGGCCGATCAAGGCCACCGCCCCCCAGACCGTGGTGGCGTTCGCAACGAAAACAATGGGGACCACGCAGAGGGCGCAGGACAGGAGGGCGGTCTTGCGGCTTGAGTTCAGGCTCCATCCCCGTTTAATCAAAGAGGAGGAAAGCCATCCTCCCGCGATGCTCCCCAAGTCCGCCATGAGGTAAATGGTGATAAGGGGAAGCCGTATTTCAGAGAGGGAGATGCTGTATTTCTCGTTGAGGAACTTCGGTAGCCAGGCAAGGTAGAACCACCAGATGGGGTCGGTGAGAAACTTGCCAGCGGCAAAGGCCCAGGTTTGCCGGAAACGGACCAAGGCCGCCCAGGGCATGGGTTTTTCCATTTTCTCGGAGTCGCTGCGGATGTAGCGGAACTCGGCCTTGGAAAGCCGGGGGTGGGATTCGGGTGCCCGGTAGAAAACCCACCAAAAACTCAGCCAAAGAAACCCGAGCGTCCCGGTTGCCACAAAGGTCCAGGGCCATCCCAAAGAGAGGGTAAGGGAAGGAACGAGGGCGGCCGCAACCAGTATTCCAACATTGCTGCCGGCATTGAAGAGGCCGGTGGCCAGGGCCCTTTCCTTTTTGGGGAACCATTCGGCGACGGTTTTGACGGCCGCCGGGAAATTCGCCCCTTCCCCGAGTCCCAGCCAAAAGCGGGCCACCCCAAAACCGAAAGGGCTGCGGGCCAGGGCTTGGCCTATGGCGGCCAGGCTCCAAAGGCCGATGGCCAGGGCAAAACCGAGCCTTGTGCCCAAATAGTCCAGCAACCGGCCGGCCAATAGCAGGCCGAGGGCGTAGGCGCCTTGGAAAGCGGTGACGATATGGCCGTATTCAACCTCGGTCCAGCCCACGGAATGCTGGAGATCCGGCGCCAGGATGCCCAGGACCTGGCGTTGGATGTAATTGACGGCGGTGGCCAGGAAAAGGAGGCCGCAAATGACCCAGCGGACATGCCCGATGGCGGGCTTAGGCTTTGCTACAGATTTTTTCATTGGGAACCTTTCCGTAAGGCGAACGGCAAATCAATTGGGCTACTACTGGTTCACACCACTGGCAAGAAAGCCGCCGTCCACGGCCAGGATTTCACCGTTCACATAACTGGCCCCGTCCGAAGCCAGGAACACAGCGGCCCCGGCCAGTTCTTCAACCTTTCCGAAACGTTTGAGGGGGATGCGGGTCAGGAATTCCGCGCCCCGGGGAGTCCCGTTGAGGATTTTTTCGTTCAAGGGGGTCGGAAAAACACCGGGCGCAATAGCATTCACGTTCACACCCTTGGGCCCCCATTCCAGGGCCAGGGACTTGGTCAGGGCGCCAACGCCGGCCTTGCTGGCGCCATAAGCCGCCACCTCGAAGAGCGCCAGGTGGGTAGCGATGGAGGCGATGTTAATGATTCGGCCCCAGCCTTGTTTCAACATGGGAGGGGCGAAGACTTTGCAGGCCCGAAGGGTGCCGGTCAGGTTGGTTTCCAGGATGGCATTCCAGTCCGCCTCGTCCATTTCCATCGTCGGGCCCTTTTTGGTCCGGCCCGCGCTGTTGACCAGGATATCCACCCGGCCCAGCGCCTTCAGGGCCGTTTCACGGGCCGTTTCCAGGCTTTTCACGTCGGTCACGTCCGCCGTGGTCCGGACGGTTCGCTTGCCGAGTTTTTCGATCTCGGCCGCGGTCTTTTCAACTTCGTCCTTGCGCCTGGAACAGGCCACAACATCCGCCCCCGCCTGGGCCAAACCCAGGGCAATGGCGTGCCCGATACCCGAAGTGCCGCCGATAACAACGGCCACCTTGCCGGTTAAGTCCAAAGGCTTGTAAACCACAGATCAACCTCCGTTCAAACCCCAAATCATTTTGGCCGCAGATTTTCGAAAATCATCACTGAATAAAAACTTTAGGCAAATAAGTCTTCTTGCAAGCTGCGAAGATTTGCGCCGATCTGCGGCAAACTTGCCGTGCCGTTACCAGGAATGCAGCGTTCCATCCAGTTTGCGGTTGACCGGCAGATAGGCGCGTTCGTAAGGATATTTAGCCGCCAAAGCTTCATCCAAGTCCACTCCCAAGCCCGGTTTTTCTCCAGGATGAAGGTAGCCATCCTTGAAGCTATAGGCGTGGGGGAATACCTGGTCGGTTTCCTTGCTGTGCCGCATGTATTCCTGGATACCGAAGTTGTGTACCGAAAGGTCGAAGTGGAGAGCTGCGCCCATGGCTACGGGGGAAAGGTCGGTGGCTCCGTGGCAACCGGTACGAACCTGGTAATGTTCGGCCAAATGGGCGATCTTCCGCAGGTGGGTGATGCCCCCCGCATGCACCACGGTCGAGCGGATATAGTCGATCAGTTGTTCTTGGATCAACAGCTGGCAATCGTAAATAGAGTTGAAAACCTCCCCCACCGCAAGAGGGGTGGTGGTGTGTTTTCGGATCAATCGGAAGCCTTCCTGCAGTTCGGCGGGCACGGGGTCCTCCAGCCAGAAAAGCCGGTAGGGTTCCAGATCCTTGCCCAGCCGGGCCGCCTCGATGGGTGTCAGGCGGTGGTGGGCGTCGTGGAGCAGGTGCACATCCCAACCGTACTTCTCGCGAGCCTTCTTGAAAAGCTCGGGGGCTGAGCGAAGGTAGGCTTCCGTGTCCCAGGTGGCCTCGGGTGGCAGGCCTTTCTCGGCCGGTTCATAATGATCTTTGCCCCCGCCCACGCCGTAGGTCTTGGGCAGGCCCGGCACGCCCGACTGCAGTCGCACAGCCTTATAACCCTGTTTCAGGTAATCCCCCAGGGCGGAAAGGGTCTCTTCCACCGTTTCACCGCTAGCATGCCCGTAGCAAAGCACCCCCTCGCGGGAGGCCCCGCCTATAAGCTGATAAAGGGGGCGGTTGACGGACTTGCCCAGGATGTCCCAAAGGGCCATGTCGATGGCCGCGATGGCCGTCATGGTGACCGGCCCCCGGCGCCAATAGGCGCCTTTATAGAAATATTGCCAGGTGTCCTCGATATTGCGGGCATCCCGCCCAATCAGGCAGGGGATCAAGTGGTCTTTGAGATAGCTAGCCACCGAGAGTTCGCGGCCGTTGAGGGTGGCGTCGCCCAGGCCGTAGAGGCCGTCTTCGGTGGTGATTTTGAGGGTGACGAAATTGCGGCCAGGACTACAAACGATGACCTTGGCGTCAGTGATCTTCAATCGAACCCCCTCTTCAAAGGTGGAATGCCGTCCGGTATACCACCCGGTAAATGGCCCCGTCAACAACCGGGGGGCCAGAAGAAACCAGGTTTTATGCTATCCTGAATCGCGCTGGTAAGGACTTTGAAACAGGGAGCCTGAATCCATGGCTTTGAAAATCAAACCCGCGGGCGAAGCCGAGTTTGACCTGCTGGCCCTTGGCGAATGCATGATCCGCCTAAGCCCGCCCGGGCATCAGCGCATTGAATTGACCCCGGTTTTTGAAGCCTATGCCGGTGGCGCCGAATATAACGTGGCCTATGCGCTCTCGCGCTTCGGCCTGAAGACATCCTGGGTTTCGCGGCTGGTGGAAAACCCCTTGGGCGCTTTCATCCGCAATCATGCCCGGGCCAGCGGAATGGATTTGAGTGAAGTGGTTTGGGTCCCCTATGATGGCGTAGGCTTGGCGGACCGTGTCGGATTGAACTTCACCGAAGTGGGCATGGGCCCGCGCCCCAGCGTCACCCTTTACGACCGGGGCCACAGCGCCGTTTCCCACCTGAAACCCGGCGAGGTGGACTGGAAAAGGATTTTCACCCGGCGCAAGACCCGTTGGTTCCATACCGGCGGCATCTTCACGGCCTTGGGCGGTAATTGCGCCCAAGTGGCCTTGGAAGCCATGACGGCGGCCCGGCAATCCGGAGCCGTGGTCAGTTACGACCTGAACTTCCGCGGCAAATTGTGGTCGAGCAAGCAAGCCATTGAGGCAACCTCCAAGCTGGTCCCCTTCATGGACATCCTCATCGGTAACGAGGAGGACTTCCAAAAAGTTTTGGGTTTCGAGGTGGAAGGCGCGGACGCTGCCTTGAAAACCCTGCCGGTGGAAGGCTATCAACGGATGGTGGAAAAGGTGGTCAAAGCCCATCCCCATCTCAAGGCCGTCGGCACCACCCTGCGTGAAGTGGTCAGCGGAGGAATCAATCATTGGTCCGTAATTCTTTGGGCGGATGGCAAGTTTTACCGGTCGAAGCGCTATGAAAACCTGGAAATCGAGGATCGTGTGGGCGGCGGTGACGGTTTTTGCAGCGGGATGACCTATGGTTTCCTGAACGGCCAGGGGCCCCAGGAATGCGTGGAAATGGGCGCGGCCCACGGTGCCCTGGTGCAGGGCACCCGTGGCGACACCAGTATGGTGACGTTAGAAGAAGTGAAACACGTAATGGGCGGCGGCAGCGCAAGAATCCAACGGTAGGAGGGGCGATAATGGCCCGTTTTGATCGTTTGAAAGTCTATAACACCCTGATGGAGACGGGCTTAGTGCCTCTCTTTTACGAGGCCAAACTGGAAACCGCCCAGAAGATCCTGAAGGCCCTTTTCGATGGCGGTGCCAGGGTGGTGGAATTCACCAACCGGGGCGACGGCGCCATTGATGTTTTTACCCAATTGGCCCAATTTGCCGCCTCTTCCTTCCCTTCCCTCATCCTGGGAGTAGGTTCCATCGTCGAGGCCCCTACCGCGGCCCTTTACCTGGCCCACGGCGCCAACTTCGTGGTGGGCCCCTGCCTCAATCCTGAAATATCCAGGCTCTGTAACCGCCATAAGATCGCCTATGTCCCGGGCTGTGGAACGGTGAGCGAAATTTCCCAAGCCGAGGAGCTGGGCGCGGAAATCGTCAAGGTTTTCCCCGGAAGTTCAGTAGGCGGACCTTCTTTTGTGAAGGCCGTCCTGGGCCCCATGCCCTGGAGCCGTTTGATGCCAACGGGTGTGGAAGCCAGCCAGGAAAGTGTCGAGAGCTGGATCAAGGCGGGCGCCGCCTGCGTGGGGCTAGGAAGCGGGCTTATCCGTCAGCAATGGGTGAAAGCCGGCAAGTTCAACGAAATCAGCGGTTTGACCAAGCAAGCATTGGGCTGGATAGCGGAAGCCCGAAAGGGTGGAAAATAAAACGGATACCGGTCAGGTATTTCCGGTTCCGGGCAGGCCGTCCCAAAAATCGGTTAAATTCGGTGGCAAGTTGTCTTCGAATTCCATCCGCTTCCCTGTTTCAGGATGGGGGAGCTCCAATCGGTAGGCGTGCAAGGCCACCCGGGGCAAAAGCACCCTTTCCTTCAACCAATCGTCCCAATCGTTCTCGTAAAAATGCAGGAAGGTCTCATCGTTACCGGAATAAAGCTTGTCCCCCACGATGGAAAATCCCAGGTGTTCAAGGTGAACGCGGATTTGGTGGGTGCGGCCGGTTAGGGGTTTCGCCTGGATGAGTGAGAATTCGCCTTTCGTCTCCAAAAGTTCGAATTCGGTGATGGAGGCATGCCCCTCTTCCGCCGTCACCGCCAGCTTCATCCGGATTTCACTCCCCTTCTTCGGCCCTATCGGGGCATCGACTTTCTGCCGGCCTTGGGGGAACCGCCCAAACACGATGGCCCGGTAGGTCTTTTGAACCTCCGGAGTACGCCACTGGGTTTGAAGCTTTTTTAAATACTTGGGGTCTTTCACAAGGGCCAGGAGGCCGCTGGTTTCCGAGTCAAGCCGATGGACCAGGTGAAAGTCCTGGGCTTCCGGCCGGTCGCGCCGGAGCAGGTGCATCAGCGTATTGCGGAAATAGGCCCCAATAGCGTGCACGGGAAGGGGCGCCGGTTTGGAAACCACCAGCAACTGGCCGTCCTCATAGACCACGCGGTAATCAGGATTGACCACCGGTTCTTCCCAGGCGTTCGTCGTATAGGCCACTTCGTCTCCAGCTCTTAAGGGCTGTCCGGGCGAGGCCGCGTGGTCATTCACCAGCACCTTTCCGGAGGCGATGCGTTCCTCCCATTCGCCGGGCGATAGGTATTTGAATTTGGAAACGAGGAATTCCAGTAAGGTTTGGGAACTCTTGGAGGAGATTTGGCTCCGGAGGGTGATTTCTTTATGGATGGGTTCAAGTTTCATAGCATGCTCTGAGGATCGAGGTCCACAACCCGGAAAACACCCTTGGGCGGCTCCATCCGGGTGTCGAGCTCCCCCAGTATCCGTCTTAAAGCCTGCGGATTGGCCGCCGATAGCAGGACCTGGAAGCGGTAATGGCCCCGGATGCGCGCGAAAACCGAGGGGGCCGGTCCCCGCACCTCCACGCCTTTTCCCTTGGCTTGTTGTTTCAAGACTTCCGCCGCCCGGGCCGCCGCCGCCTGGGCCTTTTTCTCGTCTTCGGACCGGTACACCAAAAGGCCCAACCGGGAATAGGGCGGATAGCCGAGGTCTTCCCGTAAGGCCAGTTCCCCGCTCCAAAAACCTTCAGTATCGTGCCGGGACGCGGCCTGGACGCTGGGATGGTCCGGATTGAAGGTCTGGAGATAGATGATGCCTTCCTTGTCGGCCCTTCCGGCCCGACCCGCTACTTGCACCAAAAGCTGGAAAACCCGTTCCGAGGCCCGAAAGTCCGGCAAGGCTAAGCCCGTGTCCGCCCCCACGATGCCCACCAAAGTAACGCCGGGAAAGTCGTGGCCTTTGGCGATCATTTGGGTGCCCAAAAGGATATCCACTTCCCGGTTGCGGAAACGGTCCAGGATCTTCTGGTGGCTTCCCCGCTCCGCCGTCGTGTCCAAATCCATCCGGGCCAGGCGGGCCTTCGGGAACAGTAACTGGAGTTCCTCCTCCAACCGCTCGGTGCCCAGGCCCACCTGTTCAATGGTCCCGTCCTTGCAAAAGGCGCAATGGACCGGTACCGGCCCCCGCCAGTCGCAGTAATGGCACAAGAGTTGGATCTGCCCCTTTAAGCGGTGGCCGGTCACGGGAACCGAGCAATTCGGGCACTGCACCATCTCCCCGCATTTCAGGCAGAGGGTTACCGTGTTGAAACCCCGGCGGTTCAGGAACAGGATGGTCTGCTCGCCCCGCTTGAGGTTTTCCCGGATCGCCTCCTCTAAAGCCAGGGACAAGACCGGCCGTCCACCGCCCCGAACCCGGGTTTCCGCCTTCAGGTCCACGACCTTGACCTTCGGCAGGGGTTTGCGGTTGACCCGCCCGGGCATCGAAAGAAAGTGGTACTTGCCGGAGCGGGCGTTATGGATGGATTCCAGCGAAGGCGTGGCGCTGCCCAAAAGGGCCACGGCCCCGCAAAGCTGGGCCCTTTTGACGGCCGAATCCCGGGCGTGGTAGCGGGGCGTTTCCTCCTGTTTGTAGGACCCCTCATGTTCCTCGTCCACGATGAGGAGCCCCAAGCGTCGCACGGGGGCGAAAAGCGCCGACCGGGCGCCCACGGCGATGACGGCGTCGCCCTCGGCCAGGCGCTTCCACTGGCGGGCCCGGTCCTCGGGCGCCAGGGCGCTGTGAAGCACCGCCACCCGGTCGCCGAAGCGGCCTGTGAAGCGTTCCATGGTCTGGGGCGTCAGGGCGATTTCGGGGATCAACACGATGGCCTGCTGGCCCCTTTCCAGAACCTTCGCGATGGCGCGCAGGTACACCTCGGTCTTGCCCGAGCCCGTCACCCCCTGGAGCAGGAAGGCCTGGAAGGTTTTGGAGTCCAGGGCCGCCTCAATGGCCGAAAGGGCCGTTTGTTGCTGGGCATGCAGTTCGGGCGGGGCGGTCCGCGCCCCCAGGGGGACCTTGGCCGAAGGCTCCGCTCCGCTTTTCTCTCCGGCCACCTGTATGCGGCCCAGGCCCGCCGCCTTCAAGGCCTCGGCCAGCGCCTGGGTACGGGGGGTCAGGGCGATGCCGCCCTTTTTAAGGCTTTTCCAGTTCACGCCCCGCAAGGATCCCATTTCACCCAGGAGGGTTTCCACTTTCTCCACGTGGCCCAGGCCTTCTTCCGTGAGTTCCAAGACCGACGTTGGATTCTTGCGGGTCAAGGCGGGCACCATCACGAAAAGCGCCTCCCCCAGGGAGCAGTAGTAATAGTTGGCCATCCATTCCCCCAACTTCAAGAGGTCCGGGGTGAGGAACGGCTGGGGATCGAGCATCGAGTCGATGCCCTTCATTTTTTTGAGGTTCTCGGGCGTTTTGTGGGTGAGGCCGGTGACGATACCCACGGTTTGGCGGAAGCCGAAAGAGACAAAGCAACGCATGCCGGGGGCGACCAGGCCGTCCAAGGATTCAGGAATCCGGTAGGTGAAGGCCTGTTTCAGGGGGATAGGAAACACTACCTCGGCGAACTGCTCAGGCACGACAGACCTCTTTCACCACAGAGTACACGGAGGGCACAGAGTAAGGCTTCAAGTATGGTCAGGAAATAATTTTTTAGGAAGAATTATGAATCCAAAATCATTTTATTTGGATTTACTCTTTGGCTCTGTGCCCTCTGTGGTTAATTGTTTCTTCCGCTTCCCCTCAAGCGGGGGTCCAGTAAATCGCGTAGCCCCTCGCCCAACAGGTTATAACCCAGGACGGTCAGGAAGATGGCCAGGCCGGGGAAGGTGATGAGCCACCATGCGTCGGTCAAATGGTCCTTACCCTCCTCCAACATATTGCCCCAACTGGGAGTGGGCGGCTGGACTCCAAGCCCAAGGAAGCTAAGTGATGATTCCACTAATATGGCACCCCCGATTCCCAGGGTCGCCACCACTAAAACCGGCCCCATGGCGTTGGGCAGAAGGTGTTTGAGGATGATCCGGGAATCTTTCATGCCGATCACGTGGGCGGCTTGGATGAATTCCCTTTCTTTAAGGGCCAGGATCTCACCCCGCACCAGCCGGGCCACATCCGTCCAGGAGGTAACGCCAATGATCACCATGATATTGATGATGTTGGGCCCCACGAAGGCGATCACCATCAGGATCAGGAAGAACGTCGGGATGCAAAGCAGGATGTCGACTAATCGCATGAGAACCCCATCCACCCAACCTCCATAGTAACCCGCTATGGAGCCGACGGTCGTGCCTATGAAAACGTAAATTGAAACCGCCACTAATCCGACCGACAGGGAAACACGGGATCCGTAAAGAAGGCGGGAAAAAACATCCCGTCCATATTGGTCCGTGCCCATCCAATGGTGAAAGGATGGCGGCAGAAGGCTGTCCGTCAGGGATTGTTGAATGGGGTCATAAGGGGCTATCCATTGGGCTGTAAAAGCGGATAGCACCAATAAAGAGATGAGGACGCCGCCCCAGAACATCAATGGATGGCGCAAGAAAAGGCGTTTAATCATATCGAATCCTCGGATCCAACACAGCGTAGGAGACGTCCGCCAATAGGTTTCCCAAGAGGGTCAAGAAACCCGTAATGATCCCTATTCCCATGAGCAAGGGATAGTCATGGGAAAGGACCGATTCAAACCCAAGCCGCCCCATCCCCGGCCATGAAAAGATCGTCTCAATGATAAAGCTGCCGCCGATGAGGTTCGGCAAGGACAAACCCAACAGGGTCACAATAGGAATAAGGGCATTCGGCAGGGCGTGCCGGAAAATCACCTGGAACTCGGAGAGGCCCTTGGCCCGGGCCGTGCGGATGTAGTTCTGACGGATGACCTCCAGCATGCTGGTTCGGGCATATCGGGAAACGGAGGCCAGGCCCCCGAAGGTGGTCACGGCGAGGGGAAGAATGAGGTGGGCGATCAAATCCCAGAACCGGTCGGTCCAAGGGAGGTATTCGGCCTCCGTGCTGGTCATCCCCGAAACGGGAAGCAGGTTCATTTTCACCCCGAATAGCAGCATCAGGAGCAGGGCCAGCCAAAAACTCGGCATGGAAAAACCCACGAAAGAAAATACGGAAATGAACCGGTCGTACCATCGGTTCTGGTAATAAGCCGCGAGGATCCCCAGGGGAACCGCCACCAGGAATAAAAGGACCTCGGACAAACCCGAAAGGAGGAGCGTCGCCGGAAGCCTTTCGCCGATGACGGCAATGACCGGCCGATTGTCCTGAAAGGTGGTCCCGAAATCCAGCAGGCAGATGCGCTTGAGCCAATGCCAGTATTGCACCATCAAGGGATCGTCCAGGCCGTAGGATTGGCGGAGTTTCAACAGATAACTAGGGTCAACCTTGGAATTCATCCCGATATTCAGGGAGGCTGGGTCCCCCGGGGCCAGTTGCAAGATCACGAAGCTGATAAAAGAGATCCCCAGGAGAAGAGGGATCATCATCAAGAGCCGCCGGAGGAGGAACTTCCTCATGGTTGGGCAGAGTATTTCTGCTGCGCGGCGGGCACGTACCAGTTCTGCGGATAATTAAGGGATGGGTCCACCAGTTGGGGAACTTTGTAGCCTTTGAAACGCTTGTGGACGGCAACCAAATGGTTTGGGACGACCATGAAGGTATAAGGTTGGTCTTCATGGAGGATAGCCTGGATCTTCCAGTAAATCTTCTTTCGCTTCTCCACATCCATGGTCTGTTGTCCCTCGATCAAGAGGCGGTCCATCTGCGGGTTCTTGTAGCTGACGAAATTGAATTGGTGCTCGGCGGTCTGGCTGGAATGGAACAGTTGGTAGCAGTCAGGGTCCGGGGTGATGGACCAAGAGCCGAGAAAAGCGTCAAATTTCCGTGGATTCACGTATTGGGAAAGGAGGGTGGTCCATTCATATAGTTGGATTTCCATTTGAATTCCCAACTGCTTCAACTGTTGCTGGACGATGGTAGCCACTCTTTCGCCGCTGACGGAGCCTTCGGGCAAGATCATCGTAAATTTGAAGGGAGTATCCTTGCCGGCCAGGGTCTTGTGCAACAGCCCGTCCTGTCCGGGCTTCCAACCCTCTTGCTTGAGGTATTGCTTGGCCTTATCCAGGTCGTAGGGCCAGGGCTTGTCCTTGGGGTCGTTGGCCCAGGAGTGGATGGGATAGGGGCTGTCGCAGACCGTACCCAGGCCGTAGCTGACGTTGTTGATAATGGTCTGGCGGTCGATGGCCATGGTCAGGGCCTGGCGCACCTTCTTGTCGTTGAAGATCGGGTTTTTCTCGTTCCAGCCGATGTAGCTGAAAGCCAATTCGTCGGTCTTATAGGCGTTGTAATAGTCCTTGAACTTGGGCTTGTCCGTTTCTTTCACGTATTGTTCCGCCCGCATCCCCCCGTGGAGCCAGGCCCCCATGGCGTCGATGCCGCCGTTCATGAGCTCCAGGAATTCGGTGGTCTGGTCGGGGATGATCCGCATGACGAACCTTTGGACATGGGGTTTTCCTCCCCAATAATTGGGATTGGCCTTCAAGACGATCTGTTGGGCCGTCTTCCACTCCACGAATTCATAGGGCCCTACGCCGATCGGGTGCCGGTCAAAATCAGACTTGTTGATGTCCTGGCCCTTGAGCAAATGTTCGGGAAGGATGCTGCTGAACGTCAGGGACAAGGCCGGCGCAAAGGGCTTTTTGTAGGTGACCTTCACGATATATGGATCCATGATCTCAACGTTTTTAATCTGTTGGTAAAATTCCCCTTCCGGACATTTAACCGTCGGATCGGCATAAACCTTATAGGTAAAAAGCACGTCATTGGCTGTGAGTTCCACTCCGTCGTGGAACTTGACGCCTTTGCGCAAGTAATAGGTGATGACCCGGCCGTCCTTGGAAACGGTCCATTTTTCGGCCAGGCAGGGTTGCAGATTGAAATTCTCGTCAAAGCGGGTCAAACCCTGGTCGAAAACCAGGTAGTCGATGTCTTCACCACCCGTCTCGTCCACAAGGGGGGGCATCAGGTGACGGGCATCACCACTTGCGGACTCCACCAGCATGTCTCCGTCCGCCACCGGCCCGTCTTGGTCATAAATTTTAGGATCCTTGTGCCCACAGCCGGAAAAGCAGAGCGAAGCAAGCGTCAACAGCAATATGGGTTTGCGGATCATGAAAGACTCCAAAAAGAAAATAAAAGGATGTTCAGCCGTTAGCCACAGTTAAGCACCGTGACACTTCTCGTGCCGTTCCTTTCAGGAACGGCACCCCCTCATCTCACGCTTCGCCTGGTGGGCTCAGCGCAGGGCCGAAACGCCATTCCGCTTATGCTCCATGGCATTTCTTGTACTTTTTCCCGCTACCGCACCAACAAGGATCGTTTCTTCCGAGTTTGGGCTGGTCCCTCTTGATCGTGGCCACCTTTGCCGCTTGTTGGGGTTGGCCTCCATGGGCCTGCTCCCATTGGTCCATTGGCGGAGGACCACCAAAGCCAGGGGCCGTGTTGCCCCCCAGCATTCCCATGGGCTGGGGAGCAGCCGCAACAGATTGGGGAGCGGCTGCGGCGCGGGGGTCGAAATCGGGATGTTCTTCCTTGATGTTTCGCAGCTCTCCCGTGGGGAAAAGCTGGTCCGTGGCCGCCACGGTCTTGACCAGGAACAGGAGCTTGAGGGATTCCACTTTAACGCTGGCCACCATGTCCTGAAACATGTTGAACCCTTCTCTTTTGTACTCAATCAGGGGGTCTTTTTGGCCATAGGCCTGCAGGCCGATACCTTCTTTCAAGTGGTCCATCGAAAGCAGGTGGTCTTTCCATTGGTTGTCCACGACCTGGAGGATGATGGCCCGTTCCAAAGCACGCATCACGTTGGGAGTAAGGTCTTTTTCCTTAGCCTCGTAGGCCTTGACCGCCTCGTCCTTGAGGGCGGCGTAGAGGGCTTCCCGGTCCATGCGGCGGGCGTTTTCCGTGTTCCAGTCCAGCTCCCGCTGGAAGATGCCTTGGAACCATTTCTTGAGGCCTTCCCAATCCCAGTCCTCTTCCTTGGACTTTTCCGGCATATGGGTGTCCACGCCCAAGACCGCCACGTCCTCCAGGATTTCAAGGAGGTGAGGGCGGATGTCCTTCTCGCGCAAGACCCGGTTGCGCTCGCGGTAGATGACCTCGCGCTGTTTGTTCATCACGTCGTCATATTCCAAGAGGTGCTTGCGGATGTCGAAATTGTGCGATTCCACCGCCTTTTGAGCCCGTTCGATGGACTTGGAAACCCAGGGGTGGGAGATCACCTCCCCTTCCTCCATGCCCAGCTTGGTCATCCAGTCCTTGAGTTTGTCGGAACCGAAGATGCGCATCAGGTCGTCCTCGAGGGACACGTAAAAGCGGGATAGTCCGGGGTCGCCCTGGCGCCCCGACCGGCCGCGAAGCTGGTTGTCGATGCGGCGGCTTTCGTGCCGTTCCGTACCCATGACCGCCAGCCCTCCATTTTCCTTCATGCCCGGTCCCAGCACGATGTCGGTTCCGCGGCCCGCCATGTTAGTGGCAATGGTCACGCCGCCCGGCTGGCCGGCCAGGGAAATGATGTCCGCTTCCCTCTCGTGGAACTTGGCGTTCAAGACTTCGTGCTTTACCCCGCGCTTCTTTAGAAGCCCGGAAAGCATCTCGTTTTTTTCGATGGAGACCGTGCCCACCAAAACCGGCTGGCCCTTCTTATTAAGCTCCACAATGTCTTCCACGATGGCGTTGAATTTTTCTTTGACGCTGCGATAAACGGCATCCGCCTCGTCCAAGCGGACCATGGGCCGGTGCGTGGGTATGCCCAAGACATCCAACTTATAGATATCGGAAAATTCCGCGGCTTCGGTTTCGGCGGTCCCCGTCATTCCGGCCAACTTCTTGTACATGCGGAAAAAGTTCTGGAAGGTGATGGTAGCCAGGGTCTGGTTTTCCGCCTCGATCTTCACCCTCTCCTTGGCCTCCAAGGCCTGGTGAAGGCCGTCCGAGTAACGGCGGCCCGGCATGAGGCGGCCCGTGAACTCGTCCACGATGATGACCTCGCCGTCCTTGACGATATAATCCACATCCTTCTTGAAGATCACGTGGGCCTTCAGTGCCTGGTTGACATGGTGCACCAGCTGGACATTCTTATGGTCGTAGAGGTTGTCGATCTTGAGGAGCTTCTCCACGTGGCGCACGCCGGGTTCGGTGAGGAAGGCTGAACGGGTTTTTTCTTCGATGTCGTAATCCTTGTCCTTGCCCTGGGTAAGGGACGGAATGATGCGGTCGATCTTGTAATAAAGCTCGGTAGATTCCTCACTGGGCCCTGAAATGATGAGGGGGGTGCGGGCCTCGTCAATGAGGATGCTGTCCACCTCGTCCACAATGGCGTAATTGAGGGTCCTTTGGACCGTGTATTCCAGGCTCGTGGCCATGTTGTCCCGAAGGTAATCAAAGCCCAGTTCGTTATTGGTGCAGTAGGTGATGTCGCAGGCATAGGCGGCTTGCCGCTCCTGGTGTTCCAGCCCGTGCTTGATGACCCCGGTGGTCATCCCCAGGAAGCCGTAGATGTTGCCCATGCCCTTGAAATTGCCCCGGCCCAGGCTGTCGCGTTCAGCCAGGAAGTCGTTCACGGTCACCACGTGCACGCCCTTGCCCTCCAGGGCGTTCAAGTAAACGGGAAGGGTGGCCACCAGGGTTTTGCCTTCCCCGGTCTTCATTTCCGAGATGCGGCCCGAGTGCAGCACCATTCCGCCGATCAATTGAACGTCGAAAGGGCGCATGCCTAAGGTGCGTTTGGAGGCTTCCCGCACCACCGCGAAGGCCTCGACCAAAAGGTCATCCAGGGTCTCCCCATGGGTCAGGCGGTCCTTAAATTCGTCGGTTTTCTTGCGGAGAGCGTCGTCGGAAAGGGCCTGGATTTGGGGTTCCAGGGCGTTGATTTCCTGGACCTTGGGCCAAAGCTTCTTGAGTTCTCGGTCGGCCTTGCTGCCGAAGATCTTGGTTAAGACGTTGCCTATCATGTTTCCTCGATTTGAAGTTTTAGGGGATCAAAAGAGGGTTAAGTATATGTAGTTTAGCGGGGGGGTTCAAGGCGTTAACGGCGGCTCACCGTTGACAGTTCACAGTCGGCAGGAACAGCAAAACTGCGTATTGATGTTGGTTTTACTGTGAGCTTTCAGCCGCCGGCTGCGAACTGGCGTTGAGTTTTTCTTTCAATTTCCTAATTCTTTCCCGAATGGCCGCGCTATCTTTTTCCTGATCCAAGGCCTTCACCTCAGCTTCACGGGACGCCTGGTACAACTGGGCGGTTTGCCATTCGTTAAAGGCCAGCTTTCTTTTCTCGATGGCTAATTGTAGTTCCATCTCGGCCCTTTCTTTTTGGAGCCTGGCGCTTTCTTTGGCCGATTTGACCGCCTTCGCCCATTTTTGGTAGGCGCGTTTGGCCCTTTGGTCGTAGAGCGTGGTCTCGAGGCGGGTCTTGTCCCAGGCATCCTTCAGTTTTTGGGTTTCGTCCTTGGCCTTGTCCAACTCCTTGGCTGCGGCGTCGAAAGCGTCGCCGGTCACGGGCGTCGGATCGGCAAAAGCGGATTGTCGCGAAGCCGCGAAGACGGAACAGATGAACACGGATAAGGCCAGAATTCTCCTCAAACTTTTCACTTTTTATACTTCCCAATCATTTTTTCAAATGCTTCTTCCGTCATCACTTCAACACCGAGTTCCTTTGCTTTCTTCAATTTGGAGCCCGCCGCGTCGCCAGCCACCACATAGGACGTCAGTTTGGATACTGAACCCGCGGCCTTCGCGCCAAGCTTTTTGACCAAACCCTCGGCTTCGGGGCGGGTATAACCCTTCAGTTCCCCCGTGAAGACGAAGGTCTTGCCTAGGAAGGGCTGTTCCCCGGAGGGCTCTTCTTCCTTGAGGCGCTTCAGGTTGACCCCGCTTTTTTCCAGTTTCTTGACGATTTTCATATTGGCGGGGTTGGCAAAGAAAGTGACGATGGAATGGGACACGATGGGTCCGATCCCGTCGATGGCGGTTAACTCCTCCTCCGAGGCCTCGCTCACCGCCCAGATGTCCTTGTAACGGGAAGCCAGGATTTCCGCCACGTGGACCCCCACATGCCGGATGCCCAGGGCGAACAAGAGTCTTCCCAGAGTGCGCCCCCGGCTGTCCGCGATCTGGCCGATGAGGTTTTGGGCGGATTTTTCGGCCTTCCGTTCGAGCTCGGCCACGTCCAATTGCTTCAAGGCATAAAGATCGGCGTAATCGCGGATGAGTTTTTCGTCCAGCAACTGCTTTACGACCGCCGGTCCCGCGCCCCGGATATCCATGGCGTCGCGGCCTCCGAAATGCCGGATGCGCCGCTCCACTTGGGCCTCGCAGGCGACGTTCTCGCATCGCCAGGCCGCCTCGCCTTCTTCCCGCTCCAGCTTGGAGCCGCAAACCGGGCAGGCCGAGGGCATCTTGAAGGCCTTCTCCTTGCCCGTTCGTTTTTCCGGGAAGGACTTCAGGACCTTGGGGATCACCAGTCCGCCTTTTTCCACCAGCACCTTGTCCCCGATCCTCAGGTCTTTGCGTTTGATTTCGTCTTCGTTGTGAAGAGTGGCCCGGCTGACAGTGGTGCCTTCCAATAAAACCGGCTCCAATTCGGCCACCGGTGTGATGGCTCCTGTTCGCCCAACCTGGAGGGTGATGTCCTTGAGCAGGGTTTCCGCCTTCTGCGCCGGGAACTTATAGGCGATGGCCCAGCGGGGGATCTTGGAGGTAGTCCCTAGTTTTTCCCGCTGGTCAAAACGGTTGATTTTCAGAACCACTCCGTCGCAGTCGAAGCCGATTTTGTCCCGCTTGGCTTGGTATTCCTCGCAATAGTCGTGGACCTGGTCGATGGTCTTGCAGAGCCGGTAATGGGCGTCTTCAGGAAACCCCATCTTCTTGAGCCACTCCAGGCTTTCTTCCTGCGTGGCAAAGGGCAGTTTGCCGGGTGAAAAAACGTAATAAAGCAGGATATGCAGGGGTTTCTTGGCGGCTTCGGCGGGATCGATGGTCTTGAGGGTGCCGGAGGCCGTATTGCGGGGGTTGGCGAAAAGGGGAAGTTCGGCTTCTTCTCTTTCCTCGTTGATCGCCTCGAAGTCCTTCCGGGTGAAAAAAACTTCTCCCCTGATCTCGACCCTATCTGGGACATTGCCCCCCTTGAGCTTCGCGGGCAACCCGGAGATGTTCCGGACGTTCGCAAGAACATCATCGCCCTTTTCCCCGTCACCCCTTGTAACCGCATGGGCCAGTTCGCATTTCTCATAAATCAACTCAATGCTGACCCCGTCGATCTTGAGCTCGCACACATATTCGTATTTTTCGCCCCCCAAGCCCTTTTGAACCCTTTCGTCGAATTCCTTGAGTTCCTCGACCGAATAGGTGTTGTCCAGGGACAGCATGGGAACCCGGTGGCCGATAGTCTTGAAATGCTTGCCGGTCGTTTCGGCCAGCTTCTGGGTGGGAGAATCCTTCGTCTTGAGGGCGGGGTATTGTTCTTCTAAGTCCTTTAGCTCCCGGTAGAGGCGGTCATACTCGAAGTCTGTGATCTCGGGTGTGGCTTTATCGTAATAAAGCTCGTCATGATGACGAATGGTCGCGCGAAGTTTCTCGGCGCGCTTTTTGATCTCAGGGGTTGGTTTCATTTTGTTGCTCCCTCTCCCTCGAGGGGAGAGGGTTGGGGTGAGGGTGATTTTTGAAGTTGTTGTTGGATATACTCTAAAACTTCTTCAGAGTTAGCAAGGGCTTCGTTATTCCAAAAACGAATAACCCTAAAACCTTCCGATTCAAGAAACTTAGTTCGGGTTTCATCTTTTTGCCGGTTTTTTGCATGTTGGCCGCCATCCAGTTCAATGACGAGTTTATTATCCAGGGAGCAGAAATCCACAACATAGGGTCCAATGGGCAACTGTCTCCTGAATTTGATGCCGAGTAACCTCCTGGAACGCAACAAACCCCATAGCTTCCTTTCGAGATCCGTTTGATTCTTGCGAAGAGAACGGGAAACAGGTTTCAAAATTCGACTTCGCATCACCCTCACCCTGGCCCTCTCCCCTCAAGGGAGAGGGGAAAACATTAACTTCTCGACTTTAACTTTGCTGGGATTTCACAACACAAGTACCCGCAACGTAATCATGAATGCAACGATTATCATCTTGAAAGATAAATAAAATATCAGCTAATCCAACTAAAGTAATGTAACTAAACGCCAGAGTTGAAAACGAGCGCAAGAGGACATTTGTTACGAACCCGCCATTTTCTCCGTCTTTCATACGAACTATTTTAATTTTGAGATAGCGCTTGCCAAAAGTTTGACCATACCGAGTCAACATGAACCATTGAAGAGGAACAACAACAATAATATTCGCAATAACAACCAAGGTTACCCAAGGACGTAAGTTTCCATAGTGGAGAAGACCTGTTTGAATAGCTGCTTGGAAAGCCAACGCAGGAAGTAAAAGCCCCGAATCAATAATAGCTGCCCTCAACCGCTCCATTGGGGTGGCTATAGGTAATGTTTGAGTTCCCCTAGGAACACCAACTCGTATCATTTTTGAAGATCTGGGTTGGACGGTTTCTTCAGGCGATAAAGGAGCTAATTTGTTTTTTAATTCGTGCGTATCACGTTCGATTTTAAAACCACATTTGCCACAATATGTGCTCGAAACTTCGTTTTCAAAATTGCACTTCGGACAATTCCGCATCGTAATGAGTTACTTGCCGGTCTTTAGACGTTGCGCAAGGTAATCAGAAAGTCCTGCTTCGAGGGTTTTTTTTGCGGTTGTCTCGAAATCGTAGTCGAGGCGGCGGATGGAAAGCTTCTTCGCGGTGGAGTCGTACATCACATAACAGGTCTTGGGGTTGCCGTCCCGGGGCTGGCCCACGCTGCCCACGTTCACCAGGTACCGGCAGTCGTTTTGGAAATTGTATTCAGTCTCTTCCAATATCCGAACCGACCCGTCCATTTTTTGTTCCGCGATGAAGGGTTTGTGGACATGGCCGAAGAAACAAATAAACCCTTGGAAATAGCGGAAGTTGCGTTCCACGTCCTCCTGGCTCGTGAGGTAATGCCACTCCTCGCTTTGGAAGGGGGAGGAATGCACCAGTTGGATTTCCCCGATTTCCTCGCGCAGCCGGAGATTCTCCAGGAGGCGCTGGTTTTGGGGTTTGATGCGGGTCTTGGTCCAGTTGATGGCATCCGCGGCGGGTTGGTTGAATTTGGACAAGGACGTTCTCCCCAAAAGCGCCGAATCATGGTTTCCCATCACCGTCTTCCAACACTTCAGGGAGTCGATGAGTTCGATGACTTCATTGGGATTCGAGTAATAACCGACCAGATCTCCCAGGCAGAGGTACTCCTCCGCGCCTTCCGACTTCATGGCCTGCGCGACTACCGTCATGGCTTCGATGTTGCTGTGAATATCCGAGAAAATACCGTATCGCATGAGTCTCCAGGAGTTGAGAAGGATGGGTTATTTTAGCACGGGGCGGGAAAATCACCCATCCGTAAGCGGAGGACGATTGGGTGGTTTTAGCGGATTTTCTTCTGGAGAAGGTAGCTGAGGATACGCAGGCGGTTTTCCTGGCTTTCATTGAAAGCCCAAAACCGTTCCAAGGCCGCAAAACGGTCGGATTTACGGTTGAGGCGGCAAATGGTCTCGCCATCCACCCGCTTCTCGAGGGTAACCAGGTTAAGCTTCTCCAACTTTTGGGCGGGCTTCAGGATGTCGTCGGTACTGCGCCCCAAAAGCTGGGCAATCCGCGCCGGTGTTTCCGCTTCACCCAGTTTTTTCGAGGAAAAAATAAGCAGATCCCACATGACGAAGGAATCCACCACTTCGTCGATAAAGGCCCGGACGTCGCCGGGAATGTCGATTTCCACTTAAGTCTCCCCCAACCCTAGTCGACAGTCGGCTGTCGGCAGAAAGTCAAAACAAGTTCAAACCGCAACTGTGAGCTGTCGACTGTTGACCGTCAGCTGGCCTTATTCAGCTTATCCAAAATGCCGTTCACGAATTTGCTGGAATCATCCGTACTATATCTTTTAACGATCTCGATCGCCTCATTGATGGCCACGGATTTTGGGATATCCGCGTCGTAAAGAATCTCATAGGTGGCCAGCCGCAGGATATTCCGGTCCACCGCGGCCATGCGGGCCAAATCCCAATGTTCGGCCAAGCCCCTCAATTGCCGGTCAATATCCGCCAAGTGGTCCCACGTATTGCGCACCATCCGCAAGGCCATGACCTTGGCCATCTCGGCCGCGCTGGCCTGGGGGAGGAAAATCTCCTCCAAGTCCTTGAGTTGGACTGTCCCCATGTCCATCTGAAAAAGCATCTGGAGCGCTAACTCCCGCGACCGCCTTTTTAAGCCCATTTCTTTATCATTTCACGATCCTGTTTTTCATTCCGTTCCGTCATATCGCGGAATTTTAAATTCTCAATTTTGAATTACGAATGTCGGTCGTTTCCGCATCGCGGAAACCTCCATAATTTAAAATTGCATTCATCGGATTTGGTCCAGTACCGATAAAGTCTCCAAAAGATGCAGGGCCGCCTCGGCCCCCTTATTATCGCTTTTCTCCCCGGCCCTGGCCAATGCCTGGTCCAGGTTTTCAGTGGTCAGTACGCCGAAAGAAACCGGCATGGCCGACTTTTCCGAAAGCCTCCGCAAACCTGCCGCGACTTCGGCTCCGATATGTTCGTGATGGGTGGTCTCCCCCCGGATGATGGCCCCCAGGGTGATAATCCCCTGGAACCGTCCTGTCTTGGCCATCTTGGCCGCGGCCACTGGAATTTCCCAAGCGCCGGGAACCCAGGCCACCTCGATGTTTTCCTCCGCCACTCCCCGCGCCGCCAGGGTCTCCAGCGCGCCTTTCAGCAACCGCCGGCCGATCAAGTCGTTGAACCGGCTGACCACGACCGCGATGCGGTACCGGGAGCCTCCGGGTTTTCCTTCGTAAATTTTCGCCGCCATTTTTACCTGCCGTAAATGAATCAATTTGAACCCAGGCGCGGCGCTCCCCTTGGTCTTCCATCCCCAAAGCCGCCGTATTGTAATGCCTTTGGGTTATTTTGGTTCTTTTTTCTTGCTTAAAAAATGTCCCATCTTTAGCCGCTTAGTGTCCAAGTATTTGGCGTTAATCGGGTTTGAATCGATTTCTATAGGAACCCGCTCCACCACGTTGAGGCCGTAACCTTCCAAACCCACGATTTTCTTGGGGTTATTCGTTAAAAGGCGGATATCTTTGATTCCCAGGTCCACCAGGATCTGGGCGCCGATGCCGTAGTCCCTCAAGTCCGCCGGGAAGCCGAGTTTTTCATTGGCTTCCACCGTGTCCATCCCCTGGTCCTGCAACTGGTAAGCCTTGAGCTTGTTGAATAAACCGATCCCACGCCCCTCCTGGCGCATGTAAAGGACGACACCCCGCCCCTCCTTCTCGATTTGGGCCATGGCCGCGTGGAGTTGTTCGCCGCAGTCGCAGCGTAAAGAGCCAAAAACATCGCCGGTAAGGCACTCGGAATGAACACGCACCAAAACCGGCCCTCCTTCGGCCATGTTCCCCTTGACGAAGGCCAAGCTGTCGTCATCCTCCGTTTCGGTCCGGTAAACCGCGACGTTCCATTCCCCGGTTTCAGTGGGAAGGGGGACTTCCAAAACTCGGCGGACCAACTTCTCTTTCCGACGCCTGTAGCGGATCAGTTCCGCGATGGTGATCATGGTCAACCCATGCTTTTGGGAGAATATCTTTAAATCCTCCAAACGGGCCATCGTGCCATCATCTTTCATAATTTCACAAAGGATCCCCACGGGCTTCAACCCGGCCAAAAGGGCCAAATCCACCGTTGCCTCGGTGTGGCCCGCGCGCCGAAGGACACCGCCTTTGCGGTACCGCAAGGGGAACACATGGCCGGGCCTGACCAAGTCGGTGGGTTTGGATTTCGGATCGGCCAGGATTTGAATGGTCCTGGCCCGGTCATGGGCGGAAATGCCGGTGGTGACACCGGCCTGGGCATCCACCGAAACGGCGAAGGCGGTCCGGAAGTTATCCTGTTGTTCCGCCACCATCATAGCCAGGTCCAGGCGTTCCAGGTCCTCCCCCAGCATGGGCGCGCAGATCAAACCGCGGCCTTCCTTCGCCATGAAATTGATGGCCTCGGGCGTGACTTTTTCGGCCGCCATGATCAGGTCGCCTTCGTTCTCGCGGTGCTCGTCGTCCACCACAATGACGAATTTTCCCTGGCGGATATCCTCGATCGCTTGTTCGACTCTTTTCAGTTCCATCCAAAACCCCGTCTCATTTAGGAATAAGTGTCCAAAAGCATCCCGCGGATCTCGTCCAGGGTGGCGAGGATTCTCATCGAGTCCTGCTGGCCCGCCAAAAGCAGTTGCGCGAGGTTTTCCAAGTGGCCGTCGACCTTTTGCATCATCAGGTAGACCACGAATTTTCCGTCCTTTTTCTGTCCGTGCTTTTCCTCCATCCGGAAGGAACTGTTCACGATCTTATCCATGAATTTCTTCACCGAGGCCTTGTACTCCTCGAATTCCTTGCGGCTCTTGCTGGCGAAAAGTTTCTTTCCTTTTTCCTCGATTTCCACGATCAGGCCGGCCAATTCCAGCTTCAAGGCGGGGTCGGAAACCCTTTGGATGCGCTCATTCAAGGCCGGCGCGAACATGGGCGCGATGGGCTGGGGTTTTTCGAATTCGCTGTCGCCGACTTTTTCGACCTTCATGAATCCTTCCCGTGGGAAAGATAGCCTGCCGCCAGTTTTTCAACGTACTTGGCCAGCATGTCCACTTCCACGTGCAAATAGTCGTCCACCCGCTTGGACCTTAAACAAGTGTTCTGGAGGGTATGGGGGATCAGCGCGACCTCCACTTCATCCCCGTGAATGTCCGCCACTGTCAGGCTGATTCCATCCAGGGCGATGCTTCCCTTTTCCACTACGTAAGGCGTCAGGGCTTCGGGGATGCGGACCATCATCCGGGCGCCCTCTCCCTCCGGTTCCAGTTTCAGGATTTGGCCCACGCCGTCCACGTGACCCTGGACAAAATGGCCGCCCAGGGGCTCGGAGAGCGTCAATGGAAGTTCCAAATTGACCGGGTCGCCCTTTTTCAATAATCCCAAAACGGTGCGCTTAATGGTTTCGGGGACCGCCTGGAACGAAACCAAGGGCGGCCCTACTTCCACCGCCGTCAGGCAACAACCGTTCACGGCCAGGCTATCCCCGGTCTTTAACTGCGGGGACAGCCGGGGCGCTTCCAATGAAAGGCGCAGGTCGGAGGCCTGCTTTTCCGCCTTGACCACAGTCCCGACTTCTTGGATCAACCCGGTAAACATTTCAAAATCTTCCCTGGAGCAAAAAATCCTGCCCCAATTTTTCGATGTGGACATCCTTTAAATAGGGAGCCTGGTTGGGGTTTTCAATTCCCTCGCCCCCTACCCAGGAAGGGCCTTTCCCGCCCAAAATCTTGGGGGAAACGAAAAGCGCGACCTCGTCCGCCAGCTTTTCCCTTAAAAATGAAGCGTGCACTTCCCCGCCTCCCTCCACCAAGAGGGAACGCACCTGAAGCGAATGAAGAATCCTTAAAACAGCCTTTAACGATAACACCTTTCCCCGCAAAGGCACCCGAAAAACGGCCGTGCCGCGCCTGCCAAGGCTTTTTCCTTGTCACGGGAGCTCCGGGAGAGGTAAAAACCACCGCGTCGGGCCTTGTCCTTGGAAAAGCCGGGCCCGAGGGCTTATCTGGAGCTGGGAATCCAACACCACCCGTAAGGGCCACCCATCCTGTCGATGGTAACCCGGCAGCCGGACAGTTAAGGAAGGATTGTCCTTCAAGGCGGTTCTGCTCCCTACCAGGATGGCGTCGGCTTGGGCCGCAATTCATGGACCTTCCGTCGCGCCCCGTCCCCCGTGATCCAGCGGGACCGCCCTGAAGTGGTAGCGATCTTGCCATCGAGGCTGATGGCGGCTTTCAAAAGAACCCGGGGCCTCGAATGGGTCACCGCGAAAAGAAGGCTTCGTTCATTTGCCGGGCTTCTTTTTCCAGCACACCTGTTTTAACGGTAATGCCCGCCTGGTGGAGTTTTTGGAACCCCCGCCTTAAACCAAGGGAAAGGGGTCCTTCATGGCGGCGACAACCTTACTAACTCCCGCCCGGATGACCGCCTCCGCGCAGGGCGGGGTTTTGCCGTGGTGGCTGCAGGGTTCCAAGGTGACGTAAAGGGCCGCGCCCTTGGCCCTTTTACCCGCCTGTCGAAGGGCGATGATCTCCGCATGGGGACCGCCAAGCGGGAATGGCCGCCTTCCCCGACGATACGGCCCGCCTTTACCAAAACCGCGCCAACTTTGGGATTCGGTGAGGCGTATCGGCCGCGGGACTGGCGAGGAAAAGCGCGCGCCTCATAAATTTTAATTCGGCCTTGGACGGCATGGGTCCACCCCAGGAAGGATAAAAGAAGGATTAAGTATGCTATACGATCCCGGTCCGATCAAGGCGCGTTCCGGTGGTGTCTCAGTTTGACTTGAACAACTTCAAGACACCCCTCACCCGCCCTCTCCCGCAAGGGGCGAGGGTTTGGTAGATATTCCCCCTCTCCCTCGAGGGGAGAGGGTGGGGTGAGGGTGGAGCAACATTTTCTTTCAAACTGATACACTACCAACCATTCCCCTTTTCAAACGGGAATCCAGCGGTTAAAATCCACTTTCGTTTTTATCCGCCGCTCAAAAGAGGTTTCCCATGCCGATACTCGTCTTGGTCCGCCACGGCCAGTCCCAGTGGAACCTGGAAAACAAATTCACCGGATGGGTCGACGTGCCCTTGTCGGAACTGGGAGAAAAGGAAGCCCGGCAGGCGGGTGAAAAGCTGAAGGGTTATAAGTTCGACGTGGCCTTTACCTCCGACCTCCAGCGGGCCCAGCGGACCCTGGCGCTCATCATGCAATGGCCAAGTTCAAGGACTTGCCCGTCTACATGGACCAGGCCCTCAACGAACGCCATTACGGCGCCCTCCAGGGCCTGAATAAGGCCGAAACGGCCAAGAAATACGGGGACGACCAGGTTAAGATCTGGCGCCGCAGCTACGACGTTCCGCCGCCCAAGGACGAGACCGGCTTTACCGAATCCCTCAAGGACACCGCCGCCCGCACCATTCCCTATTACGACACCCACATCGTCCCCTACCTGAAACAGGGAAAAAACGTCATCGTGTTCCTGCGCTCCATCGTCATGCACCTGGAAAACCTGACCAAGGAACAGGTCTTGGAATTAAACCTCGACACCGGCATACCCCGTGTTTACGAACTGGATAAAAACTTGAAAATTGTTTCCTCGAAGGACCTCAAGTAACCGGTAGTACATCAGTTTGAAAAGAAAATGCGACTCCACCCTCACCCCGCCCTCTCCCCTCAAGGGAGAGGGGGAAATGCCGCTAAAGACCCTCGCCCCTTGGGGGAGAGGGTAGGGTGAGGGGTGCCTTAAGGTTGTCCAACTCAAACTGACTCACTACCCAACTTTCTAAAGGACATTTCAGCCAATGTGCTATTACGCTTCGTTTCCTCTCTTCCTGATCCTGAGCTGCCAATGGGGTTGCGCCACCCAGCACCTGGCCCTTAAGCCGGCTCCCCCGGTGGGCCAGGCGCCGGAAGTCCCAACCCCTCCTCCCCCCATAACCGACGAACAGATCTTGGGGCTGCAATCGCCTCCCGACATGATCGAGGACCCCGAATCCGGCCAATACGCCATCGCGCAAGTCATGCAAAGTTTTTGGAAGCTCCGGGCAAAGCCGCCCAGGACGGCTGGCATTTTCTCAATCTCGTTTCCGGCCACAGGTCCTTCAAGCACCAAATGAAGATTTGGAACCATTACGATTCCCTTTACAAAAAAACCGACAACCTGGACGCCAAGAGGAGGGTGAGGGCCGTCATGAGCCTGGTTTCGGTTCCCGGCCTTTCGCGGCACCACTGGGGCACGGACATGGATATTTCGGAAGCCAGCTTGAGGGGCCAATTGGTGAACGTGCACCCCGATACCCCCGTCTCGGTATCCAGTTTTACAACTGGATGGAGCACAACGCCCCTGTATTCGGTTTTTGCAAAGTTTATTTGGGGAAACGCGGGGCGGTCCGGGACGAACCCTGGCACTGGAGTTATTTCCCCTATTCCAAGGGTCTACGAGCAGCAATTCATGTCGATCCAGGATTTCCACAAGATCTTGAACGACCAGGTGGAAGACGTGCATTACTTGATGGAGAATTTCGACAAGGTCTTCAAGCAGGAAACCAAGTCCATCAATACCGATTGCGACCTACAGATACAGAATTAAACTTCCGCAAAACCTCGTCCACGACGGGTCCCCGTCGTGGACAGCTTACCTTAATGAACGACATGGTCGATTTAACTATTTACTCTTATCCACGTAGTCGATTTCGACGTTCTCCCAACGGTCTTTCTTCTTTTCAAAGAGGGTCGCGTAATGGTCGTAATCAGCCCAAGTATTTTTGGACAATTTGTCATAGTTCGACACCAGAACCTTTAAATGCGTTTCATCCACCCATACTAAATCGATCGGTTCGTAATGGGCATCGTACCCCGTCAAAATCATGATGTTGGCCGGATTATCTTCCAAATAATTCCTTAGTAAATAATCAACTGGATGGAATGGGGTTCCTTTTCGGCGAAGATTCAGATAAGTCTGTCCATCATTGAACATGCTCGGCCCATATCGAAAAAAGATCGTGGCGATCGTACCGTTTTGGGGTGAGGTCCTTTCGACTTTGACGTCGTGAGGCATATATGGCTCATTCAGGATGGCCGGGATGGAGTACCAAAGATTGATCCCGACGAAAAGCCCTAGAAACAATATGCCAAGCACACGTAAGACCCGAGCCTTAAGATTTATCGCCTTCCATCGACATAAAAAGCACAAACCGACAGGCCATAAAACTATTAAAAGATCAAGGCAAGCCTTTTGGACCACCGCCGGATTGGAATTCCAGAAAGAATCAAGAAAAAATGACGCAACTAAACTTAATAGGATTGCCAGCCCAATTAAAACCAGAAGACAAATTCGTACGATCTTTTTTCTTCGGAAGATAGGTTTCCAGACCAGAAGAGCGAAAAGAAAAAAGCCAAGAAGTGATTGAGCGCCAAATAAAATATAGTGGTCAGTCATAAGATCTAATCCTTACTTATTGGATCACTGTTTTTCTCTTTGGGTCGACATCCAAGCTGTCCACGATGGGTCCCCGTCGTGGACA
>CAVYRH010000026.1:0-883101 GCA_963770835.1 uncultured Pseudomonadota bacterium
ATCTCCGGGTTGAAGCAGACAACTTCTTCCCAGGGAATCCTCACCGAATCCACGTTGGGCTTGGAAATTTCGTCCGCTCCGCCCGCCCATTCGATCATCGCGGGCACCCAATGGCCGCCGCAGTAAATAGGGTCCACCCATTCCATGAAAAAAGCCTTCACTTTGGGAAGCCTCTTCGTGGCGGTTTTAACCTTTTCGATCCGCAGACGGGCTTCCTTCACCAGTTGTTCGGCTTTTTCACGGGTTCCCGTCTTCTCACCCAAGGCCAGGAGGCATACCAAGACGTCCTCAAAGGAATGGGGTGTCTGCCAAAGGATTTCAGGTTTAGGGAGTAAGGAATTTAGCATTTGGGTTGCTTCGTTGCCCGAGGGGGCGCAGACTTGGCAGAGGTCCTGGGTGAGGATGAGGTTGGGGGAGGCGGCCCGGATGGCCTTTTCATCCACAGCGTAAACGCTCCCGCCTTGGCCCACCCGTTCGCTAACAGCCTTGTCGATCTGGTCCAAATTTAAGGATGCCAAATCCATAGCGCAGCGCACGACCACGGGTTTGCCTTTTACTTCGGGCGGGTAGTCGCACTCGTGGGAGACGCCCACCAATTGGTCGGCCAGGCCCAAGGCGCAGGCCATCTCAGTGGCTGAGGGAAGGAAAGAAGCGATTCGAAGTTCGGAAGACAAGTTGGTTTCCTAGGGTTTTGGGGCGGCTTGTTGAGCCTGGATTTCTTTTTCCAGGCATTGGGGGCAGAGGCAGTCGTGGCCCGCCACCGCCTTGGAAAGGGGCGGCAGCTTTTCACACCAGCACCCGCCGGTGCGGGCGAAGCAATCGAAAGTTTTTCCACAGCGGCCGCAGGTCTTGGTTTCGGGTTTGTTTTGCTGGGACATAGTTTGGATTGTACACTAAGGCGGCCTCCTTAAAACAAGACGCCGGGGAACAGGTCAGTGATAAACGCTGGATTTCGAGCACCTAACTTTAAATTGAACCGGGCAAGGTTCTTTTTAATTCTATTAATCCTACTGCTTTGGGTGGCCACTTCCCTTTTCGCGCAAACGCCACCGAAACGCGTCATCTCCATGGCGCCGAACCTGACTGAGATCGTCTACGATATCGGCGCCCAGGACCTTTTGGTGGGTGTCACCGATTTCTGCAAGTTCCCGCCGGAGGCGCAGAAGAAAGAAAAAATCGGCGGCTGGATCAATCCCAACTACGAAAAAATCCTTTCGCTAAAACCTGACCTGGTGCTAGCCCTCAAATTTCACGGCAAGGCCGTGGACAACCTTGAAAAGTTGAAGGTTCCCGTTTTGGTCCAGGATTGCCAGACGGTGGAGGACGTTTTGGCTGCCTATGACACATTGGGGAAAGCCCTGGGGCGGGAGGCCGCCGCGAAAAAGGCCAAGGAAAAGCTGGCGGCGAGGCTTGCCAAGATACGCGCTGAGCCTTCCCAAGGAAGGTCTGTCTCCGTGCTTTTCGTCGTCGACCGGACGCCCGGCGCCCTGGACCAGATTTACGGCGTGGGGCCCCATAACTTCGTGGATGCCCTCATCCGCTGGACGGGCGGGGCGAACATCCTTTACGATTCGCCCGTATCCTATCCGTTGGTATCGAAAGAGGAACTCTTGAAGCGCGACCCCGACGTCATCGTGAACGCCCTTCCCCCTGCCCATGGCAGGCCCGACGAGGTGGTCCGGGAAGCCGCCGTGTGGGACGGCCTGCCCTCCCTGAAGGCCGTGAAGAACCACCGGGTCTATTGTTTCAATAAGGATGAGTATCTGATCCCCGGGCCCAGCATGGTGGGCTTGGGCGAATTTCTTTCAGGGATATTCCGCGACGCCCGGGCGCAAAAAAATTGAAAAGGTTTTTCGGAATTCTTTGCCGTTGACAAGTCCCGCCGACAGGAGTATTTAACCATCACAACTCAGGGTGCTCGGGAAGCCGGTGTAAATCCGGCACGGACCCGCCACTGTGAGGGGCGACGTTTTTTCCGGGAACCACTGTCCAAAAGATGGGAAGGTCCCGGAAGTTGAGTGCCCCGAGTCAGGAGACCGGCCTTGAGAAATCTTCGAATGCTTCTTCGGGAATAAGAAGCGGAGAGTCCTTCCAACGGAAGTCCCTCTGCCCCCTCCCCATTGAAGCTTTCGGCCTCGGGGAGAGGGCCATGAAACATTTTTTAAGGTCGTGCCGTGTTTTGCCTTTGGTTTCCTTGTTTTTTCCAGCCTTGTTGTGGGCGGATCCGCCTCTCGTTGTCGAACCCGCCGCAAACACCCTTACTGTTGAATCTTCCGCCAATACCTTGCCTGCCCAGTCCTTGCCGCCGATGCGGGAAATGGTGGTCACCGCCAGCCGCCTGGATACGCCCGCCAATCAGGTTCCCAATTCCATGACCGTCATCACGGTGCAGGACATGGAAAAAAAACAATCAGGGACCGTGAATGAGGCCCTCCAAAACGTTCCGGGATTGGACGTGGTCCAGTCGGGCGGGCCAGGTGAAATCACTTACATTTACACGCGGGGAGGGAATGACGCGGATACCCTCGTGCTCATGGACGGCATCCCCTTGAACGACCCCATCGCGACCGCCCGGTCCTACGACTACCTGGATGAGCTGACCCTGGGCGGCGTGCAGCAGATCGAGGTTGTAAGGGGCCCCCAAAGCGTGCTTTACGGGTCTAACGCCATGGCCGGGGTGGTCAATATCGTCACCCAGGAAGGCGCAGGGCCCACGGGTGGGTCAGCCCTATTCGAGGGCGGCTCCTACGGGACGGTCCGTGAGGCGGCTTTAGCGCAAGGCGGCGGTCCCCAGGGCAATTACGCCTTGAGTGCGTCTTACTTTGACACCGCCGGGTTTCCCTCGGCGGACAAGGCTTTCGGGAACACCCTGAACAACCCGGATACCGACTTCTCGAGCCTTTTGCGCCTCGGCGCGGCCCCGGTTTCCAATCTCCGGGAGGAAGTTCTGGTCAATTACAATCAGTCCCGTACCAACGTGGATGATGGGGCCGGTTCGGGGTCGACCCCGATGCCCATCATGGACGATCCCAATTACTGGGTGGATCAGAAGCAAGTTTTGGTAGGAAGCAAGACCCACTTCACCCTGGGGGATTGGGAGCAGTCCCTTGTCCTTTCTTTTGGGGACAACAACCGGTATTACATCGATTCAGCCGACGCGGCTTATCCCAACTCCTCGACTTTTACCAACCAATACGACGGCCAAACGGGCCAGGCCACCTGGCAGAACAACCTGCGGTTGGACCCGGGAAAAATCCTGGTGTTCGGCCTCCAAGGCTACCGGGAATGGGGCAACGAGTCCTCCCTTTATTTCGGGGTTCCCAGTCCCTCCACCCAGGCAAGCCAATGGGCGGAAAGCGGGTTCCTGGAAGCCCAAGTCAAACAAGACGACAGGTTTTTCCTCAACCTGGGGGCGCGGGCGGATGATTACAACACTTACGGAACCCACGGGACCTACCAGGCGGGCGCGGCATATTTTATCCCGGGTTTGGAAACGAAGGTGAAGGCCACCTATGGGACCGGGTTCCTGGCGCCTTCCCTTTACCAGCTTTATGCCCCACCGCCCACGGGCAACCCGTCCCTCCAGCCGGAAACCAGCACCGGTTACGATTTTGGCCTGGAGCAACCCCTCGGTGGAAATGCGGTACGGTTTGGGGCCACCTATTTCCACAACGACTTCGAGAACCTGATTATCTACGTGGGGTCCTACCCGACCGGGCAATACATGAACAGCAGTTCCTTCCAAACCCAGGGCCTTGAGACTTTCGTGGATTTGAAGATCGAAAAAGTCTTAACCATTCGGGGTTCCTATACCTACACCGATGTGCAGACTGCCATCCCCGCCACTCAGTCCACTTCGCCCCTGATTCAAAAGCCGGCGAACCAGGCGGGGCTGGACGTGGACAGCCAGTTGGGCGCCCTGGAACTGGGGGCCTCGGCCTCTTACGTGGGAGCCAGACCCGATTACGATTTCTACGCCGGATCGCCGGTCACCTTGGCTGAGTATTACCTGGTGAATCTTCGGGCGTCTTTCCAAGTGGAGGACCACGTCAAGCTATTCGCCCGCGTGGACAATCTGTTCAACCAGTTTTACGAGGAAGCCTATGGCTTCGGCACGCCGGGTTTGTCTGGCTATGCGGGTACAAAAGTTTCTTTCTAGTGGAAAGCATGGAAAAAGTGGCCTGATGGGGAGCCGCTTTTTCCGTTAGTTCGGCCTTTAATTATTTATTAAAAAGTACTTTACAATACAAAGTATATGCGGTAATGTTCGGGCATGGGAATCAATGAGGCCTTAGAACAGCTCGAAGAGATCCACAACCACGTGCACCGTTCAGAGGTGTACCGGGGCTATCGGTCCATCCTCACAGCGACAATGGGGTTAGTGGCCCTGGGGGCGGCCTTCCTCCAGCCCCGGTTCGTGGAGACCGGCCATCCCCTTTCTTTTGTTTATTTCTGGGTGGTTGTGGCGGCAGTGAACTTCGTCCTGCCCATGAGCCAGATCCTTTTCCACTATTTCGCCCATGAAAAGGGCCAGGAACGCCGCAAAACCCGCCTGGCAGTGGGCCAATTCCTTCCCTGCATCCTGGCCGGGGCCTTCCTGACCTTCGCGGTGTGCAAGACGGACGATGCCTTCATCGTCTTTCTGCCCGGGCTTTGGGCCATCCTCTTCGGTATGGGTGTTTACGCCTCCAAGCCTTACCTGCCCGGCACTATCCATTGGATGGCAGCCTTCTTCTTCCTGAGCGGGCTGGTGCTCCTGGCCCTCGTCCCCTCCAGCCAAAGCCTTTCCCCTTGGGGCATGGGGCTTACCTTCGGCCTAGGCCTCATCCTGGGAGCCGGGATCCTTTACTTCAACCTGGAAAGGAAAAAGCCATGAGCGACAACCCTACCCCCCCTTCCACTGCGGGCCGGCACGCCTATGAGGGCCTCGACCGGGCCATCCACGAAAAGGCCCGGCTGGGCATCATGACCTGCCTTTTGACCCACAAGGACGGGCTTACCTTCAACGACATCAAACAGCTCTGCGCCCTCACCGACGGCAACTTAAGCCGCCATTTGAAGGTGCTGGAGGAGGAAAAGTTAGTGGAGGTGGAGAAGGGTTACGAGGGCAAAAAGCCCAAAACCCTCTGCCGCTTGAGTGCCGAGGGCCGAAAGAGGTTCCTGGGCTACCTGGAGGAGTTGGAAAAGGTGATCAAGGATGCTTCGGTGCAGAAGGCCCTGCGGGAGGATGAAAAAGACGGGGGGGCAGCCTGGTCGCCAGTATGACCCTTTTTTGGTCTTTTACTTTGTAGTACAAAGTTATTTGCAATGAAGGGAGAAAGCCATGAAAGTTTTGAAGGCCCAGGCCATGGGTATGTGCTTCGGTGTGAAGGACGCTATCGAGAGGGTGATGGCCCTTCCCCAGCCGGAGGAAACCGCCATTTACGGGCAGCTGGTCCACAACGAGGAGGTCTTGACCCGGCTTCGGGAAAAAGGGCTGACGCAATTGGAGGAGGACAACCGGTTCGCTTCGGTCGAAAAGCCTTGGCTGGTCATCACCGCTCATGGGATCAGCGACCGTGAGAAAAAGGAACTTTTGGAAAGGGGGAAGGGACTGATTGACACCACCTGCCCCTTGGTACGCCGGGTGCACGAGACGGCCAAGCATTTCGCCCAATGCGGCTATTTCGTCGTCATGGTGGGCCGCGCCGACCACGTGGAGGTGAAGGGCCTGGTGGGGGACCTTTCTTGGTTCGCGGTGGTGGGCGGCCCGGAAGAAGTCCGGCGTTACGAGGCCGACCGCATCGCCATTCTTTGCCAGACCACGACCCCGCCGGCACTGCTCGAGCGCGTTTACGAAAAAATAACCCGCAAGAACTTCGGGAGGGAAATCCGCTTCATCGACACCATTTGCCGCCCCACCCGCGAAAGACAGAGGGCCGTGGAGGAACTGCTGGACGAGGTGGAGGCCCTGGTGGTGGTGGGCGGCAAGAACTCCAACAACACCCGCCAGCTCAAGGCTCTGGCCGAAAACCGGGGTGTCCCTGTCCTGCAAGTGGAAACCGCCGCGCAACTGACCCCGGACTGGTTCAAGGGCTTCAACGTGGTGGGACTGACCGCCGGAACTTCCACCCTGGACGGGACCATTGAGGAGGTCTACCAGACTTTGGCGGGAATGGAGGTTGGAAATGAATCAATTATTCGGCAGTGACATCACCCGCGAGATCTGGGGCGACCCAGAGAACGTGGTCCTCATTTACGCTGGGGCGGCGGCGGAATTCGCCTTGCACCCGGAGAACCACTGGCTCTTTTACACCGGCAAACTTCCTTCCGACCCGCTGGGACGTTTGCGTGATACGCTCCAGTACCAGCAAAAGCTTTTCTTCATGTCCAAGGACCGGGTGCCCTTGGTAGCCCGGCATATCAAGGACATGCACCGTCAAGTCGAGGATAAAAGGTCCAAGGAAGAGGGGAACTCGCGCATTTCCGACCGAGCTTACCTTCAGGTTTTTTCCATGCTCATCGAATACGGAATCCGGGGTTATGAATACTTGAACCGGCACCCCCTAGCCCGGGCGCAAAAAGAAGCCTACTTCGACGACATCCGCTCCATCGCCTTGATGATGGAAATCGAAAACTTCCCCGCCGACTATCCCCACTACCTCACCCAACGCACCCAGATGGTCGTTCGGGAACTTCAGTTCAACTCCTATACCTGGGAATTGATGAAAGCCTATCGGAAAAATCTGGGGCCTTTTCGTTATTGGTGCTTGCTCCAATTCCAGGCCCGGTTCATCGACCCCATCCTCGCGCAGCGGCTGGGCTTGGCGCCGGGCCGGCTCTTCGGCTGGCTTTACCAGCTCTATCCCCGCTTGCGGTTCAAGGCCCTCACCGAGGGCCTGCTGCGTTTGGCGCTCAGACCCGGATCAAATCCGCTGGGGGTAAAGGCATGAGTTTTTTCATCAAGGTCGTCGCCGCGGCCATCCTTACTTTGCTCGTGGCCGTCGGTTTTGCGGCGGGCCTCTTGTTCCTTTGGGTGGACCCCTTCCAATGGAAAACCCCGAGCGACAAAAGGGTGATCGCCCTGTTCCAACATCACCAAGCCCAATTCGAAAAACTGGAGCAAATGACCATGGAGGACTACCAACACGGGTATTACTACGACGCCCCTAAAAACGGGAAAGCGGTGAGACCCATGAGTCCTTCGCGCCGGGAGGAGTACCAAAAACTGTTATCCCAAATCGATTACAACCTCGACATGAACTCCGATGAAAGCTACGGCATGGTCGAAATCAGGTTCACCCTCGCCAGCGGAGGGATGGGACCCCTGGGGGACGACTGGATCAAAGGCATCGAATATCTGTCGGGGTATTGCAAGGAAGAAGGAAAAATCTTGCCCAGCCTGGACGCGGGGTTCAGCCTGCCCGAGGACGACTATCTGCGGGTCATCCAGCCCAACTGGTATGTCTTTTACTCGGTTTATTAACGGAAAGGAGGCCCTTGAATGGAAACGATGGATTCAGCCAATTGGATCTTAATGGGCATTGATGTCGCGGTTCTTTTGGGGCTTGTCCTTTGGAAACCCCGGCGTGAAGCCCTCGCCGTCCTCCGTGTGGCATTCATGGTGTTCCAACTGGTCCTGGTTAATTGTGCCTGTCTCTTTCCCCTCTTTTGTTATATGAAGTCTAAGTCTTTAGCCCTGATTTTAGCCGTGATGCCTCCCGTTTTGATCTGGCTTTTTTTGATCATTCTCCTGAAGAAAGAAAACAAGCCTTCTGTTTTCTCGGCGGAAAGGGTTGTTCTGGCCGTCAACCTGGCCGTGATCCTTTTCTTCACCTTCAAATGGGTGTTCATGTACACCCTCCAAAATTTTTTCCTCTGGCTTTTTCCACTCGGTTGGATGGCCCTTACTTTTTTTGCCGCCCTGGCTTGGGCCTTTTCCTACGCCGCCAGCTGGATCCAGAGAAAAGGAAGGCGTTCTTTGAATCCCCTGTTGTCTTGCATTGTGACCGTCCTCACGGTGGCCCTTTTTCCGTTGGATGACATTGGCCGCTGGACGAATTGCATGGTTTTCTTTTTGCCCCGCGAATCGGTGGTGCGCGAAATCCAGTGCGGAAGCTTGAGGCTGGAAGGACGCCGACCCGAACTTTCCGGATGGCGAAAGTATTTATCCATCGGCGGCCGGGTGGATTTGCAAGGAAGCGGGGAGGGCACAAAAGTCATGTTTGTCGATGCGGAAGGGTTTTTATCCGACTTCTCGGGGTTTATTTACTCCGGCGATGGGCGTGCCCCTGTTGAAGGCGATTTCACCATTGTGAACTCGACGGTCAAAAAGATTACGAGCCACTGGTATTACGCGGAGTCGAACAATTGAAAAAATCTATTGCCGTCTATCTTTTGCGCTTAAAGAGCCTTTGCCAGGGCCGCCCTGAGGCGGCGGACTGGCTGGAGGACGAAGGCTGGCTTTTGTTCTGCGTGTTCTGGCTCTTCGGGGGGCTTTTCCTTTACGGCTTCGCCATCGGCCTTTGGCGGGCGCCTCTGCAAGGGCTCTATGGGGCCATCAAGACGCCTGTGCTGATGGCCGTGACTATCTCGGGGACCACCCTGGCCAACTGGATGCTGGCTTCCCTGCTGGGCGCCAGCCTCTCCTTCCGGCAGGCCCTCTTGACCCAGCTGATGGGCTATGTGGTGCTGGTGACCATCCTCTTAAGCGTGGTGCCACTGGCCTTTTTCCTGGATGGATGTGCCCCTTCTTCCACTGGAAAAGACGCATGGACTGGTTATGTGGCCGTCAGCTTGTTCCAAGTGATGACCATTGCCGGGGCGGGTTTGGCATCCCATGTCCGGCTCTTTCACCTGATCCTTCATGTTTGCCGGAACCGTTCCGTGGCCCGTTGGGTGCTCCTGGCTTGGATGGCGAATAATTTATTTCTTGGCTCCCATTTCTCCTGGTACTTGAGGCCCTTTATGGGTAATCCGGCGAAACAGGTGGAGTTTTTTCACGACAGGGCTTGGGCCCTTGGGGGCTTTTACAGCGGTTTGACCGGGGCGATTTCGCGGTTAGGGCATTAAAGAATCAAAAAGGAGCGGCCATGAAAAATCAAAGCAAGAACCTGTTATCCCTATGATGATCCTGAGTCCGTCTTTCCTCAGTTACCTCTACCGTATGAAGAACCTCTGCCAGGGCCGCCCGGAGGCGGTCAAATGGCTGGAGGATGAAGGCTGGCTTTTATTCTGTGTGCTATGGCTCTTCGGCGGGCTTTTCCTCTACGGTTTCGCCATCGGCTGGTGGCGGGCGCCCCTGCAGGCCTGGTACGGAGCGGTGAAGACACCCTTTCTCATGGCGCTCACCCTGGCTGGCACGGCGGTGGCCAACTGGATGATGGCCCACCTGCTGGGGGCCGCCCTTCCTTTCCGCAAGACACTCCTCATCCAATTGATGGGTTACGTGGTGATGGTGACGATCCTCCTGAGCCTCATCCCCCTGGCCTTCTTCGTGGATTGCACCGTGCCTTCGGCCTTAGGATCGGCCGCCTTGGTGGGGCAGGCGGTGGTCACCTTTTTCCAGGTCTTCGCCGTGGCCGGGTCGGGCATCGCGTCCCATATCCGGCTCTTCCACCTCATCCATCACGCCTGCCGCAACCGCACCCTGGCCCGCTGGGTCCTTTTGATCTGGATGGCCAACAATCTTTTCCTGGGCTCCCACCTGTCCTGGTACTTCCGGCCCTTCATCGGCAACCCGTCCATCCCCGTTGAGTTTTTTTCCAAGGTGGCTTTCGTCAAAGGGAGCTTCGTCAGCGACTTAACGGAGAAGGCCGGAAGGCTTTATTAAAAATCGAAAGGAGTCGAACATGGAACCGAATCAAAGATTGGCGCCGCAAATCAAAATCCGCAGTTACAAGAGCCGGTTGGAGGAGGACTTCAAATCCACCGAGGGAATGCCCCATTGGATCGCCGCTTTGGAAGGGGTGCTCAAGCACCCGGCCCAGCTGGTTTTTGACATTTCCAAGGGCAAGAAGGGCTGGGTCCCCTACCTAATCTTTACCCTCCTGGTGGGCACCCTTGTTTACGGCTTTGTCATGGGGTCCTATTCGGGGGGGACGCAGTTGTGGGCCTCACCCGTCAAGTTCGCCTTCGGCTTTTTGACGAGCGCGCTTCTCACCTTTCCCAGCCTTTACATCTTCACCTGCGTGAACGGGGCGGATTTGAAGATCAAGACGGCCTTCTCCCTCCTGCTGCTATCCTTGAGCCTGATGGTGGTCCTGCTGATCGGCTTCGCGCCCGTGGCCTGGATTTTTTCCCAGACCACCAACAACATCGTGCTTATGGGCTGGATCCACTTCGTGATTTGGATCGCCTCGGTGTTCTTCGGCCTGCGGCTGTTATCCGCGGCCTTCGGGCTTCTGGCCAGGGATTTCGGCGAAGGTTTGTCGGTCTGGGCCTTTATCTTTTTACTCGTGTGTTTCCAGATGAGCGCGGTGCTGCGGCCCCTGATCGGCACATCCCCGGTTTTCTTGTCCGAAGAGAAGGTTTTCTTTTTGAGCCATTGGTTCAAATGCATGGGAGGGCAATAAGTGGAATGCATCGTCTGCGGCGCAACCTCTCCTAAGCCTTTTTGGCGTTGCGCCACTTGCGGAAGGCTAAACCTAAGGCGGTGGGGATGGTGGGCCGGATTGATATTTTCCCCGTGGGTTTATTTGGCCTTGATTGGGTTCAGGAAAGAGATTTTGTTTTTGTTCGGTTTTTCAAACGATCTTTTTTATGTGGACCGCTGGATTGGGATCGGCGTTTTTTATCCGCTGGTGGGCGTACCTTTTATCTGGTTCACTAAGACCGGATGGATGAGAAAATTAGGTTATTCAATGGCCTATGTGCTCCTTTGCTACGGCTTGTGGGTGGTGATGGCTGTCATAACCGTGGTTTTCTTGGTTAATTTTAACGGGCGTGGCTGATTTTATTTTGCATTAGAATTTCAAGGAAAAAATTATGGAATGGAAAAAACTTTTTCAAAACCGGGCCCGGGCGATCCGCAGGGTCAACCTGGGGATGAAGATCCTGGCGGCACTTTATTTCCTCATCTTCCCGGCCTTGATGATTATTTGGAACATGGCCGATCCCGCCAACCGCAACGGTGGCATACCCCGCTCGGCGGTTTATTTGTTTAAAACCCTGACGCCCCGCTACGAGAAATGGGCGCGGGAACGGGTGGCCTCCAAAAACGCGGGGGCCCTGACCGGCGCGGACATCTCCGGCACCGAATGGCCTCCCTTCGGCTCGGCTTATTACCTCTGGGCCGTGGAATCCCTTCAGAAGGACTGGGATTCGGGCGACCATTTCATGGCCCAGCCGCCCAAGATTTACGCCAAGGGGGCGATCCAGGCCGCCACCCGCCTCATCATTGACCCGAACACCGCCGCTTGGGTCCGGAAATACTGGAAGGGCGTGGATTACCTCCATCATGAGGACATCTTTTATCGGATGCTGATGATCTCGGCTGCCACCACTTACCAGGAGCTCACCGGGGATACTTATTATCTTCCCCTCTTGCGGGACCAGGTGGAAACCCTTTCCCGCGAGGTGGACCAGTCGCCCTATGGATTGCTGGATGACTACCCCCGGCAATGCTTCCCCGCCGACGTCGTGGCGGCGGTGGCAAATATAAGGAAAGCCGACGCGCTTCTGGGAACGGACCACTCGGCTTTTGTCCGGCGGGCCATGCGGGGCTTCCAAGGCAACTTGGCGCACGAAAGGGGCCTGCCGCCTTACATGGCCGGCTCCAAAGAGGGTGTTTGCTGGGGGCCCTCGCGGGGGTGCAGTAATTCCTACCTCTGCCTTTTCGCGCCGGTGGCCTGGCCCGAATTCGGCGCCCGGTTGTATTCCGCTTATGACTGCTACTTTTGGCAGAAGAGCTGGGGCGGAGCAGGTTTCCGGGAATTCCCCAAGGATATACCCGGCCCCAATTGGTATTGGGACGTGGATTCAGGGCCGGTCCTGGCCGGACATGGGATTTCCGCCTGTGCCTTCGGCCTGGGCGCGGCCCGGATCAACGGGCGCATGGATCAGGCCTATCCCCTGGCGGCGGAGGTGCTGGCTTTCAGCTGGCCCCTCCCGGACGGCACCCTTCTTTTGCCCCGGCTTTTATCCGACACCACGGACGCCCCTTTGGTGGGAGAGGCATCAATCCTCTACAACCTGACCTGTCTTCCCCAGCCTGGCTATGCGGTACTGAAAGGCGGGAGCATTCCTCCCCTGGTTTACATCGTCCTCGCGCTACTTTTGGGGCGCGCTTTTTTCCTCCTGCGTTCAGGTTTTCGGGGATGGAGCCGCTCGAAATCGGCGGATAAAAAGGAAAACCTGAAGGTACCCGCACTTCACTTTTATCTTTGGTTGTGGCTGGTCTTGGCGATGGGGCTGGTTTTTGCCTGGGGTTACTTCCTTTTGGCCCTGGCTTTTTACGTGGTCGCCCAGTTCTTCCCCTTGGAAACCAATCGCCTGAGCTTTTCACCAAAAACTACCCGCTGAAAGATTCAGGGAACCCTTTGATCCAGGATGTCCAGCAATTTAGAATCCGAACCCAGGGGCTTCGCTAATTTTATTTTCACTTCCGGGTGTTTCTTGCGGAATTCGGACAAAATTTCAGGGATATGTTTTCTTACGTGCTTGGCCGTGAAAAGGAATAACGGCAAAACAAGAATTTCCTTCGATGAGACGGTGAGGGATTCCAAGGCTTGGGGGATGGAAGGCTCAGCCAACTCTAAAAAAGCGTGGGCGATTTTCCAACCGGGATGTCGTTTCTGATACTTCCCAACCAGCTGTTTGAATTCCAGCTGGGCGGGTTTTTCCCTGCTGCCGTGTGCCACGACGAGGATGGTGGGGTTCATACTTGGAAAAATCCGCCATGAAGAGTCAGCGCCGCGAAAAAAAGGCAACATGACTCGCTAATCTCAATCGTTGCACCAAGGCCATCGCCCGTTAGGCCCTTGATCTTGGCTTGGGAGAGAAAGCCAACCGCCAACGCGATAAGACCGGCAATCAGAAAAGCCGCGAATCCCTGCAGCCTTAATATGCCGATCCCTACGGCCAAACTTAAAAGGCTGGTGACCGCGAAGAGGGATGTTGGAAACCCTACCACTTGCGAGCCTAGCCCTTTATCCCCCGGTGGCGCCTTGAAGACGGTGCAGGCTAGGGTGACGCTCCAGCGGGCGGCCAAAGGGATCAAGAGAAGCCATTTCCACCCGTCCCCTCCGGTTAGCAGGGTGGAAAGGAGGCCGTACTTAAAAAGAAGGGCCAGGACGATGCCCGTCACACCGTAAGCGCCGGTGGCGGAGTCTTTCATGATGCGCCGCCGGTCCTTGGGCGTTCTTCCCCCGAAGAAACCGTCGCAACAGTCCGCGAGCCCGTCCAAGTGAAAGGCGGCTGTCCCTACGACCCATAAAAGAAGAAGAAGGATGGATTTCAACTCGTGGGCAAGGTGGATTTGGGCGATGAGCACCAGGAGGCCGCCCAGAAGCGCGCCGACCAGTGGGTAAAAGGCCACGGAGGCTTTAACGTCGGCCGGGTTCCACTTTTTGGGGGAAACCGGAAGAACCGTTAAAGTCGAAAAGGCGATCCGTAGGGCGCTTAGCATTGGCCCATCTTACTTCAGTTTTTCGAAGGGGCGGAATGGGGCTTTTTCGCCTTCTTCTCAAGCTTCGTTGGCACCTTGGCGCTCTCGAAAGTGGCCATTTCGGCATGGGCCCGGACGGCGGATTCCAGGATATTCAAGGCCAAGGCCCCGCCAGTGCCCTCACCCAAGCGCATCTTCATTTCCAGGAGGGGTTCCACTCCCAGCATTTCAAAGAACTTCGTATGGCCCGGCTCCTCGGAGCGGTGGGAAAAGAAGGCAAAATCTTTCACTTTAGGCGTTAGACGGTAAGCCACAAGAAATGCGGAAGAGGTAATGAAGCCGTCCACCACCACCGGGATGCGGTTTTTAGCGCAACCCAAGACCACCCCGGTCAAGGCCGCGATTTCCAGGCCGCCCACCTTTTGTAGGGCTTCCAGGGGCTTTTCAATGCTCAAGGCGTGAAACTTCATGGATTCCTGGATGACCCGGCATTTGTTCATCCATTGGGTACGGTCAATGCCCGTGCCGAAGCCTGTCACGTCCTCTACCGCGCAAGGCAAAAGGGCTGCCATCAGGGCGGCGGCGGAAGTAGTATTGCCGATGCCCATTTCCCCGAGAACCACCCATTTCACCTTATCTTTTTTGGCTTGTTCGGCAAGTTGAATGCCCAATTCCAGGGCTTTTTGGCATTCCACCACGGTCATGGCGGGATCTACTTTGAAGTTTCGGGTTCCAAGAGCGATCTTGGCCTGTAAAAGAAGACGTTTTTTAGGCAGTTCTGACGCAACTCCCACGTCCACCACTTTGACCTCCGCTCCGGCTTGCCGGGCCAATGCGTTGATGGCCGCGCCGCCTTTAAGGAAGTTCAATACCATCATGGGGGTTACCGCAGAGGGAAAGGCCGAGACGCCTTCCACTGTGACCCCATGGTCCCCGGCGCATAAGATGACGCGCTTTTTTCCCAGAGTGGGAATGGCTTCCGCCGTAATGCCGGCTACCTGGATGGCGATTGCTTCCAGCCGGCCCAAGCTCCCGCGGGCTTGGTCAGTTGGGCTTGGCGTTTTTGGGCCTTTTGCATGGCCTTGGAATTAAGAATGGGGATGGACAGAGATGAATTTCGAAAGGTTCATGGTTTTGCCTTTGCGAGGGATTTTAAAGCAGCTTTATTTAAGCACAAAGGCTGGCAAGTAGAAACGGCTGATTGGGGGGAAGCTTGAGGCTATATTTAACGCTTTTTCTTGCGGGCAAGGATCGTGCGATAGCGGGCGGAATAGATTTCCTTCACCTGGGGTTTTAAGGGAGAAAGCCAGAAACCATCCCGGGTTTTGGGCTTAATGACACTGACTTAAAAGGCGGGCCCGGTGGCGGTAAGAATAACCCAGCTTCTTCTCGACCCAATCTTTGGGCTTCCCGCTGCGGATGGCCCACAAGAGATAATGGGGAGTGAGGGTCTTAAAAGGGAACTTGGTCTGCCACAATCCGACTAAAGCCGCATTTTCGTCGGGGAGAACCGGGGCTTGCCGCAGAAGCGATTGTAAAAAGAGTAGAACTTTTTTTCAAAGGACAATTTTTTTGCTGTTTCATCCAGCTTCTGCCAGGTGTGGCGCAATTTGACGGATTTTTTGGAATAGCCTAGTTCAAGAAATGCCCTTGGATGGTGTTGCGGTGAATGTCGAGGGCCTTCGCGGTTTGGATGATGTTGCCTTTATAAATGACGAACCAATGGAGGAAATAATGCCGTTCCAAGTCCTCCGGGAAAAGCCCGCGTTTCCACAACCGATTTAAGGTGGAAAACCCATGATCCATTTGGGTTTTGGAGATGGAAGTTGGAGTTTTGAAGGACAAGGTGGACGTTCTCTTTGTGCAAAAAATTTGCAACCTTTAGACGCGATAGTTAGACAAGTTTTCGAAATTTTTTTCAAGTTTTGAGATGTTGTTTATCTTTATTTAATTTTTTGGGGGATTCCCGCGGTCAATAAGAACAACTTGATTGGCAATGGAAGCGACGGATTGGTTGAAGCGCGCCTTGAAGATCGCGAAATTCGCGGCCTAACAGGATTATCGGGAACGATTCCAAGACCCACTTCGTTTGAAATGATCCGCAAGTTGCCGTTTAATTCGGGAAGAGTTTGTAAGAAATTGTTCAAATAATTTTTCAATTTCATTAGAAGACAAACTTTTCCGCCCATTCCACACAACAAATTTGAGATCCAAAGGGTGGCGCAGTCCACGACGATCAACCCTTCGTGGGTGGACTAGAGCAATCCTCCAAGACTTCCACCAGATGGTAAGGTTCCTCGATGGTCTGCCATTGGGTACCCCGTTCCGCCCGGTGGTGCTCGATGCGCTGCGCCATTTCCTCATCCCGGGCTGAAGCGGTGGCCAGGAAGATTCGGGCTCGAAAGAAGTCTTCATTCCCCTGGTGCAGGGCAAAGTGGGATTTCCCCGATCGTGCGCCTCCGAGGATGAGTTGAAGATGAGAGTGCATAGGAACCTTTTACCATTCACCAGCGGCTCGAGCCAAGGCCGGAATGGTTCATTTTGGAGGTTGCAAAAGGACTTGGCAACCCTTTCATTGACGTTTTCTTCTATCTATAGGATAGAATCAACCCTCTTTTCGCGGGCGCAGCAAGCCAAAAAGGGTTTCCCTTAGGAAACCCGATTAAAGGAACGGATTTTCTTTTATGAAACGAACCTATCAACCTAACAGCCGTAAACGCCAAAAGGTTCACGGCTTTCGCAGTCGGATGAAAACGGTCGGAGGCCGCCGGGTTTTGAGCAACCGCCGCAAAAAGGGCCGTCATAAAGTCAGCATACAGTAACGGGCGCGAAGGTTGTTCGATATGCCGCGATTTTTAAAGTCGGAGCGGCTGAGACAGTCGAAGGAGTTTAAGGCGGTTTTTCAGCAATGCCGCAAGTTGGAAGATAGTTATTTAGCTTTCTATGTGCAGTTTAGCGAGGATGCCGCCCTTCGGAAATTCGGCGTTTCGTTGAGTCGGGCTTTAGGGAAGGCCTACCTTCGGAACCGCCTCAAGCGGCGCTTCAGGGAAATTTACCGGGTGGAAAAAGAAAGATTCCGCGGGGGTTACCAGGTCATCCTGATCCCCAGGCGCGGAAGCGCGGCACGCACCTTCGACGAGATGAGGACATCTTTTCTTCCCTCGCGACCAGGGCGGGCCTTCTCCCCCGGATGAAGCAGGGATAATTAGAATGGACAAACTCTTAAAGCAGGGGCTCTTACTTTTCATCAAGGGGTATCAGCTGATGATCTCGCCTTACCTACCCCCTTCCTGCCGGTTTACGCCCTCTTGCTCCGAATACACCCGCCAAGCCGTGGAACGTTATGGCGTTGTAAAGGGCCTTTTCATGGGCCTAAAGCGTTTGAGCCGTTGCCATCCCGCCTCATCCGGAGGATTCCACCCCGTTCATTAAATTATTTCGCAACGGGAGAATCGTTTTGGATAACAACAGCCGCCTGGTCATATTCCTCGTCCTTTCCGTGATAGTCCTGGGCCTTTCCCAGTTTTTCCTTCCGTCACCGCCTCCCCCGGCGGAAAACGTCTCCAATGCCGTTTCCCAAACCGGTTCCACTCCTCGTTTGACGACTCCTCCGTCGGAGGGCGTTTCAGCGGCCGCCGCCAAATCCACCCATGCCAAAAAAACCACCGAAGTTCCCGCAGCCTCGGTGACCATCGAAACCGATGACTACACCGCAGTTCTTTCCAACCAAGGCGCGGTTCTCACCAGTTATGAATTGAAGAAATACCGCAACCGGGAAACCCAAAAACCCGTCCAGTTGGTCAACCCCGATCCCGGTCATCCCAAGCCTTTTTCCCTTTCCTATGACCCCATCCCTGATTTGAACCAGAAAATGTTTGAAGTGAGGGGAACCTCAAAAAAACTTTCCCGGCCCGGTGAAACGGCCAAACTAGCGTTCCGGTACGTGGATGAAAATGGACGGGTTTTAGAAAAAGAATTCGCATTCCAGAATGGCAACTATCTGGTGAATTTCAATGTGACCGTCAACCAAACAGGCAGCGGTTCCACCCCCGCCTCCAACCTGGCGGTGGAATGGGCCGACACCCTGGGCCAGGAAGAAAACACAGGTACCAGTTCCCGGGCCGGGGGCTACCGTGTGGTCACTTTAGCCGGCGACCACTTGGACAAGCAGACCGCCCAAAAATCGCAAGAATCCAACGAAATACCCGCCCCCATCAACTGGACGGGCCTTACGAACCAGTTTTTTCTGGCGGCTTTGATGCCGGATCCTTCCACAGGAAGCGCCTCGGCGCGTGTCGTCCGGGACCATAACGTCTATAAGCCGCCGACCACCGAGGAACCTAATCCGACGGAGGATGCCAGATCCTTTGCTCCGCGCCCGGAGCTGGTATTCGCGGGCCAGGCCTTGAAAGGCGGCGAGAGCTTTAAACGCGGGCTTGAGGTTTTCATCGGGCCGCAGGAATACAACCAGTTAAAGAGCCTGGGCCTGGAACAAGTGATGGACCTGGGAACCTTCGGGTTCATCAGCGTCTACATGCTGAAACTTTTACAGTGGTTCTATACCTGGTGCCATAGCTGGGGCCTGGCGGTGATCCTGCTTTCTATTGCGGTCAAACTGGTTCTTTGGCTGCCCACCCACAACAGTTACAAGAACATGTACCTGACCCAACAGAAGATGAGGGAGATCCAACCCAAGATGGATGCCCTCAAGCGCAAGTATCCCCAACGACACCACCAAGCAAAGGGAAGAACAGGCCAAGCTCTTCCAGGAGGCCGGCATCAATCCCTTGGGAGGCTGCCTGCCGATGTTCCTGCAGTTGCCGGTTTTTTGGGCGCTTTACGCCGCCCTGAATCACAGCATTGAACTGCGCGGGGCGGGTTTCCTGTGGCTCAGGGACCTAACCCTTTTTGATCCGATTTACGTGCTTCCCCTTCTGATGGGCGGAACCATGATCCTCCAGCAGAAGGTGTCGGGCCAGATGGCCACCCAGGCCGCTGGCCAACAAAAAATGATGATGTGGATGATGCCGGTTGTGCTCACGTTTATTTCCACCAAATGGCCTTCGGGGCTTCTTCTTTACTGGGTGGTGACGAACGTCCTTTCGATGATCCAACAGAAAGTGGTGAACCGGGAAATCCAAAACGCTAAGAAGAAAGTCGAGGATGTGAAAGTCATGAGAAATTTTTCGAACCAGACCGAGTGGTAGCGGTAGTGGAAGGCCTTCCAGCGGAAGTTCCCCCAGGCCTTCGGGGAACAAGAGCGGTTACAAAGGACAGGGCGGGGGCGGCCATTACCGCGACCAACGCGAAGGGGCCGGACAACCGGGAACACCGGGGCGGGAGCGGCGGAGGTTACCGCGGTGGCAACCGTTACGAGCGCGAAGATCGCCCGCGCGGCGACCGGGGCGAGCACCGCTACAGCGGCGCCCAACGTCCGGCATCGCAGGGGAATTCAGGAGGTTACCGGGGTGAGCGCCATGAGCCGCGACGGGAAGAGCGCCCGCGCTTTGAACGTCCCGAGGGCCAACACGGCCCCCGTGGCAGTTCCTGGGTGGAAGTCACCGGCCGTTCGGTGGAGGAAGCCATCGAGGAAGCCTGCCGCCGTTTCAACGTCAATAAGAATGACCTCAAGACCGAAACCGTGGAGGAGGGCAGCAAGGGATTTCTGGGCATCGGCTCCAAACCAGCCAAGGTGAAGATTTCCTTGAAGCCCCAAGCGGTGCCGCCTTTCGCGGAAGGCGTCTTGAGCCGGCTATTGCGCGGTATGAGCCTGCCGGACACGGTGAAAATCCAAAAGGATGAGGACAGCAATACGGTCTTGAACATTCAGGGCCCCTCCAGCGGTACCCTGATCGGCCGTCACGGCCACAGCCTGGAGGCCCTCCAATACCTGGTTTCCAAGGTCGTCCAGCGGATGACGGGAGATGAGAAGTCCATCGTGATCGTGGACGTGGAAAACTACTTGGAGCGCCAAAAGGACAAACTGAAGGAATTGGCCCTCAACCTGGCCCAAAAGGCCAAGGAAACGGGTGTGGAGATTCCCATGCGCCCCATGAGCTCCAAGGACCGGCGGGTGGTGCACTTGGCCCTGAAGGACCACGAGCACGTTACGACTGAAAGCCGGGGCGAGGGCTTGCGCCGCAAGGTCGTCATTGTACCCAAGGTAAAGGCCGAGGTGCCGGCTCCGGTCGCACAAGCTGTGCCGACGACGGAAGGGGAGGCCATCTCTCCGGCCGTGGAACCCGGTAACGCGGCTCCCCCGGAAACCAAAATAGAAGATGAATCGATGGAATCCCAACCGATTCAAGTCGTTGAAGCGCCGCACCATCCCGGCGAGGGACCCGAACCGGGAAACGCCGCGCCCAAGGAACCGGACATCGATGACAATGTGGGAAACCGGGTGTAATACGGACTGTTAACTAAAGAATTAAAGAAAAGGCTCTCCCAACCGGGAGGGCCTTTTTTGTTTCGGGTTGTTCTGGTGAAGATTCACCAAGTCGGTCACTGAGACAAGCTTGCGTCGGTTGGTTCCACTGTTTCATGTGTAATCTTAGTTTATGGTAAATTGGTTTTCTTATGTATCAACTTGAAGACACTATCGCCGCCATCGCCACCCCCGCGGGAATGGGAGGAATCGGCATCGTGCGCGTTTCCGGGGAGAAAGCCTTCTCAGCCGCCCACCAGGTTTTTATTTCTTCTAGTCCTTTGGAACGGCGACGGCAGGTCTTATTTGGAAAGTTTCACAATTCTCAAACCGGCGAAATCCTGGATGAAGGCATTCTTCTCGTCATGCCCAAGCCCCAAAGTTACACTACCGAAGATGTGGTGGAGTTTCACGCGCATGGAAGCCCACCGGTTTTGGAAAAACTTATGGAGGTTCTGGTTTCATTGGGCGTTCGTCCGGCCGAACCCGGGGAATTCACCTATCGGGCTTTCCTCAACGGCCGCTTGGACCTGACCCAAGCCGAGGCTGTGGAGGCCTTGGTTTCGGCCCAGGGTGAGGCGGCCCGGCGCCAGGCCTTGCGACAATTGACCGGTGGCCTGGCGGCTCATTTGGAACCGCTGGAGGAATCACTGAAGTCCCTCTATCTCAAAGTCGAGGCACGCCTGGAATTTTCCGAAGACGGCATCCCGCCGTTGGACCTGGGAAAATTCGAGAAAGAACTTTCGAACGTCCAATCCGGATTAAAGAAGCTTCTTGAAAGCTATCGGCAAGGCAAGGTGATCCGCGAGGGACTGACCGTGGCTATCGTGGGACCGCCCAACGTTGGAAAATCCAGCCTCCTGAACGCCCTTTTAGGAACCCAGCGGGCCATCGTAACGCCCCTTGCCGGCACCACCCGGGACGTAGTGGAGGGTGAAATCCGGCTCAAGGGCGTGAGGGTAAGGCTTTTCGATACGGCGGGAATTCGAGAGGCCCAAAACGCGGTGGAAGTGGAAGGCATCCGTCGCAGCCGCCAGGTCATCGAAGAGGCGGACATCCTTTTTTGGATTATTGATGCCTCAAACCCCAAGGAATCCTTGGACGAAATGAAGAAGAGTTCCCTTCCCTTGAGCCGGACTTGGTTCCTGTTCAATAAGGTCGACTTGGTAAAAAACGGGAAGGCCTGGGAAAGCACGGAGTTGGATCCCCAACGATGTCTTTCCCTATCCTGTCAAACCGGGGAAGGTTTGGACGGCGTTGTGGAAAAAATCGAAGCCTTGATCCAAACGCCCGCCGGGAGTGAAAACGTGGTTTTAACTTCCGCCCGACACTTGGGGGAAACCCGCAAAGCTTTGGAGTCCTTGGAACGTTTAAGGAACCTCATGGCCTCTGCCGGGTCTTATGAGTTGTGGGCGGAGGAACTGAGGGAAGCCGCCCTAGCCGTCGGCCGCGTCCGCGGCCGTAACCTCCCCGCTACGGCTTTTGAGGACATCTTCACCAAGTTTTGCGTTGGGAAATGAGTTTCCTTTGAAAAAGGTGCGGGTTGTTTTTTTAACAGTCTGTTTCTAATTTCAGCGGGCTTCTAATTGGAAACAGGGCCTTGGGGAGCCATGGCGGGGTTGAAGTAGCGAAAACAATTGCGGCTTTGTTTGGCATGGTAAACAGCTGTATCCGCCCTTTGGATCAAACTGTCGATATTGTCCCCATCCCGGGGAAAGAGGCTAGCGCCGATACTACAAGTGATTCGAATTTCCTGGTCTTGAAGCCGAGTGGGCTGGGAAATGAACTGAAGTATTTTTGCACCCACCAACTCCACATCTTCCGGCTGGGCAACGTTGGTCAAAAAAACAGTGAACTCATCCCCTCCCTGTCGGGCCACGGTATCCCCACTTCGAAGGCAGTTTTGGATACCCTGGGCAACCTCTCTCAATAGAAGATCCCCCGTAGGATGGCCCAAGGTATCGTTGACACTTTTAAAGTGATCTACATCAATAAAGAGAACCCCTAGGTGTTTTCCGGTTCGCTCGGCTTGGGAAAGGGCCTGGGAAAGTCGGTCATAAAAAAGCAGGCGGTTCGGCAGACCGGTGAGGGGATCGTGGTGGGCCAGGTGGTAAAGCTGGGCTTGCTTGCGTTCGGTCATTTCCTTGATAAGTCGTTGCCCTGTACCGATACCCAGGTATTTACCTTTACAAGTGATAATGAAACCTTCGTAAAGGTATTTTTCTTCCTCGTCCGCGATGATGGAGCTTAAATCATCGAGTCCTACGGTGCTTTCAACAATGAGCGGGGCTTTTTCCATAACCAATGAAATGGGTTTACGCTCATAGAGCTCTCGAAAAAATCGTCTCGAAAAACGATCGATCAACGCAAAGCGATTCACTAACCCCATGGGATAGTCATCTTCGACAACCGCGATGGACTGAATGGCGCGGTCGCGGGCAAAAATGCCGTAAACTTCTTCGCATTGAGTTTTCGGATGGACTGGTGGAACGGGTACTAAAAGGCGCTGTATGAAATCGCCCATGCTAGGAATCGAGTTTTGGAGGAAAGTGTGGGAATAGCGTCCGGTAATTGGATTCATTTTTACTTCCACCCCACAGATCAACTGAATTAATCATAAAACTTGCTCTTTGGAGTGGGTTTCGCCAATGTTAATCTTTATGTAAAATATGGTCACGTTTGCTAGGTTTAACGGGATCAGAGCGATTCGTTTTTTTAACTGTAAAGTAGTGTCGGGGTCTTAAACAGCACGATCGTTAAAATTTCAAAAATATTTAAATCGCGCCTTCATTCCCATTTGGCCGTCTCCTTTTGAAAGTATACAAGTGTATTCTTTTGTTTCACATGGAACATTAGGAGCGATTCTCGCCTTGCGGTGATTCATCAGTGTTTGTGCCAAGTGAACCTTGCCCAATCAAACTTAAATGACTGGTTTTGGCGTCGTTGTGCCAAGATAAAACTTGTGTTATAAACTCGCACTGATTTTTTTGAAGGAAGATTTCCGTGCCTTTTCTGCCCTCATCCTATGATGTCATTGTTGTTGGCGCCGGCCATGCCGGTTGTGAAGCGTCTTTGGCTTGCGCACGAATGGGACTTTCTGTCGCCCTTCTTACCATGAACCCTGACACCGTTGCCAAGATGAGCTGCAACCCGGCCATCGGGGGACTCGCTAAAGGCCACCTGGTGCGCGAGATTGATGCACTCGGGGGCGAAATGGGAAAGATTACCGACGCCACTTCTATTCAATCCCGCATATTGAACAAGACACAGGGCCCGGCCGTGTGGGGCCTCCGAGCCCAATGCGACAAGGAACTCTATAACCAGCACATGCGTGAAACCGTTTTGCGCCAGCCTGGGCTTTCCGTGAAGCAAGCCACTGTGGAAAAGCTGCTGGTGGAAAACAACGTCGTGAAAGGTGTCCTCACTCAATACGGCGAGGAGATCCGCGCCAAGGCCGTGGTCATCACCACGGGAACCTTCCTGAACGGCCTCATGCACATCGGAGAAACCCAAATCGAGGGTGGCCGCACCGGTGAACTGTCGGCAAAGGGGCTTCCGGCCCATTTAAGGCAGTTGGGGTTTGAAGTGGGGCGATTGAAGACCGGCACCAACCCCCGTGTTCGGCGCGAATCTATCAATTTTTCTAAGACTGAGGAACAAAGAGGAGATGAGGATCCGATACCTTTCTCCCATTTCACCACATCCTTTCCGTTGCAACCCCAGGTTGCCTGCTTTATCACCTATACCAACGAGAAAACCCACCAAGCCATCCGAGACAATATGTCACGCTCACCCCTTTATTCAGGGGTCATAAAGGGTATTGGTCCACGGTACTGCCCTTCCATCGAAGACAAGGTGGTGAAATTCCCCGATAAGGAGCGCCATCAGATCTTCTTAGAGCCCGAAGGGCTCTCCACAAGCGAGTTTTACTTGAACGGTCTCTCCACTTCCCTGCCCCTGGACGCCCAATATGCCTTCCTGCACACTATCCCAGGTTTGGAAGCTGCCGAAATTGTGCGGCCGGGCTATGCGGTGGAATATGACTTTATCCCTCCAACCCAGGTTTCCCATTCTCTGGAGACTCACCGGGTGAAAAACCTCTTTCTGGCAGGCCAGATCAACGGCACTTCAGGGTATGAGGAAGCAGCTGCCCAGGGCCTGATGGCGGGTATCAACGCGGCTTTGGCCGTGAAAGGCCATCCCCCCTTCTTCCTTTCACGCACCGAGGCCTATATGGGGGTCCTGGTGGACGATTTAGTGACCAAGGGCACCGAGGAACCCTACCGTCTTTTTACTTCGAAAGCCGAATACCGACTCCTTTTGCGGCCCGATAATGCCGACCTACGGGTGATGGAAAAGGGTTTTGAGCTGGGATTAATTCCCCGGGAAGCCCGGGAGGTCTTGATCGAGAAGAAAGCCAAGATTGAAAGGGGCCTGAGGGGCTTCCGGACCCGTGTCTTGCCCCCCGAAGCCGCGCCGAATGAAACTTTACAGCTCACGGTTCAGGACCGCTCCCTGCTTTTGGACAATATCCTGCGCCGTCCTTGGATGACTTATGAGGCCCTCCGGCCCTACCTGCCGGAAGACCTCCAATTCGAGCCGGAAGTGGCCTTCCAGGTCGAGGTGGAGCTCAAATACGAAGGTTATTTGCGTAAACAACGGCAGGAAATCCAGCGCCAAAGCCGCAATGAAAACCAGCCCATTCCCCGTGATTTCCCTTATCTGGAAGTGACGGGTTTCGCCCGGGAAGCCAAGGAAAAACTGAACCGGATTAAGCCCGAAACCTTCGGCCAAGCCGGCCGGATTCAGGGCGTGACCCAGGCCGACTTAGCGGTCCTGCTGTTGGCTTTAAGCCGCTATTCCAAGCTCCAAGCCCAGGTGAGTCCTTCTTCCTCTTCTTCGGAAACCCAAGATTGAGCCTTACCCCTGAAAAGCTGAGGGAAACTCTTGAAAAGGCCGGCCTGCTAACCTTCTTTCCCCCGGATTCCCTTTCCGCTTTAGTCCGCTTCACCCACCGAATGCTTCAAATCAACGAAAGCCTGAACCTTACCAAATGGACCCGGGATGAAGAGGTTCTGACTTACCACCTGCTGGATTCGGCCCAAGTTTTGCCAATTTTAAAACCGGTTCTGGGCGAAGACCCCAAATGGGCCGACCTTGGGTCGGGATGTGGCTTCCCGGGTGTGGTTTTAAAGGCGGCTTTTCCACAGATGGAAATGACCTTGCTGGACTCGGTGGCCAAAAAAACCAAAGCCTTAGAGGAATGCCTCAAAGTCGCCGAATGGGAGCGGGCAAAGATCCTCACGGGCCGGGCCGAAGAGGTAGGCCGCAATCCCTCAACCCGGGAGTCCTGGGATGGGATCGTGGCCCGGGCCCTCGCCGACTTCCGGGTGGTTTTGGAGTATGGAATCCCGCTCTTGAAAACCGGTGGATATCTTGTGGACTGGATGACGGAAGAACAATTGGGGACCGTGAATAAATCTCAAGAGGCCCTGGAGGTCCTTCACGCCAAAGTGGTTCAAACGGCTGAATATTCCCTTCCTGGATTGGATCAACGCCGTTATTTTGTCATGGTGGAAAAATTGGGGAAAACTCCAGAGGCTTATCCACGGCCGGTAGGAAAGCCTTCCAAGAATCCGCTTTAAACCATTGATCCAACATCCCACTTGTTGTCGGTAGAAACTTTAAAAACTAAGTTGAAGACCAACGACCAAAAAATGGCCATCACCCTTATGTTCCACATGGAACAAAGATCGAATATCGAGGTTAAAACTCACCTAGTTTTAATGCCCAATTTATAAGGCTATAATTGGAAAAGACTTTTGAAAAGTTAGGAAATCCCATCATATTTAAAATGTAATTCCAACCCTCCCCGTCTATAATATGGCCGTCTTTTGGAAATTCTGAACCCGATAGCGTTTAGGCTAAAACCCTATTCCGGAAGGCTTTGAAAGGCCTAAAAACCGTTTTTCAGGCATTGGGAAAGGTTTTAAGTCGCTTGCTGGAACCCTAACTGGTTCCTTTTTTTATTTTCGGGGCCATTCCCGAGATGTTCCCCTTCGTTGGGAGGACATTATTTAAGAGGTTTTGAGTTGCATGTTAGCTCCCTGCGCCTCTCCCATTTTCGAAATTACGAAGCTCTGGAGGTGGGGTTTCATCCAAAACTGAATCTTTTTTTGGGGCCCAATGCCCAGGGCAAGACCAACGTCTTGGAAGCCCTTTACTGCCTTTCCACCACCCGGTCTTTTCGGGCCGCGGCGGATGAAGAAATGATCCAATTCGGGCAGGAAGCGGGGGCGATCGAGGGGGTTCTTCACCGGGAAGAAGGGCAGGAGGCGATACGCCTGGAATTGCGCAAGAGCAAAAACAAAGCCCTCTTCGTCAACGGAAAAAAGCAAAAAAAACTCTCTTCCCTTTTAGGCCGGCTGCCGGCGGTCGTTTTTTCACCCGACGATTTGTTCTTGGTCAAGGGAGGCCCTTCCTTAAGGCGCCGATATTTGGATGGGACTATCCTCCAGATCGATCAAGGGTACCTGGCGCACTTGCAGCACTATGAACGGACCCTCAAGCAACGGAATTCCCTTTTGAGGCAAAAGGTCCCCGGGATCGCAACCCAGTTGGCCGTCTGGGACCAGCCCTTGGCCCAGCACGGGGCAGCCCTCATGGTGAAACGGGCGGCCGTAGCCCGGCGCTTGTCGGATTTCGCGGGACAAGCCTTGAAGGATTTGACGGGCGGAATTGAGCGGTTCGAAGTGCGTTACGAACCCCAGCTGCCCCTGGAGGAGCCGGAAGTTTCTTTACAAGAAAAGATGCTGGAGGCCTTGGCCAAGGCCCGGGGGGAAGAGATCGCGCGGGGCGTGACCGTGGTGGGCCCCCACCGGGACGACTTGGGCCTTTGGGTGAATGGCCAGCCGCTCCGGAAATTCGGAAGCCAGGGCCAACAGCGAACCGGCGCCTTGGCCTTGAAGCTGGCGCAGTTGACCTTCTTCACCGAGGGCGGCCACACGGCCCCCTTGGTTTTGTTCGACGATGTGATGGCGGAATTGGATGAAAAGCGCCAGGCGTTTTTTTTGAACCGCCTGCAGCAGGGCGGCCAGGCTTTTTTAACGGGCACCTCGGCCAACGATTTTTCGGCGGCCTTAGGGGGCGCGCGGATTTTCGGGGTCGAAGCGGGAAGCGTGCGGTTGACCCAGGAAGGCCCCGGCTGATGCGCCGATTTTCAATAGGGCGGGAGGAAATAAAGGAATCGGTGCGATGCCAACTTCATTGCCAGCCTTATGGAGAGTTGGCATGAGGCGTCCCAAGCGGCGGAAAAAAGGCGAGGGCGGGTTATTCGAGGTGAGCGAGCTTTTGGAAGGCGCGCTCCAAGCCTTGGGCGTGAAGGGCGATTTCGAGAAGTTCCGCGTCGAAAAGAAGTGCAGGGAAGTGCTGGGCGAGAAATTTTCCAAGGCCCTGACGGGCGTGGCTTTGAAGGGCCGGGTGGTGGAACTGGCTTTCAACCACTCGATCTGGATGAACGAAGTGAATTTTCGCAAGGGCGAAATCCTTCAGGAGCTGCAAAAAGAATTCCCGGGCATCGGGATTAAAACCCTGGCTTTGACTTTGTCGAGAAGCTCGAAGTCCTAAAAGACGTAAAAAGGTAGGGGCTGGCCTCCGTGCCGGCCCAGGGCGGCCACAGGGGGCCGCCCCTACAAAAAACAGGCGGGAAACGAATGGCAAAAAAAGCGGCAACCAAGGCAAAGGCCCCGGCGGCCAAGAAGGAAATAGGGGAAAAAGCTCCCGCCACCGCGGCGCCAGACAAGGCGCCCGAAAAGGTGAAAAAAGCCGGAGGTGAATACGGCGCCAGCAACATCACGGTGCTGGAGGGCTTGGAGGCGGTGCGCAAGCGCCCCGCCATGTATATCGGCTCCACCTCGGGAACGGGCCTTCACCATTTGGTCTATGAAATCGTCGACAACTCGGTCGACGAGGCCCTGGCCGGCTATTGCGATTCCATCGAAGTGGTCATCCATTCGGACAATTCGGTTTCCGTCACCGACAACGGCCGCGGCATCCCGGTGGGCATCCATCCTACGGAGAAAATCTCCACCCTCGACGTCGTCATGACCAAGCTGCACGCGGGCGGCAAGTTCGACCACGACACCTACAAGGTCTCCGGCGGTTTGCACGGCGTGGGCGCCTCGGTGGTGAACGCCCTCTCCGAGTGGATGGAAGTGGAAGTGCGCCGAGAAGGGAAGATCTGGTACCAATCCTACAAACGCGGCAAGCCCGAGGGAAAGATCAAGACCATCGGCGACGCCAAGAAGACCGGCACCAAAACCACCTTCCTGCCGGATACGGAAATTTTCACCGAGACCGTCTTTTCCTTCGACATCCTGGCCAAGCGCCTGCGGGAACTGGCCTTCCTCAACAAGGGCATCTACATCAAGCTCACCGACGAGCGGCCCAAGGGCAAGGAAGCGATTTTCCAATACAACGGGGGTATCATCCAATTCGTCAAGGCCCTGAACGAAAACAAAGAAACCCTCTTCACCACGCCGCTTTATTTCGAGAAGGAAAAAGACAAGGTGATGGTGGAAGTGGCCATCCAATACAACGACTCCTACGCCGAGAACGTTTTTTCCTTCGTCAACAACATCAACACCATCGAGGGGGGAACCCACTTGCAAGGGTTCCGATCGGCCCTGACCCGCACCATCAACGATTACGCGAAAAAGAATTCCCTCATCAAGGAATCGGACCCGCCCATCTCGGGCGACGACGTGCGCGAGGGACTGACCGCCGTCATCTCGGTCAAGGTCCCGGACCCGCAATTCGAGGGGCAAACCAAGACCAAGCTGGGCAACGGGGAAGTGGAAGGCATCACCCGCCAGGCCTGTAACGACGGTTTAGGGACATTTTTTGAGCAGAATCCGACCGTGGCGCGCCGCATCGTGGGAAAGAGCCTCATGGCCGCCAAGGCCCGCGAAGCCGCGCGAAAAGCCCGGGACCTGACCCGCCGCAAGGGCGCGCTGGAAATATCATCCCTGCCCGGAAAACTGGCCGACTGCCAGGAAGAAGACCCGGCCCGAAGCGAGATCTACCTGGTGGAGGGCGATTCGGCCGGCGGCTCGGCCAAGCAGGGAAGAAACCGGAAGTTCCAGGCGATTTTGCCCCTCAAGGGCAAAGTGCTCAACGTGGAAAAGGCCCGCATCGACAAGATCCTGAACAACGAAGAAATCCGGACCCTCATCACCGCCATGGGCACCGGCATCGGCGAGGACGACTTCAACGTGGAAAAAGCCCGCTACCACCGCATCATCATCATGACGGACGCGGACGTGGACGGCTCGCATATCCGCACCCTGCTTTTAACCTTCTTCTACCGCCAGATGAAGCCGCTGCTGGAGAACGGTTATATCTATATCGCCCAGCCTCCCCTTTACAAGGTCAAGCGCGGCAAGAAGGAAATGTACCTCCAGGCCGAGGCGGATATGACCCGCTTCCTTTTGCAGGAAGGCATGGAGGGCATCCGGCTCTACCGTCTTAAGGGAAAGGCCCGCACCGAATTCCCCCAGGAGAAATTAAAAGACCTCATCAACGACCTGGTCCGGATGGAATCTATCGGCGCCGCCCTCCTCAAGGCGGGGCTCAACCTGCGCGAATTCCTGGAGGCCCTCGAAGGCAAAAAAAAGAGGCCCCTCTTCGAGATCGAAAGCCCCTTAGGGATAGACCACGCCTATACGGAAAGCGAAAAGGACGACAAGGTCGAGAAGATGAAGCAAAAGCTCAAGGACATGAAAAAGGCCGCCGAAAAGGGAAAGTCCGCCGAAGAGGGGATGGACTTCATCTACGACACCAGCCGCGACGTGAAGGACATGATCAAGGTGAAGGCCATCAAGGACATGGCCGAGGTCAAACAGCTGGAGGAAATCCTCAAGCGCATGAACAGCCGCGGCGTGGAAACCGCCGAGCTTTTCCCGGCGGAAAAAGAGGACAAGTCCGACGCGAAGGTCAAGGAAGTCAAACCCCAATACGTCATCGTCCATAGCGGCCACGACTTCTTCCTCGAATCCATGTACGAAGTGGTGGAGAAGGTGAAGGATTTCGGAAAGGAAGGCCTGACCATCCAGCGCTACAAAGGCTTGGGCGAAATGAACCCCGAACAATTATGGGAAACCACCATGGACCCGGAAAAGCGCACCCTGCTGCAGGTGAAGCTGGAGGATTCGGTGGAGGCGGACAAGACCTTTGACGTCCTGATGGGCGACCAGGTGGAACCGAGAAGGAATTTCATCCAGACCTACGCGAAGCAAGTGAGAAACCTAGATATTTAATGATTGAAAGCAAAATCTGGCGAGGCATAGATCATGAAGGTTTTTTTAATCACCACGGTTGTCGTGCTCGTACTTTTAGCGGCCGTGGAGGATTACCGGCGAAGGTCCTTACTTTTTGTGGATCGCTTTTGCCAGGCAGGGATTGGAGACGAGCTTTTCCTGGCAATTCTAAACAGGAGATACGACAGTTTTTATCGCTTTTTATAAAAGCATTTGGTTTTTCAGAAAAAGAAAAGCTGAAACTAAATCCCGAAGATAAGATCTTGGGCATTTATCAAAAGCTATACCCCATCAAAGGAATGCCGGATGGACTTGAACTGGAAACATTGGACCGGGATTTATTGAAAAACTATGGCTTACAATTAAGAACTATTTGGAACGAGCAGATGACTTTGGGCAAACTTTTTGCTGAATGTGCTGCTGCTAAACTGAGAAGTTGAAAAACGGGTGATCTTAAAATCACCCTCACCCCAACCCTCTCCCCTCAAGGGAGAGGGGGGACGAAAAGCGTAAAACCTAGTTTCCCTCGCCCCTTGAGGGAGAGGGACAGGGTGAGGGGTGTCGTATCTGTGATTTCGTGGTTCAAATTTTGAGGTAAGGAAAGACATGGCAAGGCCGAAAAAGAAGAAGGGCGACGAAACAGAATCCCCCGAGCTGCCGCTGGAAAACGGGGAAGGGACCCCCCCGCCCGAGAATGGCGAGAAGGCCGCGCCCGCCGCCGGCGGTGGCGACGAAAACCGCGGCAACATCGTCTCCACCGACATCGAAAACGAGATGAAGGATTCCTACCTCGATTACGCCATGAGCGTCATCGTGGGCCGGGCGCTGCCGGACGTGCGCGACGGCTTGAAGCCCGTCCACCGCCGCATCTTCATGGGCATGCACGACCTCTCCCTCACCTCCCGCAAACCCTACCGCAAATCGGCCAAGGTCACCGGCGACGTCACGGGTAACTACCATCCCCACGGCACGGCCTCGGTTTACGACACCATCGTGCGCCTGGCGCAGGATTTCTCCATGCGCTACGTCCTGGTCGACGGGCAGGGCAACTTCGGCTCCATCGACGGCGACCCGCCGGCCGCCGAACGTTACACCGAAGTGCGCATGTCCCCCCTGGCCGAGGAGCTCCTCAAGGACATCGACAAGAACACGGTGGACTTCGTCCCCAACTACGACGGCACGCGCGAAGAGCCGCTGGTGCTGCCCTGCGCCTTCCCCAATTTCCTCGTCAACGGCTCCACCGGCATCGCCGTGGGCATGGCCACCAACGTCCCGCCCCACAACCTGGGCGAAGTGATCGACGGCCTCACCCACTTGATCGACCACCCCGAGGCCACCGTCAAGGACCTGATGAAGTTCATCCAAGGGCCCGATTTCCCCACCGGCGGCTTCATCCTGGGCCGCGATGGAATCCACGAGGCCTATACCACGGGCCGCGGCTCGGTTCGCATGCAGGCCAAGGCGGGCGTGGAAGTCGACAAGAAGGACCGCGAGCGCATCATCGTCACCGAGCTGCCCTACCAGGTGAACAAAGCCCAATTGATCGAGAAGATCGCCGAGCTGGTCCGGGACAAGAAAATGGAAGGCATCACGGACTTGCGCGACGAGTCCGACCGCGACGGCATGCGGGTGGTCATCGAGGTCTCCAAGAATTCCAACGCGCAGGTCATCCTCAACAACCTGTTCCAGCAAACCTCGCTTCGCACGTCGTTTGGCATCATCATGCTGGCGCTCGTCAACGGCCAGCCGCGCGTCCTGAACTTGAAAGGCCTCCTCTACCACTACCTGGAGCACCGCAAGGAAGTGGTCATCCGCCGCACCAAGTTCGACCTGGACAAGGCCGAAAAGCGCGCCCATATCTTGGAAGGCTTGCGCATCGCGGTCGACAACCTGGACAAGGTCATCAAGACCATCCGTTCCTCCAAGTCCACCGAGGAAGCCAAGGAAGCCCTCATCAAGAATTTCGAGCTCTCGCCCATCCAGGCCCAGGCCATCCTCGAAATGCAGCTGCGCCAGTTAACCAGCCTGGAAATCAAGAAGATCGAGGACGAGTACAAGGAAATCATCAAGACCATCGAAGTGTTGAAGGGCATCCTGGCCTCGGAGAAAAAACTCTGGCAGGTCATCAAGGACGAATTGACCGAGATCAAGACCAAATATGCCGATCCCCGCCGCTCCGAAATCATCGGAAAAGCCGAGGACATCAAGATCGAGGACCTCATCGAGGACGAGGCGTCGGTCATCACCCTCTCCCACGCGGGTTACATCAAGCGCATGCCCACCGACACCTACCACAAGCAGCGCCGCGGCGGGAAGGGCGTGGCCGGGGCCACCATGCGCGAGGAAGACTTCATCGAGCGCATGTACACGGCCTCCACCCACGACTACCTGCTCATCTTCACCTCCCTCGGCAAGGTGCATTGGCTGAAGGTGTACGAGATCCCCGAGGCCTCCCGCTACGCCAAGGGCACGGCCCTGGCCAACGTCCTGAAGCTCGGCGAGGGGGAGAAAATCTCGGCCGTGCTCCCGGTCAAGGAATTCAATGATAAGCATTCCATCCTCCTGGCCACCGAGCAGGGCTTGATCAAGAACACCTCGCTCACGGCCTTCGACAAGCCCCGGGCGGGCGGCATCATCGCCATTACCCTCGGCAAGGGCGACAAGCTGGTTTCGGCCTTCATTACCGACGGCAAGCAGGACATCCTCCTGGCCACCAAACAGGGCAAGAGCATCCGTTTCCCCGAGAAACAAGTGAGGGAAGTGGGCCGGGCGGGCAAGGGTGTCAGGGGCATCCGCCTGGGCAAAAACGACATGGTCATCGGCATGGAAGTGGTCAAGGACGGGAAGTCGCTCTTAACGGCCACCGAAAAGGGCTTCGGCAAGCGCACCAAATTGAACGCCTACCGGCGCCAAGGCCGGGGAGGCAAGGGCATCCTCAGCATCAAAACCACGGTCAAAAACGGCCTGGCCGTCTCCATCGCCGCCGTGGGGGATGAAGACGAGATCATCGTCATGACCAAGGAAGGCAAGGTCATCCGGCAGCGGGTGAAGGAAATCAAGACCACGGGACGTTTGGCGCAGGGCGTCCGATTGATTAAAATGGGCGACGACGACCGGCTCGTGGCCGTCGTGAACGTGCCCAAGGTCGAGGAAGTGGAAGAAGAAGCGAAAGAATAAACAAAATTGAACCACAGAGTTCACGGAGTACACGCGCCCTGAAGCTATAAACCAGCTTCGAAGCACGGAGTAAGACAAAGAATTTTAAAATTTAAGATTTAGGTTTAACTCTGTGACCTCTGTGTACTCTGTGGTTCAAGATGTTGTTTTCTGCGGTTAAAGATGTTTTTAAGGAAGTTCATTGAAAAGTAAATATGTCCTCATCCTATTCCTCATCGGCGTAATGCCGGTCCTGGGACTCTTGGGCGTCTACGGCTGGATGGCCTTGACCCAGGCCCCGCCCCCCGAGCCCGTCACCCTCAGCGCCCCCGCCCTGCAAGCCACCGTTTCGGCCCTGCAAACCCAGGACCTCTCCATCGCTTCCTCGGTCAAGGCCGCCATCGAGACCGCCTACCAGGACCTGGCCAAGCTGGTGGCCAACCACTCGGACGCGGATTACTCGAACTTCGTCTCCAGCCATTCGGGCTTGATGGGCGTGGCGGTTTTTTCCGCCAACGGGAAGCTTTTGAAAACCGTCCCCGCCACGGCCCAGCTGGCCGACCCGGCCTACGGCAGCTCGGACGAGTTCAAGGGCATGATGGCCAAGTTCAAGGACAACGGGGGGCAGACCAACCTCTTTTTCACCCGGCGCCTCAGCTACCCGGCTTTCGTTTTCTCCGTCCCCCTTAGTTCCAACACGGTGGCGCAGGCGGTCATGAACCTCGCCTCCTTCTTCGGCACCAGCGACCCGAGGAAAGGGGAGGTTTTCCTCATCGACGGCGACTCGGGGGAAGTTTTCTACCATTCCACCTCCGCCGATTCCCAGTCCAGCTTCAACGCCGGCCAGGACCCCTTCCTTTCCAAGATCCAGGCCGACCTCGCGGCCAAAAAAAGCGGGTCGGAGCCCGACCCCCCCACCCGGATGGCGGTTTACACCACCCTGGGGATCAAATCCTTCGGCATGGTCCGCCTCCTGCCCTTGTCCGCCCTTCAACCGGCCTCCCGGCCCGCCGCCCAGCCCAAAGCCCCCTTGGATGCCCTGCAGGATATCTTTCAAACCCCCATCGGCATGCCCCTTTTAATCGCCGCCGCGGCGGCCTTGGGCTGGATCTTCCTGGTGGGGTCGATGGGCTTCGGCATGATCACCGCGTCCTTGCGAAAAGCCGGCGCGACGGTTTTGAACGCCGCCAAGGGAACCACCAAGCTCACGCCCGAGGTGGCCAAGCGGTTCGGGAACGATGAGGTGGGGCAGATCGTGCAAGCCTCCGCCCTCCTGATGCAAAAGCTGGAGGAGGACAGGGAACGCGCCACCGAGGAAAGGGATGAGACCCTCAAGCGGGGCCGCGCCGAATTGGACACTAAAACCCGCGAGGCGGGCAACCAGGCCGCGACGGCCCAACAACAAGCCCAGGCCGCCAAAAACGAATTAAGCGGGGTCAACCAGCAATTAAACGACAAGCTCAAGGAACTCGACGCCATGAAGGGCATGTCGGAGGGGCTCCGCAACCAAACCGAACAGGCCAAGGCCGAAATCGGTAAATTAAAGTCCCAGGTCACCGCCGCCGAGGACGCCAAAGCCGAGGCGCAGAAAAAACTGTCCCAGACCCAGGCCCAACTCGAGGACCAGTTGAAGGAAATGGAAGCCAAGATGCTTTCCACCGTGGCGGCCACCTCGGCCATCCAGGTGTCGAGCGTCCGGGCCGCCGCCATCCGGACCATGTCCGAGGAACTGAAAACGACTTTGGGCATCATCAAGGGCTACGTCTCTTCCGCCCTGGGCACCGCCGCCGGCGGCATCAACGAAAAGCAGCAGGAGTTCCTGGGGATGGTCATCAACCGCTCGGCGCGGCTGGAAAAGTTCATCAACGACCTCGTGGACATCTACCAGGTGGAAATCGAGCAGGAGAAGGCCCCCCATGAGGAGGTCAACCTGCCTTCCGAAATCGAGTCCCTGGCCTTCAACTTCCAGGCCCAGGCCGATGTGAAGAACATCAAGATGAAGGTGGAAACGAAGGGGACCATTCCCAAGGTGCCCGTGGTGCGCCGCCGTTTCAACCAGTTGTGGAACATCCTCTACCTGCAAGTCATCAAGGACGCTCCCCGGGGGTCCGCCATTCCCATCACGGTGGAGTCCATCGGCGACAACGTCAAGATCACCATCCAAGACCCGGGCCTCACCGTCGCGCCCGAGGCCCTGCCCCGTCTCTTCGACGAGTTTTACGATCCCAAACACACGGCCTCGCCCCAACTGGCGGGGACGGGCCTGAAATTCGCCCTCATCAAAACCATCCTGGCGGCCCATGGCGGCGGGGCGGTGGCGGAAAAGGGCGACCCCGGAACCCGCCTCCTATTGACCTTCTCGACCAAGATCAAAAAACCGGGGGAAATCCCCGCTCCCGTCATCGGGCTGCGTCCCGCGGCCACGCCGGCTCCCGGCCTAAAACCGCCCGCTCCGTCTTTCGGGGCGCCGAGGCCCCCGGCCCCAACGGGCATGCCAGGATCGGCCCCTCCGGGGCTTCCCAAACCGCCCATCGCCCCCCCTTCCTTTGGAATGCCCAAACCGGCGGTTCCGGCCGCGCCCGCCGCAACGGGTTCGGCTCCTCCGGCCGTCCCAGGGTTGGCAGGCTTTTCGCCGGCGGGGCCGAAGCCCCCGGCTTCCTCCCCGGGCCTTATGGATTCCCTGATCTCCAAAGTACCGTCCGTCAACGCCCCCGGCGTGAAACCACCGGTAGCCCCGGTGGCTCCCGCCGCCCCCGTCGCGCCCACGGCCACACCCGCCGCTCCCAAGCCCCCTGGAGCCGCCTCTTTCGGTATGGTTGGGTCGGCCCCCAAAGCCCCCGCACCCGCGGCCCCGGGAGCACCCCCCGCGGCCCCGAACCCCCCCGTTGCGCCGGGCACCCCCCCGGCTCTTGGAGCACCCAAACCCCCCTCCGCAACCTCCGGGTTATTAGATTCGCTCATGGGGAGTAAGCCACCAACGCCCACGTCGGCGGCGCCCCCGGCCATACCGGCCGCTCCCAAGCCCCCTGGAGCCGCCTCCTTCGGTATGGTTGGGTCGGCCCCCAAAGCCCCAACACCCCCGGGAGTGCCCCCCGCGGCCCCCTCCATTGGAGGTCCGCCGAAACCACCGGGTTTTCCCCCTAGTTTCGCCCCCAAGCCGGCCGCCCCGGTGGTGCCGGGCGCCCCTACCGCGCCAAGGCCGCCTATATCCATACCGGGAATGCCGGCCTCCGGCGCCCCCGTTGCGCCCAAGGTGATTCCCACCAACCTCAAACCCACGACCCCACCGCCGGGAATTTTGGATTTGGACAACGCGGACGGCATGAAGCTGGATGCCGGCGCCCCCAAACCCCCGGCAGCCCCCCCCCTAGGAGCCCCCAGGCCTCCCATGCCGGGCGCTCCCCCCATGGGAGCCCCCAAACCTCCCGTACCCGGCGTTCCGCCGGGAGGGCTCGACGCCTCCAAGGCCCAAAAGGCCAAGGACGGTGAAGGGGAATTGATCGAATAGTTTCAGGATTTGAAACCGATGGACCCACCCAAGCCCCGGCAACCCCGGGGCTTTTTTATTCAAAGAAACAAAGGCATTAGCCGCAAATTCGGGTAGTGCGTCAGTTTGAAAAGAAAATGTTACTCCACCCTCACCCCGCCCTCTCCCCTCAAGGGAGAGGGGGAAATACCGCTAAAAACCCTCGCCCCTTGTGGGAGAGGGTAGGGTGAGGGGTGCCTTAAGGTTGTCCAACTCAAACTGAGTCACTACCCAAATTCACGCAAATTTCCGCGGTTAAGACAAAAGAATCCCCAGCTTCACCGGTTTTACTAGCGGCCGGGTTCCGTTTTTAACAAGCTTTTCATTTACCCTTTTGGCCGGATGTTATACTTTGTCACTGTTTCCCGCCGCCACCTTCCTCTCAACGCGCTTCGATCGCTTTAGGGAAATTTTCAGGTAATCCCCGTTGAAAAGGAAAAAGCCATGAAGAAACTTCTCAAAGCCGTCCTATTATTCGCCACCGGAGGGATGCTGTTCCTCCAAATGGGTTGTCCCGGCAAGAGCAATGGCCCCACCGCGCCCTCTTCCAACCCCCCCACCAATACCTTCACCGCCGTTCCCTCCGCCACGGCCACCAACAGCGCGACGAATAGCGCCACTTCCACGCCCTCGGGAACGGCCACGAAAACCGCCACTTTGACGCAGACGGGCACCACCCCTCCCACGGCCACTTTCACCGCGACGGGCACCGCCACCAAAACACCCACCGCCAGCCCCACGAACACGCCCATCGCCACGGGCACTTCCACCCCGACCGCGACCCCTTCCGCCACCTTCACCCTCACCGCCACACTTACCGCCACCGGAACCCCCACCCTCACTTCCACGGATACTTCCACGGGCACGCCTACGGAGTCCTCCACTAATTCCGCCACTTCCACGCCCAGCTCCACCCCCACCGACAGCGCGACGGCCACCAGCACCAACACAGCGACCGCGACGCCGACGTTGACGCCGACCAATACATCGACGGCTACGCCGTCGAGTACTCCTACGGGCACGGCGACGTTGACGGCCACCAACAGCCCCACCGCGACCACCACCAACACGGCCACCCTCACTCCCACGCCCACCATCACCCCTACGCCCTTAGTCATCACCTACTCGGAGGGCAGCGGGGCCGGCACCGGGCTGGGACAATTCAATAATTCGGAAGGGGTCGCCGTCACCATCTCCGGCGGCGTGACGACCATCTACGTGGCGGACACCAACAACAACCGCCTCCAGGTCTATTCCAGCTCCACTTCCACCTGGACCACCATCGGCGGCACCGCCAACGGGTCCGGCCAAGGCCAGTTCTACACCCCCGTGGGGCTCGCCTTGGATGCCTCGGGCAACCTTTACGTGGCCGATTACAACAACAGCCGCATCCAGGAACTGAGCGGGGGCGTTTGGAGCACCCTCTCCCTGGGCAGCGGGAGCACGGCGGGCCATTTCAGCCAGCCGACGGGGGTCGCCGTTGATTCCACCGGCAACCTTTTCACCGCCGACACGTCGAATAAGACCATCCAGGAATATTCGGGAGGGACCTGGTCGCTCCTGGCCGCCTACCCCGGCAATAAGCCCTGGGGCATCGCGGTGGACGCCTCGGACAACCTTTACGTTTCCGATTACTCGGGCGACACCCTCTATAAGCTCACCGGCACGACCTGGACGGTTTTCGCGGGCTCGGCGGGCTCCGGCGCGGGCCAGTTCATCCAGCCCGCGGGCATCGCCTTGGATTCGTCGGGCAATCTTTTCGTGGCCGACCTCTCGAACAACCGGGTCCAGGAATTCGGTTCCTCGGGCAGCTACTTGAACGAGATCAAGTCGCTGGCCTCCCCCTACGCGGTGGCCGTGGATAATTTGGGCCGGGTCTATGTCGACGACACCGCCAACAACCGCGTCGCGGTCTTCACTTACGCGCCTTGAGGCGCCCGGGGGGAACCATCGAAGCAAAAATTAACCGCCGATCAAATCCGATGGACGCCGATCAGCTTTAAAAAGCCTTGAGCGATAAGCCGTAATCGGCGTTTATCGGCCGTTATCGGCGGTTAAATATTTTTGGAATTTTGGATTCTTTTGTACTTGTTTTGTTGGAATACCACCTAACTATCCAGTGGAGGGCGGGAACCATGGGAAAAACGAAAATCTTCTTAACCGCGCTGGGCCTGGCGGCCTTGGGGCTCACCGGCTGCGGTACCACCAAAGTCACCGTCAATCCCGGCACCCTGGATTTAGGCTACACCTGGATCGGCCAAAAGTCCGGCAGCGCTCCGGCCACCTGGACCAATACCGCCAGCAAAACGGTCACCCTCACCATGCCGAAACTGGCGCCGGTCTCGACCTTTTACTACACGGGCAATCCCATCTTCAACGACACCCTGGGGCCCCTCGACAAGGCTTGGGCCTCGTTTTTGGCCATCCCCCGCGAGGCCGGCCCGGCCACCCTGGAAGTCGTCCCCACTAATCTTCAATCGGTCAACGTGGATCCGGTCCTCTTGAAGGTCGTGGGGTTGAGCCGCTTGGAAAAGGGGGGCGTGACGCTGGGCGGGGGCTTTATCTATTCACTGCCGCCTACCCCGGCCGACGCCATCGGCCCCACGGGAGGGCCCAACAACGGCCCGCTGGATTTTAAGACCATCCCGGTGGGCATGCACCGCGAGAAGACCATCGCGTTCGAGAACTCCACCGCCAATGCCCTGACCTTGAACGTCTTCTGGCAGCCCTGGGCCTGGCCCATCATCACGACGACCCCCTTCACGGCCTCCTTGACCACGGGCGGCAAGCCCCTAACCACCATTACGATCCCAGCCCACGATTCCTATACGCTCATCGTGTCCTTCTGGCCCAAGCAAGCGGGCACCTATGACGCCAATTTGTTCGTGATGGACGCGCCCAACCTTAACCAAACGGCCAATGCCGCCAACCTGGCGGCCATCAGCGTCAGGGGAGCCGCCGTGGCGGGGGATTAAGGCAGGGTGACCGGGTACCTTGAAGCAAAGGCATGAGCCGCAGATTCGCGCAGATTTTCGCGGTTTAGACAAAAAAATCCTTAATCTTTGCCATTTTTAACAGCGGCGATTTGCGTTGATCAGCGGCCCAATGGTTTTGTTTTACTCTGTGCCCTCCGTGCTTCGAAGCTGGTTTATAGCTTCAGGGCGCGTGTACTCTGTGGTTCAACCTTCTTCCGCCGTTGCCTAGGCCTTCTTCCAACCCACAAGACAGTTTTCGTGCGGTTTAAACTTGCGGGGTTCCCTTTTCCACGAAATTCACATAATTTTTCCCTGCCTTCCTCCAATCAAAGGATAGAATCCGACAAGTTTGGGACATTCTATCGGGGCATGGGAGGCCTTATGTCGAATCAAAATCCGAAAACCATTTGGAACCGCGTTGGAATCCTGGTCCTGCTTGCCCTATTCCTCTGGCCCGCGCAAAGGGCCTTGACGCAAACCCAGGGCCGGCAGGTCCTCAAGGGGCACGTTCCCCAAGCCCTGGCCGGCTCCTCCCCCACCGGCGAGTTGACCGGGCAGGAAACCATCCCGGTGCTCATCGGCCTGGCCCCGAAAAATTCCACGGCCCTCGCCCAATTTTTGAAGGACGCCTACGACCCCCAAAGCCCGAAGCACGGGCGCTTCCTTAAAAAAGGCCAGTTCGCCAAAAGGTTCGGCCCCACCGCCGCCGATTACCAGAAGGTGGAGGATTTCGCCAAGTCCAACGGCCTCACCATCGTCCACACCCACGCCAGCCGCACGGCCCTTTTGGTCAGCGGCAATTCCGCGCAAATCCAGAAGGCCTTCCACGTGCGCCTGCATTTTTACAAGCGCAAGGACGGCAGCCGGTTCTTCGCGCCCGACGGCGAGCCCTCGCTGGACCTGGACGTGCCGATCCTGCACTTGACCGGGCTGGACAACTACACCCTACCCCGCCGAGTCCCGCGCAAACCCGCGTCGCCCATCGCCCGCAACCACAAGGCCCTTAAGACCGGCACGCTTTCGGTTTTAGGGTCCGGGCCCGAGGGCGCCTTCCTCGGCGACGACTTGCGCAACGCCTACGCCCCCAACGTGTCGCTCTCGGGCGCCGGGCAGACCCTGGGCCTCTTCGAGCTGGAGGGCTATGACGCCGCCGACATCGCCCAATACCAGGCCCTGGCCGGCCATCCGGGAAACCCGGTCACGGCGGTGCTGATCGACGGGGCCACGGGCATCCCCCAGTCCGGCGGCCCGCCGCCCTACAACAACGACGTGGAAATCTCCATGGATATCGAGCTCGCCCTGGCCATGGCCCCCGGCCTCGCCCAGGTGCGCGTCTACGAGGGAAACCCCGGCGGCCTCGTCCTCAACGGCTTCAACGTCTATCCCGACGACGTGATGGCCAGCATGGCGGATGAGGAAACGGCCCAAGAGATCAGCTGTTCCTACAGCTTTTTCTCCGATACCACCACCGCGCTCATCCTCCAGCAGCTGGCCGCCCAGGGCCAGGCCTTCTTCGTTTCCTCGGGCGACGACGGCGCCTACCCCGTCGTGGGTGGATTGATCCAGGACGAAATTTTCGTGGCCTCGGTGGGCGGCACCACGATGGCCATGAACGGCAACGGGGCTTCCTACGCCTCCGAATCGGCCTGGTCCGGCAGCGGGGGCGGCACCAGCGCCGACATGCCCCTGCCCTTCTTCCAAACGGGCCTGGCCACGGCCGCCAACGGGGGTTCTTCCACGCTGCGCAACTTCCCCGACGTTGCCGCCGCGGCCGAGAACATCTGCGTGGTGGCCACCAGCTTCACCCCCGGGGGAAACCCCGTGCCGGGGCAGGTCTTCGATTCCGGCGGCACCAGCGCCTCCTCGCCCATCTGGGCGGGCTTCCTGGCCCTGGTCAACGAGCAGCGCTCCCATAACGGCCTCGCGCCCGTGGGGTTCCCCGACAACGCCCTCTACGCCGCGGCCGGGGGGCCCGACTACGCCGGCGACTTCCATGACATCACCACCGGCAACAACAACAACGGCGGCGGCCCCTACTACAACGCGGTAACTGGCTACGACCTGGTCACGGGCTGGGGCAGCCCGGCGGGCCAAACCCTCATCAACGACCTCTGCCCCAATTGCACGCCCGCGGCCACCTCGACCGCCACCGCCGTCCCCACCGCCGGCGGCCCCCAGCCCACGCCCACCTCGGGCCCCTGCCTGAAGCTGGAAAAAGTGGTCGACGGCCTCGGCGAAGGTTTCCTCCCCACGGGGCTGGCCTTGGATTCCTCCGGCAACCTCTACGGGGTGAACGAATCCAACAACTACCTCGTGTTCCGGCTGACCTCCGGCGGCTCGCCCCTTTCCGGCACCTACGGAAGCTCGGGCACGGGCCCCGGCCAGTTCCAATACCCCTGGTCCGTGGCCGTGGACGCTTCCGGCAACGTCTTTGTCGTGGACTTGAACCTGCACCAGGTGGATAAATTCACATCCTCGGGCGACTTCACCGCGGCCTTTGGCGGCGGCACCATGTCCTACCCGGGGGACATCGCCTGCGACAGCTCGGGCAACGTCTTCGTGGCCGACTCCGTCAACCAGACGGTCTTCAAATTCAACAACAGCGGGGCCTTGCTGGGGCAGATTTCCACGCCCGGCACCGGGCCGGGCCAGTTGAACCAGCCCGCCGGCGTAGGCCTGGATTCCTCCGACAACCTTTACGTGATGGACATCGGCAACAGCCGCATCGAGGTCTTCAATTCCGCGGGCAGCTATGTCACCCAATGGGGTTCCAACGGCTCCGGCCCGGGCCAGTTCGGCACCCCGGCCTTCGGGGCCATCAATCCCGTTTGCCTGGGCGGCCCCGGGCTGGTCTACGCCATGGACTCGGGCAACAGCCGGGTACAGATTTTCACCACCACGGGCACTTACCTGGGCCAGATCGCGGGTTACGGGTTCACCGAACCTTTCGGCCTCGCCGCCAACGGCTCCCGCCTTTACGTCTCGGACAGCCGCAACAGCAACCTCTATATCTTCGACATCGGCAACTGCCCGTCGGGGCCCCAGACCCCTCCCCCGACGCCCACGGGCTCCGTGACGCCCACGCCGGTCCCCACCGGGGCCAACACGCCCACGGTCACCAGCACCCCCACGCTCCCCTGCGTGCCCACCGGGGCGACGTGGAGCCCGGGCACCACCTCGGCGGCTTTCCTGGGCCGCTCGGACTTCGGGTCCGCGGTTTATAACAGCCGCATGTGGATCTTCGGGGGCGAGACCCTGAACCCCCCCGGGCCGATCTACGACACCACCTCCGACGACGTCTGGTCTTCCGCCGACGGGATCAATTGGGCCGAGGCCACCGCCGACGCGGGCGTGGGGGCCCGCATCGATTCCAATCTGGTGGTCTTCGACCCGCAGGACGGCCTGGGGCCGCGACTGTACTTGATCGGGGGCTTTAACCCCTTCAGCACGCCCAACCCCAACACCGTCTACAACGACGTGTACACGTCCTTCAACGGCTCCACCTGGACCCGGATCACCTCCAACGCCAACTTCCCGGCGCGGGTGTCCCCGGCCTGCGTGGCCTTCAACGGACGGCTCTGGATCATCGGCGGGGGCGGCTACAACGACGTCTGGTCCTCCGCCGACGGCATCCGGTGGGTCCAGAACGTCCAGCACGTTTCGGGCATGTCCACCAACGTTAGCGACGCCACGGTGATGAACGGGCAGATCTGGGCCGTCAGCCAGTCCAACCAGGGGGCCGTCCCCTGCACGCTTTATTACAGCCAGGACGGCTATAGCTGGCAGGCCCAGGTAACGGCGCTCCAACAGGATAATTTCGGCTTGACCGCCTATGCGGGAGAGCTTTGGTTGGTGGGGGGCACCTCGGGCCTTTCGCGCTTCAACGAGGTGTGGAGCTCCAGCGACCCCTATAGCTGGACCCCGGTCACCCCCAGCGCCAACTTTTCGCCCCGGGGCCTGCACAACGGCTTGCTGGTTTTCCAAGACCAGATGTGGGTTTTAGGCGGGGCCCTGGCGCCCCAGGAAACCGGCGGGCCCACCTGGTTCGCCAACGACACCTGGTCCACGGTGTGCCCCGGGACAGGCAAGGGGATGCGTCGGCCCGGCGCCTACCGCGGGGGCATTTACGGGGAAATCATCAGCCTGCAGGTGAAGGGCAAGGGGGAAGCGCGAAACACGGAAATCACCGTGGAGATTCCCAAGTACGCCACCCTGGTTTCCGCCTATCCCAAGCCCGCCTCGGCCAATGGCTCCCGGCTGGTCTTCCGGCGGTCCGCTTTGGAGCCGGGCACCACCCAGATCAGCCTCACCTTGAGGACAAGCCGTTCGGCCCCGCTGGGCGCTTCCCTGGTGCCGAAGGTGGTGGTGACCCCGCTGAATAAAGGGACCAGACTCCAGGTCAGCCCCCAGGAGTTTCAGGTGCTTCCCGCGGGAAGGATCATTAGGCCCATCGTGAAGTAAAGGGACCAGCCGTGCAAAAGCAAAAAGCCTTCCCCTTTTGGGGGAAGGCTTTTTTATTGAAAATTTAACCTTTCTTGTTTACAATTTGTATTACAAAACATATTTGGAGTGTATTACATGAGTTCCATTACCATCCGCATCGATGAGAACCTGGAAAAGTTACTAGAGCAGGAACTTCAAACCGCGAAGAAATCCCGTTCGGACCTGGTGCGGGACGCCCTCCAGGAATATTTAAGCCGCCACAAACGGGAACGGCTGGTCCAGGCGATGGTGCGGGAAATGAAAAGCCTGTCTCCCGAGGCCCGCCAGGAAGGGCTGGATATCGCCGAGGAATTCCTGCCCGCCGAAAACGAGGCCCTTGAACTATCGGAGGACCCGAAGCCTTATGGAACTTCCGCCGGGGAAAAAGAGGACCGGTGGTGGAAATGAAGAGGGGTGAAGTATGGGTCGCCCGGCTCAGCCCCGCCCAAGGCGGTGAAGTGGGAAAAACCAGGCCCGTCCTGGTGCTTCAAGATGACTCATTCGCCGAGGCGGACCCCGAGACCCTTATCGTCCTTCCGTTGACTTCCCAAGTCAGGCCCCAAATCCAAAACCTGCGGGTCAAAATTCCGGCCCGGGACCGGCTCCTCAAGGAAAGCCATGTCGTCCTTGAAAAACCAATGACCTTGGACCGCCGGCGTTTTGGGGAAGGCCCCTTAACCGCCCTCACCCCCCTTGAAGTGGCCGCGGTGGAGCGTGGGTTATTGGTGGTCATGGGCATGGTGGGATACCTGCCCGATCCATAAAAACCCAGAAACATAGGCTTGAGCCGCAGATTCGCGCAAATTTCCGCGGTTACACGAGGGGCGCAATAAGTTTTATTTTATTTAATTGAAATATTGATAAGATGTTAATAGTATTTTATTAACCTCATTTTCAATGGAGCCGAAATGAAAAGGTCCGCCGTCGCCAGTTTTTCCATCCCCCTGGAAACCCTCAAACACACCCAGGAAATCGCCCAAGTGGAAAAGAAAAGCCGCAGTGAAGTGGTAAGCGAGGCCCTGGAGAAGTATTACGTGATGAAGCAATGGGAGGTCCTCCAAAAGATCGGCGCACGCCAGGCTAAGCGCTTGGGTGTCCGATCCGAGGATGATGTGGACCGCCTGATCCATGAATTCCGCCGAAACCGTAAATGAAGCTTCGGGTGGTCGTTGACACGAATGTGTTCGTTTCTCATTTCCTGGTGCCCCACCAGAATCCTTCGAAGGTCCTGGGCCTTGCGCGGGAAGGCCGATTCATCCTGGTGACTTCCGATCCCATTCTTGACGAGTTGGAAAGGGTATTGGAGGCCAAGTTGGGCTTCACGGGCGGACAGGCTGAAGAAGCCCGCCGCTCCATTCAAGCGATTTCCGAAATCATCAAGCCGCATCACGCAGTGGATACGGTGAAGGCCGACGAAAGCGATAATCGGATCCTGGAATGCGCCCTTTCGGGCAAGGCCCATGTGATTGTCACTGGCGATAAAAAACACCTCCTACCCTTGAAGGAATTCCGGGACATCCCCATTTTAAACCCCGCTTCATTTGTCCGTGATTTCGTTGCTTGAAGCGGAGGTACGGATCAGGAGCAATTTAGAGACTTTGTAGCTTTGCTTTACTCTGTGCCCTCTGTGAACTCTGGGGTTCAACCTGCTTATGTTGTTATCTAAAACAGGTCCTTCAAGATGTTCCGCATACCCTTGCGGATCTGGTAGTTCGCCGCCTGCACGGCATCCTTGGCCAGCATGCCCTCGGCCTTTTCCTTGAGGTCCTGCGGGGTAAGCCCGGTCTTTTGCTGCACAAAATCCCCGATCTTCCCTATGAAGTTTTTATCGCTGTCATTGTCCCCCTGCGCCAAGGCTTCGGGGGACTGGCGAGGAGACGACCCGCCTGCCGAAGCTTCAGCGTAGGCAGGGGCAACCCCAGTTCCAGATAAAGCCTCTTCCCCAGGTTGTTGATCTTGACGTTCCTGCCGACTGCGAACTGCCGACTGCGAACGGACTTTATCCGCCTTTGCCTGTTGTGCCGCCTGCCTTTGGACCTCTTTCCGCGTCTTCTCGGCGGCCTTGGCCTCCAAAACGGCTTTCCGTTCCGCTTCGGCCTGGACCTTATCGGCCACCTCCTTCTTCCTTAAGGGGACGGCGTCCTGGTGCACCTGGGCTAGGGCGTTCCGGTAGCGCAGATCCTGGCCCTCCCCGGAAAGACCCTTCAGGTGTTCCCAGTTGGACAGGGCCCCGTAGACCACCGGCACCGCCTCGGCGGGGGATAGATCCATCACCATCCGGTAGCCTTTGGGGGTCATGGTGACCTTCACCCCTGGGGGAAGCCCCTCCCATTTGGCGGCGTAGGGATCCTTAGGGCCTAAACTGCTGTCATTGCGAGGAGTGGCCGCCGAATAGGCGGACGATGACGACGAAGCAACCTCAGTTCCATTTGAAGCCGTTTCCCCAGGTTTTAAGCCGTATGAGGCAGGGTCATTACCGGCTTTGACCCATTTCACCAGCTTTTTGGCGTCTTTCTCGGTCATTTGGCGCTCAATGAGCACTTGGAGGGCCTTTTCAACCAATTCGTGGTCTTCCAAGGCCGTGAGGGGATATACCGGGAACTCCGTTAGTTCCCAGGACGGGTCCTTTTTTACCAAGGCTTGGTAAATTTGAGCCCTCGAATTCCCGTTAAGCACCTTCATCAGGCTAACCACCCGGCTGATGGCCTGTTGGGACCTCCCCAGTTCGTCCGCCACTTGCTGTTGGGTGGGCTGGGAGGGGGAATTCAGCCTGTCCTCAATGGCCTCGTACCGGGACAGCCAATGAAGCTCCTCCCACTCGTTGGACATCACGGCCTTCCATTGGGCGTCCTCGGCCGGGATGTCGAAAACAATGGCATCCAGGGCGGTCCAACCCAGCTTAAGGGCCCCCCAATAGCGCAATTCCCCGTCGATCAGTTCGTGGCTGTGGGCCGGGTCGGCCTGCCTTTCCCCGGGGGTCAGGAGCCTCAATTTAACGGGCGTTTCCTGGCCGTTGGCCTCGAGGGACTTGGCTTTCTTATCCTTGGCCTCCTCCGATTTCACTTTCCGCGGGTTCTTGGGATTGGGGCGTATTTTCGCCAAGGGGATAGATTGAACCGTCAAAGGTGTGGATTCCATAAATGCCTCCTGGTTTTTCTTAAGGTTAAGCTGCCGACCGTCGACTGCCGACTGTGGACTGCCCTTGTCGACTGTTGACCGCTTTTGGAGATTAATTTATGAAATCTTTTTTAGTCAATATCCAAAAAATGTCCGTTTTTGGATAAGATAAATGCTGATTTGATAAGGGTTTTTGGGATTTGGTTAAGACCCAATCGCGCATTACCGTTCTTAAAGGCTCCCCAACAACCCTATTGAAGCCCCCTCCAAGGCCCGTTTCCAGGTATAATTCATCGGCAGTTTAACGGCAGTTCATCGGCGGAGGAAACCGTGTCTTATCAACCTATATTCCGGGTAACGCCCCCCATGCTGAGGCTCATCGGGAAAATGGAGGCGGCGCGGGAGATCGTGGAAAGCCTGGAATTGCCCCTGGGCCTTGAAAACGAGTTCCAACGGGAAGCTTCGGCGAGGATGACGCACTATTCCACGAAGATCGAGGGGAACCGCCTCACCCTGAAACAAACGAAGGAATTGCTGGCGGGCCAAACGGTGATCGCCCGTGAAATCGACAAACGGGAGGCCATGAATTACTACGATTGCCTCGACTTGGTCCACCGGCATTCCAAGGCCCATAAACCGGTGACGGAGGCCCTTATCAAGGAGATCCATTCGGTTGTACAAAAATGGATCGTGAAAGGGAAACTCCGGGGTGAATATCGGGAGGCTCAAAACGCCATCTTTGATTCGGCGGCCGGGAAACCGGTCTATTTCCCCCCCGATTCCAAGGAAGTCCCATCCCTCATGAGGGCCTTCGTCGCTTGGCTCAACAGCGACGGTGAAACGCACCCCATCCTGAAAGCGGGCGTGGCCCATTACCAGTTCGTGACCATTCATCCCTTCATGGATGGAAACGGACGAACCGCCAGGGCGATTGCCACGCTCCTGCTTTACCGGGAAGGGTACAGCTTGAAGCGGTTCTATTCACTGGAGGAATATTACGCCGAGGACTTAAGGGGCTATTACAACACCCTCCACCAATGCCAAGGCGTCCATTACCACGACAACCCCAACCCGGACATCAGCGTTTGGCTGGAATATTTCCTTAACGGCGCGGCCATTGTGTTCGAGCGGGTCAAGGAAAAGGCCTTGGCCGCCGCCAAGAAAAAGCCGCCCCCCCAAAGCAAAAAGGACATCGAGCGGATGCAGAAGATCGGGCCAAGGGAAAGGCGCGTGCTCGCTTATTTCGGGAAGAATTTACAACTCCGGACAAGAAACCTTTGTTCTTTATTCGGCATCAAGGAACGCGCGGCCAGGGATTTGCTGGCCAAATGGATGGAGCTGGGATTGATCGAAAAGCAGGGGTCCGGCAAGCGGGACGCCTATTACATATTATCGGCGGAATATCGGCGTCTTATCGGCGGTTAGTTTGCCGAGGGCAGCTTGGCCCTTTGGAGCCAGTTTAAAAGAGGTAAATACCTCATGGCTATTTCCGATGTGGCGGAGAAAGAGTTAGATCCAGAACGCCTGTAGAGGGCTTGGCACGAAATGGAAAATGGACGCCTGACCCCTTTTTCCCTTTATGCTGGGTGAACCTGAAGACAAGAAATTAAAAGCCGACTTCGATAAAGTCAAAAAAATGCTGGGAATGGTGCCTTGCGAGCATGAAATTGTTACCGAAGATGATGCCGCTAATTTGGCAAATAGAATGAAAAAGTTGGAGAGTGTAGAACATTAATGAAAAAGGTCACATTTTAATTTTTCTTTAAAACATTAGAGTCGTTTTCGTAAAAAAGAACATGTCCAATATAATGTCAAAATGGATATTCCATTAGACCACCAAGTCCGACATGCCTCGTTTCAAGTCCTCAAGAAACTTCAAATTGAATATTCAAATTGCATTCCTCGCGAAATACTTTTAAAGGGTTTCGAGTTCCAAGCTCAAAGAGTCCCTTTTGTAGGACCGCAGGGTATTTTCAAGCCCCGGTTATTACCTGAAATTCCATTGAGCATTTATACCGCACCCATTATTGAAGGCCGTCGGAGGCCCTATGAAGATAAGGAAATGTATAACGGATTTATTGAGTACAAATACCGTGGTGAAAAACCGGATCATCATGAAAACGTAGGTCTTCGAAAGGCTTTAGCTCAAAAAGTCCCCTTAATCTATATACAGGGGCTTACGCCTGGTTTTTGCGCGGCGAGTTGGCCGGTATTTATCGTGGGGGATGACCCGAAAAGCCTGACCTTCATGGTTCGGGTGGATGAGGAGAAATATACATTTCCGGAAGAGGCCCGGAGTTCCAATTATGAAGAGGAAAGTGCCAGAAGGGCCTATCGAACTGTGGAAACTCAACAAAGGGTTCATCAGCAGGGTTTTCGGTTGAGGGTATTGAAGGCCTACCAAGAACATTGCGCCATTTGCAATCTGGGGCATCCATCCCTTTTGGACGCCGCCCATATTCTTCCCGATGGTCATCCGAAAGGGGAACCGACAATCAACAACGGGATTTCCCTTTGCCGAATCCACCATGCGGCTTATGACGTGAATATTATCGGCATCCGACCAGACTACAAAGTAGTTGTAAATGAACAGGTTCTGAAGGAAAAGGACGGCCCAATGTTGAAGCATGGGCTACAGGAATTTCATGAATCTAAATTGATCCTGCCCAAGTCCCACCGGGATTATCCTAAAGAAGATTTCTTGGATGAGCGATTTCAGAGTTTCTTAGCGAGTTAAGGTGTAATTCCAAAGTGAACTCCGAATTGAAATGCCCATTTTGTGAAAAAGAGGTTGATGAATTTCACCCAAGTAGTCATGTCATCCCAGAATGGCTTTTCAAACGCACCTATGGAAAACAAGGTAAATACCTAAATATCAATTTGCTTAAGGAGGAAGTTAAGATTGCCCAAAGTGGAACAAAGAAGTCTTTTGTCTGTCGAAACTGTGAAGGAGATTTTGCTGAGGATGATCGTTATGCAAGCTTGGTTTTGAATGCTAAAAACCCTCGGTCAACCGTCCCGAATGTTGCTGATGCGAAGGAGACATGGAATCATGAAGAAAGGGGCTACAGAAAATGTTTAGTTTTGGAGGGGGTGAATTTTAAGAAATTTCTAAAATTTGTTCTTGGAGTTGTGATGAGGGGACATATGGCCAAGACGGATAACGGAAAGGAATTTCTCGGGGAAAAGCATTTTCGAAAAATGAAAAATGTTTATAGGGATGATCTGCTACTAAACGATAGCATCTACCCAATATTTATTCTGAAAGTCGATTCGAAGGACATTTTCAGTGAATTTATTCATCTTCCTGGTCGAGGTGAAGGGCCAGGGGGTGCAAACTTGGCTTCTTTTGTGGCGGGTGGATATCGGTTTAATGTTGTGGTTCAAAGCCATCAAATCCCTGAACCTTATTTGCGCTTGCGCCTTAAATCTAATGGAGAACTGCCAATCCCTGTGGTAGGGGTGCTTAATTTACCGGGCGCTAAAAGGACCTTGAAGCAAGCTATAGAACTTGGGCGCAAAAGAATACCCCAAACCAAATGAATTTATTCGCACAAGCTATTTGGGAATTGCTTTCTCGGCCGGGCGGCCATCGCGGGGTTTCTCCAGCAGCTCCTTCAAACCCCATCCCAACCTATGGGCGACTCTGTCAAGGGTGCTCATCCCTAGGCTTTTGGAACACTCTTCAAGCAGAAGTGTCAAAACTTTCCATTGCATTCCTCGAAGTAACAAAGAGTCCTGTTTTTACCGTCAAGCTCTCGAACTCTAAACCAATTACCTGATCCGTTTTATCCCAAATCGAATTAGGTGTTGTTACACAGATGCCATTACTGTTTTTGGCCTAAAGAATAATTAAGGCTTAAAGAAGACATCAATTAGGCAATTATTACTTTTATCAAAATAATAATTGACCAGGAAATGACTTAAGTCTTATAAATGCACAAGATTTATTATTCGTTTTTTTGACTTCCAAGACCGACATTAATTTTTTGCGCTCTAAATTTATTGAAAATATAAAGGAGTAATTCGATGAGCGAACAGTTGAATAATCCGTTTTCTAAAGTTATTTCTCTTGGGAATGAAACCGGAACAATCACTCTACAATTAACGATTGGATACGGGCAAGCGTACTCTAAACCGATAGCCGTTAATTTGGGGGGAACGCCTATTCCACCTTCAGCGGGCGATACCTCTTTTGCATTGGGATCGGCAAGTTCAATAAAAAACAAAATGCTGGCTATTCACGTAGTTGTTCAAGCCATTAACCCGGGACCGCCTTGCAGGGCCAGTGTGAAGTATGTTTTGGTATCTTCCACGGGTAACACTTACCTTGACGGAGTCACTGATTTATCAACCACAGTAAATGCCGTGATTCCGTTTGGCGGCATGGTTTATTTTTCTTAAAAATATTCGGAAGGAAAATCAATGAAATACATAAAAAATTGGAAAATTCTGATTTCTATTATTTTTCTATTAAAAACCGGAGTTGTTTTAGCCGATACGAGTGTCCAACCGGTGACTGAAACGGCTTTTAACCTTTTAATGCCTCCGGATAATCCAAGCGCTTTTTTTCTGGGAAAACAAATGACGACGGTGGACCAGCCAGGGCTTCCGGCCGATTTGCAAACTTCATTAACAACCGCGGTGAATAGCTTTGGGACTCAAGATTATTCAGTTCAATTCGCACCTGTTTGGCTTTTTTGGGGTCCCGATATAAAGCGGGATGATTTCTTGAGCAATGATCCGCTCAAAACTATTCCACAATCTTTTAAAGTTTCTTTCTCCGAGGGTATTGACGCAAAGGCAAATTCTGAAACAGCTTTGGCGGCCAGTTTCACATTCTCACTCTCTAGAGGTGAACAAACGAATATTGGTGATGTTCAAAAGAGTTTAAATGACGGGCCGGCGTCCATATCCGCCCAGGAATCCAACGAAGAAGGTGCCTTGCAACCACCGGGAGACGTTGTTCAAGGTGGACCGGCTTCCATTACGGCATGGATGCAGGCGCAGCAAAAAGCGATTGAGGCTAAGTACACGGCCGCATTGGCCTCCTTTCAACCAGTTCCTTTTCAACGATATGGCTGGGTTTTAGATTGCAACTTTGGCGGTTCTTGGGATGTGCCGGACACTCAAAGTTTAACCCTTCGTAATTTCGGCGGCTGGTTAAATGGTGGTTATGAAACATCGGGTAAATTGATTAGTATTTTAGGTGTCGTAAAAAGAATCAATGATAACCAAACGTCATCGAACAATACCTTTGATGCGGGCCTAAGGTTAATTTTTCAACCTTCCAATCAATGGGCTGTTTCGGGAGAATACGTTGATAGCTTTTTGAATCAGTCCAGTTCCACCCCAAAATTGCGATACGACCTGAATTTGGCCTATTTGACCAGTGACAATAAAACAATCTCTTTAACAGTGGGTAGCGATCAAAACAACATACAGGGAAACTTAATAACTTTGTTAAACATTGCCGCCGCATTCGGTACAGATCGGCCAATCACCAAGTGAAATCGCCTGGTGAATAAAAAATCACATCAATAATCCTTAAAATCATTATTTTCCTCGGAGGTATAAAAATGTTGGATCCTCATTTAAGAAAAATCGCAATGCATGTTGCCGCGCAGGAAAAAATTAAATTCGCCCCTTCCGCTTTCCGAAACCTTGACGAATACGATAAAAAATGGAAGGACTATGTCCAAAAAAAACTCAAAAAAGACTGGGACCGTCCGTTGATCCATGCCACCCTGCTCGATGCAGCCATTAAAATAGGCGTTAAAAAGAAAGTGGGCGTCATTGGAGGTGAAATTGCGCAAGCGGCCATCAGGTTCACCCATCCAAAGGGACAAATGAATGAATGCTTTAATTCGGGATTGAAAATCATGCGAAACTTCTCCACCGCTAAAACCAGTAAATTGCATCCCGATTTCACTTCCTATGTGGAGAAATCCCATGGCGCCTAAAAAACCTGGTTCCGCCACCCCCAAACCAAAAAAAATTCCGCCTGTTGGGGCAAAGGCTTTCATTCCCGTACAATCCAGCCCCCAGGGCGGGGATGATCCTCCCAAGCCCACAAACCCGGAAAGCCCTTCGCAAGAGACCGATGATGTAAGCAAATCTTTGGATATTGCTGAAACGGAAGTGAAGAGGGCCTCTGAAAACGGGCTTTTTACTACGGATAACACCTACGAAAACGAGATCGATAAAGCCCTTTCGGAAGCAAAAGAAGCCATCAAAAAAAAGGATACCGTTGAGGCCGATGCCTCAATTTATAAAGCCGGCAGGCTCCTCGATCAGGCCTGGAACAAGACCGATTTTTGGTGGCGATTCGTTAATGAATACGGTGGAATCCACCATCTCTTCACGGTCATCGGCATCCTTCTCGTGATGATCCTTTACGGCTACACCTCCGATTGTTGGCCCGACGCCATCAATAAAAACGCCTTTCTTTTCGGCATGATGGGCGCGGTGGTCCGTTGCTTTTACTGGATTACCTACCAAGCCAATATCAGGCGTTTGCAGAGGGTATGGGCCGTCCAAAACATTGTCGGGCCCCTGCTGGGCGCCATATTGGGGTGCATTACCTATTGCCTCCTGGATTCAGCCCTGATTCAAGGATCTAACGCCAAGGGCAGCACCACGATGAACCCTTCCGGGATAGCCGTATTGGAATTCTACGCGGGTTTCAATTGGGAATGGGTCCTTGGCCTGTTGAAGACCGTGTCCAGCAAGTTTGGGGATAAGGGCTCCACCGCGAAAAGTTCAGGAAAGTGAAAGCGAAATAAAAAAAGGGCCTGGCCCCTATTTGATAGTTAGAAATATGGGGATTGTCTTCTGGTCCGGGCGGCCGTCACGGGCTTCTCATCCTCCACCTCAAAAGCTGGACAATCCCAATCAAATCCAACAAAAATCTGAGATTGGCCACGTAGCTCCGCTCGTAGGGGAAAAGACCCTTACGTTACCCCATTCAAAACCAAACCCTACGGCAACCGCCCCGATTGGGGCGCCTCCTCGCAATGACAGCGGTTATTACGACGTGGTTCTAGGAACTTCCCAACCGATCGGCGATCCCGTAAAGGGTGCTCACCAGCAGGTCCCTGGTGCCACTTTATGTACCGGCTTGTTTACCCTCTCTCGCCTTTAAGATAAACATCCCGGATAAAGCCACCCTTTTTTAGCCTCTTCTGGACCGCCGTTTTCATGTCCCAAACCTCAACATCCGATTTTCTCCAGGTTTGAAGGGGAATGGACTTGGCGATCATGATGGAAAGGGAAGAGCCCTGGGTGTTCTTGACAACGCCCATCACCTGCATTTTTTTGTGGAAAACCTGGGTGCCGGCCTTAAAGCGGTTCATAGGTTCACTTTATACTTCAGGCCATGGCCGATTTTGAAGGGGTCTTTTTCTTTGCGGGGCGGCCGGAGCGGGGTTTCTTCATTCGGGGCTTCTCGAGCAGATCCTTCAAACCACATTCCAACCTATCGGCGATCCCGCAAAGGGTGCTCTTCCTCATTCATTTGTTTATCTCTTTTCTCGCTTTAAGAGATTTCTTCAAGGCATCCTCGATTTCAGTCGCGTTTTCCAAACGATCCTTAACATTGTCGCTAACCTCGTGTCCCAACACTTGTTTTGCCACCGGTTGGACAGCTTTTATAAATTCCTGCCATTGTGGATCGGATGACCGGAGGTCTTGGGCAATAGCCCTGTCTACGGCTTGCCTGACGTAACTGGAAAACTCCGCCCCCAATTTCGCTATCGCCTCCAGCCAATATTGCTTTTGACGGGCATCAACCCGGAAGCGCAAAACCTCGTCTTTGGCTCCCCTGTGTTTTCTTAACACCTTGAAGGAAGTGACTTTTATTCGGCTGGTTTTATGGGTTTCATGAACGGTTGTCATAGATCCCCCTTGTTTAGCCATAGTGTACCCACGTTGTGGCTACAAGTCAAGATCGGTCGGTTTTTCACTAGCCAGGTAAAACTTGTCAATCACACAGGTTTCGGCCCAAACGATATATTTGGCCCTTGCTAGGATTTGTCCATTTTCGCTTTTGACCCAAAAAGTCAAGCTTTGTAAATCCAGCCTCGGGTTTGAAAAGTATTTTTGATCGGGCGGATAAACCGTTAATTTGGATTTCAAACGCTCATAAACATCATTCAAGATTTTTTTATTCGGGTCCTTGAAAGTTATTTTGACTTTCTTTTCAACCGATTCAATTTCGATAACCTTCCAAAGTTTAATATCTTCAGGCCGCAAGTCCATGGATGCCCCAATCCGGCAAGATCAAAAGCACCTCAAGCATACTGTTTACTATTTTTCTGGACCGCCGTTTTCATGTCTCAAACTTCGACATCCGATTTTCTCCAGGTTTGAAGGGGAATGGACTTGGCGATCATGATGGAAAGAGAAGAGCCCTGGGTGTTCTTGACGACGCCCATCACCTGCATTTTTTTGTGGAAAACCTGGGTGCCGGCCTTAAAGCGGTTCATAAGTTCACTTTATACTTCAGGCCATGGCTGATTTTGAAGGGATCTTTTTCTTTGCCGGGCGGCCGCCGCGGGGGTTCTTCAGCGGAACTTAGAGACCCATTACAACATCCTCATCACCTTATACGACAAAACCGCCAAGTGCAGGCCGATTTCATAAACCGAGTAAAGGATCCAAAGAACCCCGGTGAAATTCATGAAAACGTCCTGGAACGGGTTCACGGGCGGGTATTCAAAACCCAAGGGCCTTTTTTTCAGGAAAGACCAGCCGATTAAAAAATCCAACACCCAGCTTCCAAGGCCTTGAAGTTCACCCTTGAGTAAGGTTTGGGAGAAGGACCAGCTTTTCAACACGGCCAAGATCTGGAGCTGGTTGAGGTTCCAAAGGTCGAAGGTGTCCAAAATAGCGTCGGTCATATTCCATAAAGCAAAGATCAAAAGCAGGGTTTGGGCGCCCTTCCGGTAGGAGGGGTCGGTAAAACCATAAAGAATCATCGCCAGGGTCACCACCGCGGGAAGGATATTCACGGGGAACAAATACAAGGGGGTATAGACCGCGGGATGGAAGGGATGGATTTTCTCGAAGAGGTGGAAAAAGGCCAGGCCAAAGCCCCAGGATAAAACGACCGCGAAGGGAAGGGGCTTTCTCAAGGAATCGCTGTTCATAGATAACTCCTGTCTTATATGGATAGATTAGGCAAAACCCAACGGAACATTTATTGTAAACTAAAGCATCTGGCCGTTGTTGAATTCATATCAAGGAGACCTTATGCCGCCCAAGACCGCCTGGCTCTTTCCTGAAATCAACCTCCCCCAATACATTAAAAAATATCCCTTCGTTTTTTTCTTCAGCTTCCTCAGCGCCTTCTCGCTGGCCCTGGGAACGGTGGCCCATATATTCCTGGGGCAAAATGTAGCCATTCCCGTACCCGGATCGGCCACCCTGATCCTCTGTATCCAGTTGGGCATTCCGCTTTTCGCGTTGTTGCACCTGCTGCTGGAAATGCCCCGCCCGAAATGGCTCAAGACCCCCGCGGTCGCGCATGCCCTGGGCTTCGTGGCCCTTTACCTGTGCTTCAACTATTTTCTTAACCGGGAATACCTGGACACCTCCGCGGCCTATGAGCATCTTTACCTGCTGCTGGTGGGCACCGCCCTTTGCCTGCCCCTATTGAAAATGACGGATTCCCCCCGCCGGCAATGGGCCTACCTGTCCAAGCTGCTTTTCGGCTTGTCGGGCGCCATCCTCCTCACCTTGGCCGTCAGCTTTTTCCTGCAAAAGATCCTGGCCCATATTCCCTGGCGTTATATTTCCTATTTCCTGACGGATGATTCCTATGGTAGTGACCTGGGCAACGGCATGGTCCGCGCCCTCGTTTTTCCCTGGTACCTGATCGGAGCCGTCCACCAGGCCCTGAACAGCGGCGAGGAAGGGGGGGAAGAGGGGCTGGCGATCGGGCCCAACGTCCTTTATGGGGCCATGTTCCTGGTCCTGGCCGGCTACTTCGTGGATGGGTTGATGGCGGCCAATGACATGGCCTCCCTCTCCCTGGAATCGGACGAGTTTCTCTACGGCATTTTTACCACCTGCGTCCTGGCTTACGGCTCCTTCCTGCTCATGATTCCCGTAAGGTTGAAGGAGGACCAGGGCTGGATCACCCAGTACCAAAGAATCATTTCGGCGGTTTCCCTGCCCATCCTCTTTTTCGCGGGCTGGGTCCTGGTCAAGGGCGCCAATTTCGGGGAAATGGCGGACTACTATTTCCTCTACGCGCTGGCCTGGTTCGTCTTTGCCTTCGCCTATTCTTTTTTCAAACCCAAGGCCGGGATGGCCTGGCCCGCCTTTTTATTGCTGGCGCTCATGGCCCTTTCCTGGGAAGGCCCCTTGGGCGTGAGGGAGCTCTCCTTTCAGCACCACCGCGCCAGCCTGGGCCGGGAATTGGCCGGGGACGGGATGCTTCAAAACGGCAAGGTGGTCAAGCCCCAGGGCCCGCTCGACGCCAAAAAATACGAAGAACTGGAAATCGACTTGACCGCCATCGCCGCCAATTTCGGCCTCGACCGCCTTCAGGCTTGGTTCACCCAGGACCTCTCCGGTTTTGGGAAGATGGAAGCCTCCAACGGTAACGGCATTTACGGCGGCGTTTCCCGCAATGGGCCCCAGGACGCGCAAATGCTGCTTCAGATGATCGGCGTCCAGCAATGCGACACGGTGGTCCCCACCAATGAACCCAAGGAGTTTACGGCGAAAGGGGGGGGAGTTCTCAACGTGGCCGGCTATGACCAGCTCCAGCGTTTTTATTTATCGGCCACCTGCCCCGTCCTGACCCCGAGAAACCGGGATAAATACCTCGTGAGCCTTTCGGGCCAAAACGAACTGTTGATGGTGCAATACAACGGGAATTACGTGGCGGATATTCCCCTGCAAAAAATCGAGCAGGTCCTCAAGGCGCATGATTACAGCGAGGTTTTCCAGATGGGCATCCCCCAAGAGGAAATGTCGGTGGAATTCGAGAACCCCAAGGTCAATGCGAAGGTTTACTTTGAGAATGTGCAAGCCTTCAAGACCGGCAACAACTATAAGGTTTCAGGCGGCAGCGCGGTCTTATTGATCAAACAAAAATAATATTAAGGCCGCCACCTTTCACGGGGCTTCTCCAGCAGAACATAGAGCCCCTTCCCAACCAAAAGGAGGGAATCATGGAAACCTCGCTTAAAACGACCCTGCGATTGGACAAGGAACTGCTCCGGCTGGCCAAAAAATACGCCCTAGAACAGGATGAAACGCTGGGGCAGGTGATCGAAGAGTCCCTGGGGTTTTTCCTCAAGCAAAAGGGAATGTCGGAAAAGACCAGTTCAAAGAACTTCTACCGTTGGGCCGAGGCCCTTTCGAAGAAGAAGGGCTTTTCGCACCTCAAGGAGGCCGACGTGGTCCGCCTGATCGGGGAAAGCCGCAGTCTTTGATTCGGGCCGCCGCGGCAACCTAAAGCGGTCAAAAAACTGCAGTTTCTGGAATGATTTGGATGGCCATGCCGACCTTCCATAAAGCGGTTAAAGAGGTCGGTAGAGTACCGATTTCCTTAACTCCTATATGGAAAATCGACACACCTCGGCCCATAAACCGGGCTTCCTCGCCATGACATCCAACGAATGCATCACCCTCATCCCTTTTTATTCATTAACTCCAGTAAAGTTGTCCCATAAAGAAGGATGAGCCTTACGCTGGAGATGGAAAGGGCACCGATGTCCGACGAAAAATGGATCCAAAAGGCCCTTGAGCGGGCGAAGGAAAGGGAGACCCTGGCGGGGGATGGGGCCAACGAGTGTTACCGCCTGGTGGACCGGGACACGGCGGATGTCGTGGTGGACCGCTATGGGCCCTGCCTTTGGGTTTCGTGGCTGCGGCCCCATCCGCCAACCGGGGGGGACCTGTCGGCCCTCGGGAAACTGGCCCAGAGGGCGGGCTGCGGGCATTGGCTGGTGAACGCGATGGTCAACCGCGGAAAGGACCCCGGGCTCGCCCGGCGCTGGCAGAGCCCCTCTTTCCCGGGCCGGTGGCAGGCCCGGGAGGGCCCCCTGAATTTCCACTTGCGCGCCGACACGGGCTTATCGCCCGGCCTTTTCCTGGACCAGCGGGCGAACCGGCGGCGCCTGCTGGGCCAATCCAGCGGCGCGCGGGTGTTGAACCTTTTCGCCTATACCTGCTCCTTCAGCGTGGCCGCCGCCATGGGGGGAGCCTCCGCTGTCACCAGCGTGGACGTGAGCGCGCGCTTCCTGGATTGGGGCAAGGAGAACTTCGCCTTAAACGGCCTTTCCACCACGGGCCATGTCTTCACCCGGGCCGACGCCCGGGATTACCTGGCCCTCGCCCGCAAGCGGGGCTGGCTTTTCAACACCATCGTCCTGGATCCGCCGAGCTTTTCGAGGTCGAAAGGGAAGCCCTTTTCCGCCCGCAGCGGGCTTATCCCCATGGCCAAAAACTGCGTGGACCTGCTGGTTCCCGGCGGCGAAGCGCTGGTTTGCACCAATCTTTCCACCTGGCCTATGGAAGATTTGCGGCGGGAACTGAAGGAGGCCACGGGCTGTAACCCGTGCCCCGGCGAGAGCGATTCCGACATAACGGACGGCGCGAACGCGGCCAAGACCTTTTGGCTCAGGAAAGGGTGAAAAGCAGTCGACGGTCGACAGTTCGCAGTCGGCTGTAAGGAAACGAAGGGGCCCGTAGAGTTTGGGGTAGCGATTTTTCGACAATCTTGACTATCCACACGATAGTCCTACAATGTAGGATATCAAGAAAGGTTGGGTGATGGAACAGCATCATTTCATTCAGTCACCCATCTACTCGAGACTAATCGACGCCATTCGTGAGGAGGGGCTGCAAACCGCGATTGAAGAAGCCATCAACAACAACCCAAATGGCGGGAAGCTTTTAGGGCGCGGCATTCATAAGTTGCGCGTTGCCTCGACCAAAAGGCCGGAAGGGAAAAGCGGTGGTTACCGGGTTTGGTACTTTTTTGATGAGCCCGATGATATTTATCTCTTTTTCATCATTGATAAACGAAAAGCTCCGGATCTGACGGTTGAACAAGAAAAGATCCTAGTCCAGGATTTACGGCAGGCTTTAGGAAAAGGGAAAACAGGAGGGAAGAAATGAACGATAAAGATTTTAAACTGATGCGAGAGAGTCTTAAACAATCGATTGAAATTAAAAAAGGCAAAAAACTCCGGGGAATGCGGGAAAGCCACCGCCCAAAACCAGCGACCGCTGACGAAGTAAAAGATGTCCGTAAGGCTTTGCATTTAACCCAGGCCGGATTTGCAGGGGTTGTGGGGGCAAGCCCTAATGCCGTTGAGCATTGGGAGCAGGGTATCCGCCGGCCAAGTGGTTCCGCATCAAAGCTCATTCGAATTCTAAAATCCCATCCTGAATTGGTTTCAGAAATAGGCTAGGGTCCTGCCCACGACGGGGAGGTAGAGTGACCCATCAAAAAAGTCTCATTGGCTGGTAAAATACGATAGCCTATCGTATAATTCAGCCATGAAAGTCACCGCGCTCTTACCCGATCAACTTATCCAAGAGGTTCAAGGTTTCGCCAAAGGCAAAAACCTCACGGAATCGCTCGTCAAGGCGTTGTCGGAATGGAATCAGCAACAAAAAATTAGGGGTTTAAAACAGTCGGTTCATTCGCATCCTCTCCGTTTCTCCAAAGCATTTACCGCCCACCGCGTTAGAGCCCGTAACCGCAAATCATGATCCTTGTGGATACTTCTGTTTGGGTGGAGTACCTCAAAGGGCATCAACCTTATCTCGACCAGATGGAACAATTGCTTGAAGACCGCCAGATTCTTGCGATTGAACCTGTTTTCGGTGAACTTCTTCAAGGCGCCAAGGATGACCGCGAAAGACGGGTCCTTTTGGAATTTTGGGGAAACCTGCCAAAGAGTCCGATGCAAGGGGCCTGGGTCAAAGCGGGTGAATTATCCTCCCGAAACAAATGGATCGATCATGGAATCGGACTCATTGACGCAGTCTTGATCATTTCCGCGCGGGATTCGAAAGCGAAGGTTTGGACTTTAGATAAAAAGCTAAAGACCGTTTTGCATAAAAACGAGAATTTTGAATAGTTTGATCGTCCACGATGGGGGAACAAAGTGGCATGGCTTATACGGGGACCGCTTCCCTACCCCTTGGGTGGATTCGAAGAAGGCGCCCCCGAAACCCCATCCCCGGGGCCGGTAAAGGCGTTGTAAATCCTCCATTCCCCGTCCGTTTTCTTCCTTTCCACTGCTTTTATTTTGTGTGATACTTTTTCCCGTTTCCCGTTAGTTTGAAGCGTATGGAGCCCCGAATGTATTGCCCCAAATGCGGCGCCCAAAACAGCGACGAAAGCCTCAAGTGCAGTGAATGCGGGAAAGTCCTCAAGACGATCGCCGCACCCTCCAGCGACCCCATTGCCACCCTTATCCCCTACAAAAACGCCAAGGCTTTGATCGCCTATTACCTGGCCGTCTTTTCCCTTATCCCCTGTCTGGGCTCCCCCTTGGGGATCGCCGCGTTTGTTTTGGGTTTGCAGGGGTTGAAGGAAGCCCAGATCCATCCGGAGGCCAAGGGAAAGGTCCACGCCTGGATCGGAATACTGGGGGGTGGGTTGTTCGGCTTGATCTATACCGTTTCCATCCTGGTTTGGGTTTTTTTCGCGATTTTTAAAAAATAACTGAAGGACCCAGAATGTTTTGCACCCATTGCGGGGCGAAGAACAAGGCAAAGGCGGCCAAATGCGTCAAATGCGGCGAACCCCTCGCCACGGCCCCTACCCAGGAGGTTATCCCCAATTACCTGGTCCAGGCCATCCTTTCCACCATTTGCTGCTGCGTGCCTTTTGGGATCGTGGCCATCGTCTACGCCGCCCAAGTGAACTCCAAAATCCAGGCCCAAGATTGGGCGGGGGCGAGGAGTTGCTCCCGGCTGGCCAAGACCTGGGCCTGGGTGGCTTTTGGGTGCGGCATGGTGGGAGGCGTCCTCTATCTCATTTTGGGGGTTGTGAGCGCCTTCGTGGACCATCCCAGGTAAAAGGAAGCCGAAATCCCCGAAGTGCGGGGATCATCCGCATCAAAGAGGGGAAGGAATCCGGGTTGGAGGTTTGTTTTTGGGCGCTGTGGAAGAAGGATAAATCAAGGAGGATCAGACATGGCTGAAAGTAAATCCGTACCGAATTATTTAGTGCAGGCCATCCTTTGCACCATCTTTTGCTGCCTTCCCTTTGGGATCGTCTCCATCGTTTACGCGGCCCAGGTCAACGGCAAGGTCGCCGCGGGGGACATGGCCGGCGCCGAAGCGGCATCTAAAAGCGCCAAAACCTGGTGCTGGGTCGCCTTTGGGATCGGCTTGGCCGGAATCATCCTTTACATGGTGTTTGTGGGCGCCGCGGTGATCATTCCCCTGGTCATGAAGCATCAGTCGTAAAAGGTTTTTGGGTGAAGGGGTTGTTTTGAGGGTTGCGGGTCAAAGAAGGAAAACCAAGGAGGAACCAGATATGGCTGAAAATAAACCGGTTTCGAATTATTTAGTCTTTGCCATCCTAACCACTGTTTGCTGCTGCATGCCCTTCGGGTTACCGGCGGTCTATTTCGCCGGCAAAGTGAATGGTTATGTCGCGGCGGGCGACATGGCCGGCGCCGAGGCCGCTTCCCAGAACGCCAAGAAGTGGTGCTTTGTCGCTTTGGGCGTCGGGATTGCCGCGTGGATCCTCTGGGTTGTGTTCGAGGCTTCCATCATCGCGCTCGTCCACAGTCAAATGCCGCAATTGGGCCAACACTGACCGACAGCCTGACTCGTTTTTAGATTTTTTCCCCATGCCTTGTTTTTGAAACCAAAGGCAGGGCGTGGGAATTTTTTTGCTTTCGGATGCTAATACCCCCTTTGGGGGATATCAGGGAATCACCGATATGGAACTTTTCCAGAAACATCCCGTTTTGACGAAGGTTGTTCTCTTGGCAGCGGCCGCCGCGGGCCTGACTTTTCTTTACTTCTTCAAACCTGGCACCTTTCACTATCCCACCTGCGTCTTTCACGACTTGACCGGGCTTTATTGCCCCGGTTGCGGTTCCACCCGCGCGCTTTACCAGCTTCTTCACGGGAACTTCCTCACGGCCCTTCATGACAACGCCATGGCGGTTTTGGCCGTGCCGTTTTTCGTTTATGCGGCGGTCCGGAAGAGGCCCCTTTCGGAAATCCACCCTTTCTGGGTTTGGGGTATTTTTTATATGTTGGTGGTTTTCACCATTCTTAGGAACATCCCGCTTTTTCCCTTTACCTACCTGGCCCCCCTGAATTGACCGCCTGCCACCCGTTGACAGACGGACCAGGCCTGGCGACACTAAATCCGAACTATATTTGAAATTAAGGGCACCACTAAAAAAAACTTCAACGGCACCCCTCACCCTAACCCTCTCCCGCAAGGGGCGAGGGGAATGGGGAATTTGCTGGTCTTTTACGCCCTCTCCCTTGAGGGGAGAGGGCGGGGTGAGGGTGAAAAGTTAATTTTTAGAGGTGCACTTCATTTAGCAGGAGAAACAAACGTGCAGCTAAAAAAAGATGTCCATCCTAATTTCTATGAGAAAACGTTGGAAACCCCGGCGCTCCTGAAACTTGTCACCCAGAGCCAAAAAGAAGTGATCCAGGGAACGGCCGTTCCGGCGGAACAGGCTTTTCGAAAACTACGTTACCGCATGCGGTACAGAGCGCGACCCAGGCATTAAGGGAATAATTTTTTCCCGGTTCAGGAGCCGGCGTTTGGTTTGCCTTCCTGGGACGATAGTTTTTCAGCCACCGACCTCAAAGCCTCCTCCACATCCGGCTTTAATTCCTTCTCGCCGTCTTTCTTGAGTTCCCCCAGGAATTCCCAGACCGTGGCCGAATGGAAGCGGCCCAGGGCCTGGATGGCCGCGCGGCGCACTTCCAGGCTGCGGTGCTTTTTTTGCTCCAATAACTTGTACTTGGCGGCCCATTCCATCAAGGCGGAAGCGGAGGGGGTGTCGGCCAGGCGCCCCAAGGCCTGGCAGGCCTTGATCCAGAAGTTGTCCCTGTCCTTCCCATGGGGAGGATATTTTTTGACCGCGAGGACGATGCTTTCCCCGTCCCCCTCCATGCCCACGCCGGCAAGGGTTTCCAGCGCCTCCTGGGCGATGGGGGATTCGGGCTTTTCCAAAAGCCGCACCAGGAAGGGGCGGATCCCCTGTATTCCCCATTGGCGGGCCGAGGCGAGGATCTTCCCCTGGGCCAGGGGGCTGAAGGTGTTCCAGTGGCGCTCGAAAAATTCCTCCAGCTCGCCGGAGGGCGGGATGGCGGTGAAGATATCCAGGAACTTCTCCAGTTGGGCCCGTTTCTCGGGCCAGCCCAGCCAGGCCTCGTAAACGTGCAGGCCTTCCTTTTGCTGGGCCTCCAAGAGGTCGAGGGCCTTGAGCCATTGGGAGCTTCCGGTGAGTTCCGTCTCAATTTTATTGAACAGGAAGGGGCCGACCCGCGGGCCCAAGAGGGTGAAAAGTTTGCGGATGCTATCGCCTTCCTCCGGTTCGGCGGGGAAACGGTTGAGAAGCGATTCCAGGATGGGTTCGCAGAAAACGGTGTCCAAGGCCACCCGGGCGGCCTGGTTTTGCTTTTCAAAGCGGGGAGGCGTCTGTTCCGAGGCCCGCATCAGCAGGCGCGCCATTTCCAAGAGATCGGTCCAATCGGGAGAGGCCAGTTCCTGCGGAATCCAGTCCTGGGCCAGGGTGAGGGCCATGGGGTAATTGGCCGGGCGCCGGATTTCCTTCAACAGGCGGCAGAGGTTCCGGAAGCCCTCCAGTTGGAGGGGGCGCGGGATGCGGTCCCATTGCACGTGGCTCAAGTGCCGCAGGGCCAGGGCCTGGGTACTCTCGTCCGCGGAAAAGATTTTTTCCCATAGTTTTTCCCAAAAAGCCCCCAAAGACTCCGCGCGATCGGGTTCCAGGAGCGATGGAATTTTCTCGACGACCTTCTCCTCCAATTCGGGATTAAAGAGGGCCTCCCAATCGCCTTTATCCACGGCCAAAAGGACCGGATCGGTCTCGAAAAGACTACCTTGCCCGGCGGGGACGGTCTCGGCCGGTTCGGGTTCGGGGGCAAGGGTCGCGGCCGCGCCGGAGCCGGAAGCTTCCGCCGCCGGTTCCACCAGCGCCAAGCCCTGGCTTTCCCCCAAAAGGACCAGTTTTTTCAAAAGGTCGTCCATGTTCACCTGGACATCGCTCACTTGGGAGGGTGATTTCATGGAAGAGAGGGCGTTCTTCAAGCCCAGGAATCCGCCCATCAATTCCCGCCAGGGTTGGGCATTGGGAGCCGGAGCTTTTCCGCCGCCCGCGCCACCCCCACCTTCCCCTCCCGAAGCCGCCCCCTCCACTCCCTCGGATTGGAGCCAGGTCCCCATGTTTTCCATGAGCCGCTTGGCCACTTCCTGTTTATTGGCGTCCGGGCGGACGCGGCTGAAAATTTGGAGGAAATACTGCAGGGCTTCCAGGGCCTCCTCGAGGTTTTGTCCGCCGCCGAGCGAGGCCTCATCGGAGGGAACCACCATTTCGCCCTCGGAAAGGGCCACGAAAACTTTCTCGTTCACGCGGACGTGCTCCAAGGATTGCTGGACCAGGGCCTGGGAAAGGGACAGGCCGGTAGGGAGGGCCTTGGGTTTCAGGAGCGAGAAGAGGGCCTGGACCTCGGAGGATTCCACGCCCTTGAGGAAGGTCAGGGTCCGGACCTTGTGGGTCAAAAACAAGTCCTTGATCATGTTCGTGGAGCCCGTCAGGCGCTCATCCAGGGGAGCCCCTTCCACCACAAGCCGCCCCTCCGATTCCCCGAAGGAGACGGAAGGAAGTTCGTTGAACAGGCGCGCGAGGGCCTCCAGAAGGCGGTCCAGGGACTGCTTGACCATGGCGTTTTCGACGGAATAAAGGAAGAAGTTGGAAATCGACACCCGCAGTTCGCGCACCGCGAGGGAAGCCTGCTGGATTTGTTCGGGGTTGAGCATGGGATAACTTTATCTGGAATCGGGCTTTTCTTAAAGCCTCCGAAAGCCAAAACCGGGCTTTTGTGATCCGGGTCATGCTGGGGGGGAACGTGCAGGTAAAAAGAGGCCCTTCGGACCTGAAAAATGGCTTCCAAGGTTGAAAAGGGAAGTGAAGTCCCCCGAGAATAATGTTGGGTGAAGAGGATCTAAAGCTAAAGGAGCCGAAAATGGGTGAAAAAAGGGACGTCTATGTGGAAAAGCTAAAAACCAAGATCGACGAGTGGAATGCCGATATCGACAAGCTGCAGGCCAAGGCCGACAAGATGGGGGCGGACGCCCGCGCCGAGTTGCAGAAGCATATCGAGGAACTGAAAGCCAAACGCAGTGAACTCCAAGGAAAGATGGGGGCCGTCCAAAAGGCCGGCGGCGAGGCCTGGGAGGACATGAAGTCGGGAGCCAATTCGGCCTTGGAGGCCTTGGGGAAGGCGGTGAATGCGGCCAAGTCCAGGTTCAAGTAACAGGCTTTATTTTTACAAACTTGAGAATCGGACCTTAATTTCCCCCTCTGAAAGAGGGGGATCTGGGTTCTAAGTCTTCAAGGCTTCCTGCAACATGTCCGAAAGGGTATTGCAGCAGCAATCGAAGGACATCTTTTGCTCGCCGGGGCCCGAGTCTTCGGAGAACTTCAGGCGGGGACTTTGATGGTGGACCGGGCAGGTGAGCCCCTCGATTTTTTGTTGGATAACCTTCACCGTGGCTTCCAAAGCCTGTTTTTGAATTTGATCCTTAAAATTATCCAAGAACGCCTCCCCGATTTGAAAGCCCATTTTAATTCCATCTTCCGCTGGAAACCCAACATAAAAACGGCATACTGGAATCTCTTTAAAATTTAAAACCAAGGATGCCCCATGAAAAAGAGGTGGCTGGCTTTGGCGATTTTGGGTTTGGGATTACTAGGAAGCGGAGAAGCCCGGGCGGAGGACGGCTACAAGCTTTGGCTGCGCTACGCCAGGGTGGACGACGCCCAGGCGTTGGAATACTGCCGAAAAAATATCTCTTGTATCGTCGCCCCGGGAAAATCGGACACCGACCGGGTTTTGGTCAAGGAACTCCAAAGAGGGTTGAAGGGCCTTTTGGGAAAAGATATCCCGGTCCGGGACAAGGTCCAGGAAGCTTCCCTCATCGTCGGCACTCCCAGTGATTCACCCATCATCTCGCAATTGAATTTGGACAAGGATTTAAAGCCGTTGGGAGCCGAAGGCTACCTTCTTCGCTTGGTCCAGGTGGACGGCCACCAAGTGACGGTCATCGCTTCCGAAAGCCCGGTGGGATGCCTGTATGGGGCCTTTCATTATTTGCGGCTTATAGGGACGAACGGGTTGGGAAGCGATCTTGATATCGCCGAAAAGCCCGCGATCCACCGGCGGCTTTTGGACCATTGGGACAACCTGGACGGGACGATTGAAAGGGGTTACGCGGGCAAGTCCCTTTGGAAATGGCAGGAACTTCCCGGCCACGTGGACGACCGCGTGACGGATTACGCCCGGGCCTGTGCTTCGGTTGGGATCAACGGCGCGGTCCTGAATAACGTGAACGCCGATCCCAAAATTCTGACCACGGCTTATTTGATGAAGGTGGCCGCCTTGGCCAATGCTTTGCGGCCTTACGGCATGAGGGTTTACCTTTCGGCCAATTTTGGTTCCCCCAAGGCCCTGGGCGACCTTTCCACCGCCGACCCCCTGGACCCCCAAGTGATCCAATGGTGGAAGGCCAAGGCGGAGGAGATCTACAAACTCATTCCGGATTTCGGCGGCTTCCTGGTGAAGGCCAACAGCGAGGGCCAGCCCGGCCCCAACGATTATGGGCGAAGCCACGACCAGGGCGCCAACATGCTGGCCCGGGCCCTGGCCCCCCATGGCGGCGTGGTGATGTGGCGGGCCTTCGTCTACCAGGATTCGGTGGACAAGGACCGCATCAAAAGGGCCTACAAGGAATTCACACCTTTGGACGGGAAATTCGATAAGAACGTCTTTATCCAGGTCAAGAACGGCCCGTTGGACTTCCAGCCCCGCGAGCCCTTCAGCCCACTTTTCGGCTCCATGCCGAAAACGCCTTTGGCGGCCGAACTGCAGGTGACCCAGGAATACCTGGGCCATTCCAACCACCTCGTTTACTTGGGAACCCTTTGGCAAGAATTCCTGGATTCGGACACCTACGCCAAAGGGCCGGGTTCCACGGTGGCAAAGGTGGTGACCGGCGAATTGGACGGCCAGCAGGACAGCCTGATCGCGGGCGTGGCCAATACGGGCGACGACCGCAACTGGTGCGGACATCCCTTCGCCGCCGCCAATTGGTACGCCTTCGGGAGAATGGCTTGGAACCCTACTTTGAGCGCCAAGACTGTCGCGGAGGAATGGGCCGGTCTTACTTGGGGCAACAATTCTTCTGGATCGTTTATCAGCAAACTGATGTTGGACTCCCGGGAAATCTATGTGGACTACACCTGCCCCTTGGGGCTCAACGGTGTTTTCGAGAAGGACCTCCACTACGCCCCCGACCCCGGCATGGTGGACCCGCGTAGGGAGGATTGGTCGGCAGCCTATTACACCCGGGCCGATGCCCAGGGACTGGGGTTTGACCGGACGCGGAAGGGAAGCGACGCGGTGGACCAATACCATCCGCCCCTGCCGGATCGGTTCAACAACCTCTCCACATGCCCTGAGCAATACCTCTTGTGGTTCCACCATGTGCCCTGGGATCACCCCATAAAAACGTGGTACAAGCCAAGCTTCGCGGATTACCCCGGAAAAATGTATCCAGGCCCTCCCCAAAGCTTCTGGAAGGAACTCTGCTACCGTTACAACCTGGGCGTCGCTGAGGCGGAGGATATGAAAACCCAATGGGGGTACTTGAAAGGGAAAGTAGACGATGAGCGGTGGGAAGCGGTCGAGGCCAAGCTGGAAGTGCAAGTGAAGGACGCGGCCGCTTGGCGGGACAAGTGCCTGAAGTATTTCCAAGGCTTCAGCAAAAAACCAATTCTAAAACCTTGATCGGCCTAGGGGATCAGGACGATCTTTCCAAAGGACCCCGGCTGCTGGATTAGTTTGTGGGCCTCAACGGCTTGATCCAGCGGAAATTCCTTGCCGATGACGGGTTTCAGGGACTTATTTTTAAGCCCGCGAATGAGATCCTTGTGGATTTCGGCTTTTTCCTCCGCCGTGGCGTTGAAGAGAGTGAAGGCCATAATGGAGCCATCCCGGCCCATCAGGTCGCGGGGGTTGATTTCCACGGGTCCCCGGGAACCGATGACCACCACACGGCCATGGAGAGCCAATAGCGGAAGGTCGCGGCCCAAGTTCACGTGGGCGGCCATTTCCAGAATGATGTCCACTCCCTTGCCGCCGGTGATCTCCTTTAAGCTTTCCAGGTAGGAGGGGTCCTTGTGATTCAAGACTTCCTGGGCCCCCTGTTCCTTGACCAATTGAAGCCCTTGTTCACTCCCGGCCGTCCCGATTACCTTGAGTTGGGCGGCCCGGGCCAATTGCACGGCGGCGATGCCCACCCCGCCCGAAGCCCCGTGCACCAAGACCGTCTCCCCCTTTTGGGCCTTGGCCTTGCCGAAGAGGGCCCGATGGGCCGTGGCGTAGGGCACGCCCAAGGCCGCGCCCTGGGCGAAGGAGACATGGGGGGGAAGGGGATGGACATTGGCGGCATCCGCCAGGCAAAACCGCGCGTAAGTGCCGGTGACCGAGCTTTCGACGTAGACGCGGGCGTCTTGTTTGACCGTTTTAACTCCCAGGCCTACCGCCGCCACCACGCCGGCCCCGTCCATACCCGGAGTGGCCGGAAGGACGGGCTTGCGGGGATAATTACCTGAAAACATGTAGGCGTCCACCGGATTGACGCCAGCCGCTTCCAGGCGCACCAATACCTGGTGACGGCCCGGGATCAAATCGGGCACTTCCTCTAATTTCATGACTTCCGGCCCGCCGAATTCCTTTACGAGGATGGCTTTCATGGTTTTTCTCCTGTCCTGGCAATGGGGTTGAAGATTTTAGGGAGGGATGGAATCAAAAAAAAAGCCCCTTCCCGCTGACGCTCATAGGGGAAATTCCCCCTATGCTACCCCATCCTTAACGGCCAAAGGGGACAGTGTCCCCTTTAGAATCCCGGGGGCGGAAAAAGAAAAAGCCCGCCCCCTCACGGGAACGGGCCTTTAGTCTACTTTTTACCTCATGTTCAAATCAGAAGTAATCCAAGGGCAGGGTTTCCCGCGGCTTGGAGTGAGGCACGAATTTGGGGGTTTTCATGGCCAAATCCTTCGCATGGGCCACTTCCTCACTGGACAACCCCTTCTGAATCAAGAAGTCCTGCTTGGGGAAGATCAAATCCGGATCCTGGATGCTGTCCCGGTTGGCTTTGAAGATCAAAGGCCACTGGAAATTATCACTGTAAATATCCGACTTTCCCGCGATTCCCCAAAGCGTATCGTGGTTGACCACGGTGTAATGGTCGGAAGCCACTTGCTTGACCGGTTCGGCGGTGGGGACTGCTTTGGGCACTTCGGTTGTTTGGACATTTTTGGTGCCGCAGCCAATCGACAAAGCCGTGACTGCAACTAACGCCAAAACGACTTTTAATCGGTTCATTTTATTTCTCCTTCATTTAGGCGCTTCTGGCCTTAACTTATTTTCATTCCAACTCTTAGGGCGAATCAAGGGGCTTATGCTTTTAAGGTGCTTATTTTAACAGCAATTTACTGAGAATCCTAAAAAAATAACCCTTTTTAGGGCATGAATCCCTGGTTTCCGCCCTCCCGTCTGGAATTTGATTCGTAAAACAGCCTTTACATTGGTGTGACCCGCCCCTGGGATAAAAGTTCCAAGATTGCCGCAAAATCTTGTGGAGGGGATTGGCTATCCTTTTGGGTAAGTTTAAGGGCAGTTTAACAGTAAAACGACCTTCCCTTTTTGAAATGCTTTCTTCTGTATTCACACATAGTAAAAGTGCTAATTTTAAATCGAAGAAAAACTTACCAGCATTTACTACCGCTTGAAATACGGTTCCAACCTCACTTCAACTTACAACTACCTGGAGGAAAACATGAACCCGATTCAAGTTAAAGCCGTGCCCAAAGACCTCAAGACTTCCCTTCCCCAGCTCATCCGGGATCTCAAAGCCGCTTTGAGTTACGTTTCGTTTTATTCCAGCGATAGTCCCTTCGTGGTCCAAGCCGTGACGAAATCCCACCGAAGCCTCCAGAAGTTCCTGGATGGCTGCGGTCCCCTTATCCTCCGGGCGAAGCAGGGGAAAATGTTTTTCAACGACGTCGATATTTCCGATCTCGATGACCTTGTCAAAATTTTCCAGGATAAGAATATTCCAGGTGTCCAGTTCCTCGGTGGCCTCACCACCCATGAAGTGACTTCCTGGATGAAACAAATCACCCTCCCCATCAATGATGCCAATGGGATAACCGGGGATTTCGCCCACATCCAACCCATCCCCCAGGACGCCGAGATCGTTATTTGGAAGGAAGAAATCCCCACACCCTCCGGGCCGGTTTTAGTAGGTAATTTGGTTTCTCCTTCCAATACGGTGGAAATGCCGACCATGGAGTCCACCGAACAAACGGTAGCGGCTCCGTTTAATCCGGACGGAGGGAATTTGAGCGAAAGCTTCCTGAACCGGATGTCGGCCGAACCCGCTCCCGGGGTCGGCACCCAGGCCCAGGAGACCCTTTTAAGCTTCGTGGCTGAAGCCTGGCAACATTCCCAACTGCAAAAGAAAAATATCAGCGCCTCACCGGAAATGGCCGCCCTGACCCAGTCCTTTGACCAGCTCTTTGACCGGCTTTTGGACCGGATGGAAAAATCCTCCCCCGAATTCTCCAATATCCGCCAGTGGTTCAACACCCCCCAGGGCCGTCTTTTGGATAACCAAGTCGCGTCCTCCATGATTCCTTTAATGGAAGCGGCGATCCAAAACGGCTGGACGGCGGTGCTTTTCGACCCGGCCACGGAGGGACTGGTGGGGGAGTGCCTGGCCTATTGGGGCGCCAACGGGAAAGAGGAATTGGTGGAAAAAACCGTCGACTGCCTGGCCGACCGGCTGACCGCTGGCGACCCCTTGGAAAAGCAAACCGCGCTGGCCCATTTGATGGATGCCCGGCCCTGGGTACGAAACGCCGGCCTGCTCCGGAAAGTTTTGGACGGGTTGAACCGGCTTTTGGCCGAAGAGACGGAGCCCGGCCTCTATCAAACGGCACTTCTTTTGGCTTGGGACCTTTTGGGACCCGCATTGGCCGGGGGCGGCGAGGAGTCGGCATTGAACCTTCTGTCCACCCTGCATTTTCACGCCGACGAGGAATCCGCCACCTTCCCTGAACGCCCCCGCATCGCGTATCACTGGCTTTTCGAAAGATCCACGCCCGACTTGGTCCGCCACTTAGTTTATTGCGCCTCCAAGGCAGGGCGGTTGAAACAGTACCCCCTCCTGGGGGAAATAGCGGCGCCCCTTTTGGTGGAAGGGTTCCTGGCCGCGCCGGCCACCGAGAAAAGCGGGTACTTGTGGCTTTTTAATGAGATGAGAGAACCCCTCCGTTCCGTCCTGACCGAGCGCCTGGCCGACGCCGAGAGCGAAGAGGACGTCCGGAACATGATTCCCATCCTGCGGGTTTGCGGCTTGGATCCGGCCCTTTCACTCCAGCTTTCGGCTTGGCTTTCCAGGGGAAGCCGTGAGCTCAAATTAAACCTTTTGGAAGTCATCGAGGAAGTGGGGGATCCGGGCGGTGGACCCGCCTTGAGGCTGGCCCTTTTCGACGACTCGGAGGAAATCGCCGCCATGGCGGCGAGGATCATCGGTAAGATCCAGTTTTTGCCCGGGCTCACGGTACTGCTCAAGGCCGCCAAGATCCGGGGGGGACGCTATCCCCAGAACGACGAATTCCTGATTGCCGTTTGCCGGTCCCTGGGCGACCTAGCCGCCCCGGAGGGAGTTCCCTTCTTGGAGGATATCGCCCGCAAAAAACCTCTCCTGCGGGGCAAAAATTTCTCCCTGCCCGTCAGGTTGGAAGCCGTCGAAGCCCTGTCCAAAGTCAACCAACCGAAAGTGTGGAGCTTCCTAGGTTCCTTGATGGAAGAGAAAAACCCGACCCTGCAGGAAGCCCTGGACCGGATCATTCACGAGAAAATGCAAAAGCTCTAAAGGTTAGGAGGTGGGCGGGAAAAGGCCCCCACCGGTTCCTAACCCCCAAAAAGGGTCACGCCAGTGGAAGCGACGCCCAATGCTTCCCCTGGCGTTTTTTTTATTGGGTTTAGAAGAGGGATAACTGGTCCGGGGAAACCGCCGCGAAGGACCGCTTTTTTCGTCCCAGGCCCTTCCCGCTTTCCATGGATAAAGATGGGGATGGAACCGGGCTTAAAGCCGGCTTCGGTTCTTCAAAGGGGGGTGGAGAAACCGGCGAAACCGCGGAGACGGGTTGGGCCTGCGGTACGGGTGAACTTTTTCCATTTCCCGGCTTGCTGGACATCCCCGGGGCGAGAGCGGCTCCGGCTTCGGCGTTCTTCTTCCGGTTTTCCACCCATTTTTGCCCGTCGGAGCAAACGGTCAGGTACTCGCACCATTGGCAGAGCACGCCGGTCTTGGTCGGGAAGCTCTTGGACTTCTCGATCGTCTCGATCTTGGAAATGTACCTTTCCTTGAGCCGCTCGATCTCCTTGGGGTTCCTTTCCCCCACGACCTGGTCCTTCTCAAAAGCCACGAAATGCCAGATCAGCTTTACCTTTTCCTTGGGCCCATAGTTCGGGTTTTGGGCGAGGCCGACCTGGTAGAGGGCCAATTGATCCTCGGTTTTGGCGTCCTCCTCCGAAAACTTTCGCGAGCTGGTTTTGTAGTCATGGATCCAGAGGGTGCCTTCGCTGTCGCGCCCCACCCGGTCGATAAAACCCTGCATTTTGTACTCGCCCTTGGCGTCCAGCTTAAAGGCCACTCTCAGCTCAATGCCCTCGGTTTGGTCCTGGTCGAATGGATGATATTGGTGGTAATAGTTCTCGGTGAAAAGCAGGCCTTTCTGGAAGTAATCCTCCACCGTGGGACCCTCCTGCACGATCCGCAGGGGTTCCTTGAAACCCTTCTCTTTTTGCTTTTGAAGGGCGCCCTGAAAATGGGCGCCCCAGTGTTTTTTAAAGTAATCCACGAGTTCGTTCACGGTGGGTATCCGCAGGGGGATTTGCTGGTAGAGAAATTCCATTGTCTCATGGAAACGGGAACCCAGGAAAAGCTCGATCCCCTCCGGGGCCGGGGAAGGACGCCGCTCGATGTAGCGGAACTGGAATTGGGCGGGGCAGGTAAAGAAGGTGTTGATGCGGGAGTAAGAATAAATCGGCATGGACTAATTATAAACAACCCCGATGTAAAAACAGCCCTTTTTACCCAAAATTTTAATTAAGTCTTTGGATCAGGTGGCAGATGCCGTCGGCCAGGTAAAGCTGCAACTGCGCCTTGCGGTCCGACCAGACATAAACCTGGCCGTCCCAGCGGCGGTGATAGGAAGGCTCCCAAAGCTTCTTCGTCCAGTTTTCCAGCAGTTCCTTTTCCTTGGCCTCGGTCATGCTGGATTGGTAGCGCCATTCCACCTGGTGAAGGATTTTGGTCCTGGTATCGAAAAAAAAGTAAAGGCCGGTAACGGCCGGGTCGTGGCTGATGCCGCGGTAGACGATGTCCGAACCGGTGCTCATGGCTTCGTCCACCAGAAGGGGCTTGTCGGAGTAGAGGAACCATTGCTGCTTGATGTCCTCCAGGGAAGAACCCAGGGTCAGGTCCTCCACCACCTGCAGCTTGGAAAGGCCGCGGTCCGCCAGGTTGCAGCCCGCGAGGAATAAAAATAAAGATAGGGTGGCCAGTCGGCGCATGCCGACCTTTTTTCGTGAAGCGAGGGGACAAAGAGGTCGGTATAGCACCGATTTCATTGTTGGAATTGTCAAAAATGAGAATCGGCGCATGAAATTTCCACCTCCGCGAAAAAACATCATACCTCTTTTTTCCACCATGGGCTTTTGTTAAAGTGACGCCTCGCCCGACACCCAAAGGAAAGCCATGACCCTCTTGAACCCCCAAACCTTGCCGCACGATTTTCCCCGTCGTTACGTCCCACAAGGCACCGACTTAGGCCGTTGGGATTCGGTAGAACCTCTCTTTAAAGAACTGGAAGACCGGCCCCTTCGTTCACCGGACGACCTGAAAAAGTGGCTTGATGACATGGGCGAGTTTTACGACTGTCTCAACGAAGAAGGCTCCCTCCGCTATATCCGCATGACCTGCAAGACGGATGATCCCGAAATCGAAAAAGCATACCTGGATTACCTCGAAAAGGTCTCCGAGCCCAGCAAGCCCCGCTTCTTCGCCTTGTCCAAAAAATACTGGGACTGCCCTTTCCGGAGATCCCTCCCCGAAAAGGAATTTTTTCTCTTCAACCGATCGGTCGAAAACGATTTGGCCCTCTACCGGGAGGAAAACATCCCCCTGGAAACGGAAGTCGAGAAGCTTTCCCAGCAATTCCAGAAACTCAGCGGTTCCATGATGGTGAATTACGACGGCCAAGAGCAGACCCTCCAGCAAATGGGCCGCTATTTGGAACTGCCCGACCGGAAAAAAAGGGAGGAAGCCTGGCGCCTCAGCGGGGAACGCCGCTTGAAAGAGAAGGACAACTTCGAGGACTTATTCGACCAAATGCTGAAAATCCGCGTGCAAACCGCCCAGAACGCCGGCTTCGGCAATTACCGCGATTACGCTTTTAAGCGCAAGGAACGCTTTGATTACGGTCCCGCCGATTGCGAGGCCTTCCATGAATGCGCCGAGAAGGCCATCAAACCCTTGGTGGCCAAGATCCAGGAAAAACGCCGCAAAAAAATGGGCCTTCCGGCGCTACGCCCCTGGGACCTTTTGGTGGACCCGGAGGGGCTTGCCCCCTTGAAGCCATTCGAAAAGGCCGAAGACCTTATCGGGAAATGCCAAACCATCCTTTCGAAAATAGATCCCAATTTTGGGAAAAACTTAGCGACCATGAAAAACCTGGGCCTATTGGACCTGGAATCCCGCAGGGGCAAGGCGCCCGGCGGGTACCAGAGTGATTTATCCGAGGTCCGCATCCCCTTTATCTTCGCGAACGCCGTGGGCCTGGACCACGATGTGCGCACCCTTCTGCATGAAAGCGGCCATGCCATGCACAGTTTCGCCACCCGGAACATCGCCTTCTCCGCCTACCGGCACGCGCCGATGGAATTCTGCGAAGTGGCCTCCATGAGCATGGAATTGATGGCCGATCCCTACCTCGGCGAGTTTTACGCCGATGCGAAGGAGGCCGCCCGTTCCACCATTAGGCACCTGGAGGACGTGATCGTGCTCTTGCCCTGGATCGCCACCGTGGACGCCTTCCAGCATTGGATCTACACCCATCCGGACCATAGCCGGAAAGAAAGGGCCGATTATTGGCTGGAGCTGCGCAAACGCCTGGGAGGCATTGAGGATTGGAGCGGCCTAGAGGAAGTGCAAGCCCACTTGTGGCACCGCCAATTGCACATCTTCGAATATCCCTTTTATTACATCGAATACGGCATCGCCCAACTGGGCGCGCTTCAGGTTTGGAAGAATTTTCGGAAAGATAAGAGCGAGGGAGTCCGGCTTTACAAGCAGGGGCTTTCCGTGGGCGGAACCCAGATTTTACCTGAAATTTTCAAATCCGCCGGTATCCGGTTTGACTTTAGCCTGAAAATGATCGAGCCGTTGATGAAGGAAGTGGAACAGGAATTGGAAAGCCTTGATCGTAATTAAATCCTCCGATGACTATTCCAGAAAGCTAGGAGGGATGGAATGAAATTTCGAACCGGAGTGTTTGTGGTTTTGTGCTGGACGTTGGGTTGGGGCGGGGCCCGGGCCCAGGAGGCCTCCCCTGCGCCCGAATCCGCCATGGCCACCCTGCCGAAGCCGGCTCATATCGTCCTGGTCATGGAGGAGAACCGGAGTTTCGATGAAATCCTGGGTCCCCAAGGCAAGAAGTCCCAGCCTTTTCTCAACCGCCTGGCCGAGGAAGGGGCCAATATGATGAAATCCTTCGCGGTGGGCCACGACAGTGAGATGAACTACATGGCCCTTTTTTCCGGCGACCCCTACACCCAATTCAAGACGGAGAAGGACAATTGCCCCGTGGACGTGGGCAACGCCCCCAACATGGCAGCCTCCCTCCTGGCGGCGGGTTACGGCTTCGCGGCTTACTCCGAGGACCTGCCCTCCATGGGCGCTACTGTCTGCCGGTCGGGAAAATATGTCCGTAAGCACTGCCCTTGGGTCAATTTCCAGGTGGGTGGCAATGTGCCGGTGACCTGCAACCTGCCTTTCACCGCATTCCCCAAAGATTTCAGCGCCCTGCCCACGGTGGCCTGGGTGGTTCCCAACAAGAACAACGACATGCACGACGGCACGCCCCAACAAGGGGACGCCTGGCTGAAAGAAAACCTGGCCGCCTATGTGGATTGGTGCAAAGATCCTTCTAACAACAGCCTCCTTATCATCCAATGGGATGAGGACGACAAGAAGACTTCAGCCAACCAGATCCCCACGATTTTTTACGGTGGATTGGTACACCCAGGAAAATACAAAGAAACCATCAACCATTACAGCGTCCTTCGAACCCTGCTGGACATGTACGGCATCCCGTCCATGGGCAAGGCGGCGGAAGCGGCGCCGATCACGGATATCTTCAGGAAGTAGGCCGGACCCTAACCCCTACCGGTTCCTACAACTTCAGTGATAGTTCCAAGGTTCCGGGGCCAGCCGAGATCTTCACGTCCTTGGGCGCATATACTACCGCATTGCCGATCACAATCCCCAAGGTGGCACCCGCGATCGTGTCAGACAGGTAATGGTGATAGCCCTCCACCCGGGAAAAGGCCGTCACCGTACCCAGGACGTAGGCTTCCACCCCCGCCTGCAAGCCCCAATATTTCATGACGACGGGAGCGATGCAAAAAGCCGTGATGCTGTGCCCCGAGGGGAAGGAAAGATTGTTGGAGCCGTCGGGCCGCTCCCGCCCCACGGGATATTTCAAGGCCGTCACCACCACTGTGGCGTCCACAAGGGCTTCGGCGGCGTCCCGGCCGAATTCCTGGACTTTCAGATTGTTCGTCAGGGAGCCGATGCCCCAACTTCCCAGGGCCGCGCCGCCTTCCACCCATCCTTCACCGTAAAAGTCGCCGAAGTTAAAAATAGGCTGGGTGTGCCAGCCTTGGAGATAGGCGGCTAAAGCATCCTGGTGGTCCAGGGTCGTCCAATCCAGGGCTGTGGCGACGCTTCCCACGGCAAAAGGGGCAATATTGTCACTGGTGAAAAGGTTCGGCAGGTCATCGACGAGCTTGACGGGAAAATGGGCTAGGGAAGTGTCCGAATCCGGCGAGGTCCAGTCCCCACCCCAAGCCGGCGATAAAAAGAGAAAAATCAGTAAGGCCGGAAGAAGGGTTCTGCCGTTCAGCAAACTTGGTCGTTTTTGGAGGAAATTCCGGGTTTGAATTTCTTATATGCCCAAACGCCCACCCCGATTCCAATAACGGTCGCGAAGGCGATCAGTTTGCCCTCGCCGATTTGGGTCAGGGAGGTTCCAGGGCAGGTCCCGGCCAAGGCCCATCCGGCCCCGAAAAGGAAGGCTCCCGCCAGGCGGTTGGGATCCCACTTCAGGGGTTCCAAATCCAGCTTTTGGCCGGAATAGTCCTTGTTTCCACCGCGCCGTAGGAGGAAAAGGCCCAGGCTGACCACGGCCACCGCTACCAGGATCACGCCGTACAACTGGAACTCACGGCAGCGGAACATGGCGACGATGCTGTCGTAATCCGTGGCGCGGGACTTGGAGAGGAAATAACCGAAAAGAATCCCGAAGGCGATGTAGGGAAAGGCGTTTTCGGTGGCCGAAACCTTGGAGGACTTCCGGCGGGTTAATTTAGGTGCCGCTTTACGGGATTTACGAAGGGCCATTAGAACACCGCCTTATAAAGGATATTGGTCACCAGGATTCCCGCCGCCAGGAAGGCGAGGGTGGCCAGGATGGACATCTTACTGCCCAGGGAAACCCCCATGATGGTGTTGCCGCTGGTGCAGCCACCCGCCCACCGGGCACCGAAACCGATCAGGAACCCACTCACCAACAGCCAAAGGATCTTGTAAATCAAGCTTCCAAAAGTGATTCCGTCCAATTGGCCGTAAAGCCAGGTCCAGCTCCAATGGCCGATATTGGCCAGGAGGCCGCCCAAGGGGAGGCCCAGGATGAACCAAAGCTTCCAGTTGGAAGGGGAAAGCTGGAAAGCGGAGTCCTTCGTGACGATGGAACAGGCGTCCTCAAATCCGCCGGTCACCCCTAGGCGTTTTCCCGTGAACCAAGCCAGCCCCACCGCCGTCAACCCCAGCCCCAAGCCGGCGGCCCACCAGGACCAGGTTTGGGAGAAAAGCAGATGGGACAAATTTTCCAGGAAAACCTGGAAATGAGAGGGTTGTGCCGCTGGGTTCAATTGAGACCTCCTTCAAGAGATTGCGCCCATTGTACCGCGATTTCAAAAACGTCCAACAAAAAGGCTTTCACCATGGACTGGTTGCGCCAAGGGGGACCAATTTTAGATTAGAATCTTCAGAAATTGAAATCCCCAAATTTGTGGCCCGTGACGCGCTCGTAGGCTTCCACGTATTTTTCACGGGTTTTAACGACAATTTCCTCGGGCAAGACCGGACCGGGCGGGGTCTTGTTCCAATCCTTCAGGGTCTCCAAGTAGTCCCGCACGAACTGCTTATCGAAGCTCTTTTGGGAGACGCCTTCTTTGTATTCATCCTTGGGCCAGAAACGGGAGGAGTCGGGGGTCATTACCTCGTCGATGAGGATGAGATGGCCGTTCAAAAGGCCGAATTCAAACTTGGTATCGGCGATGATGATGCCCTTGGCGTCCGCCAGATCCCGGCCCCGTTTGTAGACATCCAAGCTCACTTCCCTCACCTTTTCGGCCAGGCCGTCATCCTTCAGGATCTTTTTCATCTCCTCGAAGGAAATATTGACGTCGTGCCCCTGCTCCGCCTTAGTGGAGGGTGTAAAGATGGGTTCGGGAATGCGGGAGGATTCCACCAGGCCCTGGGGCAGGTCGATGCCGCAGACTTTGCCTGTCTTCTGGTATTCCTTCAGGCCCGAGCCGGTCAAGTATCCCCGTACAATGCATTCGGCGGGAAGGGGCTTGGCTTTTTTGACGATCATGGAGCGGTGGATGAGCTGGTCCTTGGCTTTCTGGAAGGGTTCGGGCAGGGTGGATATGTCGGTGGAAAGGACGTGGTTGGGGATGACGCCCTCCACCATGTTTGAACCAATAGCTGGAAATCTGGTTCAACACCACCCCTTTGTCGGGGATGCCGTTGGGCATGATCACGTCGAAGGCCGAAATGCGGTCGGTGACCACGATCAACAGCTTGTCGCCCAGGTCGTAAATGTCCCGCACCTTGCCGCGTTTGGGCGCGGGCACGCCGGGTATGTTCGTCTGCAAAACAACAGGGGATTGGGTCACGGACATTTCACTTCTCCTGTTTTTGAGTTTGTAACCATTTCACGTACTTCGCCACGCCTTCCTCCACCGGAAGGAAGGATTCGGAATAACCCGCTTTCTTCATCTTCCCCATCTCCGCTTGGGTGAAATACTGGTAACCGGCGCGGAACTTCTCCGGTGTATCCACCCATTCAATTTTAGGTTCCTTACCCACGGCCTTGAACAGGGCTTTGGAAACATCCACGAAAGTCCGGGCCTGTCCCGTGCCGCAGTTGTAGATGCCGGAGGGCGGGTTCTTTTCCAGGCAGAAGAGGCAGAGCTTCACGATGTCGTCCACGAAGATAAAATCCCGTTTTTGCTCGCCGTCCTTGATCCCTTCCTTATGGGAACGGAAAAGGGTCTGTTTCCCCGTTTTCAAGATCTCACAGAAGCCGTGGAACACCGGCGAGGCCATGCGACCCTTGTGGTTCTCATCCATGCCGTAAACGTTGAAAAACTTGAGCCCATACCAGCGGGGCGGGGCGGCTTTCTGCGCCAAGGCCCAAAGATCAAATTCATGCTTGCTCTTGCCGTAAACGTTCAGGGGTTTGTATTGGGAGGTCTCCTTATGGTCGTCCGAATAGCCTTCCTCACCTTTTCCATAGGTGGCGCCGCTGGAGGCGTAGATGAGAGGGATTTTCCTCTCCGCGCACCACTGCCAGAGAACCTTGGTGTAGTCGGTGTTCATCTTCCACATATAGGCCTGATCGTGGTTGCCCGTGTCGGTGCAGGCGCCCAGGTGAATGACCGCGGTAATGTTTTGGAGGCGGGGTAATTCCACTAGCAGGTTCTCACGGTCAATAAAGGGAAGGGATTCTAGCCCTTTCACGCAAGAACGGTTATCGCGGTATTCAGGCTTGTCGACGAGAAGAAGGTCCTTTTGCCCTTTTTCCAAAAGGGTATGGGCCAAGCGGGCGCCGATGAAGCCATAGGCGCCGGTTAAAAGTAGGGTCATGCAACATCCTTGAAAACCTTGGAATTAAAGGAGGCATTATAAACAGCCAGTTTTGAATTATGAATTCTTAATTATGAATTATGGATTTTTTCAGCCGAAGTTCGGCTGAAAAACGACCACAATTTAAAATTCAACATTCCAAATTTATAATTCCGGGATTGATTTTAAATCCCGGCAACCGGGTGGGGGGAACGGTCCAAGGCGAAGGGGGTTAAATCCAGCGAAGGCCTTTCGCCCAAGAGCGCCTGGGACATTAATTCACCCGTCACCGCCGAAAGCAGGATGCCGTGCGTGAAATGTCCTGTGGCTAAAAACAGCCATTCCATTCCGGGCACCTGTCCCAAATAAGGCCAGCCGTCCACCGAGCCGGGCCGCAGTCCCGCCCAAGTGTCCTCGATCAGCTGTTGGGAGAGGCCCGGCAGCAGCTTCGCCGCGCCGGTCTTTAATTTTTCCATGCCCTCCGGCGTGGTGGCTTTGTCAAAGCCCGCGTCCTCCAGGGTGCTTCCCACGTATATATGGCCGTCCCGCCGGGGGACGATGTAGATAAAGGTCTTTTGGATTCCGGTGAAAAGGATATGACGGAGGGTTTGGGGAGCCGCCCGGAACATGACCACTTGGCCCCGGAAAGGTTTCGTCGCCAAGCGGAGGCCCAGTTTTTCGGCGAGAAGGCCGGACCAGGCGCCGGAAGCCACCACGACGGCGTCTCCCTCCAGAACCCCCTTGGAAGTCCTGACGCCGGTGACCTGGCGGCCCTTGACCAGGAAATCCTCCACCGCCTCCAATTCCCTCAATTCCACTTTTCCTTTTTGGAGAACTTGCAGCAAGGCCCGGGTCAATCGGGGTGAACGGACTTGCCGGGTTTCCTTGAGGTAAAAGGCCGATTGGATTTTGGGAGAAAGACCGGGTTCCCTTTGGGCGGCCTGGGAGGGAGTGATCCATTCTCCCGAAAGGCCGAAGGTTTTAAGGTTACCCTCCATCCGGTGGATCGCGGTCTCTTCTTCCCCGTTGAAGGCCAGGTCCAGGCTGCCCGAATCCAGCAGTTCGGGGTCCACACCGCTTTCCTTCTTGAGCCGCGCGGCCCATTCGGGGAAAAGGTCGTAGGATTTTTTGCAAAGGCTGAAAAAGGCGCCGCCCACGCCGGAGGCGCTTCGCAGGTCCAGGTAACCGGCGCCCGCCCAGGAAGCCTCCCGCGCGAAGGGGCCCTTCTCCACCACCACGGGCTCCAGGCCCCGGCGCAGGCAATGTTCGGCGATGGAAAGGCCGATCACACCCCCGCCCACGATGATGACTCGACGGCCCAAGGCTTGTCTCCCTGGCAAGGATTTTGGAAAAAGATATTATAACGGTCCTGTTTAAAGAGGCCGTCTTTCATCCCAATAAAAAAGCCTTCCCCCGGATGGAGGAAGGCTTTAAGAAATCCGGAAACGGCTGGTTAGTTACCGGTCGTAGTCGCCGCGCCGCCTGCCGGGGGAGTATCCCCACCGGTGGTGCCGCCGGGCGTTTTCCCGCCTCCGGTGGCGGAGGGAGGTTGCAGGAAAGCGTAAGCGCGGATGGCCCGGGCTTTCCAGCCCTTGCCGCCACGGTTCACCATAACGCTGTAAACGTGGATGTTCATGGGGCCTGCGGCGTTTCCATCGGGATTCTTCATGCCGGTCACGGTGGAGGTGCAATCCACCAAGGCAAGGTTGTTCATCACCCAGACGAAGCTGAAATCACTGAAAGCCTGAGTGGTCCCACTCATCGGGCCAGCCAAGTCGGCGGCGATGACCTTTTGGACTCCCGCCATGCCCTGGCCTTCCGTTCCCATGGGGTTGATCAAGGTAGCGTCTGAAGTAAAGAAAGAGGCAATGGTCGTGGCATCGCCGGAAGCCCAGGCCGTGGCAAAGTCCGAAAAGGCCTGTTGGATGCCCGCTTCATCGCCGCCAGCCATGTGGACCTTGGCCTTCTTCGCCGGCGCGGAAGCGGGGGCGTCCCCAGCAGCGGGGGTTGAGGCTTGGTCCTGGGCTAAAAGCGGGGTGGAGAACAACAACAAGATTGCGGCAACAGCCAAAATTTTCTTCATAAAATACGTCTCCTTCGTTCCCTAAGGATGAAAACGGGCACATTATCCCTGCCCTTTCCGGCATCGTCAACTTTTCTCAAGGGTGATCATAGGGGTATTGATCCTCCCGGCCCGCCGATATACTAACAACCCCAGGTCATGGATTAACTCGGAGGCTTTCATGCGGAAACTTTTAACCATCCTTTTACTTCTTTCGTCCTTTTCGGCGGTTCCCCGGCCGTCCCAGGCCGCTTCCTCCGATTTCTTCACGGTGAAGTGGAAGGACGGCAAAGCCTGGTTCATCTCCCCCCTCCACAAACCCTTCCTCTCCATGGGGGTCAACGCCATCGCCGACCAGTCCTACCGGGCCCCCAACGACGATTATTACAACCCGGTGAAAAACCAATACGGCGGCAATAAGAAAGCCTGGATGAAAGGCGTCTTTATCCGGTTGAAGCGGTGGCATTTCAACACCCTCGGCTGCTGGTCGGACGACGACTTGACGGGTCAGAAGTTTCCCTACACCCCCATGCTTTACCTCGCCCGCGGGAACAAGTGGGACGACGTGCTGCTTTCGGTTTTCACCGCCGACTTCGAGGCACGCGTCCGGGAGAACGCCAAACAAGCCGTGAAACTCAAGGAGGATCCCTACCTCTTGGGCTATTTCCTGGACAACGAAATGCCCTGGTGGGGCGATTACGGCTGGCACGCGGAAGGACAGCAAACCCTGCTGGAAAAATACGCCTTGGGCGGCGTGGACAACGCGAATAAGGAGGCACTCGAGAAATTTTTCGTGGAACGGTACAACAACGATATCGAGGCCTTCGACACGGCCTGGGGACTCGACTTGAAGTCCTTTGAGGAGATGGAGGGGCCCGTGACCCTGGCGGTGAAGACCCGGAAACAAAAGGAGGAAGCCAACGCCTGGGCGGGCATGGTGGCCGAGCGTTATTTCTCCGTAACCACCAAGGCCCTGCGGGATGCGGACCCGAACCACCTCATCTTAGGCGTCCGTTTCGCGGGGGAGACGCCCTGGGAGGTCGTGGAAGCCTGCGGCCGCTACTGCGACGTGGTCTCGGTCAACCATTACGCGAAATCCGGCGACATTGACCAGGCGCTCCTGGATAACTTCTACGCCAAAACCGGAAAACCCATCCTCATCACCGAGTATTCCTTCAGCGCCGCGGAAAACCAAAGCGCCGACCCCAACACTCACGGGGCGGACGTGGCTGTTCCCACCCAGAAGGACCGCGTGGACCATTTCAACCGTTACGCCCACGGGGCCCTGGGCCTTCCCTATATCGTGGGCCTGCACTGGTATGAGTGGTCCGATGAGTCCCCCGAGGGGCGCTTCGACGGCGAGAATTGCGACTACGGCCTGGTGGACATCCACGACCACGAATACACCCTCCTGACCCAGGCCCACGCGAAGATGAACCTGATCGCGACCTCCCTCCACAAGAAATCGGACATCCCGCTTCCCCAGGGTTTCCAGGAGCCAAAAAGGGTGGATTACCGCAGGGCCGAGGCCGGAACAGCCGTGGCGTCGTCGCGGGATTTCCTCAAGATCGACAAGACCACCCATGTGGATACTTGGGGGGACGGCCCCAACGAGGGCAAGGCGGTGGCCGACACCACTTCGGGGGTCATCGTCCTGGATTACCAGACGGGCACGGGCTGGGGATGCGGGGCTTCCACCTACCCCAACATTCCGCCCCTGGTGTCGGGGGGGGGCGCGGATCTTCGCGGCTACAACTTCCTCGACTTCAAGGCCTTTGTGCCGAAGGGGACCAACTTCACCGTGTACATGAGCGAGTCCGGGACGGCCGCGCCGGGAATGCCCCAGTCCCAGTACGCCGGCCAGAACGGCGCGGACGGCGAATCCTATTCCTTTCCCCCCATGACCGGCACGGGAAAGTGGGAGGACTACCGCGTGGATCTTTCCGAACTGGAACGCCGCACCACCTGGGGCAACCAGCACGGCAACAACATCCTGGACCTGCAGGCCCTCTCGGACGTGGATTTTTACCTGCCCGGCAACCAAGGCGCGGGCCGAATGCTGGTGAAGGACCTGGTGTTCCGGGAGAAATAATCTTCCATGGAAATTACCCAAACCCTTTATGTCCATCAGGTGTCCTATTGGCGCAGGTGGCTCAAGAAAAACCATAATGCCACCCGGGAAATCTGGCTCGTCTATTACAAGAAGGCCAGCGGGAAACCGCGCATCGCCTACAACGACGCGGTGGACGAGGCCCTTTGCTTCGGGTGGATCGACTCGACGGTCAAGAAGCTGGACCAAGACCGCTTTTGCCAGAGGTTCACGCCCCGAAAACCCGGTTCGCCTTGCTCGGAAATGAACAAGGCCCGGGCTCACCGTATGATCAAGGAGGGAAGAATGACCCCGGCGGGCCTGGAGGCATTGAAGGGGGTCCTGGGCCACGGGGCGAAGATCACGAAGCGGGGAATCCACCATCCCCAAGGCTGGACCGTCCCGCCCGACATCCGGACGGCGATCCAGAAGGACAAGCTGGCGTGGAAGCACTTCCAAAAATTTTCGGATACCTACCAGCGCATCCGCATCGCCTTTATCGAAGGCGCCCGGAAGCGGCCCGAGGAATTCAGACGCCGTTTAAACAATTTCTTGAAAAGGACGGCCAAAAACCAGAGGTTTGGAATGATCCAGGAATAAGCCGGAGCCTAAACCGTCCGCCCCTTTGGGGTAAAAAAAGTTCCGAGGGTAGACCCCAAGAGAACCGGAAGTTGGTATTCTTATAAACTCAGGGTTGGGCGGTTTTTCGCCGGCCCTTTATGCTGGATTAAATCTTAAACAGATTGATGAAAAAGTCCAAAATATGGACTATTTCATATTTGTGTCGCGAATCACTCCTTGTAAATCAAGGAGTTAAAAACGATTCGCTTTTAGCCCGTGGCTGTTGACAGTGTGTAAATGTATTTTTTGAGCACCCTGTAAAGGAATCCTATGGCGATCCAACGAATCTTCCGGGCACTTGCATTCATTCTTTCAGCGTTCCTTTTGATCTCCGGCCTTGCGAGCAGACCTCTCTTCGCCCAAACAGTCGTCACCACTAATGCCGGGGATGAAAGCGTCAATTCGCTGGGCTGGGCGGTCACCAACCTGAACAACCCGGGGGCCGGGGCCATCAGCATTGAGAATTCCGTGGGCCTCATCACCCTGTCGTCATCCCTGTCCGCGTTTCCCGTGGCTTCCCGGGCCGTAACCTTCCAGGGAACGGCCCCGGGTGTCATCGCCCAAAACGATGCCCAGGCCCAGTTCCTTTTCCAACAGTCTTTTACGCTGGATAATTCCGCCGCCCTCACGCTGACCAACAACGGGGCTTTGTCCTCGGGGCTGGACGCGGCCATGACCGCGGCTTCCTTCAACCTCTCCTCCAATTCCTCCTTTTCCATTACCGGCGGTGTTGGTGCCATCAATGCCATCAGCGGAAGCGCCTTTGTCACCCTGGGCACGGCCTCAGCCGCGAGCGGGTCGGCTTTTCAAATCCAGGGCGGAGCGGGCGCCACCGGCACGGGCGTCGGGGGTGGGAATGGGGGTTCCGCGGCGGTTTCCGCCTCCACCCTGTCCCTTTCGGGCGCGACCGGCATCATCGCCGGCGGAGCCGGCGGGGCGGATTCCTACACAAACGGCTTTGGGGGGGCCGCCACCCTTTCCGTGGGCTCCCTGAGCCTGGACACCGCGGCCCAATTAACCCTGGCCGGCGGCAACGGCGGGGCGAACACCGGGGCCGTGGGCAACGGTGGGAACGTTTTTTTGGGCGCCAATTCCGTTTCCTTGACGGGCACGAACACCCAATTAACAGTCGCGGGCGGTACCGGGGCCGACACCAATGTGACGAATAACGGGCCCGTCAACGCGGGGAATGGTGGGTCGGTTTCCATCGGGGCGGCTTCCTTGACCGTGGACTCCCAGGCCCTCCTCAGCGTGACCGGTGGGTCGGCGGGGACCGTTTTGCCCCCGGGTACAGGCCAGGGTGGAATAGCCGGCGGAGTGACGGTCGGCCTGGGCACCCTGGCGCTGACCAACGAGGGTTCCATGGGCGTCACCGCGGGGGAAGGCGGCCAGGGAAGCAAGGGGACGGCGGGAGGAAACGCCGAGGTGACGGCGAACGCCGTGACCCAGGGGACGGGTTCCACCCTCAGCCTCATCACCGGCGCGGGGGGCGGAAACCAAAGCGGCGGCAATTTGTACTTCTACGTGGGCAGCCAAACCCTGGCCTCAGGGGCCACCTTTATCGCCGCCAGCGGATCGGGCGGCTCGGGAACGGCTATTGGCGGCAGCGGGGGAATGGTTCAAGTGGATGTGCATGCGGTGAGCCTGGCCTCGGGCTCCCTCTGGGAAATTACGGGCGGCGCGGGGGGAACGGGCACCTCTTCCAACGGCTCGGGCGGGGGCGTTGACGCGAACTTGGCCGACCTGGAAGGCCTGGGCGGCACCGTCACCATGGGGGGCTCGGGCCCCCTCACCCTGCAGCTGACGGGCGGTAATTTCGCGGGCGTGATTGCCGGCGCGGAAGGCCTGCTGGTCAACTCCTATGGCGTGGTGAACCTGTCGGGCAACAACACCTATAGCGGTGGCACCACGCTTTCCAACGGAACCGTCATCGTCAGTTCGGATGCCAACCTGGGGACGGGGAATATCACTTTGGATGATGGGACGCTGCAAATGGAGGGTCCGCCCGGCATGGGCTTGGTCACCTCCAAGGCCGTCAGCTTGACCGCGAATGGAGGGACGTTCTACGCGGGTAATACTTCGAGCTTTAATACCTTCTCCGGCGTCATTTCGGGGCCCGGAGGCTTGGAGATAAACGGGGGCGGGTTGGTTAACTTCGATGCCGTCAACACCTACACCGGTCCGACGACGGTTTTAAACGGAGGACTTTACCTTAACAGCGGCGCCCAGATCGCCGGGCCCGTGACAGTGGATACCGCGGGGACCCTAATGGGCAATGGGACCGTGTTGGGGGCCGTTTCCAACAACGGAGTAGTGCAAGGAGGGACGTCCAATTTCCCCGCGACCCTCACGGTGGCCAGCTACACTCAAACTTCCAACGGCTTTTTGCAGGCCAATCTGTCGCCCACCCAGTCCAGCCTCCTGGCCGTCAACGGCGTGGCAAACCTGGGCGGCGCGGTGACCGTGGACCAACTGGCGGGGACCTATGACAATTTCCGCTACCGCTACTCGATCCTTTCGGCTGGCTCCATTTCCAACTCCTTCAACGGTACTTCCGGCACCTATCTGCCGGACTGGGACTCGACTCTCTCCTATAGTTCGGGCCTGGTCAGCCTCATCCTCTACCGCACCAACGTGGATTACATCCCCTGGGCGGTTGGCGCCAACCAGCTGGCGGTGGCCAAGGCCTTGAACGCGGCCGTTTCCACGGGAAGCGACAGCCTGGCGGTCAAGCTGAACGAGATCTACGCCCTGCCCTCAGGCCAAGGCGCGGTCCTGGGCCAATTGACGGGCAACCTCTACACGGCCCTTCCCAACGTCCTACTGGACAACCTCCAGTTCGAGGACAGCCTGCTCTTCGACCGCCTGGACGGCGGGGTGGGAAGCGCGATGGGGGGCGCCCAAGCGGGCCTGGTGCGCGATATCGTTTCAGCGGAAGTCTCCGGTCCGGCGGGTAACGCGGCGGGGCTGGCCAACCCGGGCGTCGGGGGCTTGTGGGTGGAGAACACCGACAGCGCGGGAACGGTCAACGGCGATTCCAACAACGGCAGCTTCAACAAGTCCAACTACGGTTTCCTGGCGGGGTATGACACGGAACTTTCAAAGGGTTTCACCGGCGGCATCATGGGCGGTTATGTGCACACGGACATCACTTCCTCCGACTCCAGCCAAACGGCGGGGATAAACGGTACCCAGTTCGGCCTCTATGGCCGCAAGCAATTCGGCGCGTTGGGGGTCGGCCTGGTGGCGGGTTACAGCCTGGACCACTTCACGGCCAACCGCGGCGTTTCCATCGGCAGCGACGTAACCCAGTTAGCGGGGGCCTACGACGGCGGCCAGATCCAGGCGGCTCTGCAGGGGGATTACGCCCTGGATTTTTCGGGCTTCACCTTGAAGCCCCTGGTGGGCCTGCAATACGCGCACTTGAGCGAAAACGCCTTTACCGAAACGGGCTCGGACAGCCTGGCGCTTTCGGTGCCGGCCCAAAGCTACGATTCCTTGAGGCCTTACCTGGGCGTCGAGGGGTTTCAGTATCTCGCCCTGGACCAGGACCTGGGCCTCCTGCCCCGGGTGAACGTTTCGGTCAGCGAGGAGATGATGGACTCGGCGGCGGGTTTCGCCACGGCCCTCAACGGAGCTCCCGGCAATTCTTTCACGGTGACCGGCATCACGCCCTCGGCCACCACCATCAGCCTGGAAGCGGGGACAAAGCTGGTTTTCGGCAAGCAGTTCAACCTCTTCGCCAATTACCAGGGCCACTTCAGCGGGACCGAAAACCTCAATACCTTCAACGGCGGGCTGGACATCGCTTTTTAAGTCTCCACCTAAACGTCTATTGGCCGCAAATTTTCGCGAATTTAAAAAACCTCAAGAAAAGAAATTTCATTTTTTTAAGAAATGAGGTGTCGAAGTTTCCTGTAAAAATCAGCGTCAATCCGTGCAAATTTGCGGCTAATGCCTTTTTTGCTTCAACCGCCGTTTTTAGGCCTCCAGCTTCCGTTTTCGTTCCCCCTTCAAGGGCCTCCAACCCGGCATACGACGTCTAAAAGAGGTAACCTCTGAAAGACCCACTTCCGACGCCTAATGTCATCGGAGCGGACCGAAGGGCCCCCGTTTTGATTGAAAACTTAGGTTCTTCGTCCGAAAGGGCCTCTGGATGGCAACGACAAGGATAGTTTTTCAGAGGTTATCCATTTATCCAACTCAACCGGTTCGGGGAAGGACCGGGTCGAAAGGAAAATCCCATGATCTGCAGCGAAAAAGTCGTCGTGAGGCAGCCTTACGGCCTTCATTTGAGGGCCGCCGTGAAGTTGATCCTGGTCAGCCGGAAATTCAAAAGCCGCATTACGTTCAAGAAAGGCCGGGCCGAGGCAAGCGCCCAAAGCATCCTGGGGATCATGAACCTGGCGGCTGCCCATGGGACGGAGTTAGAAGTTATTTCGGAAGGGGAAGACGCGGGGGAAGCCCTGGAGCAAATCCGGGATCTATTCGAACATCCCCAGAGTTGGTCTTAATTCGACGGGTTGCCGCGGAGTTCAGGCCGGAATGAGCGAGTCGTAGGTCCGGATCTTGGCGATGACTTCTTCGATCAGGTAATCGGGGGTCGAGGCGCCGGCGGTAATGCCCACCTTGTTCTTACCCTCAAACCACTTCGGGTCCAACTCCTGGGCCGTTTCCACGTGATGGGTGGCGTCGGGCAGGTTCATCATGCAAGTATCCGCCAGCTTGTGGGTGTTGCTTGAGTTCCGTCCCCCGATGACGATCATGATGTCCACGTTCTTCGAGAGCGCGGCGGCGGCGGTTTGGCGGTCCTTGGTGGGCTTGCAGATGGTATTGATGGGCACCACCTCGGCGCAGCGGGCCCTCAAGAGGCCCACGAACAGGTCGAATTTTTCCATTAAAAGTGTGCTCTGGCAGACCACCCCGATCTTGGAACCCTCGGGGACCGTTTGGATATCCTCCTCGTGGTACACGATCAAGGGGTTCTTCATGCGGCTGGCGATGCCCTTCACTTCCACGTGGTGGGGATCGCCGATGATGACGATCTGCAAACCCTGGTTCTGGAGCTTGATGCCCTCGTTGTAGATCTTGGTCACCAGGGGGCAAGTCGTATCGATGATCTCCAGGTTCCGGTCTTTCATCTGGCCGATCACGTTGATATCCAGGCCGTGGGCAGTGATGACCACCTTGTTGTCCTCCACCTCTTCCAGCTTGTGCACGATCTTCTTGTTGAGGGAGGCCAGGCGGGCCACTTCCTGCGGGTTGTGGATGAGGGAACCGAAGATGAAGGCGCGGTCCATGGTTTCGGCCTTCTGAATAGCCTTCTTCACGCCGAAGCAGAACCCGGCGGCGTTGGCGATTTGGATTTCCCTAGGCATATTTTCTTCCTTCGGAAGAGTTTTGAGTTCTAAATTTTGAGTTTTAAGTTTTGGAGGTTTTTCAATCAAAGATTGAAAAACATTCATTAACTTCGAACTAAGAACTCAGAACTTAAAACTGAAAGTCCTTGGCGAGGCCAATTCAAACAGTGAAGGGATTATATATAATGCCCGAGCTGAAATGTATCCCCCGAGCAAGCCAAGGACTTTCACATGCCGGTTTCCCTCTATTTAGGCCCCTACCAGCCTTTCCTGGAAGACGAACTAGCCTCAGCGGTTAAAACCTTCCGTCAATCCGACCCTTTGTCGCCTTTGGTTGTCCTGGTTCCCAACCGGGCCCTGGTGCGCCACCTGGGCCAGGCCCTGGCCCGGGCCAACGGATCGGCCGTGAACGTCCGGGTGCTGACCCTGCACCAATACCTCCTCGAATTCACCGAAGAAAAATGGATCAAGGAAGAAACCCGGTTCTTGCCGGAGTCCATCGTTCCCTGGGTACTGCGCGAGAACACCAAAAAAATCCGGCCCAAGGGGGACGGGCCTTTCGCGGCGGTGGACAAGACACCCGGGTTCCCCAAGACCCTGCGGGCCACCCTTTCGGAACTGCGCCAAGGGGGGTTCACGGCCAAGGAACTCGCGGAATCCGCCAAGGCCATCGGCAAAGCCCGCGACCGCAAGCGCCTGTCCGATAAATTGGCCGAATTCGCCGCTCTTTTGGACGAGAACCAGCAATGGAAAGCCAAGAACCGTTGGAAGGACCGGGAAGATCTCTATGAGGAAGCGTTGGCGCTTAAGCCCCCCGCCGCCCGGTTTTGGACCTATGGCTTCTATGACGCCTCGTCCCTCCAGAAGAAGGTCCTTCAGCATCTTTGCGGGAGCCAGGACTCCCAATGGTTCATTCCTTATGAAGGGGACCATCCGGCTTTTGAGTACGCGAAGCCATTCGTGGAATGGGCGGGCAAGCTTGGGGAAGTGAAAAAAGAAGGAAAGTTTAAAAGCGGGAAGGGAACGGCGCTGGGAAGACTGCAGGACAACTTATTCAGGCCCGAAAATACCCCTCACCCTGCCCCTCTCCCGCAAGGGGCGAGGGAATCTAGTTCTCCTTCTCCCTCGAGGGGAGAAGGAAGGGATGAGGGTGACTTTGATTCTTCTGACGTAAAGATCCTGCTTTGCCCCGGTGAACCGCGGGAGATGCGGGAGGTGGTGCGGGCCGCCACCGAAGAGGCCGAAAGACGAAAGACCCATTTTTCCAAATGTGGATTGATTCTTCGCCAATTCGAGACCTACCGGCGCATGATCGTCCCCGCCTTTGACGGCCAGGGCGTCCCCCTGGCCAAGAAGCCTCCGGTATTCCTGATGGAGACCCCGGAGGCCAAGGCCTTCCTGCTCCTGCTCGAATGTTTCCAGGCGGAGTTCCCCCGGGAAACGCTGATGGATTTCCTGGCCTGCCCAAACCTGGACCCCGGGGGGTTCGGGGTGGGGGAAGAGGATTGGAACCCCCACCTTTGGGACCAAGCCTCCAAGGAAGCGGGTGTTGTGGAGGGGGAGGGGGCTTGGATCGACCGCCTGAAAGAATACGAAAGGCCCAGGTCCGGCAAGAGCTCGTTCGAAGAGGAGGGGATTTCCACGGGAGAATCCATGTCCCTTTCCGCCTTCCGGGTGAAAGTGCTTCAAACGCTTTTCGACGCAAGGCACAGGTTCGACAAGGAAAAGAATTGGGTCGGGAAGACCGGAATCCTTTTCGACCTGGCCGAGATGCTTTTTATTAAGTCCGACGCGAAAGAAGAGTTGAAAACCCTGCGGCGGGGAGTGGAGATCCTATCCAAAGAATCCTTCAAGGTGGAAAATGATGAAATCAAAGCCCTTCTCTCCGGCCTGATGGAAGAGGTGAAGATTCCATGGAAGACGCCCGAGGCGGGCGGGGTCGAGGTGTCGGACCTCATGCAGGCCCGGGGCGTGCCCTTCGACGTGCTGGTCCTGCCCGGCTTGGTGGAACAGGGTTTCCCCCGGGTACCCCGTCCCGACCCGCTGCTCTTGGATGAGGAAAGGCGCATCCTCAATGAACGCTTTTCCGGCAAGGCCAAGGTGCCGGAAAAGGCCGAGGGGCGGCTGGAAGAGAAACTGCTTTTCCTCCTCGCGGTGCGAAGCGCCCGGGAATGCGTCATCCTCACCGCGTCCCACCTGCATCCCGGCACGGGCGCCCCCCGGGTCCCTTCCAGTTATCTCCATGAAACCCTGCGGGCGGTCACGGGCGAGCGCCAGGCCCAGTGGGGCGGGGATTCCCCCTATGTCCGAAAGGTCGCGGTGTCCGATTGGGTGCGCGACGGGGGCGAGGTGCGCGTGGACGACCTGGAAGAAGTCTTGAGCCGTTTCCAGGAAGCCCGGGAGGGGAACCCCCTGCCCGCCCAAGCCTATGCCGCCCGGAAACCCTTCTTCGACGAGGCGCGCAAGATGCTCAAAGAGCGCCAGGGAACCCGCAAGTTCACGCCCTATGACGGGGTCTTCCAGGACGCCGCCGCCGTGGAAAAGCTGCGCCAGGACCATTCCCTCAAGGCCAAGACCCTCTCGGCCTCGCGGCTGGAGACCTACGCCGCCTGCCCGCTGCGGTATTTCTACCGTTATGTGCTGGGGCTCAAGGTCCATCCTGAACCGGAGCGGGTCTTCCAATTAGACCCGGCGGAAAAGGGCAATCTCATGCATTCGATATTGGAAGAGACCCTGGCCCGGGGCAAGAAGGACGGCTGGCTGAGGGACCGGGACGGCGAAAAGGCCGCTCGGGCCCTCGAGGAAGAGACCCAAAAGGCCTTCCAAAATTTCGAGAAAGAGGGGGTGACGGGTTCCCAGGCCCTCTGGCAATGGAGCCAATTCAGCCTGCGGAAGGACCTGCAACGGGCCCTGCGGAAGGTGCTGGCGGATAAGGATTGGACCCCGGTGGATTTCGAGAAGGCCTTCGGGCGCGAGGGCCAGCCCGAGGTAATTTTTGAGACCCCGGCAGGAACCTTCCGGCTGGAAGGCTTCATGGACCGGGTGGACCTTTCCCCGGACGGCAAACGGTTAAGGGTGCTGGATTACAAGTCGGGGAGCAAGACGGGTTTCGCCAATGACAGCGTGAAGGAAGGCACCAAAATACAGATGCCGCTTTACCTTTGGGCCTGCCGGACCCTTTATCCGGGAGTTGTTCCTGAGGAAGCGGTCTATGAGTTCCTTACCGCTAAAGGGGACTATGGGTCGGTTTATTTCGAAGCCACCGATTGGAAAAAGGTGGAAGAACCTTTGAAAGCACTCCTGACCACGGCGGCGGAAGCGGTGGACCAAGGTCTTTTCCCCGCGGCTGCCAAGGCTTGCGATAACTGCGATTACCGGATTTTGTGCGGACCAGGAGCGGAAAAGCGGGGTGCGCGGAAGAAGGAAGATATGAGAGTTGAGAATTATTTCAAGTTGGAGGAATTATCATGAGACGAGTGGATAAAAAGTTTATTTTTCTTTATTTTTTTATCGGATTTTCTCCAATCCTTTTCGCGCAAAATGAGTCAAACCAAAATCCTAATCCTCGGATACCAGAATTACATTCGGACAGTGACGGTGCAATAACACCCACAGCTGTGGAAACTCATCCATATGGAATAGGTATATCTTCAAATCCAATTTGGAAAACTCGAAACGACGAAGAAATCGTAAGTAAATCCAATGAATTTCTTAAAAATCTGTTCGGCGATAAGTGGTTTGATCACTATTCCGTTTTCAGAATTAAAAAGAACAATATTCTTAGTCCTGATTATTTTAAAAATTCGAAGGAACATTTAAGCCATGCTTTCGTTGTATTTGTGGAATACAGCTTTTCCGGGCCAAAAAATTTAAAATCAATAAGTGACGATAAAATCATAAATGGCGTAAGACATGCATGGGTTGGTCCATGGATGATCTTTCATTTGGATTGTACGGAAGCAAATGATTCTGGAACTCTGAAGTTCGAATACGGTTCAAATATTGTTCCGCCCTATGATGTCGCTAAGTTGATATCGGCACAAACGCGACAGACACTGCGAAAAAAGCCGGTTATGACGTTCAATTCAGCTCTTTAAGCTTAATAACTACCCCAAAGATGTTGGGAAAAATTTCATTACTTGTTCCCGGCTATTCCTCAGTCTTTAAAAATTCCGGTATGGTCGAAGTAAATGCGGAAGATTCATCGATTTTATACAGGGGTTTTCCAACGGGGGGACCGATATTAGTTCCTATTACGAGTCAGTTCAAAAAGAAGTAAGGTCCAAGAAGAAGGAGTTCTTATTGATCTTTGATCAACTAATACGGGACCGGGTCACCCACGACCATGAAACCCTTTTCGCGGTGGACGCGGGGGCGGGAACGGGGAAGACCACGCTCCTGGTTTCCCGGCTCATCGCGCTCTTGGTCGAAAACAGGATTGCGGCCTAATGACTGTTCTTTTGAATCCGCTTGATTTTCATTGGTCGCTATGAGAATATGACCATGATATATAGTCATAAGGAGAAACCATGAAAACCATCGCCGCCGGTGAATTTAAGGCCAAGTGCCTTTCCCTATTGGATGAGGTCAGCCGCGCCCATGAAACCATCGTGGTGACCAAACGGGGGATTCCCGTGGCAAAGGTGGCCCCGGTACTTAAAGAAAAGGGCGGCCGCCATGCTTCCCTTCGCGGGAGCATTTTGGCAGAGAAAAACCTTATCCATCCGATCGGGGATAGCTGGGAAGCCGAGCAATGATTCTTTTGGATACCCATGCCTGGATTTGGTGGTGCACGGGTTCTTCCAAGATTTCCCCGAAGGCCTTAAAGGCCATTAAAGCCGAAGAAACGGTGGGGATTTGCGCCATTAGCTGTTGGGAAGTCGGGATGCTGGTGGCGAAAAAGCGGTTGGTCTTGGACCGGGACGTGGAGGTATGGGTAGACCAGGCCTTGAAATTCCCCAAAGTCCAGTTGATCCCCCTGACACCCCGGGTTGCCGTGAAAAGCACCTTGCTGGGGGAAGGATTCCATGGGGACCCGGTTGATCGGATCTTGGTGGCCACCGCGGCGGACTATGGTTGTCCCCTCGTCAGCAAGGATGAGCGAATCCATCGTTTCAAGGGCATCAAGGTGATTTGGTAAAAGATATGCGGAACACACCTGAACCGAAAAAAGCGCCTGCGGCGGATCAAATCGTCGCTATGGAGGATAAACACCGACAAGGCTACCTTTCTCATCCCGCCACAAAAAAGGAATTTGGGGTTTGGGAAAAGGAACAGGCTTGGGGGGATGAGTGAAGGTTAATAAGGCGATTTAATGATCTCAGACCAGTCCGTTCGGGACCACATTATCCATGAACATGAGACCCTCTTCGCGGTGGATGCGGGGGCGGGAACTGGTAAGACCACGCTCCTGGTTTCCCGGCTCATCGCGCTTCTCCTGGAAAAGCAGGCGCCCTTAAGCCGCATCGCGGCCATCACCTTCACCGAAAAGGCCGCGGCTGAATTGGCAGAGCGGCTCCGATCCAAGCTCGAAGAGGCTCTCAGTAAGCACCCCGACCAAAAAGCCCTGATTCTCCAAGCCCTCGAAGATATGGAAAGAGCCCCCATTTCCACCATCCATTCCTTCTGCGCGGGGCTTTTGCGGGAATACCCGGTGGAAGCGGGAGTGGACCCCCAGTTCACCCTCCTCGACGAAGTGCAATCGGGGGCCTTCGAGGACCAGGCCTGGGACTATTGGCTCAAGAAGAACCTGGCCAAGCCCGTCGAACCCTTATTCCAGTTCCTTCGTTTGGGCGGCACCTTCGAGCATGTGGATGAACTCAAGCAGTTCCTGAAGCGCAACCGCACCCTTTTGGCCCTGTCATCCCCCAAACCCTTGCCTTCGGTCCAATCTTTTAAGTATCAATTCAGTTCCTTCGTGGCTTTGACGAAGAAGGAAGCCACCCAATGCGCCAAGCATGAGGATACCCTTTATGTGGCTCTTGAAGCCTTTTGGGCCCAGTGCACGGCTATCGAATCTTTAAATACACCCTCGCCCCTTGGCCGTGGTTTTGAGGGTACACAGGGGCTCTTCCCTGTGAAAGCTGTTGGGGAGATGGGTAGGGTGAGGGGTAAGCAGGAGAGTCACCCTCATCCCGACCTTCTCCCGTCAAGGGAGAAGGGGAAACCAATCGATGGTGACTCACTGTCTGAGGATATTGCCTTTGAGTTGGCGAACTTGAAGGTTCCCAAGGTCGGCAACAAGGGCGCCCAAGGCAATTGGGGGAAAGAGCGGTTGGCCGCCCTGCGGGAGGGGTTCGTGAAGCTGGCGGAGGACCATCAGACGGCATTTGCCTCCTTCAAAGAGGCCGCCGTCCTGAACCTGGTCCATTGGATCGGGGGATACCTGAAGGAATGGGAAAGCCAAAAGGCCCAGGGCGGCTTCCTCGATTTCGACGACCTACTCCTCAAGACCCGGGACCTTTTGCGGGACTATCCCGAAGCGCGGGAAGAGATGAAGCAACGGCTCGACTACCTCTTCGTGGACGAGTTCCAGGATACCGATCCCCTGCAAGTCGAGATTGTTTTCTTTCTCTCGGAGAAATTGGCCCCCCTACGCCATCCCACTACGCCCGATGGGCTTCGAGGGACAGGCGGCTTCGGGGGGCGGCCTCAAGTTATTGATTGGAAGAAGATTGAACTTGAGGCCGGCAAGCTTTTCCTGGTCGGCGATCCCAAGCAAAGCATCTACCGCTTCCGCCGCGCGGACGTCGCCATCTATGAGGCGACGAAGGAACGCATCCTCGCCAACGGAGGCAGGGTCGAGGTTTTGGCCGAAAACTTCCGCACCGTAGGCGGTTTGGTGGAATGGGTCAACGGCTGTTTTCCTACCCTCTTCGAGGGCACGGGCATCCACTATCACCCCTTGAACGCGAGCCGGGAGAAAGGAAAGACCGAGGGTACATTGCCCATCCTTTGGGGCTTGAGCATCCAGGCGTCCAAGGAAGAAAAACCGGGCAAGGCCCTCCTTCGGCAGCTCGAGGCCGAAGGGGTGGCGACCTTCCTGAAAGAGCAAGTGTTGGGCGGCGGGTTCACGGTTTCGGACCCCAAGACCCACGAAAGGCGGCCGGTCAAGAAGGGCGACATCGCCATCCTTTTCCGGGACCTCTCCAACGACAACGAGGAATTCTGGGAGGAAGCCCTCCGTAAACGGGACCTTTCCTACCAGATCGTGGGGGGAAAGAGGTTCTACAACCGCCCCGAGATCGTGGCCCTTTCCACCCTCTTGACCTGCCTTTCCTCGCCCGCCGACGAGGCGGGCTGTGTTGCCGTCCTCCGAGGGCCTTTGTTCGGTTTCAGCGACGAGGAACTGTTCCTTCACCATGCCGGCGGCGGGAACTTTCAATTCTTAAATCCCTCAAATTCCGGCAAAGACACCCCTCACCCTGACCCTCTCCCTCAAGGGGCGAGGGTAGCTAGTTCCCCTTCTCCCTTGAGGGGAGAAGGACGGGATGAGGGTGATTCAAAGGATTCTCCTCAAAGATATAGAGAAAAAATAAAGTTGGCATTCTCCTATCTTAGGGAATGGCATCAAGCCACCCGAACCTTAGGGGTGTCGGATACTCTCGCGAAACTCTATGAAAGCACCAACCTGCTCGCCGTGACGGCGGGCCAGCCCCATGGGGAACAGCGGGTGGCGAACCTGATGAAGGTGCTCGACCAGGCACGGGACCTGGAGACCTCCCAACATTTCACCTACCGGGCCTTCACCCATTGGCTGACGACCCAACAAGAGGAAGGGACCATGGAGGGTGAGGCCCCCGGGCCCGATTCCTCCGAGGACCGCACCGGTGTCTTTAATGACACCGGCACCGTCAAATCCAGCGCCTCGGCTGGTAGCCTCGGCGCAGACCGCATCACCCTCATGACCATCCACAAGGCCAAAGGGCTCGAATTCCCAATCGTATTTGTGTCGGGCCTGGCCGCCGACCCCAAGGACTCGGGGAGCCTGGTGGACCGCAAACATTCGATAGGGGCTTTCAAAGTGGGGAAGGCGGACCTGGGTCTAAGGACCCTGAACTACGAGGCCGTGCGGGATGAGGAGGAGGTCCAACGCAAGGCCGAGGACACCCGCCTGCTTTACGTGGCGGCCACCCGGGCCCGGGATTGCCTTCTTTTGCCGCATTTCCAATTCTCACCCGAAAGCAAGACCCAGAATGAGAGCCTTTTCGCTGGGCCGCTGCTGAAGGCCCTGGAGGAAAACAGCGCGCTGGTGCTATCTGCGCCGAGGCCACCAGCCGAGGCGCAAGATTTGACGGCACGGGCGTCCTTACAGACGCCGGTGCATTGGGTCGAGCCGAAGGAAGATGCCGAACCCTTGGGCGACCCCCCGGCCTGGGTGGTGCCCTTGGACGAAAAACCGGGAGTGGCTTTGGAAGTTGAGAAGGAAAAGCTCAAGAACGAGCAGGAAGCCCGTAAGAAAAAACTCGAAACCTTACGCAGCGAGAAGGATTTCAAATCCGTCACATCGGTCCTGAGTGTGGACGCGGATAAAAAGGAGCGGGAAGAACGGGTCTTTGATGAACCGGAAGCGGTCTCACCCTGGGGTGGGAAGGACCTGGGTTCCTTCGCCCATCTTTTATTGGAAAAGGGCTGGGATTGGGATAGTGCTACTTTGAAAAAAGCAGCTTCGTTCTACGCGGAGAAGATGGGGATTCCCGGGGAACAAGCGGACATGGCCGTGGGATGGGTGGAGAAAGCTCTCGGAAGCGCACTCATTAAAAGAGCCAAAGATTCCAAAAAGGCTTATCGGGAATTACCCATCACCGGAAAGCGGAAGGATGGAACCTACTTGAACGCGGTCATCGACCTGGCTTTCTTCGAAAACGATGAGTGGGTTATTGTGGATTACAAGAGCGACCAAGACCCCAAGAAACTCGAGGAAAAATACAAAGAGCAATTGGGCTATTACAGGGAAATGTTGGAGACCCTGACCCAAAAGAAGGTCAAAGAAACCAAATTATTGTTCCTCCGAAAACTTTGACCCACCTACCGGCAAAGGGCCAGAAATTTTTTCAAGTCGTACTTCGGATCAAACTTCGCCGTGCGCTGGAAGCATTCCTTAGCCCGGTTGAAGTCCCCTTCCTTGACGAGGGCCAGCCCCAAGCGGTGGTAAACGCCCGCGAATTTTCGGTCCAGAAAGGGGAAGGACCGGATCGCTTCCACCGGCTGACCCAGCAACCACTGGGCCGGGGTCATATCCGAACTCACCAGCAGGATGTCCAAACCCTTTTCCAGGACCCAGCTTTTTAAAAGCGGGTCACTCCCACAGGAAGGATAAAGGGCCCAAAGTTTTTCCAAGACGGGCGTGAAGTCGGGATTTTCCACCACATAGGGCATCCCGCCGTAGGCATCCTGCAAAACCTGGTGGACCTCCTTCCATTTGAGGAATATCTTTTGCTCTCCGGGTGAGGTGATGGGAACAAGGACCAGGCAAAGAATGGGGCCGTTGGCGGCGGGATCGGATAAAACCTCGGACCGCGCCCGGGGAAACCTTTCTTGAAGGGTCTGGACGTAGTGAAGGTCGGTGAGGATCGCGGCCCAAGAGGCTTTTTCCGGCTCGAGCCGGGGATTGCGGGCCGCGTTGAAAGGGTAAGTGGACACCAGGAGGGATTGGTCATAGGCATCGGAAACGAAATCGCTGAAGACAAAACCCGGCCCCTGGCTTTCCTCCGTTTCCCTCAACAATTGAAACGCCCGGTAACGTTCCGGGGATTTGATGTGGATGCCTGGAACCATATTGGCGGACCATTGGTGAAACACCCCGAACAAGTGATAACTGTCCAAGCCAAGGGACAGGGCCAAGACCAGAAGAAAAAGGCTTTTTCGGGCGGAGGGTAGGAGGGTGGACAGCAGGATTCCCAGCCCTCCCGCCACCGGCACGAGGCACAAGGGCATAATGAGATCGGTGCGGAAGCATTCCAGGGTGTTGAAGAAAAAAGCCGGCAGAAACAAAAGACCCAGCGCCGCCCACCACCAGCTCCTCCAAGTTTTTCCCAGGAATCCGCGCCAGGTTCCCAGCCCGGTGAAAAACAAGGCATCCCAGACGGGATTGAAAAATCCGCCCCAAAGGGGGGCGAAACTCCAATAGGAACGGTCGATGGGGCCCCAAAAGACGGCGGTGAAATAAGACAGGATGGACGCTCCTTGACGGTCCCAGGGGGTTCCCTGGCGGCTGAAGACGGAATAAGTAAAGACATGCCCTCCTGCGATATTCTTTAGGAACGCGGCGTCCATCGGCAGGGACAAAAGCACCGCGGGGAAGAGATAGGCCAGGAAAACTTTCCAACCCAGTCCCGGTTTTTTCCGGCAAGAAAGGTAAACCCCCGCCGTGACAAGGGCAGCCGGGGCCACAAAAAGCATGGAAGCGTAAAAACTTCCGCCCACGAGGAGGCCCAAAAGGAACGCCCGCCGTCCCGAAAGCCTGGAAGGAGCTCCCAGGAAAAGGCCCAAGACGCCCAACAGGAGGAATTCCACCACCCATTGGAGCACTCCCAGGTAGGCGTCGAATTTACCGTAGTAAAGGGGCCAAAAACCAAGGGCCAACAGCGCGGCGTAAAGGAAGGAAAAGGATGAAGGGAAAAAACGGCGGACAGCCCACCATCCCAAAGGCACGGCCAACAGCGACAGCAAGGCGGGATAAAGCCACATGGAATAAAGGGAAGGCGCAAAAACCCTGAAGAATCCCCCTTGCAGCCAGGTGAAAAGCGGCATGGTTTTTTCATGGCCGATCAAAAGGGGCCAAGACCCTTTTTCGCAAAGGCCGATGGCGAAGTAACTGTAATTAGCGTCATCCCATGTCGGCCAGACGGGAACGGAAACCAGGCCGTAAAGCCTCAGGAACAGCGCCAGGACGCCCAAGACCAAAACCATTCCCCTACCGTTCATTTCCAAGGAAGGGAATGGCTTCTCCGGGTTCACTTTGGCGAAGGCGGGTGAGAAAAAAACCAATGCCAGCTGCAGCACCAATCCCAGGGGGAAAAGCCAAAATCTCTGCCAGACGGTCCAGGGACCCCAAGCCAACAATGCGTTCAAACCCATGAGGATGAAAAACCTGGCCCAAATCCTCAGAGCCTCCGGCCGGCCGGTTTCCGCGAACAAGAGGGGCATGAAGCTATTATTTGAAGGGGGATTGGGTTTTGCCAGTTAATTTTATTCCAATGGAAGAAATGTGAAGAAGGTAAAATAACCTTATGCCCCATTCCCACGAGCATATGCACAGCCGGGCCGGCTTTCCCCACGACCATGAACACTCCGAGGGGCATGACCATTCCCACGGCCCCAGCCGCCGCGGCCAGATGCTTTGGGCCATTGGCATCACCGGCTCCATCCTGGTCCTGGAAGTCATCGGGGGTTTCCTGTCCCATTCCTTGGCCCTCTTGTCCGACGCGGGCCACATGCTGACCGACCTGGCGGCGCTGCTCATTTCCTTGGCCGCCATGGTTATGGCCGAAAGGCCGGTCAGCGACCGCCATACATACGGTTTCGCGCGCCTGGAAGTGCTGGCGGCTTTCGGCAACGCCATCACCTTCTTCGTCATGGTGGGGGCGGTGGGTTGGGAAGCCTTCCAGCGGCTTTCCACGCCCTCCCTGCCCGAATGTAAAACCATGGGCCTGATCGCCGCCATCGGGCTTTTGGCCAACATCCTCTCGGCCTGGTTTCTCCACGGGGCCCATGAGGACGATCTGAACATGAAGAGCGCCTGGATCCATGTCATGGGGGACCTGGCTTCCTCGGTGGGGGTGCTGGTGGGTGTGGCGGTCATCGCCAAGACCGGCTGGACCTGGGTGGACCCGGTCCTCAGTTTGGGAATCGCCGCCTTGATCGCCCTGAGCGCTTTCAAGCTTTTCTGGAAGGCCCTGCATATTCTTTTAGAGTCGGCCCCAAGGGGGCTGACGCCGGAGAGGATTAGTTCCTGCCTGACATCCCATATTCCCCAGGTCAAGGAAGTCCACCACGTGCATCTTTGGGAAGTGGGGTCCGGGGAAATCCACCTGACCGCCCATGTGGTGGTGGAGGACCAACCCTTGAGCCGGGCCCAGGACATCCTGGAACGGGCGGTGAAGGACCTGGAAAGGGAATGCGGCATCCACCACGCTACCCTCCAGCTGGAATCCTCAGGGCGGGAACTCAAGGGCAATTCTTGACCGACCAACCGAATCTTCGCAGGGTTACAACGTCATCGTTCCGGCAGTCGTTTGACAAAACAATGAACCGGGCGATAATGAACAACTAATGAGCCGGCTAATTCATCTTCCATCCTCATTTTGAAACTCCGTCTGAAAGGCCCCAAGCCGGTTATGCGAAGAATCCAAATCGTCGACATAATCCGGTCCATCAGCATCATCCTTGTTATGGGACAACATTTGTTCCTCGTGATGGGTCAACACTTGCTCCCATCGGGTAGATTCCCCGTCGATAAAATCAGTTTTTCATTAACCCACTTTTCCATCAATTTTTCCAACGGCCGTTTCGGAGTTGCACTTTTTTTTGTCGTCTCAGGATATTTGATCACTGAAATCATTGTTGGCCGAAGATTTGAAAACTATAAAGTCAACTTTAAGGATTTTTACACGAAGCGGGTCGCCAGAATTTTCCCGCTTTTTTTTGTGATTATTTTCACCGGATGGCTGATGCTTCATTTTTTTAACATCCATACCCCGCTTTTCGAGGATTTTTTTAACCACCGGGATTACAAGTGTGATTCCAAATTTTGGTTTTCCTTGTTTTTGCTTCTTTTCAACTGGACCGTTTGCCTCAAGGGAGAAGGACTGGGCTGGTTTTGGACCGTTTTGTGGTCGTTGGCGGTTGAAGAACAGTTTTATTTGTCCTATCCGTGGGTTTTGAAGAAAATAAAAAAACTCAATAATTTGCTGCTTTTTCTTGGTGCCGTCATTTTGGGAGGTTTAATCTATCGGATCGTCCTGACCTTATTGGGCTGGGGGGATTATGCTCACGCCGTCGTCACTTCCTTTGGATCCTTCGATCAAATCGCCATAGGTTCCTTGCTTTACTTCGTGTCGGAAAAATGGAAAGACGAGTTTGCGGGGAAAAAAAGCCAATGTGCAGTGCTTTGCGCGATCGGGTTGGCCGTCATGTTAACGGCTTACATTAATATGACTTCCTCTTTCCCGACTTACCTAAATTACGGGGTCATTTTCGGCCCCTTTTTCATTTCGGCAGGATGTTTTTTGTTCCTATTGGGCGGGTTTCACTTGAGATTTTTTGAGTCGAGATATTTGCGATGGCTTACGATTCCGGGACAATTAAGTTATGGCTGTTATCTTTGGCATTTCTTGGTAATTTTTATGCTGTTTCCTTTTTTAAAAAATTTAGGCCCCTTTACGGCTTTCATGCTAATAGTCTTGGGGACGGTTCTATTCGCTTATGTGAGTTATGCCATCATTGAAAGGCCCGCGAATCATCTCATCCGGAAACGATTCGGCCTTGGAAAAGGAAAATCATTATCGATTCCTGGATTAGGTTAGACTCGCTTCAATCCGCTTTGTTTTCATGAAGGATCAAAATTGACCCATTCCTCCCAACAAAGCCGCTTTTGGGCCCTGGCCGTCCTGGGTTTGGCCGGCCTCTTGATCGTTTTGGAACGCTGTCACACCTACTCCGAGCCCCTCGAAAGGGACATCACCACCTACGCGGTCATTGGCGAGGAACTCCTCAAGGGCCGGTCCCTTTACTCCGACCTTTGGGACCACAAGCCCCCTGCCATCCACCTGACCTTCGCCCTTGCCGAGGCCGTTGCGGGGGAGGGGCCCCTTTCCATCTATCTCTTAAACGTATTGGCGGCTTTGGCTACCTTGGCGGGGTTATACCGGGCCGGAAAAAGCCTGGGCGGTTTGGCTGGGGGCCTTTGGACGGCGCTGATTTGGGCGGCCGTTTCCGGGGACCTTTACCTGCAGGCCAACCAACCCAACGAGGAAGTTTTTCTCAATGCTTTTCAAACCTGGGTATTCGTGTTGTGGCTTTCGGCTTCCGTGAAAACTTTCGAACCTCGCCGGTGGGTCCTTATCGGCATCTTTTCCGCCATCGCTTCCATTTACAAACCCTTCGCGGTTTTGGAAATCCTGTTTCTTGGCGCGGTTTACCTGGTTCTCAACCCCAAATCTTCCCCAAGAAAAACCGCTTTGCGCCAAGTGGGAACCGCCTTTGCCTGCGTCCTAGCCGCTTGGGTAGTTCTCTTCGGCTGGTTTTCCCTCCAAGGAAGATGGAACGACTTCAAGAACGCAGTCTTTACCTACAACGTTTATTACAGCGGTTACCATGACGCCAGTTTCCTGGAGATAGTGCAAAACATCGGAGGCCAGGCGCTGAATTTCCAAACCCTTGCCTGGCTCTTCCTACTCTTCGCGCTGGGGTGCCTGGGGGCTTTGCTTGGAAAAAGTAAAAAAGAGGAGCGGGAGCCCCGGCTTTTTTGGGGCGCCTTTTTGGTGGCGGCCGAATTGGAAGTCCTTCTTCCCGGCTGGTTCTTCGCCCATTACGATCAGCTTCTGCTGCCGCCGCTCGTCTTGGGGGCGTCTTGGGGCATTACCTATTGGGGGGAGTTAATTAAAGATAAAAGATGGAAATGCCTGCCCGGCACCCTCTTGATGGCCTTCCTTATTTTCCATGAGGCGCCTTTCTACCGGCTCACACCCGAGGAATGGGCGAATAAAAAATATTCGGACGGTCCGCTGTTCATTCAATCCTACCAACTGGGCCGCGAATTGGACGGGATACTCCAGCCAGGCGAAACCTTCTATGAATGGGGAAATGAATCCGAACTTTATTTCGCCGCCCGCCGTTCCCCGCCCAGCGGGGTTTTTTACAGCTACCCTCTCCTGAATAATCCCCTGGCTGGTGAGCTTTCCCAGCGGGTCGTGCGAGATTTGGAAAAGCAAAGGCCCGAGGTCATCGTCTTAGACACGGCTTTTTACTTCAACGGTAGTTTTATCCAGCACCACCCCATCCTTCAATGGGTCCGGGGGGTCCAGGACCGCTACAAGCCCTTCCCCCAAAACCCCTACCGGAAGCCTTTCCTCCTGCTGATGCTCAAGGGGGGCAACCTGGAAAAACGGCTGGGGATGAAACAGACCTGAGGCTATTTCCCGCCCGCCGGGGACCGGCCCATCGCACCGAGGGCCCTCAAGTTTTCCGCGGCGGGGGTGAGGTTCACGGGACAGAGGAGGGCCGCCTCGAAAGCCTTCCGGGCGCCCGGGATATCCCCTTGAAAGGCCAGGAAAGCCCCCCATTCGTTATAAAAAAAGGCGGTGGGGTACCCTTGCTTCAGCCCTTCGCGCAGGGCCCGCAAGGCGGCGGGGTTATGCCAGGAACGGTTCCGGTCGCCATAGGCGTTTTCCCAAACGTGGAACTTGAAGGCCCATTCCCAATAGAGGGATTCCAAGAAGGGGTCGCCCCGGAAAAGGGGCTTCATCCCCTCCAATTGAGCGAAGACTTCCCGGCGGTCCCCGTCTTCCGGCACGTTGGCCTCGGTCCAAACCGCATCCCGCAGGGCCGCGTCGGCTCGCCTCCAACTTTCCACGGGTTCCCTCCCGCCTTCCCCGGGGGGAAGGATTCCCAAAACCAGGTTTGAGCCCGGGGGTCCCGGATGGGCCGGGTCATACAGATCAACCCATCGGCTCGCCACGAAGCGCCGTTCCAAAAAAGGCCGGTAATCGGCGTCCACCACGATCCCCATCCAATGCACCTGTTCCGGCGAAATCTTGGGATTGGCGGTGGCGTTGAAGACGTAGGTGGCCACCGAAAGATCCGGATTGGGTTCGTGGGGCCGCAGTTCAAAGAGGACGACTCCCGGTCCCTTTTCCCCGGCTTCCGCTTTCAAGTAAGGGAAGGCCTTTGCGGAGGGGGAGGCGGAAGAGGGGAAAGTCAAAAGAACATGGCGCAGGTCCAACAAAAGGACGATGGGAAGGGCCAGCCCCAAGGCCCACCAACGGCTCCGGGAAGGCAGGGAGAGCAACAGGCGGCCCGCCCCCATCACCGTCACCAGCAAAAGGACCGGAAGCAACTGCATGTTCCGGAAAAGGTCGAAATTTTTCGTCAGCATCCCCGGAGTCAAGAGTACCAAAAAAATAACGGCCAAAAGACGGGTCCAGGCCTGGTGCCGGAAGCGCCAGCATTCCAAGGCCCCTAAAAAAAAACAGGCGCCTTCCAAGGGGTTGAGAACGCCGCCCCAAACCGGCCCGTAGGAATTTTGCAGGTCGCAGCCCCAGAAAAGCGAGGTGAGGTTGGAAGCGGAATCCGTCCATCGGCGAAGGAGGCTGTCCTGTCCGCCGAAGGTCCATAGCCGGCCCAAATGGGCGCTGTTCCGGAAATGAAGGGAGGCCCATCCGAACAGGAAGAGGAAGACCAGGACCGGAACCCCATAGGCGATGAGGGGGCCGGCCCAGGGCTTTTTTCCCCGGCTCAATCGAACGGCCACGATGAAGCTCACCACCAGGGCCAGCACCGGCCAGGAAGTGGAAACCCAAAAACCCAATCCCACGGCCAGGCCCAAAAGGAAAGGCATCCTTCCGCCCCCTTGGGGTGGATTGGATTTTATCCAAAAGGCGAGGAGAGCCAGGACCAAGAATTCCCAAAAAACCAGTAAGGACATATAGCCGCAGAATTTGCCGGCATAAAGGGGCCAAAAACTGAAGGCCATCAGAAGGACGAAGAGGAAGCCGAAGGAAGGGGAAAGGAGCCGGCGTACGAGGACCCAGGATAGCAAAAGGCTCCCCAAAGAAAAAAGCGCGGGGAAAAGCCAAAGGGAAGTGACGGACGGCGGGACCAGGTGGAAATAAGCCGCCATGATCCAGTTCAACAAGGCGGGGTATTGGGAATTGCTCAGAAAAAAAACCCAATGCCAATGGTTTAAGAGTTCCACCGAATAGTAAGCCACCCGGCTGTCGTCGAAGGTGGGCCAGTTGCCCGGCATCCAGACCATCCCCAGGCGCACCGCGCAGCCCAAGGCCAGGATCAGGAACCAGAGGAATCCTGGAGGGCGATGGAAAATTTCCGGGAAGGGAAGAGACTTTTCTTTTTTGTCCGTTCCAGGCATGGAATGGAGGGCCAGGACGAAAGGCAAGAGCACCCCCATCAGGAAAATCCATAATCGAAGGGCGAGGCCCATGGGCACCCAGGAAAGGACGGCGTTGACGCCTGTGAATACCAGAAAATAAACCCAGGCCTTGGCGGGATAGGATGGATTGAAGAAACCAGTCTTTGGGGTCACTGATGGGCGCCTTTTTTTAATTCCCCGGGACATTCCGGGAAGGGAAATTTTTTTTCCATGGCCTCCAGGGCCTTCAAGTTGTCCGCGGTGGGAGTGAGGTTCACGGGACAGCGGAGGGCCTTTTCAAAGGCTTCCCGGGCGCCCGGATAATCCCTTTCCAGGATTAAAAAGTTTCCGAGCTCGTTGTAGAAAATCGCCGCCGGATATCCCAGCCTCAATTCATTCCGCACGGCTTGCAGGGCCGCCGGAAAATGGACGGCCGTGTCCCGGTCCCCGTAAGAGAGTTCCCACCCTTGAAAATTGAAGACCCATTCCCAATAGAGGGATTCCAATAAAGGGTCGCCCTTGAACAAGGGATAAACCCGCGACAATTCCTCGAAGACCCCCTTCCGGTCGCCATCCTCCGGCAGGTTGGCCGCCGCCCAAGTGATGTTCCGCAAGGCCCCGTCGGCCCGCCTCCAGTTTTCCAGCGCCGCCTGGTTTTCGGCCCCGACCGGGATCACCCCCAAGGCCAGGTTGGCGTTTTGAAGGTCCGGGTTCACCCTGTCAAAAAGATCAAACCACTTCCCGCCGGCAAAGCGGCGCTCCAAATAGGGCTGAAAATCCACGTCCACGATCACCGCCAACCACTTCACCTTTTCCCCGGGGATTTGGGGGTTGACCGTCGCGTTGAACGCATAGGTGGCCATGGCCAGGGTCAGGTCCGATTCATGGGGCCGCAACTCGAACAACAAAGCGCCTGGCCCTTCCTGGCGGGCTTCCTCCCTTAAAAGGGGGAAGGCCTGGGCGGAAGCGAAGGAAGAGGGACGGTTGGCGCCCGGGGCCTTTGGCTGGTAAGTCAGCAGGGTTTGGCCGAGGTCGAGGAAAAAGACGCAGGGGAGGGCCAGGCCCAGGGCCCAGACCCGAGACCGCGGGGAAATAGACAGGAGCGCCCGTCCAGCGCCCAAGGCCGTCACCAGCAAAAGAAGGGGCAGGACCTGGGTGTTGCGGAACAGGTCGAAGTTTTTGGTGGTCAAACCCGGCGCCAAGAGGAGAAGGAAGGCCGAAGCCAGCAGGACCGCCCAGGGTTTGCGCCGGAAGCGCCAGCATTCGAGAGCCCCGAGGAAAAAACAGGCGCCTTCCAAGGGGTTGAGGACGCCCCCGGCCACGGGCCCGTAGGCGTTTTGGAGGTCACAACCCCAGAAAAGCACGGTGAGGTTGGAGGCCGAATCCATCAGCTGGCGCGGGACGTCCATGGGCCTTCTAAAGGCCCAGAGCTGGCCGATATGCACCCCGTTGCGGAAGCGCAGGGACAGCCAGCCGAACAACAGGGCGGAGACCAGGACTGGAACCAGGTAGACAACCAGGGACTCCCAAACCGCCTTTTTCCTTTGCCTCAGCAGGAGGGCCACCGTGGCGCTCAGCGCCAGGGCCGCCACCGGCCAGGAAATGGAAACCCAAAATCCCCCGGCCACGAAGAGGCCCAGGGCCAAAGGCACCACCCAAAGGCGGCGGGAGGGGCTGGAGGAGGCCCAAAAGGCCAGGGCCGCGAGGGTCAGGCATTCCCAGAAAACCAGGGAGGTCATGTACATGCAGAACCGCCCGGCGTAAAGCGGCCAAAAGTTGAAAGCCATGAGGAAAACCAGGAGGAAAGCGAAAGAGCGGGAAAAGAGGCGCCGGGCCGCAGCCCCCACGAGAAGAAGCGCCCCGATGGAATAAAGCGCCGGGTAAAGCCTCAGGGCGGTCAGGGATGGCGGGACGAGCTTGTAAAAGAAAGGCATGACCCAATTGAATAAAGGGGGATGCTGGGTGGGGCTGAAGAGGAAGACCCAACGCCACCGGTTCAAAAGTTCCACCGAGTAATAAGCGAAGCGGCCGTCGTCCCAGGTGGGCCAGTTGCCCGGAAGAAAGGCCAGCCCCAGGCGCACTGCCACCCCCAGAACCAGGATCCACCAGAGCCGGGAAGGAGCCTTGAGGAATTCCGCCCTGGGGAGGGGGACTTCCTTTTTACCGGCTTCTTCCATGGAAAGGGCGGCCAGGACGAGGGGCAAAAGAACCCCCATCAGGAAAACCCATAATCGAAGGGCGAGGCCCATGGGCGCCCAGGAAAGGACGGCGTTGGCGCCTGTGAATAGCAGGAAATAAACCCAGGCTTTGGCGGGATAGGATCGGTCGAAGAAGCCGGTTTTGGAGATCATCGGTCAGGGGCCCTAACCGGAGTATCCCGACTCGGACGGAAAACGGCAACAAAAATCATTTGAACCGACGTTTGGACGGGCTCCGGCCCGTGGAAATTCCGGTTCTTTTCCGAGGCAAAGTTTTCCAGGCCACGCCTCCAATGTTAGAATACACCGTCGTTCAGCTTGCGGGTCCCCGGGCTTTAACCCCTTGTTCCCCGCGTTCAAAATGTATCGGGCGAGGCCGCCATTTCCCCCACGACAAAGTCCAAGCTCTTTCCCGCAGGCCCCGCCTTGGCCGTGGGAGGACTGCTCCTTTTCCTCGCCCTGCAACTGTATTTCTTCACCCCTTATTATGAACTGAACGACGACACCTTCAAAACCTTCTTCACCCAGGGCCTGGGGACGGAACTCGCGCCCAGCGAGTTCGCCGGCTACTCCAACCCCCTTTGGGGCCTGCTGATAAAGTCCCTTTTCGCCCTTTTCCCCCACGTGCCCTGCTACGGCATCGCCCTTGTTACCATCCAGGCCCTGTCCTTCGGGGCCCTTTTATGGGCTTTTGGCCTCAGCCCCCACCCCGGCTTCAAGGCCCTCCTCTTCGCGGTTACCTTCCTGGGGGCGGGGGTTCATTTTTTCGCCCAAATCCAATTCACCGTAACCGCCCTGCTGGCCGTCCAATCCGCCCTTTTCCTCCTCCTCAGCCTTTGGCAAAACAAGCGTTTGGCCGGCTCGCCGGCGGCCCTGGGGCTTTCTGGATTCCTGCTTTTCGCGGGGTCCCTCATCCGGTTCGAGGCTTTCCTGCTGGCGATCCTCGCCTTCCTTCCCCTTTCGGCCCCCCTTTGGCCCGGAAAAAATAAAAATTTCCGTGAAACAGTTTCATCGCGGAAAGGTTATTTTTTGGCCCTGGGATTATTGGTCTTGGGCGCCGCCGCCTTCAGCCACTATTGGTACGCAAAAACCCCGGGCTGGAGCGACTTCAACCGGTTCGACCACGAGCGATTGGACCTCATGGATTACCGCATCGATCCCTACAACGCGGCCACCCAGCCCTATTTCGACCAGGCGGGATGGACCGAAAACGACTATCAGATGTTCAAGGACTGGTATTTCATGGACAAGGATATCTACGATCCGGACAACATGCGCCGCCTGGCCGGGCATTTCCCGCGGGTGGGAGCGGAGGGCAAACCCTTCGCCTATCATTCCCTCCCGGAAACCCTCGCGTCCTTTTGGGGCCAAACCTTTTTGATGTACGTCTTCGCCTTCTTCCTCTGGGTCCCGTTGAAGCCCCTCCGCTTATTGGCCCTTCAATTCCTGTGGATCCTCGCCCTTTTCGCCTTTCTCGTTTATTTTTGGGGCGCGCGGGACAGGGTGACCCTTCCGCTGCTTTTTATGCTGGTGAACGCGGCCATTTACTTTTCCAATCCCGCCTTGGGGGAAAATCCGGGCTCCGGGGGGAGGTTCCGGAAGCTCCTCCTCAAGGCCGCCGCTATCTTCCTGGCGGTTTTGTTCCTGCTGGGGATGAATCTTTACTACTACTCCTACCTGGGGAACCGGGACTTGCGGATCAGGGAAAAGGCCCTGGAAACCTGCCTCGCGGAATGGAAGCCCCGGGAGGACCATCTTTACGTGGTCTGGGACTCCAGCTTCCCCTACGAAGACCTCAACGTCTTCGACAACTTCGACGCCTTCCGGAAGCTCCATATCTTCCCGCTGGCCGTCTACCAGCGCAGCCCCAACGCCCAAAAAATGCTGGACCGCTTCGGGATCAAGAACCTCCTGCGGGACCTGGTGGACAATCCAAACGTTTCGCTGATCTGCTGGCCCCAGGAAGGCGCCCTTTACCACCAGTACATGCTGGAAAAATACCGGATGGAAATCACCGCTGAAAAAACCTATGACTGCCCTTTCTTCAAGGTGTACCGGATCCATTCAAAACCTTCCCCGAAGGGCTGAGGTGCCCCTGAAGCCATTGAAGGAGGGCGGCGGGGGGCGGATTTTGCGGTTCCAACCTGCGGCATTGCTGGAAGTCCCAAAGAGCCTGCCGGTAATTTTTTTGGTCCATTTCCAATTGGGCCAGGTAGCGGTAAAACTTCGGCGACTCATAACCCGTTTGGAGGGCGGAATGAAACAAGAGGAGGGCCTGCCGCTCATCGTGTTTAAGGTCCCTTTCGTCCTCCCCCAGCCTTTCCAAAAAATAACCCTTCCGCCACCGCAGGGCCGGGTCCAAACCACAAACCCGGATTTCCTCCCTCAGGCATTGCATGGCTTCCTCTTGGGGGATCTTGTCCATTAAATCCGCTAATTTTTCCCAATAACAAGACTCCAGGAAAGTGTCACCTTGAAAAGAGCCCCGGCATGACTTCAAGCTTTCCACGGCCGGCCCGTAGTCCGGGTTCGCGATGTGGTAAGGCATCAAGCCGAAAAGGCCCTGGATTTGGCGGTGGGCTTCCAGCCATTTTTGGAGCACCGGAGCGGCTTGGCTGTCCAAAGGTAAGAGGAACAAAACCAGGTTGCCTTCCAATGCCGGCAATCCATCGAAGAGCGGGTAGTTTTGGGAACGGGGGAAGCGGCGGGCGAAGTAGGACCGGAAGGAATCATCGGCCAGGACCGCGGCCCAATGGGCTTTTTGCGGGTCGAGAGCCGGGTTTCTCGCGGCGTTAAAGGGATAGGTTGAAATCAGGAGGGATTGGTCAAAAATATTGGGCACGAACTCGGTGAGGATCAATCCGGGACCTTCCCTGGCCTGGACCAGGTCCAGGATCTGGAAAGCGCGGTACCTTTCGGGTGATTTCGAATCGTTGGAATGGGCGCCCGGAACGGCCCACTGATGGTAGGGAAAACCCAAGTGGCAAAGGTCCAGGCCGGCGGAAAAGCTGGCGGAAAGGACCAGTGCCATGATTCGGCGGCGCTTGGGAAACGCCAGGAGCCATCTCCTCCATCCTACGGCGGCCACCACCACCGCCAGGGGCAGGAGGGGTAGGATGCGCATGACCTCGACGTTGGCGGAAAGAACGCCGGGCAGTAGCCCCAACGCCAGGAGCCCTACCGTCCCGAAAAAGAAAAATTTCCGGCGATTCCCGAAAATCTCCACGATCCCCAATAAAAAGGCCGCGCCGAGGATGGGATTGAAAAAGCCACCCCAAAGTGGCCCAAAATTAAAATAGGATTTGTCGACCGTTCCCCACAGCAAGGCCGTGACATAAGAGAAAGAGACCGACAGTTGATGGAGGGAAAGGGGCTGGGAGAAAATGAGGTAATGCTGTACGTGACCCGCCAGGACATTCCGGAAAATCCCAAGGGAAATCGGCAGGGCCAGGAGAAGAACCGGCAGGGCAAAAGCCAAAACCGGCCCCCATCGTCCTGGCTTTTCCCGCAAGGTCTTCCGCAAAGCCCCAACACTTAACACGAAGATAACCGGAATGGACAGTATCCAAACATATAAACCTGAACCGAGCCCCAAGCCCAATCCCAAGGCGGTAAAAATCCGGTTTTTTCCGGGGCGGCTTTGAAGGAAAAGCGCGAAGAGGCCCAGACAAAGGCATTCCCAAGCCGTGAACAATACCATGATTTGACAGAAGGTGCCCAGGAAGAGGGGCCAAAAGCTGAAAGCCAGGATCAAGGCGCAAAAAAAAGAAAGGGATTTGGAAAAATACCTCCGACAGGCCCAGTAGCCCGCCAACAAGACCAGGATGGACAATAAGCCGGGAAAAAACCAAAGGGAAAAAAGCGAGGGGGGAAACAGCCTGTAAAACAACGCCAACATCCAAAAAAAGAGGGGCGGATCGGATTCAGAGGAATAAAAGAGCTGCCAGTGCCAATGTTGCGCTTGGCCAATGGAATAATAGCTGCTGAGGGCGTCGTCCCACATGGGCCAAACCAAGAGGGGGCGCGAGAAACACAACCTCAGCGCGGCCGCGCCCCCCCAAAACACGACCCAAAACCAAGCCGGGAAGGAAGCGGGGAAATCCCGCCCCTTCCATGGTCCGGCTGTTTTGAAAGCTAAAGCCAAAGGAAGCAGGATTCCCAAGACGCCCACACAGCATTTCGTGGGAAGACCCGATGGGAGGTAAGCCAGGAAAAAATTGACTGCCAGGAAAATCCCCAAATAGGCACGGGGGTCGTAGGGACGTCGAAGCAGCTGTTGAATCCTATTTTCGGGGGAGTTCACCCGGGGATTTTACCTAAAAAAACAAGCCCCCATGGTGGATTTCAGGCCGAACAGGCCTCAAGCCATTGGGAAAGGTGCCGGTCGATGCCGCTCAAGCGCTTAGCCCAGCGGTCATGGAGCTCGGTCGAGAGCAGGTTTTTCCTCAGGCAAAGGCTCATCAAGGGGACGCACTCGTGGGTCATAGCCAGGGCCTGCTCCAGGAATTTCCCGGTGCGGGCCGGGCTCTTCGAATCCTTTGCTTTTTGGACGGCCTGGGAAAGTTCGTGGACCTGGCGTTTCAGGCGCGAGACAGCCTCGTGCTTCAAGGCCCAGGGGAGGTTCTGGTAGGTCTTGTTGATCTCCCCGGCCAGGTCGTCGCAGAGGGCGGGAATGTTCACATTCAAGTAATCCGATGACGCCATAGGCTTTCCTCCCCTTCTGGGATGGTTACGGCGAAAGATAACCAGCGGCTTGGGTCAGGTTCAAGGGAGCCCGCATGGCCTTTTCGAAGGCCCGCCGGGCCTCCTGGGGGTGCTGTTCCATCAGTTCCAGCGCACCCAAATGGAAATAAAGATGGGCCGATGGCACCTCCCCCCGAACCGCCTGTTCCAAGGCTTCCCGGGCCTCTTCCAAGAGCTTTCCACGGTCTTCCACCCGGGCTTCGAACGAGAACTTCAGGTAAAGATCCGACATTTTCTCCCAATAAAAGGAATTTAAAAAGGGATCGGTTTTGAAAAAGGGATAGGCTTCCCGCAAGGCCTGAAGGGTTTCCTCCCCGTCCTCACCGGAGAGGCGGCCCAGGCTTTTATCAATAAACGGTTTCAACGAAGCTGAGGCCTTTCCATATTGCTCCAGGAGTTTCGGGCCGAAAGAGTCCGTGGGACAAACCCAGAGCATCCATCCCCCGTCAGGGGGAAGGGGCGCGGGGGAAAGGACGTAAGCCTTGGCTTGGGGAAACCGCCGGGCCAGGAAAGGGCGGTCGTTGACGTTGGCTAGGAAGGCCACCCAATGGGCATCGGAGGCGTGAAGCGCGGGGTTCTGGGCCGCGTTATAGGAATAGGACGCCACCGTCAGCGTCTGGTCGGGGAGGCCCGGCACGAAATCAGAAAAGATCACACCGGGGCCTTGTTCCTCTTTTATTTTTTCCAGCAGGCCGTAGGCCCGGTAACGCTCGATGGATTTGGCCCAACCCCTCCAATTGTCCACATCGTTCCACAAGCGGCCGTAGATCCCGTACAAGTGAAAGGAATCCAGGGACCCTGAAAGGAGGAGGAGGCCCAAAACAACCGCCATCGCCCTATTCTTGGGGAAGCGGCCCAGCCAGGCGGCCATCCCAAGGGAAGCCATCCCGAAGAGGATGGGGATGACCGGCACCATGCGGAAAGTTTCCCGGTCCGAGGTGGCCATGGCTGGCAGCACAAAAAAAATCAGGCACGCCAAGAGCCAACGGTAAAGCCCCTCTTTTCGCCTTTTCCAGGATTCCAGCAGTCCGAGGAGAAAAAGACTCCCCAATAGGGGGTTCAGCAGTCCCCCCCAGACCGGTTGGTAGGTATGAAAGCGGGGGTCCATGCCCCAAAAGAGGGACGAAAGATAAGAAAGGGAAACGGCCCATTGATTGGAAGCCGAAAAGTCCCCATGGGAAACGAGGCCTAGGACAAAGCGGCCATATCCATCGAGAAAAACCCCGATCACTATCGGCAAGCCTAAGAGGGCGCAGGGTCCCAGGAACCAAAAAAAAGCCGCTCTTTCATCCGGCCCAGCCCGCGGCTTCAACCAAGCCAGAACCAGGGTTAAAAATACCACCGCCGCCACGATCGGCCAATGGATATGAATCCAAAAACCCAGGCCCGTGGCCGCTCCCAGCATGGCCCCCGCCCGCTTGCGATCCTCCGCATGGCGGCTCTTCAAGGCGAGGCCCAAAAGCCAGAGGACCAGCGCTTCCCATGTCAGGACCAGGCCGGTCATAAAAGAAAAACGCCCCAGCAACGCGGGCCAAAAGCCCAGGGCGGTAAAAGCGGTAACGCAGAAGGCAAGGGAACGGGAAAAATACTGGCGTGAAGCGCCATAGGCCAGGGGAATGGCGGCCAGGGAAATGAAAGCAGGGAAAATCCAAAGGGATAACAGGGAAGAACCGAAGATTTTTAAAAAAAGGGCCAAGCCCCAGATGTAAAAGGGCGGCACCCGGCTGCCACCGTAAAAAAGACGCCAGGTCCAATGCTCGTCGAGGTTCAAGGCGTAATAACCGTAAACCCCTTCATCATAATGGGGCCAAACCGAGAGGGTGGTGAGCTGGAAAAACCGGAGGAAGACAGCCCCTAAAGCCAGAAAAATCCAAACCCAAAAGGGTACCGGCGGAAGAAATTCCTTTTGAAGCAGGTCTTTCGAATCGGATTGAGAGGGTAAGTAAAAAAAGGCAAACCCGAAAGGCAGGAGGATGCCGAAAAGGCCGATCCAGAGTTTCGCTTCCAAGGAAAAGGAGAAATAGGAAAGAAGGGTATTGGCGGCCAGGAATATCCCGAAATAAATCCAAGGGCGGAAGCGGGGAAGCCGCTGGGGGTTCAAGGCTTCCGCTCCATAGGGGCGGCGGGTGAAAGCTGGGCCAAAAGCAATCGGGATTCGGTGAAATCCAAGGGAGCCCGGACCGCTTCCTGGAAGAATTGATGGGCCTTGGGAGGATCGTTTAAGGCCAGTTGGAGAACCCCCAACCGGTAAAACAAGTGGGCGGCGGGATAACCCGAATGGACCGCCTGTTCCAGGGCTTCCACGGCATCGTTCATTTTACCGGCCTTGACCGAAAGGTCCGCCATTTTTTCCCAATAGCAGGTCTCCAGGAAGGAATCCTTTTGAAAAAGGCCATGCACCGCGAGAAGGAAAGGACGGACTTTCTCCAGGGGGTCGCCGCTGTTGTAGTTCAAATTTTGAAGGTAGGCGTCGATGAAGCCGTCCAGGGTCTGGTCCGCCTCCCGCCATTCCAAAAAGACGGGACGGTTGGCCGGGGAAAGGGGAACCAGCCATAGCATCAAACCGCCGTCCGGGGGATGGAGGTCCTTCGAGAGCCAGTAACTTTTGCCGGGGCCGAAACGCTTGACCAGGAAGGGCTGCTCGTTCACGTTGGCCAAAACGGCGGCCCACCGGGCCGATCCGGGGTCCAACTTCGGATTAGAAACGGCGTTGAATCCGTAGTCGGCGATATCCAATGTCTGGTCACAGCTGCCCGCCGGGAAATCGGAAAAAACCAAACCGGGGCCCTCGGCCCGGGCTTGGGCCTTGAGGACGCCAAATGCGCGGTAATAATTAATGGATTTTGTGAATTTCAACCAATAAGCCGGATCATCCCAGACCCGATGGAGGGGTCCGGCCAAGTGGAAAAAATCCAGTCCAAAGGATAATGCCAAGAGCGCGCCTAAAAGGAGCAAGGGATGCCGGTAGGGGGGCAGGGAAACCACTAAACGGGCCAGGCCCAGGGCCGCCAGCGGCACGGTGATGACGGCGGCGGCGGCGATGCGGAAAGTTTCGGAGTCATGGCTTAACATCCCCGGAAGCAACAAGAAGAGGAACGCCGCCACCAGCCAACGTCCCAGTGGAGTTCCGGACCGGATTGCCTCCAGGAAACCGCAAAAAACGCAGGATCCTAAAACCGGATTTAAGAACCCTCCCCAAATTGGCTGGAAAGTGTAGTACGAAAGCGGCAGTCCCCAAAAAACGGCGCTCCAATACGAAAGGGAGACTTCCATCCGGTGCCACGAGAGGGGGGACCCTTGATGGGTCCAAAGCATTTGAAGGTAGGGCGGCAATCCAGCGCGTCCTAGGTGGACCAGAAACGGCAGGATGACCGCGGCTAAAGACAGGCCGAAAGCCAGCGGCACCCAAGGTGACCGCCGGAAAGCCCACGCGACGGTCAGCCCTACCAGCAGCGCCACCGCCATCCACTGGAAATAAACGGCGTAAAAAGTCAGGCCGACAGCCAATCCCAAAAGAAGGGCCGCAGCCATCCTTGGGCGGGGCCGGGCCGCGCGGAACAAGAGGGCCAGCGGGATCAAGACAGCTGTTTCCACAAGGGGGATGAGGCATACGAAGCTGGCGAAGCGCCCGATGTACCAAAACCAAAAGCCCAAAGCCCCTAGAGCCGCGCAAAGAAAGGAAAAGGACCTGGAGAAGTTCCATTGGCGGCAGGCAAGGTAAGCCAGGGGCGGGAAGCCCAGGGAAAAAATCAGGGGCGAGGACCACAAGCTCCCAATGGAAGGCCCCTCCAGCCTAAAGCAAAGGCTGAGCCACCATTGGTAAAAAGGAGGATGCTGGGCGCCGCTGTACAAAAGCCGGTCAATTCCCATCCGCATGATCCGCAGGGCGTAGAAGCCCACGATGCCCTCGTCCGAATGGGGCCACACGAAAAGGCCCATCAGTTTATAACCGCGAACGAAAATGGCCAGAGCTGCGACAAGGACCCAAACCCAAGGAGGCACCGCCGGCAGGAATTCCTGGAAGTAGAGCGGTTTTCCGGAGGGGCCTGGAACATAGGTTTTCCATGCCACGAAAAAAAGCAATAGGAGGCCGGGCAGGCCGGTCCAAAGTTTGGTTTCCAAGGGCAGGGGGGCGTAAGAAAGAAGGAGATTGGCGGCAAAGGTAATGAAGAAGTAAGCCCAGGGATGGTAGGAAAAGAAAAAGGCCTTAAAGGGGGGAAGTTTCAACATCGGAACCATTTTAGGGTCTTCGCGAAAGATATTCCCGAACTTTTTCCGCGGCGCGGTGGCCCGAAAGGCAGGCGCCTTCCAGGGTGGCGGGAAGGCCCGTGTTGGTCCAGTCCCCGGCCAGGAAGACATTGGGGTAGGGCGTTTCACAAGGCGGGCGGAGCCTGTCCGTTTCCTTGTTCCAAACGAAAGTGGCGGCCATTTCCCGCGTGGCCTTGGAATAAAGCACGGAAGCCCCAGCGGCCGCGGGACACTTCGCCCGCAATTCCACCAAGGCCAAGTCCACCAGTTCAGGGTCCTTCAAGCGGCCCAGGTCTTCCGCTGCGCTGGCCGTAAAGCTCAAGTATTGGCCTTGCCCCTTCCAAGACCAATTGGCGTTGCGGTTGAAAACCCACTCGAACCTGGCGCCCGAAAGCCCGACGAGATGGCCTTCCATGACCGGCTTGGAAAGGATGACGTGGACGGAAACAATGGGGGATTTTCCCATTTTGGAGAAATGGGAGGTTGTTTCCCAAGTCCCGGCGGGCCAAAGGGCGGAGAGGGAAGTGGGCGGCACGGCGAAAACGAGGGCATCGCCGGGATAAACGGCACCAGAACGGGTTTTAATTTCAAATACTCCCTCTTTAACAGTGAATTCCTGGACCCCCTCATGAAAAAGAACCCGCCCCCCTTTTGCTTCCAGGCACTTCCGGGCTTTTTCCGAAACCAGGTCGCCCAGGGGGAACCGAGCGATCCCTAAGGCGCTGTCCCGGCGGTTCCCGAAGAAGACCCGGTGAAGCACCTCGCCCAGGCCCAGGAGGGGCGCGACGGCGGGGGGAACGTTCATGACACTATCGCAAAGGGGCACCCAAAAGCGCTCGCGGGAGTGCGGGCCCTGGCCGGTGGTATCGAGGAACTGCGCCACGGTTTCCGCGCCCGACGGAATCCGAAAAGGTTTTTTCGAGAAAGCCGAAAGGGCCTTCGACATGGAAATTTTTTCCTTCCATGGAAAAGCGTTGGAAGTGAGGAGACCCCAAACCAGATGGAAAGGAGCGGGCAGGGGGGCGCATTTCAGCGAGACTTTTTTCCCGCCAGAAGTGAGCCAGGAAAGGGCCAGGGGATCAATCCAATGGAAGGCGCCGTTCATCCCGATTCGCTCCAGCATCCGGAGGGTTTCGGCGTAGCAACCCATGAAAAGATGGGGGCCGTTGTCCATGGGCGCGGGGAAGGTTTCGGAGGCCGGGATGGAATAGGCCCGGCCGCCCAGGGAGCCGCGGGACTCCAGGAGGTCCACGGAAATACCCTCTTCGGCCAGGGCCGTGGCGGCGGCGATCCCGGCATATCCCCCTCCCACGACGATCACTTTTCCCATCAACGAACTATCCCTTTCCAAAGCCAGCAACGGCCAACCACTCCCAAAACCGAAAGCAGCTTGTCGGCCTTGGAGAGGACGGTGCGCCCCTTCAGAATGCGGTAGGGATTGGCCCTCAATTTTTGGTAAAGCTTCACATAAACGGCAGCGATGGCCTCGGCGGTCACCAGTTGGGAGCGTTGGAAAAGGCTCAAGGACCCCCGCGCTTTTTCAAGGTAAGACCAGGCGCGGTCCAGTTGGAATTCGACGAAGGGTTTCCAGTGGGAATCGGTCTCCCCGAGTTGGGCTGGATTTAGGTGGAACCGCTTGAAGTCCTCCTGCGGGAAATATTGGCGATTGAGGGCCATGTCCTCCCGGTAATCCCGGGTGATATTGACCAACTGGAGGAAAACGCCGAGGTTTTCGGCGTAATCGCGGTGGGCCTGGTCCTTGAAGCCGAAGATTTCCATGCAGGCCAAGCCGGGGCCCCCCGCCACCTTCAGGGCGTATTGGTGGAGCCCAAGGAATTTTTTGAACCGGACGGGCCTCAAATCCTGTTCCACGCCCTGGATAATCCGTTCCAAGGGTTCGCGGGAAAGGCCGAAGGCGGGGATGAGGCCTTTCAACCTAAGAAAGAGAGGATGGGTTGCCCGGTCTGCAAAAGCGCTATTCAGGTTCCGTTTGAAGCGGGACAGCTTGCTCTTTTTTTCGGCGGGCGAACCTGGTCCATCGGCGATCTCATCGGCTTCCCAGCAGAAACGGTACAACACTTCCATGGCCCGTCTTTGGGAACGGGGTAGGAGAAGGAGGGCATAGTAAAAGCTGGTTTTGTTTTCGAGCGAGCCTTTTTGGGGGTTCACAGGACCTCTTGCTAGTTATTTTTAAGGATGAACCGCGCCAAATAGGGACCGGAGAGCCAGCGAAAGCTTATCGAATGCGTTCCAGGAGGGCCGGGTTTGGAGCACATTGTAGTCCATGTCCCTGATTTTATTGAGGATTCCCTGGCCGCCCAAGTAGGTCGCCTTCAATTCCAGTTTCAAGCGGCCGGACACCGATTCCAAGAGGGGGTGGCCTTTTTTAAAGTAACCTTCGGTGTAATCCACGGCGCTTTTCACCAGGACCCGGACCGCCGCGGAAGCCTTCAAGCCCAGCAGATCTTTTTCACCCACACCCGCCTTTTTCAATTCCAGCCGGGGGTAATAAATCCGGTTCCGTTTCAGATCCATCGCCGTGTCCTGCCAAAAGTTGATGAGCTGGAGGCCGCTGCAGATGAAATCCGAGTACCGGTGAAGTTTTTCCTCCCGGATGCCGGAGATATAAAGCACCATGCGGCCCACGGGATTGGCGCTATGGCGGCAATAAAAAAGAACCTCCTTCCAGGAAGCGTAACGCTTGACGGTCAGGTCCATCCGGTAGGCTTTCAACAAATCCAAGGGAAGGGAAAGGGGGATGCGGAAGGTCTTCAACGTGTTCGCGAAGGCTTGGAGTTCCAGGGGAGCCTTCTTCCTTTTCAGGGCGTCCTTGAGGCTCTTTTCCCAGCGGTTGATTTCCCCCAGGCGCCGGCCCTCGTATTCTTCCTCATCCGCGAAGTCATCGGCGGTGCGGGCAAAGGCATAGAGGGCCGCCACATGGGGGCGGGATTGCTTGGGCAAGAGCAGGGAGGCCACGGGGAAGTTCTCATAGTGGCCAAAAGTCCGCTTCTGGCATAAGGCGTAAGCTTGCTCAAGGCCGGAGGGGATCGATGAGTCCATAGAAAGGTATTATTCAGAAAAGGGCGGATGAAAGAACCGAAAAAGTGGGTGTTTACAGGACCGTTGCGGTGTAAATGAGGGCCGCGCAGGCGGTTTTTACAAAAGGACAGATTTTGATGGGAAGAATGGAAGTCCGTGCCCCGGTGAAAAGGGTCCAAAAGGCCATGAGGATCAGCATGGCGGCGCAGAGGCGGAACACCAGGACCGAAGTGGGATTCAAACCTTGCCGGAGGGCGACGATGGCCACCAATGCCCCGATAAAAGAAAGAGTCAGACCTTCAGCGACCCATTCCATCAGGATGATTTTTTGATTGTCGGAGGAAAGGGGGCCGAAACCCTTCACCACGGCGCGGGTGGGGACGATATGGGCGATGCCCCAAACCAACAAAACGACAGAAGCTAGATACAAGAGGGTGGCAGGCATCCTTCATCCTTTAAAACAGATTGAAGGTAACCTACCAAAGCTTGGACCGGGTTCTTATGACACCGCTCATGAACTGGCCCCAAAGAGAGGGTTTTATTTTTCTCCAGATGGGAGGCGGAGGTAGTTGTACAACAACGCGGCGCAAACCGCACCGATCACCGGTCCCAGGACGTAAATCCACATTTGTCCCAACTGTCCCTGGAACAGGGCCGGGGCCAGGGAGCGGGCCGGGTTCATGGAAGCCCCGGTCACGGGCCCGCCCACGAAAGCCGCCAGCATGACCGTGGCGCCGATGGCGGCCCCGGCCATGGTGCCTTCCGCCCGGGTATCGGTGGCCACCGCCATGATGACGAACATGAGGAAAAAAGTGAGGATTCCTTCCCAAGCCAGGGCCTGTGGGTGATGGACCGAGGGGAAGGTGGTCCCGAAGGCCCCGCCCGGGGGAAGAAGGCCACCTGGCCGATTTGCAGGGCCGCCGCTTTGGGTTCTACGGTTCCTCCCGGAGAGAATGTTACAATCTAGAGCATACTCTAGAGTCAAGGGCCTTTGTTTGTTTCCCCGAAAAACAAGGAAACCTTTTGGAGCGGGGGAGCGTAATAGGGTTGGAAGCACATCCTCCCCCCATTAAGCTTGCAGGATCAACTTTCGGAAAGGAACTGACATGAATTATTACGAATCCAAGGACCTGGGCAAGTTCGCCGGCATCGGCAAGTTCAAGCCCGAGCTGGCGAAGAAGTTTTTCGATTATTACACCGCGGCCACGGGCACGGACGGCGCGCTGACCAAGCGGGAGAAGGCGCTCATCGGCCTGGCCCTGGCCCACGCCAAGCAATGCCCCTATTGCATCGACCAGTACACCACCCAATGCCTGGAGAACGGCTCCAACCCGGACGAGATGACCGAGGCCCTGCACGTGGCCGGGGCCCTGGAAGCGGGCATGACCTTAGTTCACGGCGTGCAGATGCACAACGTCATGGACCGCACAGGAGCCTGATTTGTCCATCGACGTCCAAACCTTTGTTTCCAAGGCCGATTACGACCCGCGGTACGACTTCCAGGGAACGCTGGAAAAACACCGGCTGGATTTAAAGCCCGTCTCCATTGAGACCCTGCAGGTGAACGTCACCAAGCTTTGCAACCAGGCCTGCCGGCACTGCCATGTGGACGCCTCCCCCAAGCGCACGGAGCAAATGGACAAAGCCACCGTGGACAAGTGCCTGGAAATCCTGGAGCGGTATCCTGCCATCAAGAACCTGGATATCACAGGCGGGGCACCCGAGTTGAACCCACACTTTGATTATTTCGTCGAGGAGGCCCGCAAGCTGGGAAAGCACGTCATGGTACGGCACAACCTGACGGTTACGCTGGACGGCAATCCCCAGACCGGGGAATCCAAGGAATACCTGCCGGGATTTTACGCCCGCAATAAAGTGGAGGTCATTTCCTCACTCCCTTATTTCCAGGAGTATTTCACCGACAAGCAAAGGGGAAAGGGAGTTTTTCAAAAAAGCCTGGAAAGCATGAAACGGTTGAATGAGGTTGGATACGGAATAGAAGGAAGCGGCCTGGCGTTGAACCTAGTTTACAACCCGGTGGGAGCTTTCCTGCCGGCCCCCCAGGCGGATTTGGAAAAGCAATTCCGGCAGGAATTGAAATCCAAATACGGCCTCGTTTTCAACCGGCTTTATACCATCACCAACATGCCCATCCACCGGTTCAAAACCCAACTCCAGCAGATCGACGGCTATGAGGCTTACATGGAAAAACTGGTGAACTCCTTCAACCCCCAGGCGGCGCAAGGCGTCATGTGCCGGTCCCTCCTGAGCGTGGGTTACGACGGGCGGATTTACGACTGTGATTTCAACCAGATGCTGGAGATGTCCCTCGGCGGCCAAGAACCGTGGACGGTCTTCAACTTCGACTTCGAAAAACTGATGGATCGGCGCATCCTTTTCGCCTCCCATTGTTTCGGCTGTACGGCCGGGGCGGGCTCCAGTTGCGGCGGGGCGACCGCTTGATTTCAACAACATCCAGGGTTCTCCGGCGGCGGTTGGTGGAGCTGGGATCGATGATCTTTTTTGACTTTTCCTAGCCCTATCCTGTTACCCGAAGTGGTAAACCGCCTTTAATTTTTCGAGCAGTCCATGTCATCGGACCTTTTTATCCTATGACTTTGAACAAAATCGGTCTCGAACCCTCTTCATTACGGTGAAACTGCAGTAAAGATAATCATTTTCGATTTTTTATTTCATTCATGTAAAACATGCCGGTTTCCACCCTCCCGGCTGATATTTAATTCCCAAAGGACCGGTGATAATTCCTTAGGTTAAAGGAACGTCATGAGGTTGCCCCCGGATCTTTGAAGTCGGACTGCTCCCCCATTGAATCAAGTTGCCAAGGAGAATTTTTATGAAATTTAGGATTGCCGCTCTTTTTTCGTTTTTGGTTTTGACATCCGTGCTGATCATCGGCTGTCCCGGTAAGAACAGCCCTTCCTCTCCCTCGGCGTCCGCACCCACGGATACCTTTACCGCAACCAACACGGCTTGCACGGATGGATCGGGCCATACCTGCACTTTCACCGTGACCCCCACGGCCACTGAAACCGCCACCTCCTCGCCCACCGGTACCCCGACCAATACTGCCACTGTCACGGATACCAGGACCCCCACAGCTACAACCACCAATACGGGTACCCCCACCCTTACCGGGACGCCCTCCAGCACCGCCACGATCACCAACACACCGACCAATAGTGGCACACCCACCCAAACCGGAACGCCCACCAACACTATACCCACGACACCCACCTCTACGGCCACCAACAGCCCCACGGGAACGCCAAGCCCGACCTATTCCCCCACGCCGGATTGCACTGGAACTTATTCCATTTCCGGTAACATTACTTATACCGGCCCCACTTCCGGTGGAAGTAGTGCTTATGTATATGCAATACAAAACCCGGGCGGTGGCGGTAACAATTCGTGCAACCCCCCGGGCACAGGTCTTTCTGGAGGAACATCGGGATCCTACAGCCTCACCTACCTACCATCGGGTTCCTACTATGTGATCGCCTTCTATGGGGCGCTGCCAGGCAACAGTGGGCCTCCCCTGGGCTCCAATGCCGCCATTTACAATGCCGGAAATCCCGCTTGTTCCTTCAGCCCTTCCGAGAAAGTTAACGCTTCAACCAATCCGACAGGGATCAACCTGACCTTTTCGAACACCTACCAGCTTTGGGGCGTCAACGCAGCTGTGACTTATACAGGGTCAAATTCAAACGGAGGCCTTCAGGTTGGGCTCTTCTCAGGCGTGAACACCTCCACGGGCGCTTATACCTTAATCACGGAAAATGGCGGGAATGGGGGCTCAAATTTCACTACCGGCCTTATTGACACGACCACCGTCTGCGGCGGCGGGGGGAACGTTGAAGTCCTGGCTTGGTACGGCAACAGCTCCAACGGGCCAAACGCTGGCGACAGCTATGGCTATTACGGCACGACATCGGAAGTGAATAATTCTACTTCAACGATTAGTATTATATTCAGCGACTCGACTACTTGGCATTGAGTCAAACTTAAATTAGGTTAAAAAAGTAAACGAAGCCTGGGCCATTCGGCCCGGGCTTTTTTTTGTTTTCTCCCATGTATTGCGAAACCATTCCTCCAAAAAGTCGATTTAGGCTGGTTTTCAGCTAGCTTTGGGATAAATATCTAACAAATAATCAACAAATGCCAAGGTTAAACGGATATAATTCCACCAACATCGATAGGTCAACCCCTTCAGGAGGATGTATGAAAAAGTTTTTAGCAGTGATTTCGATATTTTGCGCGACGGCGTTGTTCATGGCCGGCACCCGGGTTTTCGCGGACGACTCGACCCCCGCAGCTTCCACCACGCCCAGTACCACCTCAACGGGGTCCAAGCATCATGGGAAAAAGAAAGCCTCATTAACTCCCACCCCCCAACCAACGGTTCAAGCGATTCCGCAATCCACAGCGACTTCCACCGCAACACCGAAAACCGCCACTGCGACGCCCACTCCGATGGCCTTTTTCACCTCCACGCTTTTCTCGGGGAACGTAAGGCTTTACGACCGGATGGGAGTCCCGGGCGATTTGCAAAAAGCCATTGCCGCTGCGGCAAAGACCACGGGTTCCTCCGTGGCGAAACACGACCGGTCCGTTTTCTTGTGGTTAGGCAAGGTTACTTCCGGCAGCGACAGTGACCGCGCAAACGCCTATATCCGTTTCAGCCTGGATGGAGTCGCGTTCGATGGGCCGAAGAAACCGTCGTTGGTCCTGACCGGCACGGTTTACGACCAATCGGGGAACGTCTGCAAGGCGGGGGATTTCGTCGAAGTGGCAGTGGATTTCCGGAGCATCAAAGTGGATTACGAGGGGACCAAGCTGGGGGAGGTCAACAAGGGGAACGACATCGCCGACCAGGTTTTCGACATCCTCAATGGACACTCCTCCTACCAATGGGTCTTAATCGCCCAAGATCAGGTCCGGGACCCCCAGGAATCCATGGGCATGCCGACCTTTGTGGTCAAAGCCCAGGATGGTTACGCTTTCCTCCAAGCCCTGGATAGCCATTCCCATTCCAGCGCCTCCGATCGCTGAGGCGGGCATGAAAACAAAATTCGGAAAATTCCTCAGCCGGTGGCTGGCCTTAGCACTTTTGGCTTGCCCCGGATGGGCCTCCGCCCTGGGGCTTCCTTTTGCCTCGCCCCCTTTGGTCATCGAAGCCAAGGGAATGGGTAACGCGGTGGTCGCGGATGGCACTCTCTTTAACGCCACCGCTTACAACCCCGCCCTCCTTCAAAATTACAGCGATTTCGGCGAAGTGCACCTGGAACTTAATCTGGGCAACGACGTCTTCGGAATGGCTAATTATCTGACTAATTCCGATAACACCAATAACCTCCAGAATTCCTTACAGAACGTGAACCAGTCCTTTCAAGATATCAACAACGGCTTAACTGCCTTCGCCAACGGTAACTCAAGTGGGGTCACAACCTTTAACCAGGGCGTCACCGGACTTCAAACCGCCGTCAACAACATCCAAACGGCCATATCTCACTTCACCGACAAGACTATCCAGTTGGGAGCGGGCCTTGATATCGCCTTCAAAATTGACGACAACTGGGGTTTCCAGGCCTACAACACCAGCCAGGCGGCTTTCCAGGTTTCCCGTGGAAGCCTAGTCCAAGCCCTCCTGGCCCTTCAAACTCTTCCCACACTACAAACCAACTCCAATCAGGCGGTGACGCAAGCGGCGGTCTCCCTTTATGGGAACGCCCAGTCGATTTTCAACGCCTTCCTGACCCCCACCCAACAGCAACAGTTGAGTACGGCTGTCTCGACTTTAAAGTCTTCAAATGGAGACAACGCGGCCCTATTGGCTTTCGCCAATAGCGTTAACAGTGTCCTATCCAGCGTATCCTCCCAACTCTCGCAACAGGCCCTTTTCAACGACATCGCCCCCATTACGGCCTTCGTTTACTCCGACACGGTATTGATGGCCACCTATTGCACGAGACCCTTGGAGAGCGACGGAAACCTTACGACTGGGATCAACCTCAAGGCCGTCAACCGGCGCATCGCCTCCATCAATTCGATCTACCTGGCCGCCCAAAATACGAGCCAGTTCTCGGATATCGGAAACGACCTCAAGAACGACATTCAGCAATCCACTTGGCGTTGGGGTGTGGACTTGGGGGTCTTGTATAACTTTGACGATCCAAGGATAGCGGTGGGGGCCTGTGCCACCGACCTGCTACATTCCACGGCCACGCTCAAAACCCAGTCCAACGACCCGCTTTATGGGCTGGTGACGGACTCGGCACCGACGGTGGTGCGGGTGGGGGCTTCCTATAAACCCCTCAAGGAATTGACTGTCAACGCAGACATCGACGACCTCTTAGGCAACACCTCTTATTACCAGGGCCTGGATGCCTTCTCTCACGTGGATTTCGGGTTCAACTATAACCTCGGGGGGATTCTTCAACTGCGGGGAGGTATCACCAACGACAACCTCTGTGGCGGAGTGGGGCTTCCCTTGGGCATCCAGTATGCCTTTGCCGTGGACAACCTCACCCAAAGCTACAACCATTACTTGCAGTTCGACGTGGCTTTCTAGACCGTCCTAGTTCTGGAAAATTTCGGATTTCATCAAAGCCCGGCTAAAAGCCGGGTTTTTTGTTTCTTGAAAGAGGTTTTGTTTCCGAATAAACTACGTCCCCCGCAAAAGACCTTGGACATTTACCCGTTGGATCTTTGCCCCAAGGGTGGAATGCCAAGTCTGTTTTTAGATCAGGCCCCTGGCCCGATTGTTTATTGATTTTGGACATTTAGCTCAGCTGGTTAGAGCGTCGCGTTCACATCGCGAAGGTCACTGGTTCAAATCCAGTAATGTCCACCAACCGCAAAAGCCCGTCCCCTTTTGGGTGACGGGCTTTTTTATGCAAAGCCAATGAAAATTCCATGATTCATCTCATTGTCCAAGGTTAACCCTTTGTTACAATATCCGCATGTGCTCTCGCTTCGTCCTCAAAAGCCCGCCGAAAGCCATCGCCAACATGTTCAAGTTGGAAAAAGCCGTCGATTGGAAGCCCCGATACAACGTGGCGCCGTCCCAGAAAATCCCCACTATCATCCGCCCCCTCGGGAATAAGACCCGCGAAATGAAGCTGTTGCAGTGGGGGTTCGTGGCTTCCTGGACCCAGGGGGGAAGGCTTTTAGTGAACGTCCAAAGCGAGAACATCGGCGATAAGCCGATCCTTCAGGAGTCCTTCGAGAAGTGGCGGTGCCTCATCCCCGTGGACGGCTTTTACGAGTGGCGGCACCAGGCCAAGGAAACCCATCCCTATTACATCCAAATGAAGGACAAAAAAACTTTCGCCCTGGCGGGGCTTTGGGCCCCGCAAAAGCTGGAGAACCAGACGCTGGAAGTCTGCGCCATCCTGACCACGACCCCCAATGAGGTGGTACGCGTGGTGCACGACCGGATGCCGGTGATCGTGGACCCAAAGTATTATGACCTATGGCTGAACTCGGACGACGTCCGGGATTTCAAGGAGATCGAAAAGCTCTTCCGCCCCTATCCGGGGGAAGAAATGGAAGCCTACCAGGTTGGCGCCTGGGTGAACAACGTCATCCACGACGACGGGAAGTGCATCGAGCCTTCCAACGAACCAGAGACGCTGGCCTTCGAGTTCTAACCTAAAACCTCTATTGAACCACCAAGGCACCAAGGGCACCAAGAACAACGAATGACAAAGAAGTGGACCCCCAAAGCAAAATTCTCTTTTGCTTTCCTTGGTGTCTATGTGTCTTCGCGGTTAAGCATTTTTGTTAAAAGTTCCTAAGTTCTTTTCCGCCGCGGAAAACCGCCGAGCTGTCCGGTGTTTCCCAAAGCGCCACTTCCACCTGCCGCACCTTTTCCTTTTTTAAAAAGGGCTCCAAGCGTTTCCAGATCACCTGGGCCATGTTCTCGGCAGTGGGCTGGAAGAAGGGGTCGCCCTTGAACGGTTCCACTTCCTTGTTGATGAAGCGGTGGTCGAAGCGGGCGTAAACTTCCCTCTTTAAAATCTCCTTTAACACCCGGAAGTCCATGACGAAGCCCGTGACGGGGTCGACGGGGCCTTGGACGGTGACTTTCAACCGGTAGGAATGGCCATGGGGGTAAAAAACGGCCTTGGGATCATCCTTCCGATACCCCGCGCATTTGCGGAACACCTCCAGGTTCTTGGCCCGGTCCCACTTGGGGTTGTGCAGGTAATGCGCCGCCTCAAAGGTGATCTCTTTTGAGATTTCGGCGATGGTCTTTTTCATGCATCTTCCTTGAATTTTTGCGCGATGGGCACCCGTCGGCCCATGCCGAAGGCCTTGGTGGTGACCTTCAGGCCCGGCGCCATCTGGCGGCGCTTGTACTCGTTGCGGTTGATCTTTCCCAGTACTTCCTCGACCAACTTGGCGTCGAAGCCGGCCTTTACGATCTTGAAGGGCGGCTGGTTCTCCTCGATATAAAGGCGGAGGATGGCGTCCAAGGTTTCGTATGGGGGGAGGCTGTCCTGGTCGGTCTGGTTGGGCCTCAGTTCCGCCGAGGGCGGTTTGGCGAAGACCGCCTCGGGGATAAGGTGTTCCTTGCGGTTCACGTGCAGGGACAGCCGATACACCATCCCCTTGGGTACGTCCGAAATCACCGCCAACCCGCCGCACATGTCCCCGTAAAGGGTGCAATAGCCCACCGCCAGTTCGCTCTTGTTGCCGGTGGAGAGCACCAATCGGTTGAACTTATTGGAAAGAGCCATGAGGATCAGCCCTCGCAGGCGGGCCTGGATGTTTTCTTCCGTCGCGTCCTTCGGCAAGTCCTTAAAAACCGGCTTAAGGGTCCCCAGTGACTCCTCCAATAACGGCGTAATGGGGACTTCCTTAAACTCCATGCCCAAAGTTTGGGCCAACTGGCGGGAATCCTCAATGGAACCCTTCGAGGAAAAGGGCGAGGGCATGGTGACCCCCATGACGTTTTCGGGCCCCAGGGCCTGGCAGGCGATGGCCGCCACCAGGGAGGAATCGATCCCACCGGAGAGGCCGATCAGGACCTTCTCAAACCCGCATTTATGGACGTAATCCCGGGTACCCAAGACCAAAGCCCGGTAAATGTTATCGATCTCAACCGCCGGGGGCACAGCGGGCTGCAGCGACGGGTTTTCCGTGTCGTAGACGAAGAAGTCCTCCTCGAAAGCCTTTCCCAACCGGAAAAGGTTGCCGGCCGCGTCCATCACCATGCTGCAGCCGTCGAAGACCAGCTCATCGTTGCCGCCCACCAGGTTGCAGTAAAGCACCGGAGCCTTGGTTTTCTTGCTTACGTCCTTGAGCAGCGTCTGGCGCACGGAGAGTTTGGCGTAATGGAAAGGGGAGGCCGAAAGATTCAAAACCAGGTCGGGCCTGGCCTTGGCCAATTCCTCCACCGGGTCCTTAGCATAAAGCCGGTGGGTAAAGACACCCTCGACGTTCCAGATGTCCTCGCAAATGGTGACGGCGATCTTTAATCCCTTATAAGAGAAGGGCGGCTCGGGCTTGGAAGCCGGGGCGAAATAGCGGGCCTCGTCGAAAACGTCGTAGTTGGGCAAGAGAACTTTTTTATAAACATACAGGATGGCGCCATCGGCCACCGCCACAGCGGCATTGAAAAGGGGGTTCCCCGGGTCCTTGTTCTCCTGGATAGTGCCCACCACGGCCAGGATGCCTTGGGCCGCCTGGGCCACTTTCTCCAAGGCCTTCCGGGACTTTTCGAAAAACGAGAAGCGGTCCAAAAGGTCCCGGGGAGGGTATCCGGTGATGGTCAATTCGGGGAAAAGGGCCAGCCCGCAGCCGGCCTTCCGGGCCTTTTCCAGGTATAGGCTTATTTTTTCGACGTTGCCGTCGAAGTCGCCCACGGTTGTGTTGATCTGGCAAACGGCGATTTTCATCTAAAACCTTTTGAACCGCGGAGTACACGGAGAACACAGGGTAAAACAACTTTCAATCTTTTGTTTTACCCTGTGAACCCTGTGTCCCCTGTGGCTAAGATGTTTTTTATTTGAGCGCTTAGTGTAAGGTGAACGCCGTGTTAAGTCAAAAAGAGGAGCATCCTTGATTTTCGGGGTTTTGGCGGACACCCACGGCGTCCTGACGGCGGCCCAAGAGGCGGTTTTGAAAAAAGCCTTCAAGGGCGTGGACTATATCCTTCACGCGGGGCCCGTGGGGGACTTGCGGGTGCTGGAGCAACTATCCAAGATCGCGCCCACGCGGGGGGTCTGCGGCAACGCGGAAAATTCCATCATCCGGTCCGAGCTTTACGTGCGGCAGGCCTGGCGGGCGGGCGTCGTCACCCTGGGGCTCGTCCACGGCTACGGCAAGCCCCACGGCCTGAAAGCCTGGCTCATGAAGCAGTTTGAGGAAGACCCGGTGCAGGTCATCGTCTATGGCCGGAACTTCGAGCCCACGGCCCGTCAAATCGGCGGCGTTTATTTTTTCAGCCCCGGCTCCTTTTCCGGCAACCTACCCGAAGGCCAGCATGGCAAAAAAGGCCCGGCCCGCGTAGGATTGTTGTTTATCCACGGAAAAAAAGTGGACGGGCAGGCCGGCCTACCGGCCAGCCACTAATTCAAGGCATCCGATTGGATCATTATGAATTGGCGCTTGATACCTTCCACCTGCTTGCCGAGCCCCGGCCAAATGGCCTATGACGCCGAACTTTTCAAGGGCTTCCAAGCGGGCCAGCCGCCCATCCTCCGGTTCTTTTTCTTTGAGCAACCAACCCTGACCCTTGGAAGATTGGAGGCCCGCAGACTGAATTTGGAGACCCTGCCTTACCCCCACCAAATCCGTCCCACCGGCGGCCGGGCGGTTTTGCACGGCGGGGGGGACCTCTGTTATTCCATCGTGGCCGCCACCGATGACCCCCTGGTGGGAGGCGCCCTTTTGGAAAGCTACCGCAAGGTCAGCGGGGTCCTGGCCTACGCCCTTCGCGGACTCGACCGGGAAGTCAGGCTTTCCGACGAAAAACACCCAGGTCTTGAAGCCGGCCATTGTTTTTCCGCGCCGTCCTTCGCCGAACTCACGCTTCACGGGAAAAAAGTGGCAGGAGGGGCCCAGGCCCGGGAAGGCGGGATTTTCCTGCAACAAGGGGTTATTCTTCTGTCCGTGGCCGAGGGTTGGAAATCCCTGTTTTCGAATGAGGCCGCTGGGGTCATGGCGGGCTTGAACGATGACAAAACCCTCCCCGCGGTAAGCCGGCTGGACGTGGAGCGGGCCGTGACGGGGGCCTTTGAGGAAACGGGCGTTGTTTTTGAGAAACATTTTGCGCCAGTATGATTTTCCTTAGGCCAGGGACGACGCTCACTGGATACAATCGAGCGTCTTCCAAACTATTGTTTTTTTAGAAAGGCTTTTCCCGTGAAAAAATTCGATGCCCTCGTCGTGGGCGGCGGGCCGGGCGGCTATACGGCGGCCCTGATGCTTTCCCAGCAGGGAAAGACCGTCGCGCTTTTTGAGAAAAGAAAAATCGGCGGCTCTTGCCTGCATGTGGGCTGCATTCCCACCAAGCTTTTGCAATCCGCCGCCCACCGCTATTACACGCTTTCCAAGGAAGGCGCGGCCTGGGGCATCGAGGCCGACAACATCCGGTTCAATTTCCAGACCTTGGTGGACCGCACCCAAAAGACCATTTCGATCCTCGAACGGGGCATCGTGGCCCAGCTTTCCGCCGCCAAGGTGGAAGTGGTGCAGGGCGAGGCCCAAGTCAAGGGCAAGGACTTGGTGCAATGCAACGGCGGGGAATACCAGGGCAGATCCCTCATCCTGGCCATGGGCTCGAGGCCGCGGCGCCTTCCGGCCTTCCCGGTGGGGGGCAACGTCGTCACCAGCGACGAACTCCTGGGCCAACCCCAATTTCCCAAGTCCCTTTTGATCGTGGGCGCGGGCGTCATCGGCCTGGAATTCGCCTGCCTTTACGCGCAGCTGGGGGTGAAAGTGCGGATAGGCGACGTCCTGCCCAAGCTCCTTCCCAATATGGATGAGGAAATGGGGCAGGTGATCCTGAACTCGGTGCGCAAACTGGGCGTGGAAGTGGAGCTGGGCCTCCTGGAAGTGGCGCACAAGAATGAGGAGTTGATCCTGGTTTCCGCCGGACGCATGGCCAATTCCGACAACTCCGGCGTGGGTAACCTGGGCTTGAGGGCGCCGGGGGGCAAGATCGAAACCAACGGCTTCCTGGAAACATCGGTGCCGGGCGTTTTCGCCATCGGCGACCTGACGGGGAAATATCCCTACGCCCACACGGCTTATGAGCACGCCCGAATCGTGGCGGCGCGTTTGGCGGGCGGGAAAGAGGAAATGGACGACGCCAAGGTGCCCCACGTGGTCTTTACCTCGCCGGAGATCGCCTCAGTGGGTTATACCGAAACCGAAGCCAAGATGCGGTTTAAGAACGCGAAAGCCTTGAAGCACAACTTCGCGGCCAACAGCAAGGCCCGCATCCTTGGGGAAATCGGCGGATGGTCCAAGACGGTTTATGACGGCGACACGGGCGTCATTTTAGGCGTCCACGTGACCGGCCCGGAGGCCACCGACCTGATCGGTGAGGCATGCGTTCTCGTGAGCCAAAAGATCACCCTTGATGCCCTGGACAAAGTGGTCCATCCCCACCCTACCTTGAATGAGATATTCGGTACTCATTGAAGGTGGGGATGGAGGGGGCATGGGGGGGTTACCCCCATGGTTTTGGAAGGGTACACAGGGGAGCTTCCCTGTGAGCGCGAAGCGCCCATCCTCATCCAACTTTAAATGAGATATTCGGAACACATTAAGGATGTGAGTGAACGGGGAGTGGGGCGCAGCCCCACTGATTCGAGACGGGGTATCATTAGGGGGACTTTCCCCTATGAGCGAAGCTGGAGGCTCTAGGTCCGGTTTTTCTGGACCGAATCCAACAAATCCTTTTGCCGGGGGGTAAGGGAGGACCAGTGCCTTTGCAGATATCCGGCGTTCTCCACGATTTGATGGAGGTAGAACTGGATGCCGGCTTGTTCATTGTTGATACGTTCCTGGAAGACCTGTATTTCATCCGAAGAGAGCTGCCCCGCGGGCATGGCCGCCAAATTTTGCTGAAGGCGGGATAGGTCGACCTGAAGGAAATCCAAATCCGATTCGGCTTTTTGAAGGTGAGCCGCACGCGAAGGAATGTCCCCTTGAAGCCCGCCCTTTTTCACGTGATAGGCTGCTCCCGCGCTTCCAACGAGGAGTCCGGCACCAATCAAAGCTAAAATGAATTTATTGGGTAGGTTCATTAAATGACTATTTGTAAATTCCATGTAAATTAATATACCGCGAAAGAAACAATAAAACCAGGCCTATTGATTGTTTTGCCCGAATTTTGGCTAAGTATGTCGTTGCTTGGGGAAGCTTACGAATCAGGCGCGGTTGCAGGGAGCCCGCGCAAGAAGCGAGTCCGATAGGAAACGAAGGTTGTCCACGACGGGGAGGCGTTTTGTTGGATTCTTTAAAATGGGTGAAATTCCAGCATAAAGAGATTCTATCCGTAACATTCCTTAAATGTTCAGAGGAAGAGTCCCTTATCCAACTGAAAAGCGTTGTCCATGAACTTTCCAGCCGGGAAAAGGGCGAAGTGCTGATGCTGGCCGACCTTACCCAGGCGAGTTTTTGGCCAAGGGTCGCTTTGGAATGGCAAAGGCAGCAGCAGTTCCTAAATTCCAAATGCTCGAAAGTCGCCGTGCTGGGGGCGATGGGTGTCATTTCCATCGCGGTGCAGACCTTCCTCAATGTGGCCCAAGCCGGGGGACTCCGGGTCGGGGAAAAGGCCCGGTTCTTTGAGAATCCCGATCTGGCCAAAGAATGGCTGGTGAGTGAGGATGGACAATGGCCAAGGATGGTTGGGTGAGGAGGGTGATGGGTGGCACGAAAGACACGAAGCCTCTTAACGTTTCTGGCGGCGGTTTTCCTGCTGGGCGGGGCCGGGTGCGGGGCTCCCGAATCCAAACCCATCCTGTTGCGCTGGGCCACTTGGGGGGATGTTTCCGGAACCAATATCCTCCAGGCGGCGGTGGATGGATTCAAGAAAGCCCATCCCGGAGTGGAGGTCCGGTTGGAACGCACCCCCTTCGGCGAATATACCAGCAAACTCTTGGTTCAATATTCGGCGGGAATGGCCCCCGACGTCATGGCGGTGAATTGCGACATGCTGCCCGCTTTCGCGGCCAAGGGGGTCCTGGCCGACCTCAAGCCTTACGTGGACAAAGACCCTTCGATCCAATTAAGCGATTATTTTCCCGAGGCGATTGACCACTACACCGTCCATGGGACTTTAACCGCCATCCCCAGCGACATTTCCCCCATCTGCGTTATTTATTACAACAAGAAAAAATTCGACGAGGCCCGGTTGCCTTATCCCAAGGACGACTGGGATGTGGATCGGTTCCTTAAGACCGCTCAACAATTGATGAAAAAAGATTCCCAGGGGAATGTCACCCAATACGGCTTTGTGGATGAGTGGCCCCTCTGGGACGCCTGGGTTTACACCTTCGGCGGGCAAATGGTGGATGACGAGAAAAAACCTACCCGGTGCACCCTGGATAGCCCCCAAGCCATCAGCGGGGTCCAGTTCCGGGCGGACCTGATGAACCGCTACAAGGTGATGCCGGGCCCGGCCTATATCACAGCCATGGGGGGGCTGGGAAATTCCCAGCTTTTCATCAACGGGACCGTGGCCATGTACCACAGCGGCATCTGGCAATCCCCGGCTTTCCGGCAGATCAAGGATTTTGACTGGGACGTGGTGGAGTTTCCCAAGGGGCTCCACGGCCACCGGGGCTTTCCCATGGATGCGGCGGGATACGGGGTCTTGAAAGGCAGCGCCCATCCCGAACTGGCCTATGAGTTGGCAAAGTACCTGACCGGGGAAGACGCGGAAAAGTACATCGGGGCAACGGGGCTGATCCAACCCGCCCTCCAAAAAGTGGCCCGATCTAAGGTATTCCTGGACGGGCAAAAGCCCCGCTCCAAGGGTTTCCTGCCGGGGTCGGTGAAGTACGGCCATTACCGGTCTTTCGACCCCGATGTGATGGAGTGGACGAACTTGGTGGGTTCCGAATTGGACCGGGTTTGGGATGGTACCGAGACGGCCGCCCAGGCGCTGGGGAAGGCCGTCCGGGAAGTGAACGGGAAGTTTTTCCGGAAATAAGATTCCAGGTGAAAATTGATTTTAGGCCTTATTAAAAGTCAAAAGGACTCACAAAACCAACTAGCCACCGCTTGTGCAGTTTTCATTAAAAAAATTATTTAACAGAACTTTTTTTTGATCTTAAGGCAACTTATTGTCATGATCTTCGCGAAGGTCTTTAGTTGAAAGGATTGAATTTGCTAAAGCGACTATCCGTTATTTTTATCTTCTTATCGATCAGCTTTTTCATTTCAATTCCGGCGTCTACACAGACAAAAGATGTAAAGTTGGAATCCGAGCCTGAGGCCTTAAGCCAAAGATCTCTCCAAGTCTTTAACCACGATGTGACACTGACGAAGTCCGCGCCCGTAAGCTATTCGTCCTCCTTCCAAACTTTGTTAAACCGCGTCAAACTTCACCAAGTAATAATAAATTTTAAAAGCATCGCCTCAAATCCCAGTCCGAAAAGCATCCAGCCTTTTAAATTCAAGATAAACCGCATCAAACCAACCGTCTTATCGGCTGCCCGAAATGGGAGCGGTGTGGCAAAAACCTTCCGGGACAGCCTCATCAAAAAATCGGAGCCCGTCCTATTGACCTCCAAAGGCTACGTGCTTAAAAAAATACCTTACCAACTGACGACCTCCGGACTGGCATGGTGGGCGGGCCTGAAGTGGCATGGGCCGATTACTTGTTATACCTGTGGAAATCCCATCCCCCTCATCGGAACCACCATCTGCCCCTCAACGACTTCCGCGGTTACGGCCGATGATGGCATCGACCATCCTTTTTCCGACGATATAAATCAAATGCTTTTGGCGGATAACAATCCCCAGGCGAATCGTTCCTTCGCGTTCCCCTTTGTGACGGAAACCCCCAATATCACCTTCTGCCTGCCCGCCTATCTTGTCTTTGTTCAACCCGATGGATACCAAAGCATCCAGGCCGATCCAGTCGCCGTCGAAGTTCAATCCTTGGTTCTTGACGCAGGTGGAAGCTCCATACCCGATTCCAAGGACCCGTCCGGTTTGGAATGGCAGCAGTACCCCGGCTCTTCAATCGCGGTAAGCCCAGGCGCGGGCGGGTTACCGATCAATTACGCGATTAATACTTTTGGGGATTTATGGGAAGTCAATCTGGGGTTTAATTCAGTCTCCACATCGCCTTTTGCTTTCCTGGAAGGGAACGCCACTTCCCAACCCGCCAACAATTTGCTCAATCTTTCAATTAACTTAACTAATGTCGCTACGGTCATTAGGTTCGTCATTTCGGATTGCAGCAAGGGAAATAACTGTTCGGATCCGGCCTCGGCTTCCCCGATTTTGACAACCTCCCCCATTGTCCTGGTGGATGAGCCAACGGCTTTTGCCCAGTTAAAAGTACAGCCGCTTTTTATCGTTTACGCCCCACCGGGGACTCAAAGCAGTTGTTCCTACCAGTTGGGGCAGTCCATCGTCTCAAGTTTCACCTTGGGGGCCTCCTCTACTTCTTCCCAGACCGATACCCAGGTCACTCAATCCAGCATCGGTTTTACGGCTTCCGCGGGGGGGGGCGGACAGGATCCCAACTCGGTCGACCCAAGCGGAGGCGGGGGTGGCAATCCGGATTCCTTCCCCCTGTCCCCCGGCTTTAATTTCAGCACCTCCAACGGCTGGGACAACTCGACCCAAACGGTCTCCAGTTCTACTTTGACCAATGGTAATAGCATCCAGTTCGCGACATCCTCAACCCAGCAAATCAGTACCCAGCCGGTTACTTTGGATTCTTCCCATCAGGCCCCGTTTTGGAACGACCAATATTTTCTTTTGGTCCATCCCCAATATGTTTTATGGAATTTGTTGAACCCAACGGAAGGGCAGACCAGTTATATCCAATACAACTTAATAGCCGCGAGCGATACGACCGTCCAGATTTCGGTGTATACATTGGACCAATGCGCCCAGGGGAATTGCGAACAAGCCTCCTTTGCCACGAATGGTTCGACGGAAACTTTAACACCCCAAGATTGCCAACAGCTTTTGACACTTGACCCTTTTTATGTCAATGGCCAGCACTTCCTCACCAACAACGCGCCGCCCAACAACACCAGCCCCGTCGGGTCGTGGGTGAAAACATTGACCGTGGGCTTGGGGTCGAAGGAAAATTACAGCGCCTTAAAAACATCCGTCACAGGATACTCCGGCTCCTATGCAACCACCCTTACTTCCTCGATTACCTCCAGCACCGGGGTCACGACCTCCCTTGGATTCTCGGTTGGTTCAAGCAGCAGCTTGAAATTGGGAATAAATGGAACCATCAGTAATTCCACCACCAACTCAACGACCAACAGCAACGCGAATTCCCAGGGAGTATCCATCAATTTAAGCGCCACTCAACAGGCCGCGGTATCGTTGATTCCGTCTCCGGGGTTTCCAATTTTCACTAAAATATTCACGAACAACAGTTATGGAACCTTGATGTTTCCAGCTTCGCCCCCCGCCGTAACCGGTTTATGCCCTTCCGCGACCCCCTACGCCACCGGCTGCCAATCGATAAGTTCGACATCGATGGCGGCTTCCGTCACCTGGGCCCAAGGATCCCAAGAGTACATTGTTGGAAGCGGGTTCACGGACACCCAAAGCGTCCTTTTTGGAAGCCAGCCGGCCACTTTTTTAGTGAATTCCGACGACCTTATTTCCGTCACGGTGCCGACCGTCAACCCGGCCGCGACCGCGCCTTTCCAGTCGGAACTTTTCATCGCAGGGCTAGGGTTTCAAACATTGGACGTCGGACCCCTTTTCCTTCAATAAATCCACTCAATATCCAGTGAGGGGTTTTTAAAAACCTCGATTACAACCAAGTTTTATTTTCTGTCCGTGTGGCTAACCAAAAGCGGCCAGGCTGGGCTTCCCCTTTTTCCTTTTATCGCAAGAATTCCCCCCGCCGCACACCGTCGAAAACTATTTCCAAAGAGCTTTTCATGGACATGACCCTCCCAATGGCGACGCGGGGTGTTACTGGCAAAAATCCGCGTAAACGGAAGGGAGGAACCCGTGGAAAAATCCAGCTGCTGGGACAGGTGGCCGGCAAAACGGCGCAATTACAGGAACTGTTCATCACGGGACTTGCGCCCGGAGAAATCCCAGCGCCAGTTGGCCCCGGGGATTCGGCCCGGCGCGGCCGGGGCATTGACTCAACTGGGATAGGCGGTTAGCATCGTTCCATGTCTTTTTCCCTGAAATTCATCGCGGGCCTCGGCACCCTTTGCCTGCTTTGGGCGGCCGCGCCCGGCGCCACATGGGCTGATAACGGCACTGGGTCCCCCACAGCCACCCCCACCCCTACCGCCCTGCCCGGCCCGACCCCCACGGCCAGTGCCTTGTCCAGTGGTTGGGTCGGCGCGAAACTTTATACCTTTGACACCGTCTTCGGGAGCAAGGGCTCAGGCCCGGGCGAACTCGACGACCCCGAGGGCATTTGCGTGGGACCCGGCGACAACCTTTACATCGCGGACACCAACAACAACCGCATCCAAGTGTGGAATAGCGATGGAAAGCCCGTCAAAACCATCGGCTCCTTCGGCATCTCCGCCACGTGGCGCAATGACCCCCAATTCGACCACCCCGCGGGGGTGCTGGCGGTCCCCGGCGGCCAGGTCTACGTCGCCGACACCAACAACAACCGCATCGTGTTGCTGGACCCGGACGGGCTCGTCGTGCTGGCCTGGGGAAGCCAGGGAAGCCGCCACCGCCAGTTCAACCAGCCTCGGGTCGTGGCCCAGGACCATTTTGGGAACATCTGGGTGCTGGATACGGGGAACTCTCGGGTCAGCAACTTCACTAACGACGGGAAACTCAACTTCGTCTGGGGGAAATTCGGCTCGAAGGACGGCTTCTTCAACTTTCCGATGGGGATGGCATTGAACCAGATCGACCAGGGCGTCATCTCCGATTCGGGAAACTTCCGCATGCAGATCTTCAACGACCGGTCGCCGTCCAACGTCAATTATTCCCCGGTCACCGACGCCACGGGCGCCGTCACGCTGGAGCCCACCCCCGTCGACACCAGCCCCGTCACGGTGCAGGGCTGGTTCGGGGACGGGCCCTGCCAATTCAAGGAACCGGCCGGGGCGGTCGTCAATAAAACCGGCATGATCTTCGTGGCCGACGGCGTGACGGGCCGACTGGAGATTTTCAACAAGAGCCCCTTCGAATACTACGGCGAATGGAAGGCCCAGGACGAGAAGCTGGGCCTGGCCTCCCCCCCGCATTTCCGGGGCCTGGCCTGCGATTCCCAGAACCGGCTTTACATCACCGACATCCAGAACGATTGCGTCATCCGCCTGAAATTGGTCAAGGCGGATGAGCCCCTGATCAAGATCGATGTCACCCCCCAGCCGTCGGCAACCCCGGTTCCCACCTTCACCCCCACGCCCGACGACTCAAGCCCCTTTGGGGGGCAGGGTTTTCCCATCCGATAGAAGCGCCGAAAAGCGGAGGTGGGAAGGCGTGGCTGCGACAGGTCCCCAAAACATTTTTCGAACACCCTGTTAAGCCTTTTCCCCTTTTGCCGTTAGGAATCCTTGTAACGGCCTTCTCTCCAAAGTTAAGATGAAAACCTTCAAGGAGCTCTCTTGATGAAAATAGTAGCCGGTATCCTCTTATTGCTCTTGTTCCTGGTTTCGGTCCCCGCGCTGGCGGACCCGCCCCTCAAGGTCGTTTACAGCACGACCACTTCCACCACTTTCAAGTGGACTTGGCCCTACCACCCGGTTCGCGTTTACAACGCCACACAGGCCAAGCCCTACTACACCACCGGCAGGGCCCTGGCCCTCAGCGTGGAGGATGTCTCCAAATACCGCTTCTATTACCCCGAGAGGACCTGCCGAAACGATTGGGGTTATTACTTCCCGAAGGGCGTGAAGCTTTGCCCCCGCCACCCTGCGATTCTCTTTGGGCAGCCCCAGTACTACACCGAGATCATCTACCAGAAATAGAATTAGGCCCAAACCGTCTGGGTTATTTCTACAATTTTGTCCAGCGTTCCCTCAGGTCGTTTCCTATAACGCTTAAAATTCCCGCTCAAGTCCACTTTCGAGAGCTAAAAAACCTTTCCGGCTATTCGCGAAGGCTTCCCGCGGTCCCTTTTCACTCCTCGCTGTTGTTTTTTCCCTTGGTACAACTATTGCTTTAGTTTCCACCGAACTCGCAGGGGCTTTAAAACCGCTGAAACTGGAAGGGCGGGAATGTTCCGGAAATTCAAATTTGAAGAAGACATTTACTCCAAATTACAGGGTATTCCGATGTCCACCCGTTACAAGTTGGACCGGGTCGGGCTCAAGCTCGGGCTTAAAAGCTGGAACCGCTTCTCGGCGGAGGAAAAACAGGTTTTATGCCATCTTTCCGTCCGGAGCCAGGGGGAGATGGAGTGCTACAAGGAATACCTCCTCTACCTGCTGAACCGGCTTAAGGAAAAACCCGAATGGGTCGATCCCGAATTGGGTAAAAGGGAAAAGTCCCAGTGGGAAAACCTGAGCCGGATACCCGAAAGCGTTTATTTGAAGGTCATTTCCCTCAAAGGATTGATGACCCCCGTGGAATGGATCCGGTTGGACGACCTGGAACGCTACGCCTTGTTCCGCCTTTCCGTGGAAAAATACACCGACGCCCTTTTCGGAAAGGCCCTGGAGGAGTTTTTAGGCCTTTCCACCGCCAAACCGGCCTAATTTAATCTTTTTCTCAACCCCGGATGCCTAGTTGTTACGAATCCGAGGAAAACTTGTAACAAAAGATTAACCTGGTTTTGGGATCATTCTTACCAAGCCATACCGACCCAACATCTTTCAACGCCGACTTCCACGCCCAGCCGTTCCCATCCGGGAGGAGGATTGATTGTATGTTGAACCTGGACCGATATTCCGAGAGCATTTTGTTCCAATGCGACCGGTGCCAGCATGTAGGGGAATTATTCACCGATGTGGTGGAGGATGAAGGCTACTTTTATTGCTGGGGTTGTTTAACCGAGATGAAAAACCAGAAGGAAAAAAAGGGGGAGGTGAACCAAAGATCCTATGCCCACTAACGAAGTTTCTGTTGGGGAGACCGCGCTTGTGCGGTGTGGAGACTGCGGGACCGAGGCCGATGTGCGGTCCATATTCACCGAGGAAAGCGGAAAACACTTTTGCCTGGCCTGCTGGCTGGGGAAGGGAAACCGCAAGGTTGCAAGCCGTAAACTGACTGTCGTCGAACTTTAAATTTAAAAGTTTTTAAGAATTCCAAATCCCCAATAGGGTGGTTCTGGAATTTTTTTTTGCCCGGTTCCGGTCAAACCTGGATTTTCGAAAAAAGATATCCCCCCACCACCAGCAGGAAAGCCGAGCAAAGGCTCAAAACCGCCAGGTCCGTTCCCAAGCCGTAAAAGGAAGCCATTCCCAGCGAAGCCCGCAGGCCGTCGATCCCGTAGGAAAGGGGGTTCAAAGTGGTCACCAGGGCCATCCCCTTGGGCAGCCCTTCCAGGGGGAACATGGCGCCGGACAAAAAGAAAAGCGGCATGACCAGGAAATTCATGATGAGGGGAAAAGCTTGCATGTCGTTCAGCTGGGAGGCCAGGGCCGTCCCAAAGGCCGTGAAGAGCACGGCGATGAGAAACATGAAAACCAGGGCCATGGGGACCTCCCGAAGCCCGGGGCGGAAGCCGAAAAGAAAGGCCAGGAAGAAAACGCTGATGCCCTGGAGCATGGCCACCGTGGCGCCTCCCAGGGTGCGGCCGATCATGATATGCAGGCGCGGCACCGGGGCCACCAGGGTTTCCTTCAGGAACCCGAACTGGCGGTCCCAAATGATCTCGATGCCCGAAAAGACACCGGTGAAAAGGACGCCCATGGCGATCACGCCGGGCGCGAGGAACTGCAGGTAATCCCCCCGGCCGGACTGAGAATAAATCCTCCCGAAGCCGATTCCGAAGGCCAAAAGGAAGATCAAGGGCTGGCCCAGGGAACCGATCATGCGGGGCTTGGACCGGAAATAGCGCTTCAATTGCCGCAGCCACATGATGTAAACAGTGATCATCTTTAGCGCCTCCACATTTTTTTCATCATCCGCATGGTCTCGGCGTTGGAGGCGTCTTCGTCGCGCAGGGTGTGGCCCGTCAGCTTGATAAAGGCCTCCTCCAGGGATTTGGCCCGGGCTTTTTTCTTGAGCGCGGCGGGGGTGCCCTGTGCAATGATCTTGCCGTGGTCGATGATGGTCACCTGGTCGGCCACGCGGTCCGCCTCCTCCATGTAATGGGTGGTGAAGAAGACCGTGATGCCTTCCCGCTTGTTGAGGTTTTGGATGTAATTCCAGATATGGTTGCGGGTCTGGGGGTCCAGCCCGACGGTGGGCTCGTCCAAAAAGAGGATGAGGGGATGGTGAAGGAGTCCCCGGGCGATTTCCAAGCGGCGTTTCATGCCCCCGGAGAAGTGCTTCACCAAGTCGTCGCGGCGGTCCCAAAGTTCCACGACCTTCAGCAACTCCTCAACGCGTTTGCGCCTCAGGTCCGCGGGAACCTTGTACAAAACGCCGTGGAACTCCATGTTTTCCCTGGCCGTCAGTTCATCGTCCAGGCTGGGGTCCTGGAACACGATGCCGAAACTGCGTCGGACGCCGGCCTGGTCGGTGGCGGGGTCGTGGCCGTCCAACAGGACTCGGCCCGAAGTGGGTTTTAAGAGCGTCGTGAGCATCTTGATGGAAGTGGTTTTGCCCGCGCCGTTGGGCCCCAGGAAGCCGAAGATCCGGCCCTTTTCCACGCTGAAGGAGATGCCGTTGACGGCGGTGAAATCGCCGAATTTTTTGGTGAGATTTTCGACATTGATGATGGGAGATTTCATGGCCGTTCTTTTTAACATAAGGGGAGCCCTAAACCAAGTTCGGGGTTTTTTACTCGGCTTTTCCAGCCGAGAGGACGGACGCTTTTTTGAAGCATTGCCCCGATTCTTTCGTGCGTCCCTGGATCTTCAGGCAAACTCCCAAATCGTAATATAAATGGGCGGCCGGAATTCCCTGTCGAATGGCGTTCCGGTAGGCCTGGGTGGCTTGGATAAACCAGCCATCCAGGTATTTAAAAAACGCCATTTTTTCCCAGTAAACGGCGGTCAAAAAAAGATCCCGTGAAAACCGCGCGGACAGGGAAGGATCGGCTTCCATGAAACTGGCCCATCTTTGTCCGGGCATTTTATTTTTTATTTCAAAGTCGAATTCACGATAAAGGTTATCGGCCCTTTTCCAGCCTTCCAGCATCGCGGCCGGAATTTGGGATGTGGGTATGAGGAATATTCCAAAGGGTTTGGGGTCATCCGGGCCATTCTTATCGGTTTTTAGGACATCAAACCGAAGCCCGGGAAATGATTTGATGAAATAAGGGGCATACTGGGTATTCGTAATGACACAGGTCCAACTGGGCCGTGAATTCGAAAGGGATGGATTCTCGATGGCGTTAAAGGGATAGTCGGCGATATCAAGGGTTTTGTTGTCGTAATCGGTATTAAATTCGGAAAAAACGTAAACGGGCCCGCTCTGCCGGCTTAGGGAGCGGAGAATTTGGTAGGCGCTAAAGTATTCAACATTCCTCCATTGACGAATTGGAGCGGCCAATTGAATATCCCCATAAAGCCGGAATAAGTGGTAGGAGTTGAGGAAAACGGGGGCCAGCGCCAATCCCAACAAGGCCGCTTTTCGGTAAGCCGGAGCGGTTATTGTCACAAGGCATTGGATTCCCAAGGCGCCCAATAAAATGAAAAAAACGAGGGAAGGGGTGACCCTTTGCAGTTCCAAGGCATGGGTAAGGATTCCAGGCAAAAGGGAAAGAAAGATTCCCAAGCCACCTCCGGCCACTATTTTCCATTCGGCTTGCCGAACTGCGTAAAGCAAGCCCGTCAATATCAGGGCTCCTGTCGCCGCATCGAGGTATCCACCCCAAATGGGTCCCAGCGGATAACTCTCTTTCCCGTCCCAAAAAAGGCCACGGAGATAAAGGGGAAGTGAATGAAATGGGAGGAAACCAGAAAAATTCGACTGGAGATAATCCATCGCGCCGGGCGCCGACCGGGCGAAAACCAAGGGCAATGCGATGGATAGCGAGAGAATAAAAAAAAGGACGGTTTCGGGCAGTTCCCTCCTTTGGAAGCCCATCGCCAGGAGCACCGCCGCCCCAAAGAGCCAAACGACGGTCCAGTTGGTGTAAGTGTAAAACCCCGCGCCACACCAAGCGCCCAAGGCGGTGATCCAAAACCAATGGGCCCGCTTTCCCTTCGACTTCCAGTAAATCCCGATCAGAATAAACGCGGTGAGCTGGAAAAATGGAATCAGGTCGTTCGGAGTGCACTGCCGGGCCATGGCGATTTCCCAAAACGACAGGGAAAACAGCCAGCAAAAAACGAAAGAAAGGAAGGGGGACAAGAATAACCGCGCCGCGCCGTAGGCCGCCAAGGCGCCCGCGATCGAAAAAAAAGTCGTGAAAAGCCTCAACGATAATAGCGAAGGTCCGGCTATCCGGAAGAAAGCCCAGAGGAACCACAAGAGAAAAGGCTCCATCCGGCCCTGGGTCCAAAGAAGGGTCCACCTCCATTTCTGCAGGAGGCCCAAGGCAAACGTCGAAAAAATACCCTCGTCCGAAAGCGGCCAAAAGGGCAGGGAAACCAGCCGATAAAAATGTATCGTAAGAAAAAGAAGGATAAATAAAGTCCAAATCCAAAAAGGGATTCGACTCGGATTTTGGCAAAAAGGATCAAGGCGGCCGCCTTTTTTTCGCTCCCGCAGGACGATCACCAAGCCCATCGCTAGGGGCAGGACCAAGCCGAAAAAGACGATCCCCGGGCGAAAAGGAAGAGATGGTGGAGCATAGGAAAGAAGCGAGAGAGAAATCAAAAAAATCCAAAAATATGACCAGGGGTGGAAGGGGATATCCCTTTGCAGCCAATCGGGGAAAGGGGGCCGTTTCATGCGTGGATTTTAACACATCCTTTCCGCACGCCTTTGGAAATGCTCCGAGTCAGGCCATGTCGGCGAAGGAATAGTCCGGACATTTGCGGGCAGTGTAGTCCTTGTCCCAGGAAGTCTTAAAGAGGATGACCGGGCGGTTTTGCTTGTCCTTGGTCTTCAAGACCTGCACGGGCGGGTCGAAACTTTCCACGTTTCCCACCAGCCAGGCGCTGCAGGTATAGGGCAGGGTCTCCAATTCGGTGTCCACGCCGTACTCGCCCTTCAACCGGTACTGCAATACGTCAAACTGCAGGCGTCCCACGGCCGCCACGTAAAAATCCAATTCGTCCCAGCTCTTGAGCATCTGCACCGTGCCCTCGGCCGTCATCTGCTCCACGCCCTTGTCGAAGGACTTGCGCTTGGCCACGTCCTTGGGGCGGACCCGGGCGAAGATCTCGGGCTGGAAGGAGGGGAGGGGCTTGAAGTTGAAACCGCCGGTGAGGGAAATGGTATCGCCGATGGCGAAGATGCCGGGATTGATGACCCCCACGATATCCCCCGGATAGGCCACGTCCACGGTGTTGCGGTCCTGGGCCAGCATGGAATGGGGCCGGGAGAGGCGGAGTTCCTTGTTCATGCGGTGGTGCTTGACCACCAGGTCCCTCTCAAAGCGCCCCGAGCAGACGCGCAGGAAGGCCGTCGAATCCCGGTGCTTGGGGTTCATGTTGGCCTGCAGCTTGAAGACATAGGCGGAAAAGGGCGTATCGACCGGATCCACGATGATCTCCCCATTGGGGGAATCGGCCAGGCGGGGGCCTGGAGGCGGGGCCATATCGACGAAAGCGTCGAAGAAAGGCTCCACCCCAAAATTGGTGAGGGCCGAGGCGAAGAATACCGGGGTTACCTTTCCTTTCAAGAATTCGGAGCGGTCGTAGGAGTTGCCGGCCACTTCCAAAAGCTCCAGGTCGTGGTGGAGTTTCCCCCAAAACTCCTCGGATACGTGGTTCTTTACGTCCGGATCGTCCAGAGAGATCTTTTCCACGGCGGCCTTGGCGGCGCCTCCCACGGAGACCTTGGTGAAAAGAAGCAGTTCCTTCTTGGCCCGTTCGACGACCCCGACGAATTCGCGGCCGCTTCCCACGGGCCAATTGATGGCGGAGGAATGGATGCCCAGGACCTGCTCGACTTCCTGCATCAGGTCCAGGGGGTCCCGGCCCGGAAGGTCCATCTTGTTGATGAAGGTCATGACGGGAATGCCCCGCAGGCGGCAGACCTCGAAGAGCTTGCGCGTCTGGGTTTCCACGCCCTTGGTCGCGTCGATGACCATGATGGCGCAGTCGGCGGCGGTGAGCGTGCGGTAGGTGTCTTCGGAAAAGTCCTGGTGGCCCGGGGTATCCAGCACGTTGATGATGGCGTTCTTATAGGGGAACTGCATGGCCGAGGCGGTGATGGAAATGCCGCGTTCCTGTTCCATGCCCATCCAGTCGGACACCGCCACCTTGCCGCCCTTGCGGCCCCGCACCATGCCGGCGGTCTGGATCATGCCGGAATAAAGCAGTAGCTTCTCCGTGAGGGTGGTCTTCCCCGCGTCCGGATGGCTGATGATGGCGAAGGTGCGCCGTTTGGCGATGGCGTTTTTGATTTCGTTAGTCAATGCCGGATCGGACATGCCGACTTTCCTTAATAGCTCACGCGGCAAGCCGCGTAAAGATGTACGGAGGCCGGTATAGTACCGATCTCTGCTTTTATGTTGTTAGAAATGGTGAATCGGCGCAGGCTGGCATTCCTTTTTTGTGAATTGGCCGCGCATTGTAGCAGATTTTCCGGGCCTCTCCGGCTTTTGGGAGAAGTTTGGACAGGGGGTGGTTCAAAAAAAAAGCCCCTGGGCCCAAACCCAGGGGCTTGAACGGCAGTAAATGTATTACTTGGTGGTAGCCGGCGCGGAAGAAGTGGTTGAAGAACCCTTCTTACCCTTTTTCCCGCCCTTGTGGCCCTTTTTTCCGCCCTTGTGAGTCTTCGTAGCCTTAGTCGCGGTTGTCGAACCGGTATCCTGCGCCATCACCAAACCGGTTGTCGTACCCAAGAACAAAACGGCCATCAACGCCAAAACGATCTTTTTCATGTTGCTCTCTCCTTAATCCAATCATTTTATTTAGGGTTGACCCTAATACAGCATGCCTTTAAGACGAGTAGGTTGTCATGGAAGTTCCCGAAAAAGGGGGTTCGGTTCCCTTTTTACCGGTTCTTTACAGGGATCTGCAAGCCGCGCGAAGATAAACGGAGGTCGGTATAGTACTGATTTCAATTTTAATACCGTTAAAAATGATGAATCGGCATATGGGGGCACCCCTTATCAAACAATCCTTTTCTTGGCTTGGGGCTTGGGATAAAGTAACGCCATTCCAAGCAAAGGACGGCCATGCGCAATACCTTCTGCCTCAAGTGGGACCAGGAACACGGCGCCAAGCTGGTGGACTTCCACGGCTGGAACATGCCGGTTTCCTACACCAAGGGAATCCTCGCCGAGCACGAAGCCACCCGCACTTCCGCCGGGCTTTTCAACATCTCCCACATGGGGCGCCTTCGCGTCCACGGCCCCCAAGCCTATAAATTCTGCCAATACGCCTTCACCAACGACCTCTCCAAGGTCAGCATCGGCAGCGCCCTCTATGGCTTCCTCCTCAACGACAAGGGCGGAATCATCGACGACGTGATCATCTATAAAGAAGCCAACGACCGGTTTCTTTGGATCATCAACGCCGGCGGCCGGGAAACGGACGTGGAGCATCTGAAGCGCCTTTCGGCCGGGAAAGACCTCAAGCTCGATAACCTTTCGGATGAAACCGCGTTATTGGCATTACAAGGCCCCAAGGCGGACGCGGTCTTGAAGCGGCTGGTGAAGGACACTGACATGGACAAGATCCCCTATTTCGGTTTTGGCCGGGGAACGGTCAACAGCAAAGCCGCTTTCTTGATGGCCACCGGCTACACCGGGGAAGACGGCTACGAGCTGATGGTGGACGTGAAGGACGCCCCGATGATTTGGGAGCTAATGGTGGCCCAGCCGGAAGTTACCGCCTGCGGCCTGGGCGCGCGGGATTCCCTGCGCCTGGAGGCGGGCCTGCCGCTCCATGGCAACGACATTGACGAAACCACCCAGCCCTACGAGGCGGGATTAGGTTGGGCAGTGAAAATGGACAAGGAAGGCGGGTTTTTCGGGCGGGAAGCACTCAACAAGACGCCGGGTCGCAAGCTCATCGGCCTGACCCTGGAAGGCCAGAATATCCCCCGTTCCCACTACAAGGTCGTCTCCGAGGGCCAAGAAGCCGGGGAAGTCACCAGCGGCATTTTCTCACCCACGCTCAAAAAAGGAATCGCGCTGGCTTACGTAAAGACCGAATTCCTGGATAAACCCCTGGCCGTGGACATCCGCGGCAAGGCTGTTCCCGCCGTCGTCACCAAGCTCCCCTGGGTGCGGCATGTCACAAAATCAAAGGCCAAGTAAAATTGCGCTTTTGTCATTCGTTAAGATCCTGTTAAAAATTAATCCCATTCCGGTCCACAATTCCCTATAGAAAGTTGACATTTTTTGTCCTCAGTCGCGAAGTTACCGGCAATTTCATTTGAAATTCAACGCCACCCACCCGTCATCTCCCGGTCCGGGAATGTTAAAAATTAAGGAAAATCTTCCTTGGCCCTCTTGCGCGTGGTTGTTTTTTGAAATAGTTTTCTAGCTGTCGCGCATATCCCATTCGAGAGTAAAGGAGATTGTCATGGCGGTTAAAAAAATCCTGTTAGTGGAAGACAACCCAGCGGATGTCCGGGTAGCTGAAATGGCCTTGGAGAAATACGCTCCGAAAGGGTTTACCCTGCAACACGCGGAATGCGTCCAAAATGCCTTGAACTGCCTTTCCAAGGAATCCTTCTCGGTGATCCTGCTGGATCTTTTCCTGCCGGATGCCTCCGGCTTGGACGCCCTCGTCCAGATTCATTCGAGGTATCCCCATATCCCCATCATCGCGCTCACGGGCTTGCTGGATGAGAAAACGACCCAGTTCGCCGAGCACATGGGAGCCAAGATGTATTTCTGCAAGGACGACCTGTCCTGGGAAAAAGTCATCAATGCCGTTAAGCGTTTGGCGGGATTCCAAAGTGAGGACCCGCGGGAGCGGGTCGAGGCTTAACCACCCTTTGGTTTTTGCGGGGAGTCAGGGGAAAAAGACCGGCTTTAACTACTTTTTCTTTTTCGATGGCCGTTGCGCCCATCGAACACACCTTTAATCAAAGCCTCTGGTGGTACCTTGAACATCTGGCTGAGGCGGAAGAATGTCTGCAGGGAATGGGGCCGGCCGGACTCCAGTTGCTGGTAGTGCCTGACGGAAAAATTATATTCCAGAACGTCTTCCTGGACCATTTTCCGTTCGGTGCGCAATTCCCGGTACCGCTCGCCCAACTTTTGGAAGGCCGTCTCGTATTCCACGTGGTTGCTCCTTGTGCGGATTGAGAATCACAAGGTATGTGTGAAAAGGCCACGAGCAATAGAACGTAAATCCTATCAATCATCTTAACTATAGGCTCATTTTGACCGATTAAAAGGTATTCCCCTATGACGACCGGTCCAACCGGAAACGGGAGAAGGCCTTTTCGGCGTTTAAGACCCCTTTTGCTGCCATTCGTCAAATAAAGGGTGGGACCTTTGCCGCTGGGGTTGGAAAAAAATAAAACAGGATTTGAGTGTTTCATCGGGCTTGCCGGTTCCTTCTTCGGGGTTGCTGGAGCCTCGCCTCAAAAGGTTTTCCGGTGGGGCGGTCCGGGATTTAATAAAAAATTAACTTCATCCGGGTCCCCGGGGTTCCTCGGAATTTACCCTTTTTTTGTCCTTCCCCCCGATCGGAAACCGTGAAGTTACGGGCTATTTAAGGGGAAATTTAACGTCCATCCATTTGGCGTTTTTTAAGCCCGTAAATGTTCAAAACAAGGAAAATCTTTTCCAGCTTTTTTGCACGTGGCCGATTTTTAAAATTAACCCATAGTTATTTGTGCTTCCCAGTTTTGAGCGAAGGAGTTTGCCATGGCGGTCAAAAAAATTCTGATGGTGGAAGATAACCCGGGGGATGTCCTGTTGGCCGAAATAGCCATAGAGAAATTCGCGCCGAAGGAGTTTGCCCTGCAACATGAGGAATGCGTCCAAAACGCCCTGGGCCGCCTTTCCAAGGAATCCTTCGACGTGATCCTGCTGGATCTTTTCCTGCCGGATGCCTCCGGCTTGGAAGCCCTTGTCCGGGTCCACGCGATCCATCCCAACGTCCCCATTATCGCGCTCACGGGCCTGATGGATGAGAAAACGGCCCTGCTTGCCGAGCAAATGGGGGCCGTGATGTATTTCTGCAAGGACACCCTGTCCTGGGGAAATTTGGTCAAGGCGATTAAGAAATTGGAGGGATTCCAAAGCGAAGGCCCCCGGGAGCGGGTTGAGGCTTAACCACCTCCGGTTTTCGCGCCCCTTTTTCCGTTCAATTTCTCCGGACTTTATGGGTGTGTCGCCCCTCCTTCCGTATTAAATTAATCGAAGGAGGGCATTCCGATGACGTTTTCACCGATTCATTTGATCCGAAATAAACCGGTCTGCCTTGTCGTCTTGCTCATTCAAATAGCCTTAGTTGGGGCCTGCGCGTCCAGGGCCGAGGTCAAGCCCTCCCTCGTCGAAGACACCCTTTATTTCGGCCTTTCAACGCCTCAGGGCCCGGTCACCCCGGACCAATGGAATGATTTCCTGGGCAAGGAAGTGACACCCCGGTTTCCCGATGGCCTCACAGCTTGGGACGCGAAGGGACAATGGAAGGACGTCCAGGGGAAGATCGGCAAAGAGCCCACGAAGGTTCTTTTACTCATCCATCCCGACAGCGACGCCGAGGATAAAGCGGTCCAGTTGATCATTGATATTTATAAAAGGGAATTCCACCAGGAATCGGTCATGCGGGTTAAAAGCCAACCCCAAGTGTCGTTTTGAGATAATGTCTCAGTAAGAGGTTCCAAATAAAAAGGAGGATATTCAATGCGCTGGTACCACTACGTTTCATACTTTTGGGGCGGGGCTTTTCTCGCCAATGCCGTACCGCATTTCGTCAGCGGTGTGACGGGGCATCCCTTTCAAAGCCCCTTTGCTTCCCCGCCCGGGGAAGGATTGTCTTCCGCCACGGTGAACGTGTTATGGGGCTCGTTCAACCTCGTCATCGCTTATTTGCTCCTGTGCCGCGTTGGAAAGTTTGACTTGCGGCAGACAAGGCATGTCCTGGTTGCCGGCCTGGGCGCGTTATTGATGGCGGTGATGCTCGCCCATGCGTTTGGACGGTTCTACGGTGGAAGTATTTAAGTTAATTCGCCTGGAATTCCAGCCGATTTTTGCGGCAATTCCGGGAGCGCCAAGTGGGGTTAGCTGGCTTTTTCGGACTCGCCCACTTCCAACCAGGCCAGGGCCTGTTCCAATTCGGTGAAGGTTCTCACGGGAAGGCCGTTGTTCACGCCCACGGTTTCCTCAAAACGCCGGGGGTCCACCAGGGGATGTTTTCCAATGACGGCGAACCGGCAGGGCAGGATGTTGCCGGTCAAGCGGGCCTTCAGGTATCTCATGCTGAATTGGGTGGCCATGTTGAAGCGCTCCATGGTGGAGGGATTGCCTTCCAGCCCCCGGACATCAAACAAGATCCGCCGGGCCTGGTGTTTTTTGCAAAGTTCCAGGATGCGGTCGGAGGTTTCGCCGATGCTGTGGTTGTCCCATTGACCTTCCAAGCTGATCCGAAGGTAGTTCGGTTGGGGATCGTCTTTTAGGATTTGCGCCATGACAACTTCCGTCCCCCAGACCCTTTTGGAAAGACCTGGAGGAATCTTGTTATTATTTACGCATGTTAAAAGGAAACCAGGGAAATGGCCAGGGGCGTTTTTTGCCCGGTTTCAAAAGAAGGAGTGCCGGCTCAGGGATTGATTTTCAGGCCCTGACACCTTTTGATGAGTATGAAATAACCGGGAGAACTTCGATGACCGTTGATGATTCCTTTCCGCCGGTTGATCCCATCGTTCCCACGCCGGCTCCCCATATCGTGGTTCCGCGCCAACGGCGTTTTTCGGACAGAACCAGGCGGCTTATCAATGAATTGCGGCAGGAGCAGACAGAACTGACGGAAAAGAAGAAAAAGGGTTCGTCCGGAAAAGCGGCATCGAACAGGCCATCTCCCCCTCCTGCGCCCAACCCAGGCACCGGGTTCGACAAGTTGGCCTGAATTAAAGGCAACTGCCCGGAATAAATTCCACAAGCGAAGAGAACCAACCTTGTTGATCACTTACTTCGGATCGGGGCCTTTCAGCTTGGGGAATTAACCGGGAAACTAAGGGCCGGATCCTTGATTTCCCCCGCTTCTTTCCAGCAAGCTATTTCAAAATCCGCGCTCAAGAAAGGCTCTTCCCATGGAACAGGTAAAATAAATCCCCAGAGCATGCAACATCGGCCCCCAGGAACGGAAACTCCGCATGATCGGGGGCTGGATTAGGACCGTGGTTTTCCTGGCCTTGCTCGTTTATTTTCACCTGGGGGGAGTCCCGAAATGGGCCAACTTCTTCCTCTTCATTCCCGCCCTGATGGGGTCTATCGGGCTGCTGCAATACTACCTTCACTTTTGCGTGAACTTCGGCCTGAGGGGGTTGATGAACGTCGATAAGGAAGCCTTTAAAACCGAACCCGTTGAGCAGGCGGAGTTCCGCCGCCTGGACCGCCAAAATGCCTGGAAGATCATTTCCGTTGGATTGGGCCTCAGCCTTGCCGTGACTCTGGCGGCTTATTTCTTTTAACCGAATGTAGACAGGGTCCCCTAGGTAATCATTTTTTCGTGGGCGCAAGGACCGGCCAAGAATAATTGATTGTTATGGAAGCGATGCCGCCTTATCCTTCTTAAAGATCCCGGCTGATTTCGAGACTTCACTTCGGGATTGTGGAGGCAACGGCATGGGGAATCGGCTCAAAGGGTTGGTTTTTGTTGTTCTCTTAGCGGCGCCTTGTGCCCTACAAGCCACAACGGGCGGTTGAATACCGGATCCAGGGAATGGCCCTTTACTGGGCCGGGCAATACCAAAAAGCCGCCACTTATTTCTTAAACGCCATCCAGGCCAATCCCAGCGACTGGAAATCCTATGAGGACCTGGGCGGCGCCTATGAGAGGCTCAACGACCCGGTGGATGCCCTGGATGTTTACCGCAAAGCCTCCGGCTGAATCCGGGCGACGCCAACCTTCGCGCCTATGTAAAGAGGCTGTCCAAGGTAGTCCGCGACCTTTCGCCCGCCCCCACGGCCGCTCCCCCACCCGCACCCGTTTCCAACTAACCGGCTCCGCCCCCAACCTATGGCTGGGGCTGGGTCTTTTTCTTCCATGCCTGCGGCTGGGCCCGGTACCAATCGGCCTGGGCCAGCAAAATCAGCCGCTGGGAAATCCAGTTTTGCTGGACCAACAACGCGTTGTAATAGGCCCCCACGAAACTGAGCGCCTCGAACATATCCACCCGGCCCTTCTGGAACAGGGCCCGGCCCTCGTCCCGGTTTTTCCGGGAGTCCTCCAAAAGCCGGTTGGCCGTGTCGATGCGTTCCGACGATTTCTGGTAACGGATGGTCATGTCCTCCCACTGCTGGCTGTCGCTGTTCTCCGTTTCCTTCAGGTTGAATTCCTGCTGGCGGACGTTGAGCTTGGCGATCCGGTAGCTGGCGTTCCAGCGGGGGGTGAAGAGGTCGAAGGGCACGTTGACCGACAGGCCCACCGTGTAATCGGTGAGGTTGGGGTAGTTGAGGGGAGGGGGCGCGGGATAGCCGAAATCATCCTGGACCAGGTTGCCGTTGATGCTGCCGCCCAGCTCCACGTCCAGCTTGGTGCCTTCCTCGGCCACGACCAGCGCCTCATGGGCGCTTTCCAACTGGCGGCGGGTGGCTTCGAGGTCCAACCGGTCGGGATTGGCTGTGTCCCACTCGGCCGTCATCTGGCCGTTGAGTTCGTCCAGGCTTTGGAGTTCCTCCACTACTGCCGATCCTTCGACCCCGCGAAGGAGGTTGAAATTATCCCGGGCCAGCCTTTCCGAATCCTCCAAGGATTCGACGGCCAATTGCTGGTTTTCCACCGCGGCCCGGGCCTGGGTCAGGTCCTGGGGGGAGCGGCGGGCCTGGGCCAGGTCCAGCAGTTCTTGGTCTTTTTGAAGGGCTTCCTTGGCAGCCGCCAGTTCGTTCCTCACCACGACTAGGGTGAAATAGGCCACCCTGCCGTTATAGAGGGTCTCCTGGATCAGGAAGTCGTTGTTTTCCGCCGTGGCATCGTTGGCCAGGAAATCCCTTTGGTCCTGGGCGTGGACATCGCGCCCTAGAAAGTTCTGCCAAAGTGGGATGCTGGCGCTCACGTTGAAGTTATCCCCCGAATTGTTATAGAGGTTCGTGCCCGCCATGTTGTCGTACATGGGCCAGGTATTGAAGGCCTGGAAACTGTCGCTCAGGGAAGTGTTAAGCCCGAAATCCCAGGAATTGGTGAAATTGATTCCCCCGGTCAAACCGTCGTTTTCCGTCAGGAGAGGATTGAAGGATTGGTAAGTGCCCGGATTGGTAAGGATGCCGTTCTTGTAGGCATAAGCATAGTTGTAATCGTTGTAGGTTCCCCCGCCGCCCAGGGTGACGCCCATGCCGCCGCTCCAATGCTTGGCCAGGAGCAGGCGGTTCGTCTCGTTGGTCTTCCAGTTGATGACGGCCTGCCGGTAATTGGGGCCGGTGTGCCGCACTTGTTCCAAGTAATCCTCCAGGCCGAGGGTTTCGGCCCGGGCGCAGGAAACCAGCAGGAAAAAGCCGGCGAGCGTTTTTAAGGGAAAGCCTTTCATGATGGAAACTCCTTTCAAATAGGCGAGATTAAAACCCATAAGGCTCCTCATTGCTTCTTTTTAACCGGACTGACCGCCGGCGGAACGAAACCTTCTTTCGGGGGACGGCGGTGAAGGTAAAGCTTGGCCACTTGGAGGGGGCTCAAGAATCCCGGCAGGTCCTTCCCGTAATAATCCTGTTCGACCTGGTGTTTTTCCCGGACCGCCGTCAACAAGGCGTTGAGGGTGGGCTCGATTTCGGCGTCCGGCGCGCCGGCCTGGACGGCTTTTTCCAACCCCTGGTAGGCGGAAGCCTTTTCCGAGACTTTTACCTTCATGAGGCCCATCCATTGGGAGTTGGCGCTTTTCAATTGCTTGAGCTGGGCTGGGGTCAGGCCGATATAAGCCACCCAGTTCACTCCGTCCTTGGGACGGGAGGGAGGGACCGCCGACGGGACATCGGGATGGAATTTCAGGTAGATCCTGGCCACCTGGCCCGGCGCGAGGAAGGACTGGAGGTTCTTCCAATAATCGTCGTCGGCCTTTTCCATGGTTTGAAGGCTCGAAAGGACCTGGCCCAGGACCGGCTGGACGGCGGTATCACCGGCGCCGGACAACACCTGCTTGGCGAGGTATTCGCTGTTTCCTTCCTTATCCTGGTAGGCTTGCTTGATCGTGGCGGACTTGGCCAGGTTGGAACCCCGGAGCTGCCGGCTTTGATCCTTGGTGAGCCCCAAGGATTGGTACCAGGTCGGCCCCGCGAAGGCGTAAGACGCGGCCAATAACGCCAATCCCAGGACCACGCCCGGGCCGGTTCGGCGAAAGTTTTCCATCATCTCCTCCAGTCGTTCACGGCATTCATTTGTCCTGCGTCCCCCTCAGGCGATTCCGCATTTACTCTGCTCCGCAAGGTTTCTGTTCTCAATCGCCGCAAACGTTCGGATCGTAACCGGGGCAGCTGGGATCGGAACAAGGATCAACGTCGCAGGGATCGGGGTCGCAAACAGCCGGGTCGTAACCGGGGCAGCTGGGGTCCGAACAGGGATCTGAATCGCAAGGATCGGTATCGCAAATGGAGGGGTCATAGTTGTAACAGCTGGGGTCGTAGCAGGGGTCGGTATCGCAGGGATCGGGGTTGCAAACAGTGGGATCGTAGTTATAGCAACTCGGATCGTAGCAGGGATCGTTGTCACAAGGGTCCCCCTGGGCGACCGGCGCGGCGGGGACATAAGTATTACCGCCGTTGTTGACACAGGCCTGCAGGCCCGCGAGGACCACGATCAGGGACAGGGGAAAAAGAGGTGCGGCCCATTTGTGGTTCAAATGCCAATCCTTCGGCGATGATCAGTTGGTTCCGCTTGGTGCCTTTTCTGCGTGCTTATTATAGAGACGTTCCAACCTTTTGAATCCTCCTGATAGGTCGCCGGATTCCATTTTTATTTTGAATAAAGGGAAAATGCTCAAAACTAAAATATTGGTTCCTGGAAACCTTTGGAAAGGCTTCCTTAAGGGGTTTTTTCCAGCCAAAGCTCGAAGTCTATTTCGCTTTCCACCCAACCCTTTTTCACCGGCTCTTCCGTCAAAACGTTGAAGTTTCGACAACCCGTGGGATTATTCACCCGTCTCCTTTTTCCAGAGGGCGAACCTTATGTGGATTCCGGTCTCGCTGTTCTTCTTCACCTTCTTTTTCTATCTCCGCTCGCTCTGCGCTACCTTTAACATCAACGACTCGGGCGAGACCATCATGAACTGCGACCTCCTGGCCCTGGCCCATTCGCCCGGCTACCCCCTGCATACGCTCTTAGGAAGGGTGGCCTGCCTGATCCCCTTGGGACAGCCCATGTTCCGGGTCTCGCTTCTTTCCTCCCTCATCGCAAGCCTGACGGCGGTTATGGTTTACGTCGTCCTCAAGCAGGTCTTGAGGACGGCCCTGGCGGCCCCCGCCGGGGGGCAGGAAAAGCCCGAAGCCTGGTTATTAGAAGCCCCCGCGCTCTTCGGCGCCCTGGTTTTCGCCTTTTCCTTCCAATACTGGTTTCAAACGGGCGGGGCCAAGGGCAGCATCTACACCCTCAACATCCTTCTCTCAACCGCCACGCTTTTCTTTCTTTTCAAGATGCGGGAGGAAGGGCGATTCCTCCAGGCCTTCCGCGTGATAGCTTTCCTACTCGGGCTGGGCCTGGCCCATCACTGGCCCAACCAGGTGGCCCTGGCTCCGGCTTACCTTTGGCTTTTCCTGGCCGGCCAGAAAAGGGTCCCGCCCGGGGACTGGCTGAAGAACCTCCTGCGGCCCTTCGACCTTTGGGCGAGGGTGAAGAGCCTGGCTTCCGCCTTGGGAGGGGCCAACCTAGTCCGCGCCTTATCCTTCCTGCTGCTTCCCCTTTCGGCTTATCTTTTTCTCCCCATCCGGTCGGTTCAAAATCCCCCGGAAAATTGGTGGAACCCGCATAACTTCACCCGGTTGCGGGAGACGATCCTCCGCAAGGGCTACGACGGCCTGGATCAGGGGCAATCCTTCTTAACCTTCTGGCACAACGTGGATCGCTTCTTCCCGGATATTCAAACCCAATGGGGAAGCCGGTTCAGTCTCCTTGTTTTGCTGCTGGTCCCCGTGGGTTTCGCCTGGCTTTTCCGGCGGCAAAGGTCCAGCGCCGTCGGGCTGTTCCTGTTCGGGGCCGGGGTCTTTTTTTGCCTGACGATCTACACCACGCCCCGTTACGCCTGGCTGTTGGACAATTTCTTCACGCCGGTTTACCTGTCCTTGTCCCTCTTCGCGGCGGCGGGGATGGCCTGTCTTTTCCTTTGGGCCCGGCGCATCCTTTCTTTCCGCTGGGCGCGCCCTGTCCTGGCCGCCGCCTGCCTGGGGCTGGCCCTGGTACCCCTGGGGCTTAATTATTCCGCCAACGACCAGAGCCTCTACGTGGGTTCCTATGACGAAGGCCTGAATATGCTCAAGACCGCCGACCGCAACGGCGTCATCCTTTGCAACGGCGACATCGACATCCTGCCCCTTTGGTACCTGCAATTGGTGGAGGGGAAGAGGCCCGAAGTGGCCACCCTGACCATGCAATTGCTTCCCTACGATTGGTACCGGGATGCGATCGCCCAGCGCTGGCCTTTCCTGAAAGTGCCGGTGGGGGCGGATCTCCGGCCCGAGGCGGTCACGCGGGACTTGATCGCGGGACTGGCGGGGGAGAGGTCTTTTTACTCGACCAATATCTTCCCATCCGGCTGGCTGATGCAGAATTACCCGGTGGTGCCGGACGGCCTCCTGTGGCGGCTGGCCAATACCCGGAACCAGGATTTCGCCTTCACCGCCGGGCGCGCCAACCAGCTTTGGGACCGGTATGAAGTGAGGAACATGGACCCGCCGCAGCGGAAGTATTGGGACGAGTACACGGATGTGATGAAGGATTCCTACGGCATGGCCTGTTCCTGCATGGGCGATTTCGCCATGATGAGCCACAGCCCCCAAACGGCCCAGTGGGGCTACACGAAGGCCCTGGATTACCGGCAGGCCCCCCAGATGGGGATCACCTTCGTCAAATTAGCCGACGCCGAGCTGGCCATGGCCCAACCCGACCAGGCCCTGGCCCATTACCAGGAATCCCTAAGGTGGATCCCCTCCTCGGCTTACAATTACACCCCTTATGCCTATGCCCGCATCGGCGACGCCTGCTTGATGAAGAAGGATTACGTGAACGCCCAGGAAGCCTTCCAGGCCGCCTTGAAGCTCAACCCCCAGCAAAGGGAAGCGCTGGAGGGACTCGAGAAACTCCAGAAGGATCAAGGGAACAGCGGACCGGCCCCAAGGTCTTAGCCCAAGCCCGGCCCTTGGGCCGCTTCACGCGGCGATAACTAATTTGGATCATAATGCATTCGCCACCCGGGGTTTAGACTGCTTTATCGTCAACCCAAAAGGGGGGCCCATGCGCTCCATCACTGCCGATTCGAATCTCGTGGCCTGTTGCGGGCTCTATTGCGGAGCCTGCCCGGCCTATTTGAACGAAAAATGCGAGGGCTGCCAGCAAAGCAAAAGAAACGGATGGTGCGGGGTCAAGAAATGCGCCCAGGAAAAGGGGATCTCCACCTGCGCGCAATGCAGCCAATACCCCAACCCCATGGATTGCAAGAAATTCAACAACTTCATTTCCAGGATGATGGGCCTCGTCTTTAACTCCAACCGCGCGGCCTGCGTGGAGGAAATACGGCAAATGGGCCTGCAAATCTACGCGGCGAAAATGGCGGACCTTCGCAAACAGACCTTGCCGCGTTCATAGAACTTCTTCCCCCCTCCCCCGGGCGGTCGATCGCCTGGATCATAATCCGCCTGGGCTCCACCGGCTTAAATTACCTCATATCCCAAAGCCGAGGTGTTCCCATGCGTCCAACCGTCGCCGATCCTACCCTTATCGCCATCTGCGGGCTCTATTGCGGAACCTGTGGCGCCTACGTGACGGAAAAATGCGGGGGATGCCGGCAAAGCGAGGCGAAGACCGGGTGCTGCGTGAGGAATTGCGCCAACCAAAAAGGCATCTTCACTTGCGCGGACTGCTGGAGTTTTTTCAAAGCCGGGAACTGCGGCGAGTTCAACCACGCCGCCCCGCAAGTCTTCGGCCTGCACTTTCCCGCCGACCGCCCCAACTGCCTCAAGGAAGTGAGGCGATTGGGGCCCAATGCCTATTCCCAAAAGATGGCGGGGTTGGGGCACACCCTTTTCCGCCAGCCTTAATCCAAGACAAGACTAGTTCTTAACCCTAGCCTTCCCGGTAGAATCCATCCATGGACACCCTGCGTTTCACCACGGTTTTTGACCCGGAGGATTTCCAGGCCGTCGAGGACTTGGCTTTCCCCATTTGGCGGGAGCATTACACGCCCATCATCGGGACGGCCCAAGTGGAATACATGCTCCAAAAGTTCCAGACCGCCAAGGCCGTGGTGGAACAGGCGCGGGAGGGGGCCCTTTACTTCCTTATTCAAACTCCCCAAGGGGAAAACACGGGGTTCTTATCGGTTATTCCCCGGCCTGGGGAGCTCTTCCTGAGCAAGCTTTATCTTTTGAAAGAGTACCGGGGCAAGGGACACGCCCGAATGGCCTTGGAGTTCATCAAAAGCATGGCCCGGAACCGGGATTTGGGGCGTATCACGCTTACGGTCCACAAACAAAACCCCTCCGTGAAGGCCTACCAAGCCATGGGGTTCCGCATCCTGGAATCCGTCGTGACCGCTATCGGCGGCGGGTTCGTCATGGACGATTACCGGATGGCGCTGGATATTCCGGGATCAGTTTAAAAACGACCCCAGGATATATTTCTCGAAGAAAGACTCCTCCAGGGTGAAGTCCGCCCCCATCTGGGAATTGCCCGCCGTCAACACCCCGACGATATCCATTTCCGGAACGATGAAAATATACTGCCCCGCCCAACCGTTGGCCTCAACGATGTGGATGGTCTTGCCGTGGATGACCGGGTTTTTCAACCAGAACAAATAGCCGTAATCGAAGTCCGCCGCGTGTTTCACGCCCACGTCCTGGGTCCACGATTCGGAGAGAATGCGCTTTCCTTGCCACATCCCCTTGTCCAGGTAGAGCAGGCCCAGCTTGGCCATTTCCCGGGGCGTGAGCGAATGGCCCGTGTCCACCGCCGTGATGCCGCCGGGCCCGGTCGACCAAGGGTGCTTTTCGATGCCCAAGGGGCCCTCCAGGTATTTCTGGGCGAAATCCGCGATGGTGAGGCCGCTCTTTTGGGCGATCAGGTTGCTCACGGGGATGAGGGAAGTCCCATTGTAGGTCCAGTGGGTGCCCGGGTCGTGGGCCAGGGGCAGGGACAGGGTGTAGGACAGCCAGTCCGGGGATTTCCAAAAATCCTTGCCGCAGGAATCCGCCAGGTTGTCGCATTGGAAACCCGAGGTCATGCAGAGCAGAAGGCCGAAGGTGATCTTGTCCTTGCGTCCATCCCAGCCGGGCTTGGAGCGGTAGTCCGGGTAAAAATCGTAGGGCTTTTGGTTCAAGTTTAAGAGCCCCTGGTCCTGGGCGATACCGAAGAGGGTGGAAAAGACGGACTTGGTCACGGAATAGAGGGCGTGGGGGTCCTGGGGCCCCAGGCCATGGAAATACTCGTCCATGACCAGCTTTCCATGGTGGATGACCGCCAAGCTGTGGATATGGGAGAAGGTCCCGTCCAAGACCTTGTCCATGCCGTCCGTGATCAAATTAAGATTGGTCTTTTCTTGCCGGAGATCGGCAACGGAAAGCCCGTCCTTCAGGTCCTGCGGCGGTTGGTACGTGTATTGGGTGACGGGTTGGCCTTGGCCGTCGACCCGGGGAAGGGAATAGTCCAGGCCCCGGCTGAAATGGAGGATATAAGCTTTGTCCTTTGTTTTCTCGGTGCCCGACATGAAGTTTCCCGAGGAGTCCAGGGTTAAATCCGTAATGTTCAAATCGTCCACCGCGCGGAAATGGCGGCCCTTCCAGGTGATTTTCCCTTTCACGGGCTGGTCGGACAGGCCGTCCCGGATATCGTCATAGGCCATGGTGATTTTTCCGTCCTTGCCTTTTTCGGCATGAACGGCCAGGAGCAGGGTGACAGCTTCCCCCGATAGGGTCCCGGTCCCATACCAGTCCCCGGCGAAACCCTTGGCGGAAGCTTGGGCCGGAACCATAGGTGTGGACCCCAGGGGGCGGCTGAAGGTGAGGGTGAAGTCAAAAACCTTTTCCTCGCCCGACTTCCAATCCCAAGCCTTGTCCGAGGGCTCGTTATGGGTCAGATAGGCCAGCAGTTCGGTGCCCCATTTCCGGTTGTCCTGCAGGTAGATATGGGTGGAACCGGGATCCACTTGAAGCTGGAGATTGCCCAAGGCCGGGGAGGGTCCCAGGGCCAGGGGTTTGCCGTCGGCTTGGGCGATCAGGCCTACGCCGCCCGGGGCATCGGTGGGAATTTTTCCATTATAGGCATCGAGTTGGTAGGGGGTTTCCTGCCATTCGTTGTACAGCAGGTAAAGGGGAATACGGACCTGCACGCAGCGGATGTTTCCCCTGGGAACCAGGACGTAGCGGATATGGAGGCCCTTGGGCAGGGCTTCCACCGTCAGTTTGAGGTCCACGGATTGGTTCGGGCCCAGGCCGCAGAAGCCGGTCACGTTAGGGTCTTCCCCCATGGACAGGCCGAAGACGTTGAATTTCCAGCCCTCGGTGAAGACTTCCGGTTCGATGCGGGCGATCTCGTGGGAGCTATCGGAGAGGGCAATGGAACCGTTGGGCTTCACCCGGAAGGAGAGGGTTTCGTCCGGCTTAGGGGATGAGGCCGAAAGAGAACAGGGAAACAAGGATAAAAGGCCCAACCCAAGAACAACCCGGCTTAACCGCATGGTTTTCATAAGTTCTCCTTTGAATTCAGGTTCAATAATACCGGAAGTTCCGTGAGCGTGCGGATCACCGGCACTCCAACCCCTCCGCCGTTCCACCGGTTCTTCCGGTCCAGCCAGACGCCCCTCATCCCCGCCTGTTGGGCCGCCAGGGCGTCGGTCTCCAGGCGGTCGCCCACATAGACGCAATCCTTTTCATCGACCCCGGCTTCCTGGACGGCCAGTTCAAAAATAGCTTTGTCCGGTTTGGCTAAATCCACCTCTTGGCTAATGATAACCGTTGAAAAAAACGGGCGTAAGCCAAGTTTTCCGATTTTCAACCGGTGTTGCTCCCTTTCGCCGTTGGTAATAAGCCCCAAAGTGAGGCCTTGGAGGGCCCGGAGGCAGGGAAGACTGTCCGGAAAAAGATTCCAGTTGGATTCATAGGTTTCAAGATAGATCTGGAACCGAGCATCGGCCTCACTGTCCGACAGGGGGTTGGAAAAGAATTCCCGCGCCCTTGACCGGCGCCGCTCTTCGGTCGTTAATTTTGAGAGCGGATTATTTGACTGAAAATATTTTTCCGAGACGGTTTCCCAACGCAGGAGGAAACTTTCCAAATCCCCGTTCAAAGAGTACCGGAAGGTCTCATAAAACTTCGTGGCCCCGGCCTTTGCCGCGGCGTCGTGGTCCAAGAGGGTGGCGTCCAAGTCGAAGAAGATAACCATTTAATCAGCTTCCTAATTGATTGTTTTTACGTGCCATTCCGAGGCGACGCCGAACTTCTGGCCCGACAGCAAATCCCTCTTGGCCTGGTCCAGGGGCCCACAAACCACATTCGCCAGGACCGCACCCTTGTCCTTCGCCGATTCCATTACTTTATCCAACAATTCCCGGCCGACGGTCGCCCATAATTCAGGGCGTTCCACCATGAAGTCATCCACGAAACAGATTTTGCCGCCGGGGTTATAAACCGGCGGCGCGCTCACGACCGCCCCTATGATGAAGCCGTCGATCTGGTCATTCTTTTCGCTTACCCAAACCATCGTGTTTTCCTTCGAGAGGGTGTCCTTTAAGAAAACCGAATGGATTTCCAGGGCCTTTTCACTTTCCTTGTGAAAAACCGGCTGGTAGTTTTCGTATTGTTTCCGCTTTTGTGCGGCAAGGAGGGCCACGGCCTGTAAATCCCCAGGTTGGGCAAGACGTATCGGCATATCGAAATCCTTTAAAACAGAGGTCCCATCACACGTCTTTTATTTGGGCAGGGGTTTGTTCCGGATGACTGAAATCCTTTTCAACGCCTTCCCATCTTTTAACAAGATCACGAAATACTGGCCCGGCGAAACCAGCTTACCCTTTTGGTCCAGTCCGTCCCATTCTACCCATGAATCGCTTTGCGCCACGACCTTGCGGTCGAAGAGGGCTTCCAGGGAATTCCCCTCGTCATCCACCACTTCCACCTGGTAGCGGCCGGGTCCGTCGGCGAAGGTCAGGTAGATGTTGGCGGGGGGTTCGGTAAAAACAACGTTGAGCGAGGGATCTAAGGGCGGCCATTGGGCTGGGTTGAGCCGGGCAGGCGTTGGGGTGGCCCGGGGCTGGGGTTTCGGCCGCGGGGCGGGACGGATCGGTAAGGTGGCCGTGGGCAGGAAGAAACGGGTGGGGGTGGGAAGGACCCAGCGCGGCGAGGGGACCGCCAGCTTGGGGGGGTTGGAAGCCGTGGGTTTGGGAACAAGCCTCACCGGAGTAGGCGATGGGATGGGGTAAGTCGGTGTGAAAGTGGAAGTCGAAGTAAGCCAGGGGATTACGGGAGAACCGCAGGAAGGAACGTAAGAACCGAAAAAGGAAATTTGGGTCAGGCTGAATGCGAAGGGTCCGCTTTTCAGGGGGTAAATTTGAATTCCGGTTATATCGCTCCCGTCAGGGTGTTCCGGCAATCCTTCCTTGGGGGCCCCCTTTTGGCGGGTCATTTCGGAAAAGGGGATTTGGTGGAAAGTCCAAACCCCGGGAGGCGGCGTAAAATTAACGCCATACCAGCACCAATGATCACCATTCGTGACTGAGGCGCTGGGCACTTCAACCCGGTAGAGGCCGCCATCCCCCTTTATCCAAAATTGGATTCCCCTCAGGCCGTGGCATTCCACGTTGACGGGGGTGTCTATGGAATAAAGAGGGCATTGGAGGATGGCGTAGGACCAGGGGCCGTTGAGGTCCGCGCCCGGGCCCTGGCTATGTCCGAAAACCCATTCGGTCCCCTTCATGGTTCCCGTGACTCCCGCCGAGTATTTGCTTCCAGCATAGCCCGGGCCGTTGTAAGTGACGCTCATGGAGCGGTCGGGGTCAAGGACAGTCCAACGGCCGCCCCAGAGGTTTGTCCGGGCGGGATTGGGCCCGCTCAAGTAAGAATTATTGAAATCGTCGATGAGGGTCGAAGGGAGGCTGCCCGATGGGGCAGGGGATGCGGCATCAACAGCGCGGGTTAAAAGACCCAATACGAAAATTGAAGAAAGTAGGGCGGTTTTTACGGAATGAAGATGGCTCATGGCTTCACACAAAGAAATTGGAAATGCCCGCCTTTGCCTTCCCTGATCAGGGCCTTGCGGACAACCTTAAAACCCGCTTCCTCAAGCCAGCGGTGGTAGGTTTTCTCGTCCGCGTGGCTCCAAAACATGGTGGCCCCGAACCAATCCTCGGTCTTGCCGGTCCAGCGGCCCCAGCCCAGGATGGATAGGAACATCCCGCCGGGCCTTAGCCAACGGAATATCCTTTTGAAGAGGGGTTTTTGCTCACGCAGGGGCAAATGGATGATGGAATAGAAACTGAGAATCGCGTCGAAAGAAGATGGCCTGAACTTTAATCGGGCCATATCGGCCCGCTGGAAACGGGCGTCCGGAACCAGCTTTTTCGCGCGCTTGATTTGGACGTCCGAAATATCCACCCCTAAAAAGGAGTGCCTCCGGCTGAAGAATTTCGCCACGGGCACGCCCATGCCGCAGCCCAGTTCCAGGATGCGGCTTCCCCGGGCCAGGCGCTTATCGGCCTCCCGAAGCCAGTAACGTCTATACTTCGCGTCCGGTCCCGCACCCCGATCGTTCTTGTAGTTTTCCGAGATCCGGTTGTAGCCCCGGCGGACAATATCTTTTAAGGGTTGCATATGAAGTCCTTTAAATCGCTTCCAGCGCCGGAATGAGGTGATGGAAATCCGGTAAAATTATTTCAGCACCGGCGTCCCGGAGCGGTTGGACCGCTTTTCCGGACGCGATCCCGATGAAATCCCACCCCAAGGCCTCGGCCGCCTTGGCGTCCCATATCCAGTCGCCGACATAGACGATTTTCCCGAACCGGTGAACCTTGTGAAGCCCACAAGCCCGGCGATTCGATGTTTCCAATACCTGTTCCCGGCTTTCGGCGTCGTCGGCCGTCCCTAGTGGAGTATCCCCCAGTTTGAAACCGGCGCTGCCCAGCTTAAAACGTCCCGCGAACTCGAAATTCCCGGTACCTACGGCCATTTTCCAGCCGGGATGGCCCAAAAGCTTATCCCATACCTGCAGCGCGCTAGGAGTCGGCTCAAAGGGATCGTTTCCGTATTCCTTTTTCAGCCACTTCGCCATGGATTCCTTGAAGCAGATAATGTCCTCTGCTGAGACATTCCGCCCCAAATGCTTTTGGAAAATTTCCACCAGGATGCCCGAATCGGTCGAACTGATAAAGCCGTTCCAACTGTCCTCGACCGTTATCCCGAAGACTTCCGCGAGGGCTTTGACGTAAGCGGCGTCGTTTCTTTTCCGGTGGTATTGGATGAGGGTTCCATCGATGTCGAAGACAACTAAATTCATCCTATTTTCCCCGTCAATTGGAACACTTCCTGGAGCTTGGGGGGATAAATGGCGGCGGGGAATTTTCGGCAAACGCAGGCCGCCAATCCCGCCGCGAAGCGGACACTTTTTTCGTCGTCCCATTTTCGCCAGAGGCCGTAAACCATCCCCGCCCGGAAACTGTCACCAGCTCCTAGGGTCCCCGACACTTTGACCCGATAAGGGGTAAAACGCCGGAGGGGCTGCCCCTGCCGGGCGTACCAAAGAGGCCGGGAGCCGAAGGTGAAAACGGTCAGGCCTTGGGAGCGTTCCTTATAGAAGGCCATCAGGGTTTTTTCGCCTTTTTTGGGGTAATGCCGTTTGAGAAATTCCTGGGAGAGGACGTTCACGGCCGAAAAGCGGTGCAGGGATGAATCGAAAGGGCAGTCCAGGGTGACGTAGGGTTTTCCGGCCTCGCGGCAAAGGCGGACCGCTTTTTCCGATTCGGCCCCGAAATAGGGGTCGATGGAAGCTACGGACGCCCCTTGGATGGCCGCCTTATCCGGTTGGGACCATTTGTGGCCGCCCTTTTTGGAAAAGTGGCGCCCGAACCAGCCGAACACGGTCCGGTGGAGGCCATCCACCAAAACCACGTCCCTCCACCCCTCGAAGGAGGTGTCGGTTTTCATTCCGGAACAATCCATCCCCCACTTACGGTTGAAACGAAGAAGGATCTCCCTTGTTTCGGACCCCATGTAGGGCCCCTCCGGACGGACCCGCAGGCCCAACCGGGCCAAAAGGATCGCGGCATTGCCCGTTTCCCCGCCTGGAACCACGAAGGACCTTTCGATCTCCCCGTAGTTGTCGGCTTCAGGATAGGGATCGCGCAACCGGTGGATGGTGGAAAGGACCGTCATGCCGTAAAGGTAGACATCGATTTTCCGGGAGACAGCCATGTTGAATACACCCTTCATTTGGAAACAAGCAGGTTGTCTTAGATGTTTTCTTCCACGAAATGGATCAGCGAATGGATAACCTTGATGTGGATTTCCTGGGCGCGGTCCGAATAGGCCGAATGGGGCGCGCGGATTTCCACGTCGCAGAGGGAAGCCATTTGGCCCCCGCCCTTTCCCGTGAGCCCGATCACTTTCATCCCCTTTTCCCTTGCGGCCTCGATGGCGTTCAGGACGTTTTTGGAGTTCCCGCTGGTGCTGATGGCCAGCAGCACATCCCCCTTGTTCCCCACCGCCTCCACGAAACGCGAAAAGATGAAGTCGTAACCGAAATCATTGGCCACGCAGGTGATGTGGGTGGGGTCGGCAATGGCGAGGGCGGGCATGGAGTGCCTGTTTTCCCGGAACCTCCCCGTGAATTCCTCGGCGAAATGCATGGCGTCGGACATGGAACCGCCGTTCCCGCAGGAAATGACCTTATTGCCCTTTTTAAAGGATTTCACCAATAGTTCACCCGCCTTTTCGATCGTCGAAAAGTTTTGGTGGTCGGAAGTGAACTTCGCGAGGATGCCGGAAGCCTCCATGAAGTCCTGGGCGACGATGTCTTTTTTCATATAAGTCCTTTCCTGTTATTTGAGACTTTCAGAAATCGAGGTCAAAAATCTTATACAGCCTTTTATCCTCAAAACGGTCAAAAATAAAATCGGCGCGGGCCAGATCCTGTTTCCCCGAATGGGGATTGTAATAAGCCAGGCAGGCCATGCCCGCCGATTTCGCCGCCGCCACGCCATTGGCGGAATCCTCAATCACCACGCAGTCGCCGGCCGGGCGGCCATAATGCCCGGAAACCCTCAGGAAGATGTCAGGGTCCGGCTTGCCCTTGGCGACATCCTCCCCGCTGACCACCAAGCCGAAATAGTCCCGCAGGCCCAGCTTGCCCAGGATCAATTCGACGTTCTTCCGGAGCCCGGACGACGCGATGGCCAGGATGAACTTGTTTTCCCGAAGGTGGTCCAGGAGGGCCACCACGTCGTCGGTGGGGACCAAGGGCGTTTCCCGGAGCGTCTTGAATTTGAGCTCCCCCTCCCTTTCCTTCAACTCTTCCACCGTGGGAGCCAGGTTGGCTTTCTCTTTAATATAGGACCACATTTTCGTGGCCGAGATACCGACGAAGTTTTGGTATTCCTCCGGGCCGATATCCGCGCCCAGTTCCTTGAAGAACTTCCGGTTCATTTCCATGTAGATCGGTTCGCTGTCGAGAAGGACGCCGTCCAGGTCGAAGATAACGATGTTTTTCATAAGCCCCTATCCCATCATCGGTAAAACAGTCAACGAACTTCCTTTGACCGGTTTATCCGCCTTTTATATCAGCTTCCGAGCCATCATTTTAAAATAGCCGGGTAACCAAAGCCGCTCAGGGAACGTCCAATGAGGGTCGGTTAAATCCGGAGGAAAAAATGAAAAGAACAGGCCTTGCCGGTTTGTTGGTTTTAAGCGCACTTTTGCTTTGGGGAACCATCCCCGCTTCGGCCGACCCGGCCTGGGACCAATACCTGGCCCTCAATCCGGACCAAAAGGCCCAGCTGAAGGCCGCCAATGAAAAAAGGAAGGGGCCCCTGGACATCGTCCGCCAGGACAAGGACGACGCCACCCAAAACCTAGTCACCCAGGTAAAAGCCAACGCCGGGGACGCCGTCATCCTGCCGGTCCTGAACCAGGTCTTGGACGACATCCAAGTCATCGACCACGCCGATGAGACCTATTGGCCGACCCTTTCCGGTTTCCTCACCCCCACCCAAGTGGCCAAGATCTACCTAAAGGGCCATCCGCCCAGGAGCACCATAGCGCCTGCCGTCCAGCATCCCAATAACCCCAATCCCCATCCATCTTTTAAATGGGATGCCTATTTCGGCCTCAGCCAACCGGTGGCCATCCAGTTCAAGGCCGCCGACCAGGCCCGGAACAAGCAGATGAAAAACCTCCGGGAAGACCAGGAAGCGGCGGTCGAACAATTGAACCAGTTGGTCCAATCGAACGCGGCGGACTCGGCCATCCAGCCCACCCTGACCACGCTTCTGAACGACCTCCAAAGTGAGCACCAAATCGAGCAGACTTTTTGGGGAACCACCCTGCCGGGATTTCTCTCCCCCACCCAAATGGCCAAGCTCTACTTGCACCGCCACCCGCCTAAGGGCGGGTTCAATCCATAGGAATCCCTCCCTTCACCGCCATGGTTTCCATTCCATAGTTTGAGGCCGTGATTTCCCATCGGGTAAAAATTACCCGGTTTTTTTGAAATTTCCGTCCGTCCCACCCCCATTTTCAGTGGTCTTTCTCATTTGCCGCATGGCACGGCCCTTGCCATTCCTTATCCCAAGGAATGCCATGAAAAAAATCAGCCTGTTTCTTTTAGCCTTGGGCGCAACCTTGCCCGCCTTTGCCGCCCCGGATTTGGCGGAAAAGATCGCGCGGCAATACCTCCCCCTTTTACAAAAATTGGCCGGTGAAAAGTTCCTCCTGCGGGAGGTCCGGGCCCGCAACGCCTCGCCCCTTACCCCCGAAGAGGCCCAAAAAGTGGAGAAGGCCTGGACCGAGATCGGCATTTCGGATTTGGAGCACCCTTATCTTTTCAACCCCGCCACCCAGGTGATCCACGGCTACGAGTACCGGATTCCGCCCATGTTCAAGTGCTTCGTTCTCGACCAATGGGGCAATGTGGTGGGGACGGACCCCCAAAGCACCCATTTCATCCATGGTCCGATGGATAAATTCCTGAAGTGCTACAACCGGGGCCGGGTCTACATCAACCCGCCGGGGTTGGATGTCTCCACCAAAATTTACTCGGTCCAGGTGTCGGTGCCTGTTTTCGACCGGGGCCGCACCATCGGCGTCCTGGTCGCGACCCTTTCACTGGAATGAGGAAAACCCAATGACTTTCTTCTCGAACATGAAACTCAGCGGCAGGCTGTTCCTCAGCGTGGCCGTGATGGCCGCCGCCATGGCCCTTATCGTCATCGCGGGATACTACCTGGCGGACGGGGCCTTCCACGGATTGAACGGGGTTTACCGCCAAGCCAACGCCAAGACCGCCGCGGGCGTGAAACTGACGGAAAACTACTCCAAGGACCTGGTCAGCCTGGTCAACAAACTGGCCCTGGGGTCCTATCCCTGGGAGGTCGGCATGGGGCGGCTTTCGGAAATCGAGGGAAGTATCCGCTCCAACCGCGCCATCCTGCGGCAGCCGCCCTTGAACCCGGATGAAACCCAAATGCTCCGCGACATCGACGCCCAAGCCGCCGTGGCGGACACCTTCATGGGCCAACTGCGGACGGTTTTAAGGGAAGGGAACCGTGAGGAACTGCGGAAACTGCAACACAGTCTTTACCCTTCCGTGGATACTGTCGATTTCCGGATGGAACTTTACCTGAACTACGAACTGGGGCGGTCCAAACTACTGGCGGAAGCCAACCAAGGTTCGTTCCAAAAGTCCTACGGCGGGATGGCCCTCTTGACCCTAGCGGGTGTCCTTGCCCTCTTCTTGCTCGTTTCATTCCATCTGCGGCACGCCGTTTCCCGGCCCCTCCGGAGCCTGGTGGAGCGCATGCGGGACATCGCCGAGGGAGAGGGGGACCTGACCCAGCGGCTGGAAACCACGGGCCAGGACGAGATCGGGGAAGTTGCCAGGGCCTTTAACACCTTCACCGGCAAATTGAGGACCGTGTCCGAGATGAAACAGGAACTGATCGCGGTGGTCTCGCACCAGCTCAAGACCCCGGTGGCGGAGATCAACGGCTATATCGAAAACATGCTGGAAGGGCTGGCCGGGGAATTGAATCCCAAACAACGGGAATACTTGGAGGAAATGCGGGGAATCGGCTGGGAAAACTACCAGCTGATCAGCGACCTTTTGAGCGTTTCCAAACTGGAGCGGGGCGTAGCGAAGGTGGCTTTAAAGCCGGTTTCGGCGCGGCGCATCGTGGGGCTTTCGATACGCGATTACGAGAAACTCATCCGGCGCAAGGGCCTGGACCTGGTCATCGATATGCAGGCGCGGGACGTTTGGGTGAACGCCGACGAGGACAAGACCGTGGAGACATTGCGCAACATTATCAACAACGCGGTGAAATGCACCGACCGGGGGTCCATTTCCATCCGTTGGAAGGCCGAGGACGGAAAGGGCCTCATTGATGTCATGGACACGGGCATCGGAATGGAGCCCGGCGTGCTGGAAAGGCTTTTCACCAAGGCGCGGGTTTTGGGGCAGGAGGCCCACCGGTCCGGGGCTGGGCTGGGGCTTTTCATCGGCAAGGAGTTCATGAAACTGCAAGAGGGGGATATCCGGGTTGCTTCCGAACCCGGCCGGGGGAGCTGTTTCACCCTGGTGATGCCCCGGTGCGCGGAAGAAAGGGAGGGGGCGGCATGAACCAAGGGAAAACCATCCTGATCGTGGAAGACCAGCCGGGATTCCGGCGCATCTACCGGGACATCCTGGAGAGCGAGGGTTACGCGGTTTTGACCGCCGAGGACGGGGAAAAGGGCCTGGATTTGGCGAGGTTCCACCGGCCCGACCTAGTCCTGCTGGATTTGGGACTGCCCCGCATGAACGGCTACGAGGTGCTGCGGAAAATCCGCGAGGACGTTTCCATGGACAAAGTGAAGGTGATCATCTTTTCCGTCATGGGCGAGGAGAAGGACGTGCAAAAGGGCATTTCCCTGGGCGCCAACGGTTATGTGTTGAAGGGCGGCCATACCCCCCGGCAGGTCATCGACCAGATCGCCGGAATGCTAGGGTCCTCCCCGGACCAGGTGGTCCAGATGTCGGATTCCAGTTCTCCCAAGGTTTGATGGGTCCGGTACAGCCCTGCCCTCAAGGCGGACTCAAGCCCCAAAAGAGCGCTAAAAGTATAGTCACCCTCATTTGTTTACCAAAAATCCGACGCTGTTTACCAAATAATTGGCAGAAAGGGCTGCTCGGGTGACAACCGGGTTCTCAGCCATACCCTTATCCGGCTGGGGAGGCCGTTCGCCGGGCGAACAAAATTGGAAGAATATGCCCCTTTGACCGCCGGTATTGTTTCAGTTTGAATTGGATGACTTAGGCACCCCTCACCCTACCCTCTCCCCCAAGGGGCGAGGGTTTTTAGTGGTGTTTCCCCCTCTCCCTTGAGGGGAGAGGGCGGGGTGAGGGTGGAGTAACATTTTCTTTTCAAGCTGAGACACTACCTGACGGCCGAAGGTTGACCCGCGGCGGGTCAAATTGGAAGCAAAATCCCCTAGTTCCCCTTCACCCACCGGTAAACCATGGTGACGGTCATTAAAAGCGTCAGGATCAGGATGATGGGCCGGTAGACAGCCTCCAGGGTTTCCCGCCTTATCCGGCTGACGAGCCAGGGGGCGCTCAAGCCCCCCAGGATCGACCCCGCCGCCAGGGGCAAAACCAGGCCCCATTGAACGTCCCCCAGGCGAAGGTGGGCCAGGAAACCCGCCGCCGAAATACCCACCAGCACGAAGACCGAGGTGCCGATGGTCTCGATGGCCGAACAGCCCAGCATGGTCAGTCCCACGAGCACCGGGGGCGTCCCCGAGATGCCCAGGATGCCCGAAAGTACCCCGCCGAAGGCCCCGTAAGCCGCCCCTTCCCAAAGCTCCGCTGTCCTGACCGGCGCGTTGACCGGGGCGGGCTTTTTCTTTTTGAAATACTTCAGGCCCAATTCGACCGACATGTAGATGAAGAGGGCGGTGAAAAGGGGCTTATAGAGGAAGGCCGGCAGTTTGGAGGAAAGCAGGCTGCCCGCCACCGCGCCGACGATCCCGCCCGCCGCCATGGGAAGCCCGAAGGCCAGCCGCAGGTTGCCGTTGCGCCAATGGCTCCAGCTTCCCGCCATGGTCGTGGGCAGCACCGTGGCCAAGGAGGAGGAGACCGCCACCGCGCCGGGCATGTTGAAGAAGGCCGTCAGACAGCCCGTGAAGAGGGCCCCACCGCCACCACCCAGGGAGTTAGTGAGGAAGCCGATGAAGAGGCCGGTGAGGGCAAGTCCAAGGTCGAGGTGGGACATCAAGGTTCCTTATCTAGAGTTTCGTTAATTATCTTGTAACCTTGTACAACACTGATAGTTTTACTTCCTTTTTGACTTAGATGCCGTCTCGGCTTCTTGAAGTTCAAGAGCCTTTTTCACCCTATCGATAAGCACAATCGCATCGTTTGCATCTTCTTGAGCTGAGGACGGCGGACCTACAGAGCCATGAACAAGCTTCCCGCTCTCCTCAAAGAATAGAGCCTTTTCATGAATTAAATCATTACGCGAGTCTCTGAATCGCTTACATGCCGCTAAAAGTTCTTGATCTGTAATGCTCATCATTTCTAATTTTTTTTCATAAGTCATGCGATCAAAATCTTTCAAAAACTTCTCCGAACAATTTTCAAAACGTCTTAGTCCTTCGATGTAGAGAAGTGCATCTAAATAAACACCGGAAAACGCAATTGCGATCAATGCATATTTAAAAGACTTCTGATCGGGATCCAACGTAGTAACATATCGGCCTTCTTGACCCGGCATTGGTTTACGCGCAGCCTCTAAAAGTTCTTTTGATTTTGCCTGTGAATCTTTTGCGATTTCTAAAAAAGTTTGAAGATTAGTGCTCATCCATTGTTTAGGTTGTTCTGGTTGGTTGTCTGTCAAAATGTATTCCTTTCAAACCAAATGGGCCTAAGTTTTTTCTCATTGTACATCTCGGGATTTATCTCAAAACCACGTTTATAAAACACTTAAAAGCGTAACTAATACATAGCAAAGACCAGATGTTAAAATGTCCGGATGAATCCCTTCCCACCAGGTTATGACCCGCAAAAAGACAAAATCGAAATCGTCGATTACGACCCCCGATGGCCGGAACGATTCGACCTCGAAAAAAGGGCGATACGGCATGCCTTGGGTTATTTCGCGGGACTTCGGATCGAGCATTTCGGAAGCACTTCCGTGCCGGGCCTTGCGGCCAAGCCCAGTTTGGACATCCTGGTGGGGGTTTCTTCGAAACAGGATTGGCCCAGGATGATCCAGCCCCTCGCGGTGTTGGGATATGTGCAAGTGCCGGGCGCCTTTGATGACGCGATCCGCTGGTTTTTCGTCAAAGGGTTGCCGCCCTACGGGGAAAAGCGCACCCATCACCTCCATGTTTGTGAATTGGAATCGGAAGAATGGAAGCGGGAATTGGCCTTCCGGGATTACCTGCGTGGCTATCCCATTGACGCCATGAAATATGAAGCCCTGAAGCGCGAACTGGCCGCGAAATTCGCGACCGACCGGGAAGCCTATACCGAAGCCAAAAGCGAATTTATCAAGGAGATTTTGAAGAAGCGCACTTAAGCGGATATCTAAGGGGTCGGCACCGGGGTTGGAGCTTCGTCCAACTGTTTTAAAAGACCGTTGTCTTCCAAATACTTTTTCCGGGCGGCAATGAAATCATCCACATTGTCCGGCGTGATGGTCCGCATGACGTCCCGGTTGATCCCCTTGACGTAATCGTCGCTGCTTAAAAGTCGGATGATCTGTTCCGGCGGGACCGTTTCCACTTTCTTGAAAAGATAAGTCCGGGGGTGGTCGTAAACCGAGAAGGTCTCCTCGGCCCAGTCGTCCGGGTGTTCCCATCCCAGCAGGCCGGGGAAATTATGGAACTCCGCCACCATTTTGTAGCCCAACAATCCGGACCAAAGCAGGCGGTAATAACGCGAGGTGACGGGATAATCATCGAAGCCGTTGGGCCTGAACTCGGGCGAGGCGTCTGTAAGTGTGTACCAAAGCTTCTTAGTGGCCAGGCTGATGTAATCGCATTTCTGGAGGATATCGGCGTAGTATTTTTGCTTCCGCTGGTCGGGAATATCCTGTTCCTTGGGGGCCCCGAAATTGCGGTTCTCGTAAGGGGTGATTTCCTGGTGGCCGTATTCCGCCGGACTCCTGGGCCGGTCCATCCGTGAATCCTTGTTTGGATCGACGTTTACGGGCATGCCGTCGTCGAAGACATCCGACCCGATGACCGAACCCTTGGGAACATGCTGGAAAATCCAAACCGAATCGTCGATCCAGGGGTGGGGATAAAAGTAAACGTGCATATAGGCGACGGAATAAAAAAGGCTGGCCCCCAGGACCACCGCCAGGACCGCCGGCTTGAGGAAGTTGATCCCGGAAAACCGGGGCTTCAGCCATTGGAAGAGGTCAGCCAAGAACCTGGCTCCGAAGAGGCAAAAGACGGGAATCAGCGGGGCCATGTAGCGGACGAATTTCGTGTTCCATGCGCCGATAAAACCGAAATAAGCGATGAACCACAAGAGCAGCAGGAGATCCGGCTGGGAGAAAGCGAAGCCCCGGCCCCGCGAAAAGGGAAGGGGCAAAAGGTAACCCCGTTTCACGGGGGTGAAGAGCTGGAACAAAAACCGACCCAGCACCCAAGCCGTTCCAGCCAAGACCAGGATTCCCAGCGGCCACCACAGTTCCACGGTCACTAGGTTTTGAAGCTGGTAAAGGTAGCGGGGCGTGTCCCTAAATTGCAGCGTGTAGGGGGCGTCGGCGATGGAAACCACGCTCCACTCATAATTCTGCCGCTCCAGGAAACCCCGGTAATCCAAAAGGTTCCAGGGGCTGAAGAGGAAAAAGATAAAGAAGGCCAGTCCGCCCGCGGCCATTAGCTTGGTCCATTCGGGCATCTGAGCCCGGAAGACCCGGAATTCCCGGATTCCCCAGGCGAAGAAAACCGACCCCGCCGAACCCAACAACAGGAACAAGGCCACCCATAGGCCCGTGCCCAGGCCCGGGTTCCTCAAGAAGAGGTCGCGAAAGATGGGCTTGAATTGCCATCCCACCCCCCAAAAACACAAAAGGATCACTCCCAAAAGCCCCCCGGCCATCGTGGAATAAAGCCCTTCGTCCTCCCTCAGCTTCCGCCCTTCCTTTTCCCATTCCTTGGGGGACTTCTGGGATAGCCGGAAAAGATGGGCGATCCCGATAATGAGCACGTAATAGAGGGCGCTGGTTTTCGCCGCCAAGGCGAAACCAAAAGCCGCCCCGGCCGCCAGGTAGTTTTTCCAGCCACCGTCCTTGATGATTCCCCCGGAAAAATAGGCGACAGCCACCAGCAGGAAGGTGATTACAGACTCGGTGATGGCGTAGTGGGCGTTCTCGATGCTGCCCACCGCGAAGGCGAAAGCGGCGGCGGCGACGAGAGCCATCCCGACGTCCTTGTAAATCCGCTTCACCAGGAAATAAAGCGCCGGGATGGTGGCCGCCGAAAAGAAGGCCGACCAGACGCGGCCGATGACCAGCATGTCGCCCTCCCCGTTGTAGGCCCCGCCATGGGGAAGGGAGGCGAAAAGAGTCCAAACCGCGGCCCCGGCCAGCGCCACCCGGCCCCACCTCGAAACCCAGGCCAGGCCGGCCGCCAGGATGGCGACCAGGAGGAAGAAAAACAGGGCGGAAAAAAGAACCGGCAGGTGGGAATCCTGCGGGAAGAAAGCGGGGACAATTCCGAAAAGAAATAGGGTTCCGACGGCGATGTAAAGCGGAAGGTCGAACCATTCGACCTCCAACAGTCGCGCCAGCAGGGCCGAAATCCCCAGGGAGGTCACCGCCACCACGATAAAACCGGCGACCGGGAGGATGGGAAGGCTGAGGGGTAAATCCCGTCCGAGGAAATTGAGGTGAAGGTCCGCCCGTTGCCCTTCCAGCGCCCCAAACCAAAGGTTGAAAGCGCTTGAGAACCGGAGGAACAAGGCGATCCCAAACATAAAATATGACGCCACGAAAGCCGGGAACTTCCATTTTTCACGGGAGAAAAACCAGACCGTTCCAAACCACACGCCGACCAGGAAGAGCCAATAGGTCAGGTTCGCGGCGGTGGAATGGCCGTTGAAGAGGCCGGCCCAGAAGGTTGGGGGAGAAATTATTTCCCCCGTGGCTTTGGTCAGATAAACGGTCAACTGGCCATAGGCGAAGAAAGTCGTCTTGTAGCCGTTGGCCTGGTTTATTTCCCCGATCGCGCCCATGATGTTGCGTTCGTCGGGGTGGAACTGTTCCTGGAAGTCCCAGTCGGGATTTGTGAAACGGAAAAACCCGCCCAGGAGGGTTATCAACAGGAGCCAAAAGAGCGGGTCCTTGAGCCGGTCCGCCAGCGGAATTCGTTTTTTCTTAGCCATGTTGTTCAGGTCCAATATGTTTTTTAATACAGTTTCTTCCGCGATAGTTTACAAAACGGCTGCGATGAAACCTCCTAGGAACTTCCGGAATGTTTGTGTTTGGAGGCGGAAGCGGGTGGGGAGGCGGCCGGGGGCAAAGGGTAATCGGCCGGGATATCCTGCCGGTTGGTTTCCGTAAAGCCGTACTTCTCCGCTAGGTCCTTCCTCACCCACAGTCGCATGTTGTAACTGCCCAAATCGGACCAGACCTGCCGGTACAAGAGCCAGTTTTTTAGGTCGCCCCAATCCACCATGTCGGGCCGGGCGGGGGAGAGGGGGATGAAATTACTGAAGAGCCAGGAGAAGAAGAGGCCGGCGTTGATGCCGGTATCGGGGTAGCCCTTCTTGAACCAGGAGGGAATCCACCAGATCCTTAGCTTGTACTTGCGGTTCACGTAGCCCGCCTGGCTGAGGACAGGGTAGTCCTGGGCATCGTCCTCGGTGCCGGTCAAGATGATGGGATTGTCCGCCGCAGTGATGCTTTGGGGGGCATTCTGTTTGGGGAAATCCCGGAAATACCAGGCATAAGGCCAGGAACATTTGTCCTCGATGGTCAGGGCCAGGCCGGTGTTCATGGCGCTTTCCGCTGCCGACACCGGGGGAGGCGCCTCTGGGTTGGGGCCACCTGTCTCGCCATAAGAAATCTCCTGCACGATGTGCTCCACTTCCTTTTCCTCCGGGCTGGTTTGAACGTAAACCAGGGGTTCCACCGGGTTGGCCTCGTGGTAGAAGCACAGCAGAACGGTCGAATGCAGGGAGTAGGAAAGCAGGAGGCCGAAAAACAACATGGCCGCGATGCGGGCGGACTTTCCCCATTGGCTTACCGGGTGGGATTCCAAGATCTCGCCCATGAAAAAGGCGGACAACAGGAGCGCAGGCAGGAGAGGATGGAGGATCAGCCAGGGCATTTTCTCCCCTGCCCAGGAAAAAAGGGCCAGGGACCCCACATACCAATAGGCCAGGAAGAGGGGAAGATTCTTACGTTTGAAGAGGCCGTAATAAGCCATGGCCGCCAGGGAGAAAAGGAAGGACAGCATCTCATTGGCCGGCAATTGGAGCAGATAGTAATACCAAGGCTCGCCACCGCGGGCTTCCTTGTGCTGGCCCCACCAGTACTGCAAGCCGCCGAAGGCGCCCATGTAAAGGGCGTGGAAGAGGCCGTAGAGGCGTGAGGCGAAATCGGGCTGGTCGGAGCCCACGGTGAAGAAGGTCGTAAAGAGCAGGGTGAAGACGATGCTACAGACGGCCAGGCTTCCGGTGAGGGCGGGCGCGGTGTTTTGGAGCCACAACCAAAAAAAGCGGAAGAGGATCCCCAGGTAGGCCGCCACCATGAGAAAGGAAACAAAGCCGGGAAGGTTGATCCCCAGGTAGGGGAAGATACCGGCAAATAACAAAGTGAGCGCCCACCAGCCGACAAAGGCGGACAGATCCCAACCGATTTTTTCAAAGCCTAGGTTGAGGATCACGTCCCAGAGGGGGCTTTCGGCCCGGCCCTTTTTCCGGTTCGCCTGCCAGCGGGTGAAGAGCTGGAAAAGAGTGTAAAGAAAGGCCGAACCCAGGAGCAAAAGGAAGACCGGCATTTGGGCCGGGTTGTTTTCCCCCATGATCATCCGAGCCAACACCCCGAGTCCGGTGAGCCCTGCCGCGATAAAGACGTCCGCCCATGGCAGGAGACGGATGAAGAAATACGTGCCGATGACCGCCACGGTCAGGAAAATGCCCTCAAAGGTGCAAAAGGCGATGGTGAAACCCAGGGAGGCCAGCCAGAGGTCGGGAAGCCTCCGGAAGCGGTAAAAGCGAAATAGGAATACCACCATAAGGAAGATGCCCCCGGCGTAATAGGCGTCCTCCCGGCAAAAGCGGTCGAAATACATGAAACTGGGGGAAGCGACGATCATCGCCGTGGCCAGGAAGGCGCCCCACCGCCCCAGGAAAGGCACCAAGAGCATGGCGAGGATTACCGTCAATAGGCCGAAGGTGGCCGCCAGGTACCGGGAGGTGGCGTCGGAAACCCCGAAAAGATAGAACATGAAGGCGTTGCCGTGGAACTGGAAGGGCCCGTGCATCATGGGGTCGTATTTATAGGTTCCATCATGGAAGAGCCTGTAGGAATAGAGGGAGTGCATGCTTTCGTCGTGGTGGTGGGGCTTATCCCCCAAATGGTCGAAGCGGGTGTAAACCGTGATGAGGAGCAGGATGGCGTAGGCGATATGCATCCAGGAAATGGAAAAGGACGACCGGGAGGGGGAGGAGGCGCTGGAAGCAGGCTCTTCCCCCACTCCCTTCAAGACGGGCGCGGCCGCGGCCTTCACTGGTAGGACCGGGGCGGCCGCCTTTCCCGCGGCCTTGTCCGGTTGGCCTGTGGCCGGCAGCTTGGACCCGCATTGTTCGCAAAAACTATTCGTGACCGGGTTTTTCAGCCCGCACTTCCCGCATAACTTGGTATCCGCCATTGGAAGCTCCTCCGAATAATTGGGTTTCAGCTGATAGCCACCACGCCTTTATCGCCCAACTATAACCAACTGGAGCAAAGAAGAAGAATCTACTGGAACCGGATCGACGGAATCCCTTACCCGTTGGGAGGAATCGGGCCTCGGAATCCCAGGCTCGCCACGCCTCCTAGGAAGTTCAGGAACTGGTCGAATGCCCTTGGGGTTTTCATAAAGTTTTTCTCACCGCAGGATAAGAAGCTTCAGGATAGACCGTTTCCCATCCGCTTCCTCCACCACGTAATAAAGCCCGTTGGCCAGGGGTGTGCCATTCCCGTCCTTGGCCGGCAGGGTCAGCACTTGGCCTGGGGCCACCTGGCCGTAGGTCCAATCCAGCACTTTTCGGAAAGAAGTGGTGAAAACCTGCACCCGCACATCGGCGGTGGAAGGTACAAAGGGTTGGATGGTATAGAACCCGCTGAAGACCGGGTTGGGATAGAGGAAGGGCGTACCCTGGGGAACGGGGATGGGCGAGGGGGTGAAGGTGGGCGTCGCGGTGAGAGTCGGGGTCGGCGAAGCCGTGCAGGGAGTCCCGTTCACCATGCAGGGTGTACTGGTGGGGGTGGGTGTAGGCGTCAGGGTTAGAGTGGGTGTTGCGGTGGGGCTTCCGGGGGCGCAGTAAAAGGCGATCTGGTCCGCCAAGAAGGCGAAGGTAGCGGGCGTCCCCTGGGTGACGAAGACGATTTCCGTCAGGTCGTTGGCCGGGGGCGTGGGCGGCAGGCCCGTCTGGGTTCCCCAGACCTGGCGGGTCATGGAGGAAAAAGGAATGGGGTAAAAATGCCATTGGCCGTCGGCTGGGGTATTGATATCCACCCCGTAATAGTCGTAGTCGGTCACGGCTTGGCTGGCCGCCTCCACCCGGTAAGCGTTGCCGTCCCCCTTCATCCAAAGCTGGAGTCCCTGGATGCCATAGGAAGCCGCGTTGAAAGGCGCGTAAGAGGCATAAAGCGGACAGTACCATTCGGCATAACCGGTTCCCGTAACGCTTCCGGTCACACCCGCCGAGTAAAGGGTTCCATTGGCGCCGGGGGCGTTGTAAGTGACCCCGATGGTGGCGGAGGAGACCAGCGTGGCCCAGTGGCCGCCCCAGAGGTTGGTGCGGGCGGGCGGGGTTCCGTTCAGGGCCTGGTTCTCGAAGTCGTCGATCATCGTCACGGGGCAGTAGGAACTGGGAATAAAGGTGTTGGTGGGGGTCGGCGGCACCGTGGGGGTTCCGGTGGGCGTCGGCGTGGGGGTCAAGGGAGGGGTGATGGTGCCGGAAGGGGTGGAGGTGGGTGTTGCCACCACGAAGGTGGAACCCGCGAAGAGGGAACTTAAAACCATGTAGGCCGCCACATCGTAGATACCGTCCTCGTTCACGACCCAGGGCTGGTTGCCGTTGTTGTAGTCCCGGTAAGCCTTGGTATAGGGGGCCTCGGCCCCACCGGTCGCGTCGGGCGGCACGTCGGTGCCTCCCAACTGCTGGTACTGGTAAGTCGGTCCGTCGGGCACGTAGCCCGGCGGCGGGCCGTAGGTGGAGGTTTGGTTGTCGGCGGCCACGTAAGGGTAAAGGGGGTCCACCACGCCGGCGGGTTTTCCGATGAAATTGGAAAGGGAATAAGAGGAGCTGTACTGGCCAAACCAGGTGTTGTAAATGTGCCAGGAGCAGTGCTTGGCGCCCATGGATTCGGTGTTGGTCATATAGACCATGTTCAGGGGGTTGGCACCGTGGAAGTAATGCAGGAAGTCCTCGGCGTGGGAGAAACATTGGGAGGTGGTATAGGAGCCGGTGATGCCCAGCTTGCCCGCCAGGAAAAGCTCCAGGCCGTCCGCGCCCTTGATCTGGTTGGAACCCCAGGGGTACATCCAATAAGCCATGCCCGAATGGTAGAGGTCGTCCTGGCTGAAGGTGGTGTTCACGAAATTGCCCATGGCCGTGGCCATGGCGGTGGTGACGGAGGCGGTGGCCCCGGGGGTCTGGAGGTAATTGAAAATCGCCCAATCGGCGTAGGGCCCCGCCGGGTTCATTGAAAAGGAAGCCCAACTGGTGAAGTTGTCCACCACGCTTTGGGCCGCGCTTTGGGTGGGGTCCATGCGGAAGATTTCCGAGGCGGCCCAGACTTTGAGGTTGCCGTAGGGCAGGTAGGAAATTGTATTGGGATCGGTGTTGGGTGAATTGACCACCCAGTCGTTCCAGGTTTCCAAGGCCGCGGCCTTGAGCGTGGCCGCGTAGGAGGCCCCACCCGGAACGGAGGCGAAAATGCGCGCCGCATGGGCCACGTCGGCGGTGAAGACCGCCTCGCTCTCGAAGCAGGGAGGCATGTAGCCGCGCGGCGTGGTGTCACTGGAGGGCGGGGAGGCAAGGGTGCCCAGGTTGGTCACATGCACCCCCTCCAACACGTGGCCGTCGGTCCTCAGCATTTTCAAGTACCAGTCCAGCTCCCACTTGGCCTGGTTGAGGATGTCGGGAAAACCGTCGCCGGATTCGGGCAAGCCTATCTGGTTGGGCGGGAAGAGGCCGGGGTTCATCTCATAGGCCGTCAGCAGGTAGAAGACGGTGTCGCCGTTGTCGCCGGTCTCGGTCACGCCGCAGCTGGTGCCGGGGCCGATCTTTTTCTCGAAATCCCCCGCGTCGTGCCAGCCGCCCGAAAGGTCCAGGGTTCCGTAATTGGCGTTGAGGGCCGGGTAGGAAATGGAAGTGGAGCAGAAAGCCGTGCAGGCCGCGTCGGAGGCGTGGCAGGCCGAGTCGGTCCAGACACCGGCGTAAGCCGCAGTCTTGGGCGCGCCGCAGCGGGCGTAATAGAGGCCCCGCAAAGCCGCGGTCACGGGCGCCTGGTAGCGGGTGTCGGAGATTTGGAAGTTATAGGACTGCTCGGTGAGCGCGGCAGAATAAACGTAGTAGGTCCCGGGCGCGGTAAGGGCGGAGAAATCCACCCACCAGACATGGTCGCCGGACATGAGCGGCGAGGAAGTATCGGTACCCTTGTCGGTAATGGAAGCGGTGGTCGTGACCAGGACAGAGGTGGCGGCGTCGTGCACCTCCACCGAGGTTCCCGGGTTGGCGGTGAAATAGGCGATCTTGGTGTCGCCGGTTCGGTAGCCGAAATGGTCCAGCTTGATGTCGCCCAGGATGGGGGCGGCATCGAGCCCGCCCGGAACCAGGCCCAAGAGGAAAATCCAAAAAAGAAGTTTTTTTTCCACAGGGACCTCCTGGCGTTTCGGACCTTCAAACGCCCTTGAAGTATGGAACCCAGCCCTTAAAATGACCATATCCATGGTTATTCAAGACATATCGCATTTTAAGCACAAGGCCTGGGCTCATCCGCCTCCCATCACGGTCTTCACGGCCGGGACCAAAGTGGATCCGCCGGGCGCCACCTTCGGGCCCCGGCTGCAACCCAGCCTTGAGTTCGTATGGGTGCGGTCCGGGTCGGTCCGCGCCCGGATCGATCAAAGGGCCGTCGATGGAGGGCCCGGCACGATCCTCCTGGTCCAGCCTGGAGTCCGGGACCATTATGACTGGTCCAAAAGCGGGCGGAGCGTCCATTCGTTCCTCCATTTCTTTTTCGGTCCGGTTCCGAAAACCTGGCCTCCGGAAGGCGGCCCCATCCCCTTGAGGACCCTTCCCAAGGACTGGCCGCCGCCCGCCCGGTGGCCCTTGGCCCGGGCCTTTTTCCACGGCCACACGATGTTCCAGCTCTTCCGGCAGGTCTTGTCGTTTTTCCCGCTGACGGAGGGAAGGTTCAAACCGCTTTTGGGTCCCACCGTCGAACTGATGTTGCGGCTTTACCTTTGCGGGCCCGCGGACCCGCCCCGGGAAGCGAGTTTCGACCCGGGCCTGCCGCCACCCCTGGAAAAGGTCCTTACCTGGCTAGTCGAACGTTTAAGAAGGAACCCCCAGGCGAAGGTGCGGCTTTCCGAGATGGCGGAAGCGGCATTCGTCACGCCGCCCTATCTTTGCCGCTTGTTCGCGAAAGAATTGAAGATCAAACCCATGGAATGCGTGAAACTCCTGAAGGCGGAATACGCCAGCGAGTTGTTGGAGAGAACCCAAATGACTCTCAAGGAAATCTCAGGCCACGTCGGCTTCGAAAACCCTTTCCACTTCTCCAGGGTTTACAAGGAGATTTACGGCTTGTCACCCAAGGCCTACCGGGAAGGGTTCCGTAAGGGCACACACCTGCGTCCTTATTCGCCTATCTTCCGGAAATACCAACTGACCCAGATCCTCTCCATTGCGACCTTCAAGCAACAACTTCCCTCGTTCCGGGTCATGCCTAAAAAATACAGGACTAAAATCCTAGGAAAAACCGGGGTTTGGGAATGAATAGAAATTGTTTCCTTAAACTTTGAAATTAAGGAGGGTGCATGCCCAACATCGAAATCAAGGCTCTCTACCCCGACCTGGACAAGGCCCGCGCCATCGCCCGGGTCCTCAAGGCCCGTTATATGGGGCGGGACCGCCAGGTGGACACCTATTTCCGTACACCCGCGGGCAGGTTGAAGCTCCGGGAATCGGCCTTGAAAGGGGCGCAATTGATCCCCTGCGTGAGGCCCAACCGGAAGGGGCCGAAACAAAGCGATTACCTGGTGATCCCGGTGGAGAAGGGTTCCGAAGCCAAGAGGCTTTTCGAAGCCCTTTTTGGAATCGACGCCGTCGTGGACAAGCAAAGGGACCTTTTCCTTTCCGGGAACGTGCGGATCCACCTGGACCGGGTGAAGGGCCTGGGGGACTTCCTGGAGTTCGAGGCGGTCTACAAGACCGATTCGGCTAAAAACCGCGCCGTGGAAAAAGGAAAGGTCGAAAAGCTTCTGCGGATATTTGAAGTACCTTCGAAATCGCTGTTGAGGGACTCCTACCGGGAATTAGTCCTCAAAAGAAAATTTCGAAAGTAAATTCTCCGGCGGTCACGGGATAAAACTGGAAAACTTTCCGGTTTTTGATATAGTTTTGCCTTCACACCTTTACCCCGCCAACCCGCCGCACCTATCGACGCCTTCTCAACCCAAGGAGTTTTCATGCGCAAGTTCGCCAAGACCCACGAGTGGTACGAAGACTTAGGCTCCGGCAAGATCAAAATCGGCATTTCCAAACACGCGGCCCACGAGCTTTCCGACATCGTTTTCGTTGAGCTCCCCGACGTTGGAAAGAAGCTGGCGGATAAGCAAAGCCTTTGCGTGCTGGAATCGGTGAAGGCCGTGGCCGACGCCTACAGTCCGGCGGGAACCGTGGTGGAAGTGAACACCAAGCTCAAGGACCAGGCGAGCCTGGTGAACCAGGACCCTGAAGGCGCCGGATGGATCGCCATTGTCCAGCTTGATAATCCGGGGGCTTTATCCGAGTATTTGACGGAAGAACAATACCTCGCGACACTCCACTGAAGAAAATGAGTAATTAGGAGTTAGGAATTAGGAATTTGAAGTTTGCGGCCTTCATTCCTAATTACTAATTTCGAATTCCTAATTGGAGCCAAGATTGGCATATATACCCATTACCCCAGCTGATGAAAAAGAAATGTTGGCGACGATAGGGGTGAAGAACCTCGACGACCTCTTCGCCGACGTGCCGCCCTCCCAGATCCTCAAGAACGGCCTCAACCTGCCCCATGGCCTCACCGAACCCGAGCTCAAGCGTTGGTTTTCCATGATCGGCCGCAACAACCAGCCGGTCTCCGACCGTCCCTGCTTTTTGGGGGCAGGCCTTTATTACCACGAGGTTCCGGCGGCGGTGAAGGCGGTGGTGACCCGGCCCGAATTCCTGACATCCTATACCCCCTACCAGCCCGAGATCGCGCAGGGAACGCTACAAGTCCTCTTCGACTTCCAAACCTACATGGCGGAACTGACCGGCCTGGAGGTCTCCAACGCCTCACTTTACGACGGCGCCTCCGCCGTGGCCGAGGCCGCGCTTTTGGCCCTGAGGATCAAGAAGGCCGAGTCCTTCGTATATGTTTCCCGGGGCGTGCATCCCGAGTACCGACAGACCATCCAGACCTATTTGAACCCCCAGGGGCATCAGATCCGCGAGATCGGCTTGAAGGGCACCGAGACGGATCTGGAACAATTGAAGACCGACCTTTGGCCCAATTCCGTGGTGGTGGTGCAATACCCCAATTTCCTCGGGACCATCGAGGACCTGGCGGCCATTTCCAAGATATGCAAAGAGAAGAATTCCTACCTGGTGGTGGCGGTGGCCGAGGGCATGAACCTGGCCCTTTTGCCCTCGCCGGGATCGCTCGGCGCGGATGTCTGCGCGGGAAGCGCCCAATCCTTCGGCAATATCCTGGAATTCGGCGGGCCCCACGCGGGCTTCCTGACCGCCCGCTTCGAGGATATCCGCCAAATGCCCGGCCGCATCGTGGGCGAAACGGTCGACCGCAACGGCAAGGCCGCCTGCGTGCTCACTTTTCAGGCGCGCGAACAACATATCCGCCGCGAAAGGGCGGCCTGCAACGTCTGCACCACCCAGTCCCTTATGGCCAACTTCGCCTCGGCCTGGCTTTACTTTAAAGGGGGGACGGGCGCCCAACAGGTAGCGAAGGATGGCGCGGCCATAGCCCATGCGGTGGCGACGGAAATCCAGAAAATCCCCGGCTTCAAGGTGGAAACGGCCCGTTACGCCAACGAGTTCGTGGTCCACCCCCCCGCCGCCGGCTTCGCCAATTTCCTTTCCGAATGGGGCGTGGTAGCGCCTTATGACCTATCAACGGATTATCCGGAATACAAAGACTGTGTGCTGGTGGCCTGCACCGAACTGACCAGCCTGGAGGATATGGAATCCTTCATCTCGGCCTGCGAGGAATTCTCCGCCAAGGGCCACGCGGGGAAAGTCCACCAGAAGCCGACCCAACTGCCCAAATGGATCGAGATCCGCACCCCCGCCAAAATCGAGGCCCATCCCGAAGTGGATCTGGTGCGTTATTACACCGACCTGGCCCGCAAAAATTTCTGCATCGACAACGGTTTTTACCCCTTGGGTTCCTGCACCATGAAGTACAACCCGAAGGTCCACGAGGAAATCGCCTTCGCCGACGCCTGGGCCAACCTGCACCCCGCCCAGCGCGAGGACGAGGTCCAGGGGGCGCTCCAAGTGATGTACGACCTGGAACAATGGCTCAAGGAAATCACCGGCTGCCACGTCCTCACCTTGCAACCCGCCGCCGGGGCCCATGGGGAACTGACGGCCCTCTTGATGGCCAAGCGGTACTTCGCCGACCGGGGCGAGCACCAGAGGGTCAACGTGATCGTGCCGGACTCGGCCCACGGCACCAACCCGGCCTCCGCCACCATGGCGGGCTGGAAGACCATCTCCATTCCCACCGACGAACGGGGAAACATGAACGTGGAACTCCTCAAGGCGAAGCTAGGGAAGGACACGGCGGTCTTGATGCTGACGAACCCGAGCACGCTCGGGTTGTTCGAGGAACATATTTTGGAGGTGGCCAAGCTGGTCCATGACGCGGGGGGTCTTCTTTATTATGACGGCGCCAATATGAACGCCATTGTGGGGATCTGCCGGCCGGCGGATATGGGGTTCGACTTGGTGCATCTGAATCTTCACAAGACGTTTTCCACGCCGCACGGCGGCGGCGGGCCGGGATCGGGGCCGGTGGGGGCCACGAAGGCGCTGGAGCCCTACTTGCCGGAACCCAGGGTCTTCAAGGAAGGGAACCGCTATTACTTGAAGTCCGGTTCGCCCCAATCCATCGGGCGGATGAAAGGCAACGTCGGCAATTTCGGGGTGCTGCTCCGGGCGCTGGCCTATTGCAAGCGCCTGGGGAAGGAAGGGCTGGAAAGAGTGGGCCGCATCGCCACCTTGAACGCCAACTACCTCTTGGCGCGGCTGAAGAACCACTACCCGGTGGCCTACGACCGCCTGTGCAAGCACGAGTTCGTGCTGACCGCCGAACCACTGAAGAAAAAGTACGGCATCTCGGCGCTGGATATCGCCAAGCGCCTCATCGACTTCAACTACCACCCGCCCACCATTTATTTCCCGTTGGTGGTGCCGGAGTCCATCATGGTGGAGCCCACCGAAACCGAAACCAAGAAGACTTTGGACGAGTTCGTGGACGCCATGCTCAAGATCCGCACCGAAATGGAAATCAATCCCGACGTCTTCAAGAATGCGCCCTACTCCACGCCGGTTTCCCGGCTGGACGAGGTTAAGGCCGTCAAAGAACCGAAACTCGTTAAAAAGTAAATCTTGCCCTGAATGAAGCCGTTTTTAACCTTCCTCCCCCCGGTAGTAACCGAAAAAGAAACCCTCTCCCGTGGTTGGTGCGTCTAAAATGGGTAGCCGTTGGGGCCTTCCAAGGCCCGATCTTTCGGAGGGGGTTCTTATGAACCGAATTACTGCTTTGATCGTCGCGATTCTTTTTATTCCCGCTTTGACCGTATTGGCAGATAACAACAATTCCCACTCAGGCAGGAACAATAATTCCGGAGGCCGGACTACCTCCGGCCGGACGAAGTCCTCCCCGGCCCCGGCCCGGCAGCCGGTGGTCATCAACATGTCCCGTCCCTCCAGCGGCGGTCATAACCAGAACTTTCCCTCCCAAAGGCCGGCCCCGCAAACCGCGAAACCCTCCCAGCCTTCCTATGGCCGGCTTAATTGGACCGCTCCGTCCGGCGGGACCCACACCTTCAACCAAGGCACCCGCCCGGGCCAGTCGCCCGTCCTGGTCCACACGAGGCCCAACGCGGGAGCCTATACCAGTCCCGGGCTCAAGGCCGCCGTGGCGGTGCATCACCATCCCTATACGCAGGGCTATGTCCGCAAGAAACTGCAGAATATCGGCGTGACCCGTGAGCCCTCCCTTATCACCGACCGTTCGGAGATCATCCATACCTCGCGGCAATATTCCACCATCCACTTCCCCACCCAAGGGCCGGACCGCCTTGCCATCAACGCCGTGGCCGTTTCGCCCCGCCATTTCAACGACCCCATCGTGCGGGACCACATGGCCCTGGTGGACAGCGGGGATTGGCACGCCAGGATCGAAGGCTTCAATGCCTCCGAAAACCAGCGCAACCAGTACTACTGGCACAATGACAACAGCTTCAACTATTGCCACTACATCGACAACCAGGGTTACCATTGGTGGGGATGGTACGTGGGCAACCAGTTTTTCTGGAACCGTTATTACGGCAACCGCTGGTGGTGGTATGACTCTGGTTTTGACCGCTGGTGTTTCTGGAACGAGGGTTATTGGTGGTGGCAGGATCCCTACCACGTGGGCGACCTCTATTGCTACAACAACGATAGTTACATCCCTTGCAACTCGGCGGAGGACCAGGTGGTCGTGACCAGTTCGGACACCGCCGAATCCCAGGTCTACAGCAGCCCGGATGGAACCCGCCAGGTGAAGGTGGTTCCCGGAACCCAGGACGCCTTCCTTTACGATACGTCCAACCCGCCTTCCTTCCAGCCGGTTTACCTGGCTTCGGGGGTGGAGAGCGTGACCTATTCGGACACCAGCAACGGTAGGCCCTTGGAGATCGTGCTGAAGCTCAACGACGGCTCCTACGACATGTTCGACGAGAATGGGAATTCCTACGGACCGGGCAATTACGACGCGGACCAGGCCACCATCGGCGGCCCGGATGACGGGGCCGCCAACAACCCGCCGCCGGATGGGGCGACGGCGCCCCCGGCCCCGGACAATGAAACGAACGGGACTTAAACTTTGAACCGGTAACAAAATTACTCCAAACCCTCACCCCCTTGCGGGAGAGGGTAGGGTGAGGGGTGGCTGAAGCTAGGGAATCACCCTCACCCCGGCCCTCTCCCCTCGAGGGAGAGGGGGAAAAGTCTTAAAAATCGACTATTGTTTCCGGTTCTTAATTAAAAGGATGGGTTCGATTGGGTCACCATCGGTTCCAGGCGTGGATGGGGGTCCTGCGGTTTGCGGTGATCCTCATCCTTATTTCCGCTTCGGCGGCCATGGCCGCCACGTCCTGGGAGTACTACCAGGCGGGGATGCGGTTTTATAACGGCCATGACTACGGCCAGGCCGCGCGCTATTTCCAAGCCGCGATCCAGCAGGACCCCAACAACTGGCAGGCCTACCAGGGCCTGGGCCTTTGTGATTACGCGCTGGGGGACAGGCCGGGAGCCAAGCAGGCCTTCGACCAATCCTTGAGGATCCACCCCGACAACCCCCAGCTCGCTCGCTTCGACGAGAGCCTGGATTCCGCCGTCCCGGCCTCCCCCGCCGGAAACAATCCCCGGCGCTCCACCATCACGGGCGGCGGCAATTTCGGGCTGGGATTAGTATTGGGGGCGCCCGGCGATTGGGGAGCCTCGGGCAAGTACTGGGTGGACGCCCAGAATGCCTTCCAGGGGGCCGTGAAATTCGCGGGCGGCGGAACGGTCCTGCAATTCCAATACCTCTGGCACGATTACGACGTCATCCATCCCGCCCAGGGGGCTTTTCCCTTTTATATCGGCGTGGGGGGCGACTTGGCCTTAGGGGGTGGCGTGGCTTTGGCGGGCTGTCTGCCCGTCGGATTGGATTACCTGTTCCAAAGGAAATCCGTTCCGCTGGATATCTTCGTGGAAGCCGTACCCACCTTGTGGTTCGGCACAGGCGGGGCCAGCTTCCAGATCTACGCCAACTTGGGAAGCCGGTTTTATTTTTAAGCGCTTATTTCGAGGCCGCGGACAAGCGGGTGCGGTATGGGAGAAACATTCGGGTCGAGGATTCTGGTTGTTCTTCTGGTGGGAAGTTTTCTTAACCCATTGGCGGGATGCGCTAAAAGGCCTGGCGCGGTTTCGTTCGCGAGTGACGCTTATTCGCCGGGCGGAGGGGCGGCTCAAATGGAGCTTGCCCCACCCCCCAGCCCCATCTTTCGAAAAGAGAAACCTCAAGCTTCCTTAGGGTTGGGACTGTTTCCTGGAGGGTATTCGGACGTTCCGGGCCTTTATCAGGAGCAGCAAGATTCCTCCCACCGGTTGGACTCCATTAACGACTATCTCTACTCCAATTGCTCGGCCCGGCCGGTGAAATTAACCGGGATGGATCATTTCATAAATCAGCTTTGGAACCTGGGCAAGTTCGCCATTGCGGGGGCCGCGTTTATCGGGTATGTGGAAACCCAAAGAAAGTAAGACCGAACCTCGAAACAGAAAGGCTAGGGTTTTATGGCGGTGAAAAAGAATAAGCCGGTTACCACTGAAAAAGACCCCCGGACCTATTGGGCCTTGGAACGGACTTTCCTGGCGTGGCTTCGCACGGGGCTGGCCCTGATGGGGTTCGGTTTCGTCGTGGCCCGCTTCGGGCTTTTCCTGCGGATGCTGGAAGCCAAGGGAGCAGGGGATTTGTCCGCCGCCGGGCACGGCTGGTCCATGGTCTTCGGGACGGCCTTGGTGCTTTTGGGGGCGCTGGTCCAGGGAGGCGCCCTGGCCGCCTATCTTCGCGGAACGGCCCGGCTGGAAAAGGGCGAAACGCCCGAGGTCAAATCCTCTTTCCTGGCCGTAGGCTCGGCCCTCGTGCTTATCGTCATCGCAGTCGTGATGGCCTTCTACCTGATCCTCAAAGGATAAGAGTCCCTAACGTTGAGTTTGGGGCCACCGTCTTTTTAACCGCTTTGTCACTTTGTGGTTCCCTCATCGGCCCCTAGAATGGCGCTCTCTGAACCAGTCCAAGGAGCCGGTGTGTGCCGGCCCTCCATTTCATGCGGCGAGCCGCACGAAGGATTAAACCTTAAACGGCAGTTGGGCCGCAAATCAGCGTAAATTTTCGCAGATTTAAAAGACAAAATCCAAAAAGGCATTCCACCTTTTGGGTAAAAGTAGTGAAGATTGTTTTTTGTTTAAAAATCAGCGTCAATCCGCGCAAATCTGCGGCTAATGCTTTTTTTAGATTAAAGGAAAGTCGGCATGGCCAAAAACAAAGTGGAGGAAGTCGTCCTGGGCAAAACCCTGGACCCCACGGACAAGAACGTCTTCCACAAGATCAGCTTGATCGCCTTCCTGGCCTGGGTGGGCTTGGGCGCCGACGGGCTTTCCTCCGCCGCTTACGGGCCGCCGGAGGCCTACAAGGCCCTGGGCGCCGCCTACCACCATATTTCCATCTTCCTGGCCCTGGCCACCGCCGTGACGGTCTTCATCATCTCCGCCAGCTACAACCAGATCATCGAGTATTTCCCCAACGGCGGGGGCGGCTATGTGGTGGCCAGCAAGCTTCTCTCCCCCGTGGCGGGGCTTTTTTCCGGCTGTGCCCTGCTGGTGGACTATATCTTGGACATCTCCATTTCCATCGCCGCCGCCGTGGATGCCATCGGCTCCTTCTCCCCGCTTATCGTTCCCCACAAGCTGGCCCTCGAGGTGGCCGCAGTGCTTTTCCTCATTTGGCTGAACTTGCGGGGGATCAGCGAATCCATCAAGACCCTCCTGCCCCTCTTCCTCCTTTTCGTGGCCACCCATATCCTTTTGATCGGGGTCGGGCTGTGGAGCCATTTCCAGCAAATCCCCGCGGTCATCCAGGGCGCTTTCACCGAGACCCACCAGATCATTTCCGGCCCGCTGGGGTTTTGGGGCTTCCTGGTCATCTTTTTCACCGCCTACAGCCTGGGCGGCGGGACCTACACGGGGCTCGAGGCGGTTTCCAGCGGAATGGCCAGCCTGGAGGAGCCCCGGGTGAGGACGGGGCAGCGCACCATGATGTACATGGCCGTTTCGCTCTCCCTGGCGGCCGGGGGCATACTGTTCCTTTACGTGCTTTTCGACGTGCAGTTCCAGCCGGACAAGACCCTCAACACCTCCCTGGCCGACGCGATTTTCCTGCCCCTTTTCGGCGGGCAGTGGGGCTCCTGGATTTCCATTACGACCATTCTTTCCGAGGGGCTCCTGCTTTTCATCGCGGCCCAAACCGGCTTCATCGGCGGCCCCATCGTGATGGCCAACCTGGCCGTGGATGCCTGGCTGCCCCAGCGCTTCGCCAACCTGTCCCACCAGCTGGTGCGCATGAACGGAATCCTTTTCATCGGCGGCGTCTCATTGGTCCTGCTCCTGCTTTCCAAGGGAAACGTGGACTTTTTGATCATCCTCTTCGCCATCAACGTCTTCATCACCTTCAACCTCTCCCAGCTTTCCATGTGTGTCCATTGGTGGAAGGTGCGCAAGGAGAAAAAGGGCTGGTATTGGAAGTTTTTCATCAACGGGCTGGGCTTTTGCCTGACCACCATCGTCCTGACGGCCACGCTGGCCACGAAGTTCACCCAAGGGGGCTTCATCACGCTGCTCATCACGGGGGCCCTGATCGTCCTTTGCTTTTTGGTCAAGCGCCATTACCAAAGCGTGGCGACGGCCTTGAAACGCCTGGACGAGACTCTTTCCGACCTGCCCCTTCCCCCCGCCTCAAAAAGGGGCAAAAAGAAGGACGCCTGCGACCGGGACAAGCACACGGCAGTGGTGCTGGTGGACCGCTTTGGGGGGCTGGGCATCCACGCGGTCTTTTCCACCGAGAAGATCTTCGAGAACCGCTTCAAGGATTTTCTTTTTCTTTCCATCGCCCGGGTCGACTCCGGCCAGTTCAAGGGGATCGAGGAGCTGGATAACTTGAAGAAAAACACCGAGGACAACCTGAGGCAATACGTGGACCTGGTTAACCGCATGGGGTGCCGGGGGGAATACCGTTACGCCGTGGCCACGGACCTGATCGAGGGCATGGAGGAACTCTGCCAAAAAGTGTCGGGGGATTTCAAGAACCCCACCTTTTTCATCGGGAAGCTCATCTTCGCCAAGGAATCCCTTTGGACGCCCTTCCTGCACAACCATATCGCCCTGGAAATCCAGCGGCGGCTGATCTTCAAGGGGCTCAACATGATGGTCGTGCCGGTAAGGGTGCTATAGCCGACGGCTGACAACCGAGGACCGACAGCTGGCTTTAAGCCGTCATCGTGCCTTCGGCCAGATCCTCCGCCTCATTCTCCAATTGAATCCGGGCCGCTTCCAGGCGTTTCCGGCGCTCCGCCGTGATTTTAGGAAATTCCAACCCCAAGGAAGTGATTGTCCCCGTCAGGATGTCCGCTACCAGGGTACGGGACGCCCATTTGTGGTTGGAGGGGATCACGTACCAGGGCGCCCATTCGGTGGAGGTGGCGGCCAGGGCATCCTCGTAGGCCTGCATGTAATCATCCCAATAGGCCCGCTCAGGCAGGTCCGAATCCGAGAACTTCCAATGCTTAGCCGGGTTGTTCAGGCGTTCCAGGAGCCGCTTGCGCTGTTCGTCCTTGGACATGTGCAGGTAAAACTTCAGCACGATGATGCCGTTGCGGGTGAGGTGCTTCTCGAAGTGGTTGATGTCGCTGTAACGGTGCCTCCAGATGTTCTCGCCCTTGATCCCCGGGGGAAGCTTTTGGTTTTCCAGGTATTCGGGATGCACCTTCACCACCAGCACGTCCTCGTAATAGGAGCGGTTGAAGATGCCGATGCGGCCCCGCTGGGGGATGTTTTTCATGTAGCGCCAGAGGAAGTTGTGGTCCAGCTCGTCGTTGGTGGGCTTCTTGAAGTTGGCCACCTGGCAGGCCTGGGGGTTGAGCCCCGACATAACATGGCGGATGATGCCATCCTTGCCGGCGGCGTCCATAGCCTGCAGGATCACCAGGACGCCGTAGGTATCGGAGGCCCACAACAGGTTCTGGGCCTCGGCCAGGTTTTCCAGGTTGCGCTTGAGGATCTTCTTGGCCAGTTTCATGACCCGCTCCTCACCGAAGCGGTCCAACAGGTCCTTGTGGGAGGCCCAGCCCGGGTCTAGGTCCTTGAAATAAACGTTCTTGCCCGGCTTCACAATGAATTTGTTCAGGAAGCTCTTCTGGATCATCAGGGATCTCCTTGGGTGAAATAGGGAGGCCATTATCCAGGAAGAAAAACAATCAAAGCGGCAGAATCGCGACTTTTTACCAAGACGTAACAAGGCGGGGGGGAAATGTTATAGTGATAGGCCTAATCTCAATAGTTCCATCCAGAGGACCCAATGCCACCTTTATTGATTCCCATGCTTTTGATGACTTTGGTTTTTTCCGTCGTTGTGGCAATCGGGGCAGGCCCCATCGCGGCCGCCGTGGGGGGCTGGGGCCAACTGGCGAACTATTACCGGGCCACCAACCCTTTCGAGGGAAAGAAGCGAGTTGCCTCGGGGGGAATGGGCCTTGCCAATTACGGTTTTTCCCTTCTCCTGGGGGCCGACGCCCGGGGTTTTTCCATGGAGACCACCGGCTTCGTGCGCACGGGGCATGCCCCGCTTTTCATCCCCTGGTCCGACGTCAAGGCCACGGAGGCTTCCGGTTTGTTTGCGCCCCGGGTCCTTGTTGAATTTTCCAGGGCCCCGGGTATTGTCTTGCGCCTGACGAAAAAGACGGTGTTACAGCTGAAGGAAGGGGCGGGCGCACCCCAAGCCTTCCCCGGAATTCTTTAAACCCCCATGGAAACTCCCTCCTCCGGCCAACAAGGCATCCTCCTGAAAATCGCGGTCAAAGCCATGGTTGACCGGGGCTTTGAACCCAACTTTCCGCCCGAGGCCCTTGCTCAATTGGAGGCAATCCGACTACCGGCGGGGGAGGCTGGTCCCTTGAAGGACCTTACCGGGCTCCTTTGGTGTTCCATCGACAACGACGACTCTAAGGATTTGGACCAGCTTTCGGTGGGGGAGAAGCTGCCGGATGGCCGGGTCAAGGTCTATGTGGCGGTGGCCGACGTGGACGCCCTGGTGAAACGGGGCACGCCGCTCGACCTGCACGCCCAAAAGAACACCACTTCGGTTTACACGGGCGTCAAGACCTTCCCCATGCTGCCCGAAAGGCTTTCCACGGACCTAACTTCCCTCAACGAAAACGAAAAGCGCGCGGCCCTAGTGGTGGAAATGACGGTGGACGGGGAAGGCCGGGTGCCGGAATCCGCCGTTTACGGGGCCTGGGTGCAAAATAAGGCCAAGCTGGCCTATAACGCGGTCGGGGCCTGGCTGGAGGGGAAGGGGCCCCTGCCCCCGGCGGCCGGGCGCGTGCCGGGCATGGACGCCCAATTAAAGCTCCAGGACGGGGCCGCCCAAAGCTTGCGCCGCCTGCGCTACGAGCACGGGGCCTTGGAACTGGAAACGCTCCAGCCCCGGCCCGTCACGAAAGACGGGGAAGTCGTCGACTTGGCGCTGGAATTCCAGAACCGCGCGGGCGAATTGATCGAGGACTTCATGGTCGCGGCCAACGGCGTGACGGCGCGGTTCCTTACGGCTGCCGGATTCCCCACCCTGCGCAGGGTGGTCCGGACCCCCGAACGGTGGGACAAAATCGTTTCGGTGGCGGAAAGTTTGGGAGAAAAACTTCCAGGACAACCCGATTCCAAGGCACTCAACGACTTCCTGGCCCGCCAGCGAAAGAAGGACCCCCTGCGTTTTCCCGACCTGTCCTTAACCGTCGTGAAACTCCTGGGCCGGGGCGAGTACGTGCCCGAGGCGCCGGGAGAGGTCCCCTTGGGCCACTTCGGCCTGGCCGTGAGGGACTACAACCATTCCACCGCCCCCAACCGCCGCTATCCGGACCTCATCACCCACCGCCTCCTGAAGGCGGCGCTGGCCAAAGCCCCCGCGCCCTACAGCCGGGAGGAACTATCCTCCCTCGCGGCCCATTGCACGGCCCAGGAAAACGCCGCGGACAAGGTGGAGCGGCAGGTGCGCAAATCCGCCAGCGCGCTTTTCCTTTCCAAGCGCATCGGCGATTATTTCGAGGCCGTCGTCACCGGCGCCTCGGACAAGGGCACCTGGGTGCGGGTTTTGAACCCCGCCGTGGAAGGGAAGGTGGTGCAGGGGGCCCGGGGATTGGACGTGGGCGACCGGGTAAGGGTAAAGCTGATTGAAGTGAACGTGGAGAACGGCTGGATTGATTTCGTCAATGCCGGACAGCACCCAGGGCCTTCGAAATGAAAAAATGCCACGCCTGCGGGGAGCCCTGGGAAGGGACGCCGGGCAGCCAGCCGGGGCGCAACGAAACCTGCGTCAAGTGCGGGGCGGACCTGCATTGCTGCCTCAACTGCCGCCACTACGACCCCTCGGTGCACCACGAATGCCGGAGCTCCACCACCGAGTACGTGAAAGACAAGGAAAAGCAAAATTATTGCGATGAATTCGAATTCACGGGTGCGGGCAAGAGCCCAGGCGGTGGCGGGTCTTCCTCCCAGGGGGATATGGAAAGCAAATGGAAAGACTTGTTTAACGAATAATTATGAATTTTAAATTGAGGAAGTTTTCAATCTTTGATTGAAAACGACCGGCCATTTTAATGTTTTAAAGATATCCAAAAAGGAGCCGTCCATGAAAAACGTCGAAATGAAGGTGGAAGGCAACATCCTGACGATCAAGGTGGATTTGTCCAAGGAGTTCGGCCCTTCCTCATCGGGCAAAACGACCATCATCGCTTCCACTGAAGGGAATATCTCCGTCTCCGACCGGGATGAGAAGGTGGGCCTGAACGTTTATAAAAAGAAGTAACCGGGGTTAGGGTTGGCGGCGCTCTGCGCCCGTAGGGCTGGCGCCTTCGGACTTGCGGCGGTCCTTGGAATAAAGCACGTAATTTCCACCGATTTTCTTATAAACGTACTTGTTTTCGGCGTCCCAGAAAAGGCCCTGGGCAATAGGTTTCAAGTGGATGGGCATGGCGTCAAACTTGTACCGGCGGTCCTTGGGCACGGGGCGGTGGGAAAACCGCCGGTCATGCCGCACAAAAGTGAAAGTTAAGCCCTGTTTCTTGAGGATGGTCTTTTTGACAGGATCGAAGTAGAAATTTCCACTGAGTTTGATGTAGTTTTTCTCGGACATGGTTCCCCCGATATTTTCCCGTATTCTAACCCGGATCGAGGGTTCTCCTAGGCTTTGTAAAAGTAATTTTTTTCACAAATTTTTCATGCATTTCGCCTTCTTTTACCTAAAATGATAAGCGATGAAAATGCTTTCCATAGAGCCACAAAAACCAACCACCGAGATCCTCGATGATTCCAAGTACGCCCGGGGCACGGGGATTTTCTCCATCTACGAAAAGATCGAGCTTCCAGCCGAACCCAAGAAGCGCTGCCTGGCCCTCCTGGAGCTGGGCAACGACACGCTTTTAGCCAACGACTTCAACATCCTCGATTTCGTCCCCTATCCCGGCCTGGGCAACGTGAAGCCGGACGAGCCGCTGAAATACTCCTGGATCCTTTCCGAATCCCACCGGCTGATGATTTACGACCCCAAGACCAAGCGCCTGATCGACGAGCTTTACACCTGCAGCCCGGAGAAGGACGGGCAGCTGATGTTCGAAAAAACCAACAAGCTCCTCAAGAAACCCACCAAGACCGTCACCTTGAACGAGATCGTGGGGAAGGAAATAGCCCTCAAGGAGGAGCCGGATAAGCTGTTCCATTCGGTCAAGAAGGCCTCCACCAAACTGAGGTTCGCCCCGGACCAGAACTATTGCGTGTCCGCTGTTTTTTTCGACATCCCAGACCGCAAGCTGGACGAGGACAGCCTGGAACTCATGCTCACCAAGGCGCTCAACAAGGATGACCAGAAACCCGTCATCGAATCGGCCTGCCGCTACGATCCGCAAGGCTACACTTACATCCACCAGTCCTCCAAGCACTTCGCCGGGCTCCACAGCTACCCCGGCACCTTGAAGTCCGCCCACTTGAGCCTCATCGGCACGGGCAACGCCGTCGTGTCGGTCCTGGAGGACATGGAAGAAGTGGTTTACACCCGAAAAAAGTCCGAGCCCACCATCAGCGTGAAGATCGTCGCCGAGGATTTTTAAAAGACGATTTGAACCACCAAGACACCATGCCGACCTTCCATAAGGGAGTTAAAGAGGTCGGTATAGTACCGATTTCCATAATTTTGTTTTAAGGATAATCGGCACAAGGGCACCAAGAACGGCAAAAGAATTCCGGAAAGCCATCGCCTCTTTTTCTTTATCTGAATGGAAAGGCGGACCTCCCATGAAATGGTTCCTCGCGATCTTCGTCCTCGCCGTAGCCGGCCTTGCCGGTTGGTTCGGCTACTGCCCCATTCCCATCCTCGACCAATTCCAAGCGGCAGTGGACAGCGGTAAGCCCGAGGCGGTCCAGCCGTTCATGGACGTCCCCTCCCTGAAGAAGAACGTCGCGGATTACGTCAAGCTGCGGTACAACCACGCCGACAACCCTTCCGCCGATTTGTCCCCCGACCAGGTCGATTCCATCGTGAACAGTTTCGTGACGCCTAACACCATCCTGCTGATGATGAAGGGCGTCAAACTGGAACCGGGAAATACCCTGCCGGACACCGTGCCGGAGGGCCCGGATCCCTTTCCCGTCGACAAGCATTACCAATCCCCGGACATCTATGCCATTGATATTTACTTAAGCCAGGTCCAGACCCCCGACAATAAAATGACGATTTTTTTCGAACGGAACGGGTGGTTCGATTGGAAGCTGGCGGGTCTCCGCTTTTCCTGGGGCGGGTAATTTAATTCAGTAACGGGGGGAATTTATGGACAAGCTGACGGGTTTCGTGGGCCGGATCATTTACGCAATTCCATTCCTGGGATTCGGGTTTGGCCACTTGTCGAACGCGGGTAAGATGGCGGGCTACGTGCCTTCTTATATCCCGGGCGGTGTTTTTTGGATTTACTTCACGGGTGTTGCCATGATCCTGGCGGCCTTGGCCATCATCACGGGCAAGCAAGGGCGAAATGCCTGCTTAGGTCTGGCCCTCATGCTTCTCATCTTCATCGTGACCATCCACCTGCCGGGATTGTCAAACCCTGAAATGAAGATGATGTCGATGATGAATTTTTTCAAGGACATGGGTCTGATGGGCGGGGCGCTCGTCATCGCGGGGACATTCAAAAAGTAGGGATCTACCGGCCGCTGCCCATCACTTCGCCTGCAGCCTCGCTGCCTTGGGCCAATCGCCTTGCGATTGGCACCACCCAAGCTTAGCCTCTCACCTTGTGGGTTCGAGGCTGGGACGGCATTCTACCGACCGCTGCCCATCACTTCACCCGCGGCCTCGCTGCCTTGGACCGCGGCGGCGGCAGGAGAACCCGACATGGGCTGACCGCCGTTGATCGTGCTGGGAGCGGAAGCGGCGGGCTTATCACCTCCCGCCACCATGGGCCAGAGGTAGACATAACCCGCGTATCCGGCGGCGCCCAAGATCAGCACAAACAACAGGACCTTCACCATGCCCTCGCCTTTTTGGTTTCGAATGCCTTTGAATGGATTCATCTTACCCTCCTGGAGTGTCATGTCTTAATCGTACCACTGAAAGCATCCCCGAAATATCGATCCACAAACCATCTTTTTTCCTTTATCTTGTAATCATTCATGTGCCGATTCATCGTTTATAAAAAAGAAAAAAAGGAAATCGGTACTATACCGACCTCTGTTTTTTGTGCGGCAAGCCGCGCAAAACAGTAAAAGGAATGTCGGCATGAGTAATCAAATCCTAAATACCCCCCGCCTTCCAATACCTTCTTTCCTCCTCAACCCCCATCCTAAGCACGTGTTCCGGGAAGCCATCGCCCAGCTCCCCATGAACGGTATCCACACCATCTGCGAGGAAGCCAAGTGCCCCAATCGGGGTGAATGCCTGCCGCACCACGGCACCATTTCCATCATGGTCATGGGTTCCATCTGCACCCGGGGGTGCCCTTTTTGCGCGGTGACGACCGGCAGGCCCCTGCCCCTGGACCCGGAGGAACCCCAAAAGGTCGTGGAGATCGCCAAGGCGTTGAAGGTGCGCTACCTGGTCATGACTTCCCCCAACCGGGATGAACAGGCGGACGGGGGCGCTACCCAGTTCGTGAAAATTGTGGGCGCTTTGAGGGTATTCAATCCGGATTTGAGGATCGAAATTTTAGTGCCCGATTTCCAAGGCAAGGAAGCGTCGTTTCAGGCACTGCTGCAAAACCCACCGGACGTCATCGCCCATGACTTACAAACCATCCCACGGCTTTATGAATCCATCCGGCCGGGAGCTGAATATCCAAGGTCGCTCAACCTTTTCCGCTGGTTCAAGAAAAACTCCGATTCTTCCAAAGTCGTGTTGAAAGCGGGGCTGATGGTGGGTTTCGGGGAAACCGAGGAAGAGGTGGCGTGTGTTTTGGCGGACGCGGCTGAGGCCGGCGTGAAGTTTTTCACCATCGGGCAATACCTGAAGCCTCCTGGTTCCAGCCTGGAGGTCACCGAATATGTGCCCCTGGAACGCTACCGCCGCTGGACAGAAGCGGGAGCCAAGCTGGGACTTGCGGTACAAGCATCCCCCCTGACCCGTTCCAGTTACTTGGCTGACCGTCTGGCGACGGAAAACCGAACATCCTAAAGTCATTTAACCACCAAGGCACCAAGAACGACATCAAATGAAAACCGAGAAAAGATATTTAAAATTCATTTTTCTGCCTTACTTGGTGTCTTTGTGCCGATTATCCTTAAAACAAAATTATGGAAATCGGTACTATACCGACCTCTTTAAACTCCCTTATGGAAGGTCGGCATTGTGTCTTGGCGGTTCAAATGATTTTGCCTTAAGCTTTAACCGTCCTTGACCTTATCCTCCGGACATTGAACAATAAGCCATGCCTTCCTCCGGAAAAAACGGAAACAACTCCCTCTTCAATCGATTGATCCTGCCCCTGGCCGTTCCCGCCCTGGCCCTTGTTTTTTGGCAGGTCATGAGCGACAAGGGCTTCCTCAGACCCTCCATCCTGCCTTCCCCCTTGGTGATCGCTAAAACACTCCAAAGCATGCTTGTCTCCGGCGAGCTCTTGGGCCATTTGAAGGTAAGCCTCCTCCGGGTGTTCGAGGGTTTCGGCATTGGGGCGGTCTTGGGGACGGGCTTGGGACTGGCCATGGGCCTTTCCGTGCGCCTGAACCGGGCCTTTTCCCTGGTGACGGGCCTTTTGCGTCCCATCCCCACCATCGCCTGGATCCCGGTCCTCATCCTTTGGCTGGGCATTGACGAGGGTTCCAAAGTCACGGTGATCGCCGTGGGCAGTTTTTGGCCCGTGTTTTTAAACGTCCTGCAAGGGGTGAAAGGGACCGACATTAAATACCTGGAAGTGGCGAGGGTTTTGGAAAAAAACCGGCTGACCGTCCTTACCCGCGTCGTCCTGCCCTCGGCCCTTCCTTCCCTTTTCACTGGGTTACGTGTAGGTCTGGGCATTGCCTGGGCCAGCGTTGTGGGGGCCGAGCTCATCGCGGCTTCCTCCGGCATCGGTTACATGATCATGTATGCCCGCGAGGTATCCCAGCCCGACGTCATGCTAGTGGGGGTCGTCACCATCGGGCTGACGGGCTTGTTGATGGACTTCCTGGTCGTGAAATTGGAGCAACGGCTCCTTCGGTGGAATAAAGCCGGGGAAGAAGGGCAGGTATGAGGGCCAGCCAGGACATCCTCCGGGTCAAGGGTGTGGAAAAAAGCTTCTCGCTTCCTGATGGGGTTTTACCCGTATTGGCCGGGGTCAACCTGGAAGTGGCACCCGGGGAGTTCACGATCCTGTTGGGAAAAAGCGGCTGTGGGAAAAGTACCCTGCTGCGGCTCATCGGCGGCCTGGAAAGGGCCACCCGGGGGGAAATCCTTTTGGGGGAAAGGCGAATCCTGAATCCCGGACTGGAACGGGGCATGGTGTTCCAGGAACCCCGGTTATTTCCCTGGATGACCGCGCGGGAGAACATCGCCTTTGGCTTGAGGGCCGACAGGGAAGCGCGGGAAGCGAAGGAAACGGTGGAAAAATACCTGGCCTTGGTGGGACTCACAGGTTTCGGCGACGCCTATCCCCACCAGTTGTCCGGCGGCATGCAGCAAAGGACCGCCCTGGCCCGGGCCCTGGTAAGCCATCCGGAGGTGCTCCTTTTGGATGAGCCTTTCGGAGCCCTGGACGCCTTGACCCGTATCCAAATGCAGCTGGAGATCCTGAGGATTTGGCGGGAAAGCCGGGGAACGGTGCTGCTGGTGACCCATGACATCGACGAAGCCGTCTTCCTGGGCGACCGCATCGCGGTGATGACGGACCGCCCTGGAACGATCCGGGAAATCATCCCCGTCCCCCTCGCCCGGCCCCGGGACCGTAGCGGAGCCCCCTTTGTCAAAATCCGCCGGAAAATCTACAATGAGTTTTTCCAATTTCCCCGGAAAACCCGGAAAGGCGCCTGAAATGAAAAAATGGGTGTTCGTCGGTTTGGCCTTCCTGTCCGGTCTTTCCGCCGTCCAGGCGGGGCAAGAAAAAACCGTGCGCATCGGTTACCAGCCCTCCTCCAGCGTCCTATTGGTAGGCAAGGCCAAGGGTTTTTACGACCAGGAATTCGCCAAGGCGGGTGTGAAGGTGGAATGGATCCCCTTCCTTTCGGGCCCGGTCATGATCGAGGCGGCGGCCGGGGACCGGGTGGACCTCTTGGGCGTGGGCAATATGCCGGTCCTGGTGGCGCGCGCCGGGGGCATCGACATCAAGGTCATCGCCAAGGCCGCTTTCAACCCGGCCACCAACGCGGTTTTGGTAAAGCCCGATTCCGCCATCCGGACGGTCGCGGACCTGAAGGGAAAGAAAATCGCGGCCCAGATCGGCTCCAGCGTGCATTACTTCCTTTACCAGTTGCTCACCCCCTTGGGCCTTTCCATCCAGGACGTGAAGCTGGTCAACCTGGCCGGTCCGGACCAGGGACCGGCCTTGGAAAGCGGGGCGGTCGACGCCATCGTGCTTTGGATGCCCTACCGCACCCAGCTGGAAAAGGCCGGTAAGGTCCGGGTGCTGGCGGACTCGGCCCACGTGCCGGGAAGCCTGAGCTTTTACGCTTTGCGCAACGGTTTTGGGACCGGGGATCCCGCTTTGGTGGAAGCCTTCTTGAGGGCCACCCGGGCCACCAACGAATACATGAGAAAGCACTCGGCCGAATCCCTCGAAGTGCTGGCCAAGGACAGCCAGTTCCCCAAGGAAGCGCTGGCCGAGAGCCTGAAAGGATTCGACTGGTCCATGGGAATCACGGACAAGGACATCCGGGAAATGAAAGACATCAAGGATTTCCTGAAAGCCAACCAGGTATTGCGGAACGATTTCAATATCCGGGATTTGTTCGATACCAGCTATTTGGAAAAGGTGGAGGGTCATTGAGTTACTTTTCCGATTCCCTCTATTACGTCACGCTGTACACAACAGAACACAAGCCTTTGCTGGAGGGTAACCTCCTCCGCATGGTGGGACAAGCCTTTAAAAACCTGCCGGGGCGTTTCCCGGGCTTGAAATTGGTGCGCCACCTGGTTTATCCGAACCGGGTGGAAATGCTGTTAGACTTACAACGGTTGGACGAGGATCTGCTTCGGATCATCCAATCGTTCAAGTCGGAAGTGAAGGGCCTGGCCAAGAAGGAGGGTTATTCCCACCAGGCGTTGTGGCAGTGGTCGTATGAGGAAAGGGAAATCCGCAATTCGGAAGAGCTGTTGAAAATGGGGGAAGGGGGAGGGGCATGAAAAAATTCTTATCGATCATCACGGTGCTGGCCTTTTTAACCGGAGGGACGGTTTGGGCCCAAAGCTCAACCGACAATTCCACGAGTTCAAAAAGCCATTCCCACAAGAAGAAAAAATCCACGAAGGGCAAGAGCAGTAAGTCCAAAAAGAAAAAATCGGCCAAGGGCAAGAAATCGTCCAAGTCCAAATCCAAGGGCGAGGTCAAGGCGGACACGGGGGTCGGCAAGGACGACGTTGAGATCGATTTAAAAGGCCAATAAGGCCTCGAACGACGAGCCCATCGATAGCCGAAGGGGGATCCCCCGGAAATTTAGCGACGGGTCATTGAAAAAAAGGGTGGCCCTGTGTAACCCTGTTATCCCTGGGATCGTACCTAGGGGAGGTCCCTTGGGACGTTTGAAATTTTGATTTTCGGAGGTTGGCATGAAAAAGGCGTTGGTTTTGGCAGCGGTTTTGGTGATGACCCTTTTCGTGGGCCCGGTCTTCGCCGATGACTCGAGCGCGACTAACAGTTCGAGCGACATGCACACGGCTATGAAGATGGACGACTCAACGTCCATGGGCAAGGCCATGAAATGCGAAGTGATCGACGTGGCCTGCTATATCGCCAAGGGAGCCAAAGGCGAGGGACACCAGGCCTGCGCGGCAAAGTGCATCTCGGGCGGCGGGGAATTGGCCCTGCTTTACAACGGAAAGCTCTACATCCCCGTGGATAAGGACTACCATTCGGCCCGCGACCAGTTCGTGACTAAGGGCGGCGAGATGGTGAGCGTGACGGGAAAAACCGTCAGCAAGAGCGGGTTAAACTACATGGTTTTGAGCGATATGGCTTCTTCCAGCGACACGAAGAGCGGAATGTAACCTGTTTCAAAATTAAACGCTTCAAGCTTTTAAGCCTCCCGGCCCAAGACGGGGGGCTTTTTGTTTTATGGAAGTTTATTGAAACTGAGGTTGCTCCGTCATAAACGACCCGCTATTCGCGGGTCATTCCTCGCAATGACAGCAATTTATTCTTTGGTGATTTCGGAGGAATTGATGAGGGTGATGCCGGCGCGGGCCATCGCTTTAAGCGCTTTTTCGCCGTCACCTGGTTTCTTATCGACGGCTGCCACGGCGTCCTCCACCACGAAGGTTTCGAAACCGTTTTTGTCTGCGTCCAAGGCGGTGGCTTTCACGCAGTAGTCTGTGGCTAGGCCGGCCACGTAGAGATCCTCCACTTTTTCCTTCTTGAGGAAGTCGGCCAGGTCCGCGCTGGTGGCCTCAAAGGCGGAGTACCCGTCGTCTTTGTTCTTGGTCCCCTTCAGGAAGACCTTTTTGATTTTGGAGGAGTTCAATTGGGGGTGGAAATCCGATCCCGGAGTGTTTTGCAAGCAATGGGGCGGCCACTTCTTAAAGTGCACACTGTCCGTGGGGTGCCAGTCCTTGGAGGCGATGACGAGGGGGAAGAAATCCATTATCTGGTTGATGACGGGCACAACCTTATCCCCTTCCGGGACGGCCAGGGTGCCGCCGGGGCAGAAGTCATTTTGAACGTCCACGATCAACAGGGCTTTCATGGTTTCACCTCAACGATATTATTCCATGAATAAGGCGGGAAAGCTCCGCTGTTCAAGGAGAAATAACGGCGGTTGGGTTGGGAAAATCCGTGAATTTAAGAAGGACCCGAGTTTATTTTTCTAGGATTTTGAATGTTCGTGGATGATCCGGGTTCTTAAGTCCATCAATTTTTGGCTGATGCCCACTTTGTAGGTATGGGGGTTCTCGAAACGCTTGCGCTCAGGCGAAAGCTTGGACAGGCGTTCTTGGGCATAGGCCGCCGCTTCCTTCACCGTGAGGCTCGTCAGGCTTTTGCCCCCCTCCATTACCTTGAAGAGGATACTCTCGGGGAAATACTGGGCCACCCGGCTTTTTTGCTCCGGAGAGGTGGGATGGTAGATGGTTTCAACGCTTTTTTCCTCCTCCAGAAGGATGCCGTCCGCGTAAAAGAAACCGTCCGGATCGGTGTAACGGACGACTTTTTTCGCGCCCGGCAGGGAAGTCTTGGCCAGGTTTTCGGAAACCTTGAGGGTGGGTTTGCCCTCATAGACTCCCAGTTTATAAACGCCGTCCAGGGCGGGAGAATCCTGGCCGGTTAAAAGGCTGGTGCCCACGCCGAAGACGTTGATGGGGGCCCCCTGGTCCAGGAGGCTCTTGATGAGGTGCTCGTCCAATTGGTTGGAAGCCACGATCTTCACGTAATGCAGGCTTTCCTGGTCCAGCATGGCGCGGGCCCGCTTGCTCAAATAGGCCAGGTCGCCCGAGTCCAGCCTAATCCCCGCCAGCCGGTGGCCCTTTTCCTCCAGTTCCTTGGCCACGATCATGGCGTTGGGGAGGCCGCTGTCGAGGGTGTTGTAGGTGTCCACCAAAAGGGTGCAGCGGTCGGGATAGATTTCGGCGAATTTGCGGAAGGCCGTCAATTCGTCGGGGAAGCTCTGGATCCAGGAATGGGCCTGGGTGCCGGAGGGGGAAAGGGAATAAAGGAAAGCGGAATAAACGTTCGAGGTGGCCGTGACACCCCCGATGAGCGCCGCACGGGAGGCCTGGATGCCGGCCAGCCCCTGCGCCCGGCGAAGGCCGAAATCCACGACCTTGCGGCTTTGTGCCGCCCAGGACATACGGGAAGCCTTGGTGGCGATGAGGGACTCGAAGTTAAGGAAATTCAACAGCAGGGTCTCGATGATCTGGGTTTCCAGAAAGGTGCCTTCCACCCGCACAACCGGTTCCAGGGGGAACACTACTTCCCCCTCCCGTACCGAATAAATCCTCCCCTTAAAGCGGAAATTTTTCAGGTAGTCCAGGAAGGGTTTCTGGAAGCCCTGGCTCTTCAGGTATTCCAGGTCCTCTTCCCCATAAGTGAAACCCTCCAGCGCCTCCAGGAGGTCAGCGAGGCCCGCGAAAACCACGTAGCCGCCCTTGAAGGGATTTTCGCGGAAGAAGTAATCAAAGCTGGCGGGCGCGTCGGCCTTACCGGTGAGCACGTAACCCTGGGCCATGGTGAGCTCGTAAAAGTCGGTGTAAAGGCCCAAGTGACGGGGAATGAGGGAGGACATGAGGGCATTATAGACCACAAGGGCGGGGGCTAGGAGATCACGCGCCTTTTTTGGAGCGGCGCGAAATACCAAAAAGCCCAACCCGCCAGCAGGCAGACCGTATTCAAGACAACGAGTGGCGTGAGCCCCAGGAAATACCAAACCAGGGCGCCGATGGCCAGGCCGGACAAGACCACCGAAGATTTCACGGCGGGTGAATATTTGCTTTGGACCACGGTGTAGATCGCCCCAATATCGATGATGAGTAGAAGCGAGATTCCGAAATCCCACAAAGCCGTCTTCCAATCCCCCTGGGGAAGGGAGGTGGTCAGGGAAGGCCAGTAGGTAATCAGCAGAACCATACCATGAAGGATCAAATACATGGGCAGCACCGCGATATAGACTTCCGTCATGGTTTTCTTGAAACGGTAAGAAGAGAGGAAAAGGTTCAGGCCCAGCGGCGGGGCCAGGAAACCCAGCTCCATATTGGCCAGGAAGATGATGCCCAAGTGCACGTCGTCCACACCGTAAGCCCTGGCCATGGGCAAAAGCAGGGGCACCACCACGACGATGGCCGCGAAGATCTCCAAAAGGCTTCCCACCACGATCAGCATGATATTCACCATCAGCAGGAACACCCATTGGCTATGGACGGTATCGTGAACCCAGGCGGCCAGTTGGGCGGGCACTTGGGCGTCCACCATGTCGTTGGTGAAGCCAAGCGAAACACCCAAGATCAGCAGGACGCCTCCCACCAAAATGCCGCATTCGGTGATGACCTTGGGGATGTCGGATAACCTCATCTTTCGGTAGAAGAAGATCTCCACTAGGAAGGCATAAAGAGCGGTCAGAGCGGCGGACTCCACCAGCGTCACCTTGATAACGAAAAGGAAGAAAAGGACCACCAGAGGAAGGGCCAGTTCCCACTTGGCGTCCCAGGCCGCCACCAGGGCTTCGTTGGTTTCTTTTTGAACCTCCAACTTGGAGGTCAAGGGATCGAGGGCCCATTTTTTAACAACCGGAAAAAGGAAGCTGCAGAGGACCAAGACGAGGGAGATGGAAGAAAAATGCACGAAGGTAATGGGGCCCACACCCGCTGTTTCAGGCTGGATTCCACCGAGGGAAGCTAAAACCGTCCAAGCGGCCTGCCAGGCGAGTTTCCAAGTTTCATAAGCCATCCCGCAAAAAAACACCGCCAATAAGAGCAGACAAAACCACAACTTGACCGTCCGCCAAATGGAATATTTGGAGAGATGTTCGTTGGAAGCCTTGACGATTCCCCAAACGGCAGTCAACAAAAGCAGGATGGTGCCGGGAAGCAAGCCCCCGAGGAAAAGGTCCTTGATGGAAGTGCCGGCCACGACGCCGTAGAGGATGACGGGCAGGCTGGGGGGGAAAAGCATTCCAAGGGATCCGGCCGAGGTCAAGAGGCCGAGGGCGTCCCGCTCCTTGTATTTCTCCGCCAAGAGGATAGGCATCAAGAGCCCGCCCAGGGCCAGGATGGTGACCCCCGAGCCGCCCGTAAAGGCGGTGAAGAAGGCGCAAACGCAGGCCGTGACGATGGCGGGGCCGCCGCGCAGGGATCCGAAGAAGGCCTCGAAGACCCGCAACAGCCTTTGGGAAGCGCCCCCCTCGGCCAGGAAATAGCCGGTCAGTGTGAAAAGGGGGATGGTGGGAATGGTGGGGTTGATGACCATGCGGTAGGTTTCGGCAGGGATGGAATCAATGGGAGTGTCGGAGTTCCAGAGGAAGATCAGGGCGGCGCCGCCCAGGAACAGGAAGACGGGCATGCCGAAGATCACCGCCACCATCAACAGGCTGATACAGCAGTAGATGAAGGTTGCGGAGGGGTTGTGGATCAGGGGGGCGAGGTAGGCTAGCCAACCCGCGATCAAGAGGGTGAAAAGCTTTTCGTGCCATTTGTCCGAGGAGCGCCAGATCATCCGAATCAGGATCATGGAAAACCCGACCGGCATGAAGAGAAGGATGATCCACTTGGGAAGCCCCAAGGCGATGATGGAATCCACGTCCCTTTCGATCATGGCGTAGTTCCAGCCGGCCTTCACCAGGTAAAGGATGATGGCGGCCCCGAGTCCGGCGGTGATGATATGGGCGGCGGCCTTGAAGCGCTGGGGGATCATAGCAGCGGTGGTGGACAGTTGCAGCAACTTGCCTTCCCGGGCCGCGATGGCGCCGCCGAACATCATGATGGCCAGGACCGTGTGCTGGACCAATCCCAACGAACCGGGGACCAGGACGGGAGGGAACCAGTCGAAAACAGGGTGGAGTTTGCGCGCCAGGATGTCCAAAAGGGGCAGGATCATCATGACGGCGAAGAAGAAGGTTAAGAGAAGGTTTTCAGGTGTGTGCCAGAAGGCGGGTTTGGCCGGAGCTTCCCCCGGATGGCCGTCGATGGCCATCACCGGCTCGGGAGCCTTCGGTGCCGGGAGGGCTTCCGGAAGGGTTTGGGCGGCCTTCGGCTCCGAAACCGCGGGACGGGAGCGCTTTACGCCCTTGGCTTTTTTCGCCCGCTTGCGGGGAGTCATTTTTCGGCGGTTTCCTTATGAGTGGCGCGGTATTCGGTCCGGTACTTCATGGCTAGGTCCATCATGTCGGTGGGGATGACGGTGCCGGAAATCTGGGGATAGACGCTGGTAAACATTTTTTCCCACTGGTCGTATTGGTCCGCGGTGATGTCGTGCACGATGAGGCCGTGGTCCTTCATGGTGTCGATGGCTTTGTCCTCACCGGCACGGATTTCATCCTTGAAGCGCACCCCCGCGTCCGCGGCGGCCTTGAGGATGGCGGGTTGGGCGGAAACGGGGATCTTGGCCCAGGCCTTGGTGGTAATAATCGTGGCTCCCACCAAGGGCGCCCACTTAAGACTGTTCATGTGGGGGGCCAGGGCGAACCACTGGAAGGAAAGGGCCGAAAGGGGCGTGGTGTCGAAGGCGTTGATGAGGCCGGTTTGCAGATTGGGCAGGATGTCGGTGACAGCCAGGGGGATGGGGGAATAACCGGCCGACTTCCAGATGTTCATGGTGTCGGTATCGTTGCCCCAGACGAAGAACTTCGCTTTTTTAAGGTCATCGGGGGTCAGGATGGGATCCTTGCCGAAAAACCGCACCCAGCCCGCCTCACCCCAGTTCAAGACCTTGAAGCCCTTGGCCAAAAGGCGTTTTTCCAGGATAGGCTGCATCTTCTTGCGCACGTAGTCGCTCTCGGCGTAGGACCGGTACATCATGGGCAAGGAGAGGGCCTGTACGCCCTTGTCGATCTGAGCCAGCCCCACCACGGTGAAGACCCCCATCTGGATCTGGCCGATGCGCATCTTGCTGACCATATCGGGCTCGTCGCCCAGGACACCGCCGGGATATATCTGAAGTTTCACGCCCGCGGGTTTCCACTGCTCCCCCATGTCCCGCATGATGTTGTCCCAGACCGTTCCCTCGGGCGCCAGGGTGCCGAGTTTCATCGTGACGGCGGCCTCCTGCGCGTGAAGGGCGGGTGTGGCGAAGGATAGGAACAGCAGGACGGCCAGGATCTTCTTCAAGAAAGTGAACACGTTATTCTCCTTTAATTGCTTCCAACATTTGACGGTTACTGCACGAATAAAGTATCAATACGCGAAAGCAGCCATTTGGCCCTTTTCTGGGTGATCAAATTGACTAAGCGCCAGCTGGGCTTCTTGTCCGGGTCGATGGCGAGGGCCTTGTGAAGCATGGTCTCGAATTCCTCCCGGTTTTGCTGCGGCTCGTCCACGGATTCGGCGTAGTTCACGTAAGTGGAGGCGCTTAAACCCTTATTGAACTTCAAAGCGGCGTCGAAATGCTCTTTGGCCTTTTCCATGCTGCCGCCCGGGCGGCTTGCCTCGTAGGTAATGAGGAAATCATGGAGGGAACCTTCGTCGTAATCGGGCATCAGCTCATAGGCCCGGTAAATCAACGCTTCCGCTTCGGAGCGCTCGGCCAAAAGGTCCATGTCATTCTTGTCGGCGGAGATTGCAGCGATCCAAGAAATCCCGGTCCAATAAAGCAAATCCATATCGTCCTTGTTGGTCTGGGCAATGGCTCCCTTGGAATCTTTCTTCAGCATCTCGGAGAAATGGCCGTGTCTCACGTCCAAGCCCCTCAATCCGTAGTCCCGGGCCCGGACGTAAAGCTTCTTGGCCCGCATCTTCATCTCGCGGGATCCCCCGTAATCCGTATCGGCGATGGTTTCACTCTTGGATTGCACATAGGCATAGCTGTATTCGGTGAAGCTTTTGCAAAGGGTGGTCAAGAGGCCCACGTGCCGGGGCGTGGCGGCGAGGATGGACTCCATAAACTTCAGGCTGAAAGGAACGGCGTCCCCGACCAATTGGGGGTCGTTGTCGGAGGACCAGGTGTCTCCCTGGCCAGCCAAGCCATCGGCTACGGAGTTTACGGCCACGTCCTTGATGAAACAGCCGTTCAACAAGGGCGAAAGCCCCAGTAAAAACAGCAAAGTGAAAGGAACGGATTTTAAGTTTTTATGCATCAATTTGAACCTTTTCCCCAAGAGTGATTTCGCAAAAACAAGGGGGGTGTTTTACTCCTAAGGCTATGGGAGGTCAACCATCTAAAGGAGGCGCCAAACACCGTGAATTATATGGTTTTAGGAAGGCGAAGGGGAAAATAAGGTTATGCCAAAATTGTCCACCGGCCTTGAAGAGGTCCGCTGACTTAACGGTGGCCGCCTCTTCCATGCACTGCGGAATGAATTCCACCATGAGCTCCGGGGGCGTGCCCCCTACCGGCCGCGGGATTGTGGCCCAACCGGTTTCCGGGAGGATGGGGGGTAATCGAGTGAGAAACCCTTGCCCCGGATTTTCCTTTAAGGGCCCGCTTTTCTTGCAGCCGTTGGCGGACCTTAAGCCAGCTTTTGAAACGTCCCCGGGTTTGGGCGTTGAAGGACCGCAAAGAGAAGACTTCGCCTTTGGAGGCCGAGCAGGTTTGACCCGCCGTGACCCGTTGCGAGCCTTTGGCTGTGGTTACTTCCACCACGCCTTCGCCAGTGGAAGTTTGAACTTGGGAGCCATTCACGGAAGTTTCAAAAACCGTGCCCCGAACCCCGCAAACCACCCCGCCCGCGTCCACCTCGAATTGGGAATTGGTCTGGGAGAGTTGTTTCTTGACGTCGGAAAGGACGGCGCCACCCAGGAGCTTCAAACGGCTGAGGAATCCGTTGTTTTGGTTTTGCACCAGTTGGGAAACGCGCATTTCCGTTCCCTCATCCAGGTGAACCAGGGTTTCGGATTTTAAAGAAAGAACGACCTCCGTGTCGTCGCCTACGGAAATTTGGTCTCCTTCCTCCAGCCGGGCGCCGACCTGGACCTTTTTCCATAAAGCCTGGCCTTCTTTCAGGACTTGAACGTCGCCCGCACCCTCGATGTCGACAATGAAATAATTGGTAACAAGGTTCTCCAAGGGTAGTTCAATGTCGGCCCTGGCTCCGGAGGAAAAGATTAAAAGAAGAACGGTGAATGAGAAACATCGGATAAAACAACTAACCCGGTGGTTGGTCATGGACTTTATCTTATCACGGGTTTGGGGCGAAGGTGGAAACCAGGAGGGGTTGGAATGGGCCCAAAAACAAACGACCGGATGGTTTTCAAGCCATCCGGTCGTTTAAAAACCGTTATTGATTTGTGGCGGTTGTAGGGGCGGTTTCCGTTGAGGGCGAACCGGCGGCGGGAGATGTGTTCGCATCGGTTTCCCCGTCATTTTTATCGTCGTGGATAGCCGTAGAGTTGGCGTCCAGCATCTGTTTCAACTGGCTGTATTGGTCCGCGGTGATTTTCTTCTCACCACTTTGCTTATCTTGGGCCGCATCGGTTTTCAATTGTTCCCGAACGGCGTCCACGCTGGCCTTCAAACTTTTGGCTTCGTCCGGAGTGAGCTTCTTGGACTTTACCCCCTCATGGATGCGCTTGTACTGGTTCCGGATACGCCATTCAATCACCTTCCCAGGATGTTCGGGTATGCCGGAAGGGGATGAAGCGGCCGAAGCGCCGGTGGCGGTGGTGCCTCCCGCGGCAGTGGTATTTTGAGCGAAAGCCAAGCTTGTTAAACCAGCCAATAAAACCGAAACGACGACCGAAACCAAACGTTTCATAGAACTTCCTCCTGAAAATTATTCGCAGTCCCAAGCCGCGCCCATCTTCCTTTTCCGCGGCGGGCCAAGCCCAAATCCTGCAGATAAAGGGACGACATCCTAGTTTGGGGCGGAAGACCCCAAAAGGAAAAACGCCGTGTTGTCAATTAGACGGGTGGATGCCCCAGAAGTTCCTGGCCTGCGGAGAATTTACTTTTCTAAAACAAGGGAAGTTTAAAGAGGAAACAAAAAAAACCGGCCCGGGTTTAACCGGGCCGGTCAAAACTGCGAGTTAAAGCTATCGCAACTAAACTACCGGAACGAAATTACTTAGTGGTAGTAGCAGCAGAGGAAGCCGGTGCAGCGCTTCCGCTCTTTTTGTGGTGTTTCTTTTTGTGCTTGCTGGTTTTCGCCGTGGTGGTGCTTGAGGTGCTATCTGCCCAAACTAAGCCCGACGCCGAAACGGTGAACAACAAGGCCAATGCCATAACCAAAGCCTTTTTCATTCTCGCCTCCTTCAAAATGGTAAAAAAGTAGTCTAAAGCTACCGTGATTTAGACGGGGAATCCAATTAAAAGGTTTCAAAATGATAGTCCCATCCCTCTGAAAAGGATTTCCGTTTTCCTGACCGAGAAAACCGTTTTTTTCTTCCCGTTGACAATTAACCGACCGGTAGGTAGGTTAATGCCCCCATGGCGAAACTCTTGGACGAACAAAAACACGAAGATCAGCGGATGCGATTGTTATCGCACGCCCGGCGCCTGATTGCCAACCAAGGCTTTAAGGAAACCAGCATGTCGCAGATTGCCAAGGCCTGTAAAGTCACCAAGGCCGGCCTCTATCATTATTTTAAAAGCAAGGAAGACATCCTTTTAGCTGCTATGAGGCCATTCCTGCTATGAGGCCATTCCTCAAGTCCAATTTTCTCCTACGGTCAGCCTTTTGGTTTCGTGGATTCACGCTGCTATTCGTGCTCGAGGCACAAGATAAGAATTCGATAATCCTGAGGGAAGCCACCACCTGTCCAACGTGCCTAAGGCACAGCTAAAACTCGTGGTCATTCCTAAGGGGTCGAATCACGAAACTGAGGCTGAAACCTCTTTAGAGCATGGGCCGATAAACTTCCTTTCGAACCAACATAGTCCAAAGGTGAATCAAAAGCTTGTGAGCCATTGCCACAATCGCTTTGTTGACATGCCCCGTATTACGGACGAACCGGCGGAAAACGCGGTTGGCCTGGGTATCCTTTTGAATCCATGACCAGGCAGCTTCAACTAAGGTAGCCCTCAAGGTTCCTTTTCCGGCCTTCTGCAAATGGCCTTCCTTTCGAGTTTCTCCGCTTTGCCTGATCCTTGGGGCCAACCCCACGTAAGCCGCCACCTGTTTGGCGTTTTGAAAGCGCTCCGGCTGGTAAATCTCCGTTAACATTTGCAGGGTCGTTACTTCACCCACTCCCGGGTGGGACCTGAGGATCTTAGCCTTTTTCTCGTAGGCCTTGTCCTTCATCATGACCCGCAAACGTATGTTCACGTCTTTAAGCTGCCTATCAAAGTAAAAGAGATCTTCCAATAGGCTATCCAACGTGAATCTCAGGGCCGGCGGCAGTTCCATATCCCGCAAAACTCCGATGGCCTCGTGGGTCCAGTAATCCAGCCCTCTAGGTTCCTTGAATCCATATTGGAGGAAAAAGCTTTTGATCCTTTGTTTGGCCTTGCGTTTTTGTTCCACCATCGCGTTTCTCAAACGCACCACTTGCCGATCCGCTTCTTCCTGGAGGGTTGGGATCGCCACAGCCCGCAAGAGATCCTTTTCGGCGTACTCCGCCAGCTTGCGGCAGTCCAACCGGTCGGATTTTGTTTCCAACTGAGCTACACGAGGTGTTTTGTTCGGGGCGATGACGTCCAATGGGTATCCCACTTCCCGAAGGCGACGTGCCAAGCCAAAGCCAGTAGGTCCTGCCTCGTAGACGACCTTTTTTAACCCTTTTCGGTAAGGCTCCAGAACCTTCACCACAGCTTCCCAATCCGCGGGCACAGACTTGGTTCCGGTTTCCTTTCCATTGATCCTGATTGCTACGTAAATACTTCGTTTGTGGACATCGAGCCCCACAAACACGGCGTCCCGCTTGGATACCTCCTTGCCTTGGAATCCTTTTTTGCTAATCTGTTTCATGGTCATTCCTCCTTATGAGTGGCTACTCACCGGGAATAGTTTAATCCCGGCGGTGGAATGGCCATCATGTTACCTGTCTTAGGCTGCCATAAGGAAGAAACCGAAACCCTCAAGGACAAATTGGCCAAAGCCGGGAGCATCGAGGGCGTCCTCTACGCCATCGCCAAAAACCACATGGAAAAGATGAATCAACCCTCCAACCTGGAGTTCGTCAAAATCCTGGTCAACGAAGCCATGACCAATCCCGGGGTGAAAAAATTCTATTTAAGTTTCATCAAGGATTCCCTTGTTACAGCGGGACGGGACATCCTGGCGCCCTTCCTCAAGGGAAGGCTCAGCGAAGTCGAGGTCCGGCGGACCTATTTCCAGTTCCTCGCCGCCCTGAGCCATTACACTTGGCAAGTAAAGATGGTGGGGGGGTTGTCGGACATCATCGGGGACGACGATGCTTATATGAGGCTCCTGGCCAAGGTTTATGCGAACCAGTTGATGAACGGTTGAAACTAATTTCTTAAACCAGGTGGAGCTGTCGACGGTTACATCCTGTTACAAAATGAAACAGGTCCGAAAAGCAAAGTTGCGGGGTTTGCTTCAATATAACACCCACCGGCCACACGGCTGGTCTTGAACCGAATGGAGAGAGAAATGCGAAAGCCTCTGGGACTCATCTTGGGATTCTACCTGTCGTCAGGCGCCGCCTTTGCCCAGTCCAACTTAAGCCTGGAGGATTATCTCGGACAGGTAAAGGCCCAGGGACCGGATTACAAGTCCGCCCAGGCCGCCGTGGAAGGCTATGAAAAGCAGTCCCACCAGCAGGACTTGACCTACTCACCCCAGTTGGTGGCCAGCTACAATCACATGGACGATACCGAGCAACCCAACGGCTTTTCCTATCCCCATACCCTGGCCGACTCCCTGGGGGTTTCCATCACGGATATCCTGCCCTTTGGGCCCACGGTTTCGGCAGGCTATGCCTTCACGAACTTGAATGCCAGCGTGAACCCGGAATTGAACGAAATCGTTATTGGCGGGGTTTCGCTGGGGAGCGTGTTTCCTACCTCCTATTACCAGATCGCCCCTGTCTTTTCCCTGACTGTGCCCCTTTTCAAGGACTTCGGCGGGGCCCAAACTTCGGCCGGAGTGAAGATGGTGCAATACCAAATGGAATCGGCTGCCAAGTCGGCCGCTTTCCAAAGTGCCGGGGTGCTTTACCAGGCCAAAGTGGCCTACTGGAACCTTGCCCTGGCCCGGCAGCAGATCGCCATCCGACAGGACACCCTGGACCGTAGCCAGAAAATTTGGGATTGGACCAAGAACCGCGTAGCCCGCAACCTGGCCGACCCGCCCGACGCCCTGCAAGCCGAAGCCGCGGTGCGGCTGGCCGAACTGGACCTGGATCAGGCCGAAAAAAGCGAAAAGTCGGCCCGGCTACAGTTCAACCGTTTCCGGGGCACCCGGGACGCCGGTGTGTCCGAACAGCTTCAAAACCTGGAAGACTCCCTGTCTGGTTTGAAAGTAGAGGTCCCCGACCAACTCCCCGACCGGCTGGACCTGAAGGCCGCGCAGAAAAATACGGACAGCCAGAAGGCCACCTATGACCAGGCCGCGCAGAACGTCTACCCGGACATCAACCTCAACGCCTCCTGGCGGGGTAACGGCTTCGATCCAAGCTTCGACAGCGCCGACGGCACCGCATGGAGCTTCAACTACCCAACCTGGAACATCGGCGCCCAGTTCACCCTGCCCCTGGATGTGTTCACGGCCCAAAGGGTGGCGGAGGGCTACCAGAGCAATTACCAAAGCTCGCTCCTGGGGCTTAAGGACAAGAAGCTCCAGGTGGACCAGGACTGGCAGGATTGGAAGGAACGCATGACCGACGTGGACAAGCGCCTGGATATGACCACCGAGATCGAGCAGATCCAGAAGAACAAGGCGGACCAGGAAAGGCAGCGGCTGGAATACGGCCGAACCACCGAATTCCAGCTTCTGTCCTTCGAGAACGATTACAACGCCGCGCGGCTGAGCCGCCTTTCGGTGATCGCGGAGAAACTGGGGCTTTTAGCCGAGGCCCAATGGTGGCTTTCAACGGAAATTGAAAAGGAGAATTAAATGAACCTTCCCAAACTAGCCATCGAGCGCCCGGTCTTCGTCACCTGCGTCGTCATCCTCATCATGGTGTTGGGATACATGTCCTACCGGTCCCTGGGCGTGGACCTGTTCCCGGATGTGAGTTTCCCCTTCGTCTCGGTGACAACTCCCTACAAGGGCGCGGCGCCGGAGGAAATCGAAACACAGATCTCCAAGCCCCTGGAAGAGCAGTTCTCCACCCTGGAAGGCGTGAAGAAAGTTTATTCGGTCAACCAGGAAGGCTTTTCCATCGTCACCATCCAGTTCACGCTGGAAACGGACGGCAAGGACGCCGAACAGCGGGTGCGGGACCGGCTGACCTTCGTACGGCCCCAATTGCCCAAGGACATCGACGAGCCGGTCATCCAGCGGCTGGACCCCTCGGACCAACCCGTCATGATCGTGTCGATGCAATCGAGCCTCAACCCCTACCAGGCCTATGACCTGGCGGACCAGACCGTCAAACCCCAGCTCTCCCAGGTGGATGGGGTGGGCGTGGTGGACATCTTCGGCGGGGCGAAGCGGGAGATCCGCGTGGAGCTGGACCGCAACAAGGTGAACGCCTACCGCATCAGCGCCACCTCGGTGGCCGACAACATCGGCCTGAACGGCATGAACGTGCCGGTGGGCAAGTTCGAGACGAACGGCCAAAACGTGCTTTTCCGGTCGGTGGGCGAATACAACGACCTGGACCGCCTGCGCCACACCATCGTCAACTTCCTGGGGTCCGACGTGCCCATCACCGTGGACAAACTGGGCCAAGTGGTGGACACGGTGGAGGACGCCCAAAACTACAGCTCCTTCAACGGCAAGCCTTCGCTGTTCCTTTTGATCCACAAGCAGTCCAAGGCCAATACGGTGGCGGTGGTGGACGGGGTCTTCAAGGCGATGGACCACATCAACGACGTGCTCAAGACCCACCCGGGCGCCCCCAAGATTTCCCTCGTGCGCGAGGACGGCCGCATCGTGCGAATGAACCTGGACGACGTCCAGCGCACCATCGGCATCGGCATCGCGCTGACGGTGCTGGTGGTCTTCTTCTTCCTGGGCAGCTTCCGCTCGACCCTCATCACCATCACGGCCCTGCCCGTGTCCCTTTTGGGCGCTTTCATCCTGATGAACGGCATGGGCTTCACCCTGAACCTCATGACGCTCCTGGCGCTCTCCCTGGCGGTGGGGCTCCTCATTGACGACGCCATCGTGGTGCGGGAAAACATCTGGCGCCACATCGAGGAAGGGGAGGAACCCAAGTCCGCGGCTTTGAGCGGCACACTTGAAGTGGCGCTGGCGGTTATCGCCACCTCCTCCGTCATCATTTCCGTGTTCCTGCCCATCGCCTTTTTGAAAGGCACGGTGGGGCAATTTTTCCGCCAATTCGGCATGACGGTGTGTTTCGCCATGGCGGTTTCCTTGTTTGAGGCCATGGTCATGGGCCCCATGCTGTCGGCCTACTGGGCCAAGAAGGTGGGCAAGGGTTTCAGCCCCATCGACGCTCTGGACCATTTTTTCGCCCCCGTCCTCCGGGCTTTCGACCGGTTCCAGACCGGGCTGGAGAAAGGCTATCAAAGGCTCATCAATTGGTGCCTCGGCTACCCCGTTGAAAAGATTATTTCGGATTCAAAGACCGGAAAATTCAATTTCTTGCGCAAAGTTTTCTCTACCGTCCTTTTCCTGAACCCGGACAAGCTTCAAAACGAGGTCCGGAACGAGGAAAAAAACGGGTATTCCTTCGGGCCTCTCCTCCTTTTCATTTTCGAATTGGTCCTTTTAAGCGCCTGTTTCAAATGGCCGGTCGTCCAAAAGGCGGGGTTCATTCTTTTCCTCCTCCAGTGGTTTGTGTATTTCATCCGCCACCGGCATTATTTCTTTGCGCACCAATTTTATGACCACCGCTGGTGGGTCCTTCAAATGGCGGCGTTCATTTTCCTGGGGAGCCTCTTCGTCGGGGGGAAATACGTCCCCTTCACCTTCCTGCCTAATGGGGACAACGGCGAGTTCATGGTGAGCCTGAAGGCCTCCCCCAATACGTCGCTGGACACCATGCGCGACTACACGGCCAAGATCGCGGATATCGTGCGGGCCCACAAGGAAATCGACCTGACCAGCGAGGTGGTGGGCGACACCCAGGGCAACGACAACACCAGCACCGTCTACGCCAAGCTCACGCCCTGGCAAACCCGCAAACTTACCACTTCGGACATGAAGGATATCGTCCGCAAGGAACTGGAACCCTACCAGGACCAGCTGCAGCCCCAGGTGGGGGACCGGGACCTGGTGGCCAACCAAGCTCCCTTCAACATGGTGCTGGCGGGGGATGATTACAAAACGTTGGAACCCCTGGTGGCGCAGGTCGAGGCCCAATTCAAGCAGATCCCCGGCCTGGCCGACGTTTCCACCAACTACGACGGGGGCAAGTCCGAGTTCCAGGCGGTCATCGACCCGGTGCGTTCGCGCCAATTGGGGGTCCTGGGCATCCAGGCGGGCGACGAGCTCCGGACCCAGATCGAGGGCACGGTGCCGGCCAAGTTCCGCGACAACGGCCTGGAGTACGACATCCGGGTTCGCATGCAGGAAGACCAGCGGAACTTGCAAAAGGACTTCAACAACGTCTATGTGCCGAACACCAACAACCGCATGGTGCGCTTGTCCGACATCTCCAGCCCGGTGACCACGGAGGGGCCTTCCAAGATCAACCGTTTGAACCGCCAGCGCTACATCATGATCTCGGGCCAGTTGGGCAAGGGCGGGGCCTTGCAGAGCATCATGAACCAGGCCAAGGCCGACATGCTAAAGATGTCCCTTCCCCCGGGGGTTTCCTTTAGTTTCGTGGGCCAAGCCGAGGACATGCAGGACCTCATCGCCAGCATGCTGGTGGCCGTGGGGCTGGCCCTCCTCTTCACCTATATGATCCTAGCCAGCCTCTACGAGTCCCCCATCCTGCCTTTCACCATCATGCTGTCGATTCCGCTGGCCATCGTGGGGGCCTTCGTGGCCATGGCCATTACGGGGCAGACCCTCAATATCTTCAGCATGATTTCCCTGATCATGCTCATGGGGTTGGTGACCAAAAACGCCATCTTGCTGGTGGATTACACCGTTCAAATGGAGAAAAAGGGAGTCCCGCGGAATGAAGCCATCCGCAGGGCCGGGCTGGTCCGTTTACGGCCTATCCTCATGACCACCTTCGCCCTTGTGGCGGGCATGCTGCCGACCGCCCTGGCCCTGACCGAGGTGGCCAAGTTCCGCCAATCCATGGGAGTGGCGGTCATCGGGGGGCTCTTGAGCTCTCTTTTCCTGACGCTCGTGGTCGTGCCGTCGGTTTACGGCTACGTGGACGACTTCCGCCTTTGGCTGCGCCGGTTTTCCGGAAGGGATAACGGGAACGGGAAGGAAACGGCGAAGGTTCCCAATGGCCGGAAAGGAAAGTTCCAACCGAGGAAAAAAACATTGGTCCCAACAGGAGAAAAACGCAAACCCCAATTCGAATTAAACTGATTTCCCATTAATCCATGTGAATTTTAAGGAATGGCCCGCATCTTACGGGGGGCTTTACACACCCCCGTTTCCCCTGAATAATGGGCTCCTGTCGATTAAAAAGTCCGGAGCCAGAATGAAAAGTTCCAGTTTAATTGCGTTGTCCTTAGTAGGCGTTGTCGCGCTGGCTGTGTTAGCCCTGCCTGCCTGCAATTCAAACCCTCCTGTTGCACCTGGTAATGTAAGTAATTTTCAACCCTCGCCGCCTACGGCTACGCCGACTCCCTGCGCTAGTGGAAGTATTTTTGGAAACAATACGATCGGAGCTTCTAATACAGCCAATAACGATCTGTTTTTTTACCCTCAAGTCGCTTCATCCACCACGACACTGGAGAAACTTTCGATTTATACCACTTCAGCCGGTGCGGTAACCTTTGAGGCGGGAGTTTACTCCAACAACGCCGGGCAGCCTGGGAGCCTTTTGGCTGAAACGGGACCCCAAACCATCACTGCTGCCGCCACTGTGTGGACCACCGTATTTCTTCAATCTTATGTCAGTCTTTCCGCTGGAGTTACTTACTGGCTGGCCTATCAAGCCAGCCCCGCCGCCAGCGCGAGGGATAATACGGCCACTATTGCCTATTGTTATCAACCCGCCGGGGTTTTTGGCGCCTTAGCCCCCAGTTTTAGCAATACGGGCAATGTTTCCAGTGGATACACTTTTTCCGTTTACGGAACCACCTGTCCTTAAGGCCGTCCAGCCCAGCTGAATCAACCGCTCCTTGGGGGTTTCCATGGATTCCAGCCGCCTAAGTGAACGCCACGTGATGATTAAGGAGCAGCTGGAGAAACGGGGAATTCACAACCCCTGGGTGCTCCAGGCTATGCTGGACGTCCCCCGCCATTTTTTCGTGCCTGATTCCCAGCATATGAAAGCCTACGACGACACCCCCCTTCCCATCGGCCAGGAACAAACCATCAGCCAGCCCTATATCGTGGCCGCCATGATCGAGTTCATCGAGCCCGACCCTTCCCACCGCGTGCTGGAGGTGGGAGTGGGCAGCGGCTATTCGGCGGCGGTTCTCCGGCGCATCGTCCAGGAAGTCTACGGTATCGAAAGAAATCCCGTTCTTTTGGCGGAAGCCAAGAAAAGGATTGAGAGGCTGGGGCTGGGCCACGTGAACTTGAAGGATGGCGACGGCACCTTGGGCTGGCCGGTGGCCGCGCCCTTCGATGCCATCCTGGTTACCGCGGGAAGCCCGCGGGTACCCGAGGCGCTATTGCGGCAACTCAAGGAAGGCGGGTCCCTGGTGATCCCCTTGGGAAACCGGCAGGAGCAGAAACTCCTTCGCATCGTGAAAAACCCGGGTGGGCGGTTGCAGGAGAAGGAACTTTTCCCCGTTCGTTTTGTGCCCTTGATTGGGGCGGACGGCTGGCCGGATTAACGCGGGAAGGATTGAACCGTGGAAGAAACCAGTTCGAGCGATGAATTAGCGGCTAAGGTCCGTTTCCGGGAACCCCAACCAGCCCTTGCCCCATTCGTTTATCGTATGATGATGGGCGGAAGCAAGCTCGTTCCCCCCTCGATCCCGGCCTTTCAGGAGAAAATCCTCCCCCTTCCTTATTCCATTATCGGTTACCGGGAGTTCCACCCCGCGACGGAAAAAGGCAATGGGCGGAGAGAATTTATCCTCCTCGGTCCCCAGGGAAAACTCTACGAGGAAAAAGGTATGCAAGCCGTAATCACCACCATCGTCATCAAGCCAGGTGCAACCCGGGCTTTGACCGGGATTTCCGGGGCCAAGGCCGTGGATCGAATCATTTCCATGGAGAAAGCTTGGGGCGCTGAAGGAAAAGCCCTCATGGAAGCCATGGCGCAAGAACGGGACCAGGACAAAAGGATGGATCTTTTAGAGGAGGCCCTCCTTCGGAGGCTCCCTCCTCGTTTAAAAGAGGATTTATTCGTCATAGAATCGGCGGCTTTCATTGAAAAACAAGGGGGAAAGGAATCACTCGAAGCCTTCTTCGCCCAGACGGGTTATTCCCGGCGGCAGGTCTTGAACCACTTCAACGGATTGATCGGATTCAGCCCCAAGCATTTCGCCCGGATAGTCCGCTTGAGGAACCTGTTCAAGGATCTGGACCTGAAGCCCGACCTGGATTGGGCCAAGCTGGCCCAGGAACACGGCTATTCGGACCAACCCCACCTGGTGCGGGAGTTCAAGAAACTCATGGGAAATACCCCGGAGCGCTTTGCCAGGGAATTCCGGGAAAGGGGAATGTTCCTGCCGGGCGCCGACCAATCGGTCATTCTCCTTCGCAAAGACCCGAAAAATTCTTAACTGTTACATTTCCGAAACATTTTTCCGAACGATTTAACCGAGGGTTTCCCTTTTCCCTCCCGGCGTTCTTTTCCAGCGGCCAAATTTCCCAAACGTACAATACAATTAGCCTCGTTTCGCAATATTTTCGTCGCTAACCTCACCTCTCCAACATCCTCAATTCCAACCAACACCGTTATGCGCAGGAGACGCCCTATGAAAAGTTTTCGCCCGTTTTCTTTTGGCTTCGGAAAAGAACGATTGAAGTTCCATACCGTCTTGATCGGCCTGGCCCTCCTCGGTTTGAGCTTGGCAGCGATCTCTTGTAAACCATCCCCCGCGACGGTCTCCCCCTACCATCTTGTCTTGGAGGGGGGGTTCTGGACCCTGGCCAAGGGCAACGAGTCCTTTCCCGTGCGGGACGGGCATACGGCCCTCGCCTACAACAACAAGATGTGGGTCATCGCCGGTACCGGCGCGGGCGGCGATATGAGCGACGTCTGGTCCTCCTCCGACGGGGGCACTTGGTCCGAAGCCACCACCCAGGCGGCTTTCACGCAGCGCCTTTACCACAGTTCGGTTGTCTACAACAACGAAATGTGGGTCCTGGGGGGCCGGACCAGCGCCGGTGTTTCCTTCAATGACACGTGGTATTCCACGGATGGAGCGAACTGGACCCAGGCCGCGGGAAAAGTTGGGGCGGGCCCGACCTCGTTTTTTTCCGCCCGTTACGGCCAAAGCTCGGTGGTGTTCAACAACGAAATGTGGGTTTTGGGCGGCACTACCGCCGCCGTCACCAACGACTGCTGGTATTCCACGGATGGGACGAACTGGGCCCAAGCCGCCGCTACCGCCCCCTTCACGGCCCGCACCAACCACAGCTCGGTCGTGTTCAACGGGAAAATGTGGATCCTGGGGGGATTTAACGGCAGCGCCCTCAACGACGTTTGGTCCTCCTCCGATGGATCAACATGGACCCAGGCTCCGGCCACCAGCCCCTTTCCCGCGCGGTTCGAACACACCGCCATGGTTTTTAACAACGAGATGTGGGTCACCGGCGGTTTTGACGGGGGCATGAACCCCCTTAACGATACGTGGTTCTCCTCCGACGGTTCCACCTGGACCAAGTCCCCCACCTGGGGGCCCTATACCCCGGCGCGGGCCAACCTGGCTTCGGTGGTGTTCAACAACGATATGTGGGTGATCGCGGGCAACGGGATCCCGGGGCAACTTAACGATGCGTGGTACACCAATAACCTTTATTAAAGGGGCGACATGAGAAACCCAATGAGAAAAATCATGGCGGTCATTCTTTGCGTGGGGTCCTTGGCCACAATTGCCTGGGCGCAAGATAAGGATACCAGCGCCACTTATACCCTGGACTCCCATTGGTACGTGAAGGCCTATGGGGGATACGACTATTCCTTTTTGGACGACCTGGTGAACGGCACCAAGGCTTGGGGCACCGTGATCCAGGGGGGAGGACAGGTGCCGGTTGTCAGCACGGACCGAAGCGGGATCCTGGCCGGGGGGGAGTTGGGCTACCGCTTGGATGCGGACAACGCGCTGTCCCTGGAAGCCCAAAACGTCTGGAGTTCGGCCTTGAAGGCGGGCGTCAGCGGAACCACCGCTTCCGAGGCTGATCCCAGCCTGCTTTCCTTTTCCCTCAACTTTGAACACACCTTTTTACGTTCCAATGGGTTCCGAACCTACGCGGAAATCGGCGTGGGTTATTACCAGGCCAACGTGAATTACAACCTGAACTTCATCGGCCCGATCAACGCCAACTTCTCGCAGGCCGCGCCGGGCGGGACCCTGAAACTGGGGCAGGAAATGGACCTGGGCGGTTCCTTCGCCCTGTCGCTTTTTGTCCAGGGCCGCTGGGCCAGCTTCAACCAGCTGACGGCTTCCAGCGGCACGATTAACGGCTCCACGCCTTTGGCGGACGGGCCCTTCGGCCTGGTCATCGCGCCCCTCGCCGGTTCCAACCTCCTTTTCCTTGCCCCCACCAGCGGGGTTGGCTCTAACGGCCTTCGCTACGCCACGGTGGATTATTCAGGTTTGGACGGGAACTTGGCCTTGAAATTTGAGTTTTAGGTAAATGGATATTTCCGAACCCGCCCTACAATTTGCGGCATCAAACTTTATTAAGAAGTCGACGATGTATCGGATAACTAAATCTCCTCTCTGGACGGCTTTGAGCCTGACTTTGACCCTAGCGGCTTTCCCGGTTATGGCGGGAGCCGCCGAAACGGGTTCCATCTTTTTAGCCCAAGGCAAGGTCCAGCTGAACGGCTCGACGGCCCAATCGGGCGACACTTTGAAACCAGGCGATGAAGTCACTACGGGCCAAGATGGAAAGACCGTCCTGAAGTTTTTCGACGGGTCCGAAATTACCCTCAAACCCGGAAGCGACCTGAAAGTGGACCGGCTGGAGGCGCCCTCGCCGGCGGACAAGGTCCTCGGGTTCAAACTGCTGTTGGGGCAGTTGCTGGCCAAGGTCAAAAAACTCGCCACGGCCAAGTCCTCCTTCGAGGTCGAGGCGGGCGGCGTGGTTTGCGGCGTACGGGGCACGGAATTCTCGATGGACTACGATTCGGCCAAGGAACAGCTGAAACTCCAGGTCATTTCCGGAACCGTCGGCGCCAAGGCCCAAGGGCAGGAGACGCTTTTCAACGCCGGCGAGACCGCCCTCTTCATCCACGGGGAGGCCCGGGACCCCCAATCGGGATTACCCACCGGGAAGAGACAGCATGAACCCTTCCATATGGAAGGTTCCTTGAGCCTGGACCCGGCCCTGATGGACCTGAAGGCCTTTTACGGCAGGGAACTGCTGATCAACCACGACAACGTCTTCACGGACCCGGCGGTGGGCGGGACGGCCCGGATTCCTGTTGGAGCGGTTGTGCCTCCCGGGGAGGCGGTGCCATGAAAGGCAGTTCACAGCCCACAGTCCAAAGTCGGCAACAAGGGCCCAAATGCAAAGTGGCGAAAGACCGGCTGTCGACTGTCGACTGCCGGCTGTCGACTTTGCTGGGAGTCCTTCTGCTTCTAACGCTGGCCTACCCGGCGTTGGGCGACCCGCGCGGGCAAGTGAGCCTGGGGGCCTCCCTGGACGGCTGGTCCTCCAATACTTCCCTCCCCTTTAATGGAACGGAGTTCTTCCTTCCCTTCACCTTTTCCTACGGGGTGGACCCCAACTGGTGGCTTTCGGGGCAGACTTCCTTCGCCGTGGGAAGCTATACGGATTCGATCGAGGGAACCCGCACCCAAAACCTCTCCAACCTGACCGCCTCGACCCTCACTTCGGATTTCTACTTCAAGGGCTTCGACGTCCCCAACATGGCCGAGATTTCCCTCACCCTGCCCACGGGCGACCCCTCTTGGGAAACCAAGCAGGTGGCCTCCAACATCCCGGCCATCTTCGTCAACAGCCGCTACCAGGACGAGGGCTGGGGCGTGAGCGGCCTCTACGGCCTTTCCCTTTCCGCCGGGGCCAGTGTGGCATACGGAGTCTCCGTGGGATATTCCTTCGCGGGCCCGTACGACCCCTATTACGGCGGCCTTCCGGGGAACACGCTCAAGATCGGCGACTCCATTTTCGCCGCCTTCAACCGGACCGAAACACTGCCCGACAGCCAGTCCAATGTCTTCCGCCTCTGCGTCATGGCCTTCCTGCCCACCGACATCAACGGCCAGACGAACTTCCAGATGGGGCCCAACGGCAGCGCCTCCTATTCCTTCAACAACCCGGCGGGTTTTTCCTGGGGCGTGGGGGCCCAGATCTACACCCTGGCCAACCGGTACTATGTGAACACGGGCGGCGCGGTGGTTTACGGCGAGGAACCCTATGGGTCCTCAGGGGAACGCTTCAACTTTACGCCTTCCCTTGCCCTGGGCAACCTGACCCTGGGCGGCCTGCTGCAGTACGTCCAGGCCGACGGCTACCCCATCAACGACTATTCGGGGCTGTATAACGGCGGAGGATTCGTCTTCGGCTTGACCCCCACCTACAACCTCAACCTGGACCCGGACTCGGCCCTGAACCTCAACGCCGGGTACGACTTCATCGTGGCGCACAACGCCTCCACGGGGTTCACCCAGGACGTGAATTACCAATACTGGGCCCTGGGGGCCAGCTACTCGCTCAAGATTTACTAAAGGAAGGGTTTCCATGAAACTAAAACATTGGCTCTTGACGGTGGGCTTGGTTCTCCTGGGGGGAATAGCCCTCATGGCCGGCTGTTCTTCCGAGCCCATGGCGCCCCAAAGGGCTGTGGCCTTAGGCATCACCTTGAATCCCCGCGACAACGTGCGAGCCGCCCTCCTGGGTTCGGCCGAAAACGAAATCCTTTACCGGGTGGACGGGGCAGGGGAGCCGGCGGAGCATTCCACCTACGGCCCCTTTTCGATGCCCGTTTCCTCCGGGGCAGTGTCTTTCACGGTGAATGTCCCCCCGGGCAACGGACCACAGGTTTTGAGCCTCCAACTGAACAACGCCACTAGCCACCAGCCCCTGGCTGTCGGCGCCGCTTCCTTCGATTTCGGCGCGGGCCTGGAGGGGGGATTGGTGGTGGACATGGGATCAGTCACGCGCACCTGCTACTACGTCAACACGGACAACCCGCCTTCCGGTTCCGCCAATCTTTATGGGAAAGGTTATAACTTCCTCTTCCAAACCGACGCCGTGAACGCCGCCGTCGTGGATTTGACGGTCGCCCAGTGCGCCACCTGCACACCCGCCAACGCCTTTTATTTCCTGGGCCCCGTGAACTCCAGCTTGCCCACCCCTGTGACGATCAGCGACATCGCCTACCTGGGCAATGGGAATTTGGTGGATTTCGATTCGGTCCCGCCCGCGGCCTCTTTTTATCCAACCTCCTTGGCCGCCAAACCGGGAGGGGCGCCCTTTCAGGCGGGGGACATTTATTGCATCCAATTGCAGACGGCCGGGGGAGGTCATGCCTGGGTCCAAATCACCGATATCGGCAACACCAACAGTTGGGGGCCGGCTTTCATTTACCGCGTCAACACTACCTACCCTTATTACGCATACCAACAAACCACGGCTGACCTTAGTAATGCCTGTACTTCATATTAATTAGTAAGGAGAAACTTGGCTTCCTGAACGCGCCAAAAGAAATTGGTATCAGGTTCAATTCAATCTTAGAAGGTGGAGAGATGAGGAAATTGGGAGTGTGGATGGCGGCGGTTCTTTTGGCCGCAACCGCTGGGATGGCCTGGGCGGACGCAGCGGGGGACGGAAGTAAAAACCTCAACCCCCAACCCTTGCCACCGGGGGCAAAGCAGCAAGCCACCGGCGATACCGCCGGCAACGGAGCCGACGATTTGAACCCCCAGCCCTATCCACCGAAGGGAAAACCGGGGAATGCCGACACCGATCCCAAAGTGGGAAAAGAAACCCTGGTGAATTTCGAAGAGGGGAATCCGGATAAGCCGATCGTCGCGGGCCAAGAGGGGAAAGGGATTTATTATTATTTCAACCATGGAGATTCGGGCCATAAGCTCATCACCGGGCAGGGAAATAACGCGGGGGTCACAACCAGTACCAAGCAAACTTCCATCAATGCCAAAGGGGCAAAATCGCACACGAAGGGCTCCATCGTCGTCATGGAAAAGGACGGGAAAAAGGATGCCAAGTCGCCGAATGCCTCCATCTCGAATGGAACTAAGGGCCAATTTACCGGCGGCATCAAAAACAGTTTTCAAAAGGCCAACACCGCCTTAAATGGGACCCCGCACAACGGAGCCATGGGCGACGGCTCCGTACGGGGCCAATAAAGAAAGGGTGCCTCCCCCCGGGAGGAAGGGTTCGAAGACTTTATGCGGTTTTATCAATTTTTAGGAGGTGGAGAGATGAAGAAATTGGCAATGGCAATGGCGGTAGTTTTTTTTGCGGGAACAGCGGGATTTCTTTGGGCTGATGACTTGAATCCCCAGCCCTTGCCTCCGGGGGCCGCTGGGGGCAATGGCGGAGACCAAATGCACAAGGCCGGAGGGAGTAATTTGACGGCCGGGGACAAGGCCCAAATCAGCGGCAACCTAACTGGCGGAACGGGGGGAGGGGCCGGGAAAGTCGGCAAGGTCAAAGGTTCCAAAAGCGCCTATTTCATGAAGTATGACCAGAAAACAAACACCTACAGTAAATGGTCAAAGGTCAACGGCAAAACCGTTCCTTACACCGGCGGTGCGGGGGCGGGGAAAGTAACCCTCAACAACAGTACCATCAGTGGTAACGGTGGCAGTGGGCTCAAGAAGGCGGACGCCGTTGATAGCTTTTCGAAGGAAAATGGCCTCCAAAAACAAAATAGTTTAAATAAGAACGAGTTGGTCCCGGCGGTTAAAAATTAGATCCGACATTATTTCGTTAAAGGGGGAAGAAATGAGAAAGCTATCAATCGCAGTGGCAGTGGCACTATCCGCGGGACCAGCAGGACTGGTTTGGGCTGATGACTTGAACCCCCAGCCCCTGCCGCCAGGGGTCCATTCACAGGGGGACGGCGGCAAATTGACTGCCGGGGACAAGACCCAGATCACCGGCAACCTGAAGGGCGGGACGGGGGCCGGGAAAAGCCTCCATAAGCAATCCAGTAAAACCTATTTCATTAAGTACAACAAAGCCACCAACACCTACAGTAAATGGATGAAGGCCAACGGCAAAACCGTTCCTTACACCGTCGGCAGCGCTACGGGCGGCGCGGGATCGGGAAAAGCAAGTCTCAACAACTCTACCATCAGTGGTAATAGCAAAGGGCTCGCGAAGCCGGAAGCCGTGGATGGTTTTTCGAAACAGAATGGCTTCGATAAGAGCAGTCCGGGCAACACCAATCTACCGGCGGTTCAAAAATGAGAAATTTCACGGCGGTGATGGCGGCGATCCTCTTCGCGGGAGCCGCCGCTCTTTGGGCGGACGATTCCGGCAGTGACCAGGGCCAAGCGGTCAGCCAGGCGGGGGCCGGCGTGACCAACGGCCAAAACCAGGGGGGAAACGGCTTTTCCGCCCCCCTCAAATCCCAGTTCAATACAGGTGCGGATAACTCCCCCAATCCGGCCAACCCCAACGGCGGCACCGGGTCGGCCGTGCCGAGCGGCCAAATCAATACCAGCCACCAACTGCTTCAAACCCAAATCCAGGCCGCCAATGGTACCGGAGCCGTCAACCCCGGCATCGTGAATCCCGGGGTCAAGGCCGCTGTCAATCCGGGGCCGCCACAGAATGGAATTGTAAATCCCGACGTTAAGGTCGGCGTCAATCCCGGACCGACCCAAAAACTCGGTTCCGCGAAGCTTTCCGGAAAGGGTTTGAAGCCCAAGTCCGGGAAGGGTTCACTGCCTAACGCCAAGGGGTTCTCGAAGGCTGCGGGTTTGAATAACGCCAACGGCCTTTCGAAGAACGTCATCAGCGGAGCCGGGGGAAACACCAGCCTGCCGGCGGTCCAAAAATGAACGCGCCTCAACCCAGGTGCGATTGAAGTCCCCAAGCCCCGGGAGGTTTCCGGGGGCTTTTGTTCCAGGAGAATTCAGGATGAAGAAACGGCTTCATTGGATAACCGCCCTGGTTTTGATGGGCTCACCCGTGTTTTTGTGGGCCGGCGTCCCCGATAACGGGGTTCCGGGCAATGGTGTGCCGGAAAATGGAGTTAACTCGAACGGTGTCAACACGAACGGGCTTCCAAACAATGGAGTTCCCAATAATGGTGTTCCGGAAAATGGGGTTTCCAACGACAACGGCGGAGCGGGCGGGCCGATTACGGCTTCGGGCAATGTGAATCTTACCGCCTCAACATCGAGCTCCAATAAAGGCGAGGGTTCCAAGGAAGACGGCGGAGGGGGCACTGGGGGCGGCAAAAAGGGAAAAAAGGGAAAACTGGTGGGAGTATCCAAATACAACAACGTCAAGCTCAACCGGGGAGTGGCGGCGAACAAGGGATTGGCGAATTGGGGCAATGGCAATTCCGGGGGCGTCACAGGCAAGGCATCCCTTACGGATAAAAACCCGATGATGGGCGCGAACGGATTCCAGAAAAACGGGACGGGTGGCCCCGGCGGAACCAACAACCTGCCGCCCGGACAGAAGTAATCCCGATTGAAAGTGGAGGAAACATCATGCTGAAATTATTGAAAATCACCGCGGCATTGGCCGTCCTTGGGGCTCCGGGCCTCCCCTTGGCGCAGACGCCGGTAAACGGCGCCCAGCCCCCGGTCGACACGGACCAGCAGGGCATCACTGGCACGGGCTCCCTTCCCAAGATGAAGCAAGCCGGAGGCGCCTCAGCGTCGGCCCCTGTCTATAACCAGAATCAACCGGGGAGCACGGCCCCGCAGGGTTTCGTTGGCACGGAAGGGGGCGCCTTGCCCAAGATGAAGCAGGCCGGAAGCGCGTCGGCGTCGGCTCCTGTCTATAACCAGAATCAACCGGGTGAGACGGTCCCGCAGGGCTTCGTCGGCACGGAAGGTGGCGCCCTTCCCAAGATGAAGCAGGCTGGAAGCGCCTCGGCTTCGGCGCCGGTCTATAACCAGAATCACCTGGGGAGCACGGTCCAAAAAACGACTTTCTCGGGAACGATCAAAAAAGGCAAATCCAAAGGCAGTCTTACAACAAAAGGCAGCAATTTAAAGATGACGAAGTCCCTCCCCAGCATGAAGCAGGCCGGAAGCGCCTCGGCCACCGCGCCGGTTTACAACCAGAACCATTTTGGGGGGACGGCTCCCCGCCCGGTTCTCGGTAATTTACCGCCGAATTCGAAATAAACTCGGTTTGTAACCTCTGAAAAAGGGTTTTGTAGGGGCGGCCCTCTGTGGCCGCCCGGCATAAAACCGTTAAAAACAAAGGCTGGGCGATCGCGGAGGATCGCCCCTACAACGGCTAAACCACACATCGAATCAAGTTTTTCAGAGGTTACAGTTTAAGAATAATTACCAAAAGGAGAGGTTATGAAAAAGATCTTGGGAATAGCAGTGAGCCTGGCCTTGCTGGGCCCGGCCGGAATGGTTTGGGCCGACCAGCCCGCGGGGGCTCCGAACCTCAACAACAACACGATGACCGGCATGGACAAGATGAAGATGCCCAAAGACCCCACCTCAGGCGCTGGCGGCAATGGAAAAGGTTCCAGCATACCAAAAACCTCGGGCGCGGGCGGCAACGGAAAAGGTTCCGGTAATAAGGATACCGGTTCCGCAACGGATGCCAAAAAAGGGAAGAAGGGCGGAATCCAGGATACGGTTTCCGCGGCGGATGGCAAAAAAGGGAAGAAGGGTGGAATCCAGGATACGGTTTCCGCGGCGCATCCCCAAAAAGGGAAGGGCTCCAAGGGGAAAGGTAAGAATGGAAATACCTTGGTGGCCAATTCCAACGGCCGTGGGGTAACGACAGGGGGCACCAATCCGGCCGGCGGGCCGACAACCACCGGCAGCAATCCCACCGGCGGCAATCCCAACAATCCGAACAACCCCAATAACCCGAATAATCCGAACAATCCTACCGGAGGCAACCCGGCTGGGGGTCCGACGACCAACGGGAGCAACCCTCCTGGCACCAATCCAAATAATCCCAACAACCCAAATAACCCCACGGGAGGCAATCCGAACAACCCGGCCGGGGGCCCTGCCACTGGAGGCGGTAACGTACCGGGTACCGCGGCGCATTAAACCACCGCGGTTTTGTCAAAGACCGGCGGCCTTTTGCCGCAGGCCTGTTGCGAAATCCCTTCCCCAATAATCCTTCACATCCGAGGAAACCCTCAGGAGCAACCTTCTGAGGGTTTCTTTCGTTTCAGCATCCACGTAGTCCGTGGGGTCGGGCTGGAAGCCGCGGATGGCCAGCATGTTGGAAACATAGCAGTCCCCGTCGTAAAGATGCAGGGGCGCGGAATATTCGATGAGCCCATTGTCGTCGGTATCCAGGGGAGCGTCGGCGCAAAAATCCTTCACCTCCCGCGGACCCATCCTCAGCATGGAAACCAAATCCCCGGCCTGCTCCACCGATATGCGGCCCAGGGCTTGTTTCAGCGGGCCGGATTGGATGGCTTTTTCCATGTAGGGAATGTTGGGTTTCAAGGGGGCTTCCGAACCCAGCAGTACCAGGTCGGGCACGGGCTGAAGGCTGTCGGGCGGAGGCGGCACACCAAAAACATAGACATAAGGGAAAACCGAGCTGAAGGTTCGGCAGATGGCCCTCACGTCGTCGTTCTTCATCCCGTAAATCTGCACCCACTGGCCATAGACCCCGCCCGGGGCCAAGGCCCTTTTCCCGATCTCAAAACATTCCCTGGAGAAAAGGTTGGAAACGCCCGAGAGCCAGGGGTTGCTGGGCTCGCAGATGACCACGTCGTATTTCCCTGGGGCGAGGCGCAGGTAATGGCGGGCGTCGTCCGGGATGAAATGGAACCGGGGGTCGGTGAGGATGTGGAAGTTGAAATCCCTGAAGAACGCGGTGGCCTGGGGCATGAAGGGCTCCAGTTCCACCACGTCCAGGCTTTGGGGGTTGTGCGTGAGCACGGTTCCGGCGGTGATGCCGCTGGCCAAGCCGATCACCGCCACCCTTTGCGCGGGCCTTTGGAGAGTGCATTCCCGCCAAAGGAGGGGGAGGTGGGACACCAGCTGTTCGGTGGGAAGGTCGCCCCGGGAGGAAGCCTCCACCTTGCCGTTGTTGGAAAGGACGATGGTTTTGAACTCCTGTGACTTTTCAACGGTCACGGTGTTGACAAGGCCCTCCCGGTAATAAAGAAGCTGGGCCTCAGCCAGGCGCTCGGAGTAGTCGGGGATATAGTCCGAGGCGGAGATGGCCTGGAAAAAGGGGCCGACCGCCAGGTTGTGCCGGTTCCAGGAGGGAAGGAAGGCCCAAAAAAGCGCGGTTAAGGCCAGCGCCAAGCCGGACGCGGAACCTAGGGCCTTTTTAAAATCCCGGAACCGGGGGACGAGGGCCAAGAGGCCCGCGGCCAATAGGTTCAAGCCCACCGAGGCCTCCAGGGTTTTTTGCACGCCCACCCATGGGATGAGCACCAGCGAAGCCAGGAGCGACCCCAGGATGGCCCCGAGGGTATTGATGCCGTAAACCCGGCCCACCTGGGCGCCGGGGTTTTGGGAAAAAGAAGGGTCCGCCTTCAGCGCCAGGGGAAAAACCGCGCCGCAGAGAAAGGCGGTTGGAAAAAGGGCCAGGAAAGCCAGCACAAACTGGACGGCCTTCTGCCACTGGTCCAAGTCCAGGCCGAAGCGGTTGACGAGGCCGGCCAGCCCCATGAAGAGAAGCCAGAAGCGGTCGAAGGAATAGACCGTGATTAGGATCACCCCGGCCAGGGCCAATTGCGTGACCGCCAGGACCGCCAGGGCCTTTTTGCCCGAGGCCTTGGACCGGGAAAAAACGAAGGAGCCCGAGCCCAAACCCGCCAGGAAGGCGGCCAGCATGGCGGAAAAGGCGTAAGCGGACCCGCCCAGCACCATGCAAAGCACGCGGTTGTACCCCACTTCATCCATCATGGCCGCCGCCCCCGAAAGGCCCGCCACGGCCAGTGCCGCATGTAGTAATCCACTATAACTTGCCTTGGAAATTTTTTCGTTTGCGGATAGTTTTTGGCGTGTAGGGTTGGATTCTATTTCCCTCGCCCCTTGAGGGAGAGGGTTAGGGGTTGTGTTGCCTCCCTTCGCCACCCTCACCCCGCCCTCTCCCGTCAAGGGAGAGGGGGAAGAGGAGGAACTCATTCGGCCCAGCGCGGCCCCGGCCCCCCAGGCCGAAAGTCCCAAAAGGCCGTTGGCCGCGGCGGCCAGGGCGGCGGTTTTCCACTGGCCCACTAAGGGAAGCAGCCAATAGCCGGCGGCAACAGTGCCGATCAAGGCGCCGGCCGTGTTGACCGCGTAAAGCCGCCCGGCGAAAGAGCTACCGCCCTTTTCCAGCCCCTTCACCAGGTTCGAGAGAAAGGGAAGGGTGGCCCCCATGCAGGTCGTGGGGACGAGGAGGAGGGCCAGGCAGCCCAGGAACCGGGGGACGATGAAAAGGGAATGGGAAAGGGGCCAATGGGTTTCAAGGAGTTGAAAGGCCGAATCCACTTGGTGGAAGGAGGACGCCAGGCCGAAGGCGTAGAGGCCGATACCCAACTCCAGCCACCCATAGGCCTTGAGGGGGTTCTTGAAGCGGCTAGCCCAGCGCCCGCCGAGGCGGCTTCCCAGGAAAAGCCCGCCCATGAAGGCGGCTAGGACCGCCCCCACCGAATAAGTCGTCGCCCCCAGGATGAGCTCGAACTGGCGGGTCCAGAGCACTTCATAAATAAGGCTGGTGGCGCCGGAAAAAAAGAAGAGGAGGGTGGCGGCCGCGAGGGGCCGGGAAAAAGGTTCTTTCACGGGGTGCATTATACCCGCAGGCGGGGCCGCATCAAAAACCCTCCGTCCCCATCCTTTCCCGCCGTTTCAGGCTTGTTTGATAGCCTGCATCTGGACTTCCAACTCGTCCAGGGTCAAGCCCCCGGGTGTGGTGCCCTTGGAGTTGATCCAGGTGTTGTCCGCCAGGGCATAGACCTCATCCACATATTGGGAGAAAAAAGCCCAGGTCATGGTGTAGTACTGGCCCCAGGAAATAACCCGTGCCCCGGAGGCGTCATAGCCGGCCAGAACCACCGCGTGGCCTCCCACGATTTCCGTATTGTCATTCTGGACGCCCCATACCGCCGGGGGCTGGGCCGGGGCGGGAGGGACGATATATTGGGGGACGTTGAAGCCGATATAGGCCACCCCGCAATCGTTGATCGTGCGCCTGACGTCGTCCAGGTTCCTGGGGTCGACCTCCACGAAGGCCGCCAATGGGTTGCGGGTCTTGCCCTGGGGTCCGGTGGGCGCCCCGGTTTGGACCAAATAAGTCAGCACGTGCTGTTCGTTTCCGCCCGGCCCCTCCCCGCCTATCCGCGGGTTGTAGCCGCAGGCCTGGATGTAGAGCTTTTTCACGTCGCTGTCCGGCTCGGTGTCCATGGCGGGCCCGGCGTTGAAGGTCCAGACCTGGATGGCGTGGTAAACGGCCGCGCAAGTGCAATCCCCCAGGCTGTCGTTGAGCATCATGCCCAGGCTCGACGGCATTCCCTTCGTCCAATCGCAGGAGGTTGGGGGCGGGGCCAAGACCTGGCCGGCGGTGATGGCGCTCATGTGGGGGATGCGCGGGTCGTAGGTGCGCTGCAACCGCCCTAACCGGAAAGACTTCACTGTTGGATTTGCCATAGGATTCTCCTTAAGAGATTTTAAATGGATAATTTTTTTTGACGGAAGCCAATTTTAATTTGGCCCTGAAAAAAACGAGGTTAAATTGTTGGAAAAACTTTCGCGAAACGCCAAAAATGAGGCAGTTTCAGGGAATGGACCTGGGGGCTTGTTGTTGATGGATTGACGGATGGAAACGGCCGGGGAACGATTCGCGGGTGGTTTTTTGTCTTGTTTTCGGGGAGTCTTAGGCTTTTTTCACTTTGGGGTGATTTTTCCGAAAGCCGTGGCGGGTACGACCTCCCATTTGTCGTCCCCCGGCTTTTTCCAGATGAAGTTCAGGGCCAGGGAATCGCCGGAATCTTTCTCAAAGTCCAACCGCAGCTTGTGGGGGCCCGTCGCCAACCGGAAAGGTTTTTCCAGGACAACCGATTTTCCATCCAGCCGCAATTGGGCATTGTCCGTGGTTAAAACTTGGAACTGATATTCTCCGACCTTTGAAATTTCCAGGCTGCCGGTCCAGCGAATACGGAAGGGCGGACCGCTAGTGAAGGGAAAATCGAATTTTGAGGTGAAATTCAAGACTGGATCGGTTTGAACCGTCACGGGCTTCCCGTTCCAATCGGCAGCGTTCAAATAAGTGGCCTGGAGCCCCCTTTCCCAGGGATGAACCAGACCCAACAAATTCTTTTGAATCACACAACCATAAATGGATATTTTCCCTATTTGGATTTTATCGGGAGGGAGCATGGTTGGGAAAAGAGTTTTTAAAAAATCCACCCATCCCGATTTTTCCGATCCTAAATAGAGGATCGCGGAATTGTCCTTGGGCATCCGTCCACCAGCCCAATCCTGGAGGTTCAAAGCCATTACATCCGAATGGGCCGGATAGGAAAGAAACTGAACCGTGTGGTTCGCAAAATAAAATGAATCCACGAAGTAATGCTGGTTGGAGGGGTGCGATTCCTCGAGTGACTCAATGCTTTTCCCGATAAAAGTTTGTTCCACTCCAAAGGCTTCCCGGCACCGTGGGTCTTCGGCTTGTCCCACGAAATAGGTCAGGGTGTTTTGGGCCGTCATTCCCGCCAACAGCAAGGTTCCGATAGCCGCTGGAACGGCCGATTTTTTGAAGGCCGCTTTGGAATGATTCCAGAAAAAAACAAAAGCGCTTCCCGCAAAGTAAGCCACAAAGGGCGTCAAAGAAACCAGACGGTTGGAATGGGCGGGGTCGGTGGAAAGAAGGCCGGTCAAGAGCATCACGCCGAAACCGGCGAGGGGATAGAATCCCTCCCGCTCCTTCCGCCGGCGCCAGGCAAGGGCCAAGCCCAAAATGAAAAACACCGCCGTGATGTCGTCCAACATCCTCATCCCCGGAATGTTATGGCGGGGGTTCAAATCCCCAGAGCGGTTGAACATCAGAAGGGTTCCAGTCCAGACGTCCCAAAGAGGTTTGAGACTGTGTTCCTGGACGATCTTCGTACCGATGAATAAATCCGCTTCCCGATGGCCGAGGATTCCTTTTTGAACCATAACAGTTAAAAGCGGCAAAACGATGGTCAAAACAATCAGGAAATAGGAAAGAAAGGGCCGTGAGTTACGGATTTTCTTTTTCAGCAGAAAAAATTCGTAGGCTGCATAAATCGCCATAAGGAGTGGGACGATTTTAAAGGCTTGGTATGAGTAAAATCCGATCCCTACGAAAAGGGCTGAAAGGATGAACGCCCATTTCTTGCGGCTCTTTATCCAATAGGCCCAAAAGGCGAGGGCGGCGAACAAATAAAAAGGAACCTGGATGCTCGGATAACCGTTGCGGGTTTCGATCCAGTTCCAGCGCATGACCGCCAAGATGAAGAGGGAAAGGAGAGCCGGGCGTTGGCCCGCCCATTGGCGAATCGTCCAATAAACGAAAGGGAAAGCGGCCAAGGAAAGCAGGATGAAAAAAAGGTGAAAAGTGAAATAAGAGGAGCCCACCAAGGCGAACCAAGCGGCCAATTGGTAAAAAAGAAGAATTTCGGGCACCTGGTAGTCAAATACTTCGCCGAAAGGCCGCCAGCCTTCGTGCAGGATGCGCAAGGCGCAAAGACCGGTCAAGCCCTGGTCGGTATGCATCCCGGCGGGCAGTGAATCAATGTCGCAAATCCGGAAAAAGAAAGCGGCCAACAGGATGAAGGTGAAAAGAAAAAGCTCCCGACTCAAGGAAAGGGGTTTTGGTTTATTTTCCTTTTTGGCGTCGTCAGGGAAAGAATAGTAAAGAACAGCTACCGCGGCGCCGAATAACAACAAGCCGGGAAAAAGGGTCCAAGACCGGGAAGCCTGGGCCAGGAAAGCCTGTCCCGTGGCCGCCAACAAAAAAGTCCGCCAAAGGAAGGTTGGATGTTGGGTTGGACCGGGGTTCGGCAAAGCGCCTCCGAGAAGGGTTGGTTCACATGGGTTCATCATACTTCATCGGGCGGTCCCGACCAGGCACTTCATTTCAAAGATGAATGGAAAAGAACGACCTGTTAGGATATTCCGAATTTTACGCAAAGGACTTACCCTTGAAGACCGCCTCCTGGATATTAAGCCTGCTCCTGGCCCTGCTTTTGATTTATTCCTTCGCCCAGGTTCCGGCGGGTGATTCCATCCGGGCCCTTCACGTCGCCAGCCGCTACCAACAGCGCTCCGGGATGGAAACAGGCATCCATTCGCGGACCGGGGCCATCCTAGCTGATTACCGCAGTCCGGATCTCCTGACGGTCGCCACGCTTTTTTTCACGGCGGCGCTTTGCGTCCTCCTCTTTTTCAACCAACCGCCGAAGATCTTGGATTTTTTATCCTCTTTTCTCTTGTTGGCCCTCGGGGTTCTTTTAACCCTGGGAATGGGATTCCTGTGCCTTAGGACCGGTGGTAATTTCCTCGACTACGAGAGCTTGGTTTCATGGGTGGGGCCGCTGAATGCCCGGTTGGACGGGAGTTTGGCCTTATTGGGAGGGACCCTCCTTTCCCTCGGCGGGCTCTTGATGCTTTGGGCCCGGTGGATTCGTTCTCCGGAGGGTCCCCGTGGCCGTTGACCTTGGGAACGCCTTCCATTACGCCGTTCCCCTCGCACTTTGCCTGGCCGGGTTTCATGGCGTTTTTTTCCACTCCGGGCCTTGGAAGAAAACACTTTCCTGGTGCGCCTTCCAGGCGGGCCTCATCGTGTTTCTTTTCCAACTCACCTCCAAGGATAATCCCTTTCCGGCCGCCCTCGCCTTGAGCACCTCGGCTTGCACCGCCGCGGTCGTGATTTTATTGGGCGTCTTTTCCTTAAAATTAGGTGGGCGGACAAAATCCCCGGAGAGTGGAAAGAATAACCGGCGGGGTCCCAAATGAAGGATCATCTGCCCATTCTCATGGCCTTACTTCCCCTAGCAGGGGCTTGGCTTACCTTTTTCCTGGGTTTTCTTTCCTACCGTCTCTCGCGCCTCTGCGTCTACGCCGTGCTTCTTTTCACCCTCTATTTAACCGGTTTGTCCCTGCCAAAACTCCTTTCCGAAGGGTCCTGGCATTATTTCCTGGGAGGATGGGCGCCGCCGTGGGGCATCGAGCTGGTCATTACGCCTTTTTCCGCTTTCCTGGGCTGTTTTGTCCTCCTTTTAGCGCTCCTCGCTTTTTTTCAGCTGGGTTCCTTTGGGCTTGTGGCAGGCCTCTTGAAGAGCCGGGAATCCCTCGGAGGGTCTCTTTTACTGGTATGGGTATCCGCCCTGTTGGCACTGCTTTGGGTGAGGGACGGTTTCAGCTTGTATCTTTTCTTTCAAATTTCCGTAGTGGCGGCTGCCGGCCTCATGGTTTGCGTCACACGGCAAGGTTGGCAGGAGGGGTTTCATTTCCTTTTGGGGGGAAGCATGGGGGCCTCCCTTCTTTTGGCGGGCTTCTTTTTTCTTTATTCCTCCACAGGTACGCTGCACTTGGACGACCTTTTAGTCCAACTCTTTATCGCCAAAAATTTTTCCGCAGCCTTAACCACAGGTTTTTTCCTGGCGGGGGGGCTCAGCTACCTTTTTTGTTTTCCGGCGCCCGTTTTCTTCAACCAGCTTTTAAACCAAGCGCCGCCCTTTTTCTTGGGACTTTTGACCTCGGTTTTGGTCCGGGTCGGGGTCTATCTTTTGTTTCTTTTTCTCTTTTTCGTGTTGAACGTGCCGGGGATGGCCCAGCCCCGCTGGTTGACGGCCCTGGAATATCTCTTGGCGGTTCTATTCCTCGCCGGTTTTTTCCTGGCCGCCCGGCAGAAGGATTTCCTTCATTCGGTGGCCTTTTTGAGCGCGGCCCAACTGGCTTTTCCTTTTATCGGTTTTGTGGCGGGAAACAAAAGCGCCTTGACGGGGTCACTGATGGAACTCCTGAGCCAGATGCCGACCGTAATGGGGCTGTTTATGGCGGTGGGAGTCCTCAGCTTGAAGCCCGCAGGGTCCCATCCTTTCTCCAAGCTGGCCGGACTGGGACGCCATGATTTCAGCACGGCGCTGGCCCTCATCATCTTCGCCTTTTCCATCGTGGGGGTGCCGCCCACCGGCGGTTGTTTCGGCAAATACTACCTATTGCAAGGGCTTTGGGAGAAACGGGACTGGTTCTTGATCGCGCCTTTGGGAGCCACGCTCCTTTTCAACCTTTGGATAGCGGCGAGGTTCCTTTGGCTTTTATTCGAGCACCGGAAGCAGGAGTCACTTCGCGCGCCCATCGCATTTTCCGCCAAGGTTCCGCTGTTTCTTTTGGCAGCCTTGATTTTGTTGATTGGAATTTTTCACCAGAACGTCATCCAAAGCTTTATTGAGCCCGCCCTGCCCAAGGCCTACCAGAACGTCCCCTTGCCCAACGTGCCCTTCCTGGGGCATGAGGTGGAGTGATATTTTTCCAAAAAAATAAACCGTTGGGTCAGCGGGTTTAAAAGGGACGCGGCCGTTGAAGCCTTAAGTGGAGGCCCACGCCGTCGCGGATGGGCAGCATGGACGAGGCGAAGCGCCGGTCATTCCAGAACAGGCGGGTATATTTCATGATGGCCCGGGTTTCCGCGTCCGGGTTGGGATGGGCCACTTTGCCCGACCAGAGCAGGTTGTCGGTGATGACCATGTTGCCGGGTTTGATCCTGTGGCTGATGGCGTGGTAGGCGTCCGGATAACCTTCCTTATCGATATCACAGTAATAAATGTCGAAATTCCCCGGCGTCTTCGCCAGGCTTTCCAGGGCGTCGCCCGCATGGAAGCGGACTTTCTTCAAAAGCCCGGCTTTCTTGAAATAATGATGGGCCAGCTTCGTGTTTTCAGGATTTCCGTCGGTGTGGTGCACGATGCCCGTGGGCGGAAGGGCCAGCGCGAACCACATCGTGGAATAGCCAAAACCCGAACCCAACTCGAAAACCCTCCCAGCCCCTGAAAGAACCGACAATTGATACAAAACCCGGCCCACTTCGCAGTTCACGATAGGAAAATTTTTCGACTCCCCATAAGCCTGCATTTCCCTCAGGATGGGATGATCCACATGCGCGAGTTTATAGAGGTAATTTTTAACAGGTTCGTGGAAGATCGCCATGTTCAACCTCCTTTAGAAACGGGACGGCCTAAAAGCCGGCGAATCCATAAATTAACAGGTACTTCGAAAAATTGATAGGACAGTTGGGCGCAAGAAAAAGTAACCACCGCGAAAATGAAGAAGGCCAAGTACTCGTTTTCCCCCGTTAAAAAAGGCCAAAGAAAATAGAGAACAGCCGGGTGAATCAAATAACCCCCGTAACTTAACACCCCGGGACGGGCCAAAGGCGCCCATAATTTGGAATTAAAAAACTCCAAGTGAAGCCCCCCGAGCAGGAATAAAAACATTCCCCAGGTGATCAGTGACCAGTTCAGGATGTGCCCGCCGATATCGGCTTTGTAGTCCTGGTGCAGGTAGGCTTTCAAAAAAACAAACAGGCCCAGAAGGCAGAGGGCGAGGGAGAGCTTTTTGTTTTTCAAGAGGCCGGTTTTAAACCGCTCCACGGCCAGGTAAAGGAGGCAGCCTGTGGCGATGGCCCCAAAGGGACTCAGGTCCCCCAGGACAGGGATGGATTTGTCCGGAAAATAAAAACTATGGAGAGCGGCGAAGACGGGGGGAAAGAAAATCAAGGCCACCAACAAAAGCCGCAAGCGGCGTTCCCCGCCCAGCTTTTTAAGGAGGTAGGGGTAACAAAAATAAAACTGTTCCTCGACGGAGAGGGACCAAAGCAGGTCCCAATGAAGGCCGTAGAGATGGATGCCCACTTGGTGCCATAACCCGAACCAATAAAAGGTGAAAGTGGCGATGGAAAGCCAAAAGGAAGGGGAAAAAGAAACGTCGGGATTCTTGAAAAAATATTGGTAGGGATGGGAGGGGGATTGGAAAAAGGAAATCATTACGATGCCGAAAAGACAGGTGGTCGCCAAGAGAGGAAGGATACGGCCCGCGCGCCGGGTATAAAAGTCCCGGAAGTCGGGATTAAAAAGGCCGTAAGGAGCGGGCTGGGAGGCGATCAGGCGGGTGATAACGAAGCCCGAAATCACGAAAAAGATCGTCACCCCATAACCGCCGTTGACCCAAAGCTTATACCAAAGGAAAGCCAGGAAATAAGGGTGGGAGGGCTGGGTAATGTAGTGGAAACCCAGGTGGTGGGCCAAAACTGTCAGGATGCAAGCGGACCGGACTAGGTCGACGATTTGGATTCTTCTCATGAAACGACGGGGCCTTTGGGATGGAAATGTAAGCCGGTACGGCCTAGGAATCAGGGGTTTATTTCCCGAAACCAATAAACCAAGTATACCATCCCGGAGACGATCACCACCAAGTTCAAAAGGCTGGCAAAACCGTGGGCCTTTCCGAATTCGCGGCGGAGCGCTTCCGCTTTGGCCTGGTCCTTGGAATCCTCCGCGGCCTGGCGTTCCACGCGCAACTGGGCCACCTTGGGGCCGGCCCAAAGGCCTTGGCCCAGGGAAAACAGGAGCATCAGGCAGAGGGCGGTGATTTTCACGCAGTCCTCGCTCACGTAATTCTTCAGGGGATGCAGCAAATGGTAAGTCACTACCAAGAGGGCGCCGCAGAGGTAGCCAATCCAGTAATAAGCCGGGAAAAGATGGCTTTGTACCTCGCCGAAGAGCTGGCGGGGAAGGGTTTTAAGAAGAACAGGGGCCTGGATGAAGGTGAAATAAAGCAGGGTGCCGTACCAGAAGATGAAAGTGAAGAAATGGATAAAGCGCAGGATGGCCATGAATCCTCCCTTGAAACAGGGTTCATTTTAGATGTCTTACGATCATGTTTGCAACGCATAGCCGCTATAATGCGTCGCTTATGGAGACTGAAAAGAAAGCCACAATTGTTTTTCCCAAGACGGGCCAGGAGTGCGAAGTGGACAGCGGTGACACCCTGGTGGATGCTACCTTTCGTTACGACCTGCCCATCCGATACCGCTGCGAGCGGGCTGTTTGCACCACTTGTCTGACCGAAGTGATCGAGGGCGCCGCGAACCTCTCGGAAATGGAAGACCGAGAAAAACAAACCCTGGCCGCTATTAAGGCCCCGCCCCACTGGCGTCTGGCCTGCCAGGTTTCAGTGATGGGCGACGTGAAGCTGGATTACCTGCCGGTCACCGATCCCCGTCGAAGGCCACCCGAAGATGCCAATTCCTTTTAGAAAACCAAAAAGTATTTTTTTGTGTCCCACCCTCACTTCCCCAAAAGGAATAGCGGCCTAAATTGGGCCTTTTTGGAGGTTTGCGGCGGTAGAAATTCCCGGGTTGAAATGTGAGGGAAATCATACCGCTCCCGCTTAACCGAGGGAAAATAAACATGGTTTTTCCGGACAAGCCGATTCAACGAGCATCGGCTGGATCGAAAGTTGGATGCCATGACCACACCCACGGTTGTTCGGGGTGCTGAACCTGTCCGTCAGACCCCTTGGTTGAAGCGTCTTTTTCTTTGGCCGGCCCCGTCTCCGAGAGACGTTCCCGCTGGATTGTATTTCCTTGTGCCCGTTTTCCTCTTTCTCCTCCATCAGCCCCTTCAGGCCCAAACCCCGACCCCCACGCTTCCCGCTTGCGTCACATCCATCGGCTGGAACCCGGCGGGAAACGCCGCCATCAATACCAGCTCGCAAATGGTGACCTTGACCGACAATACCGGGGGTGGAGAAGGCGGGGCGGCCTGGAACAACGGCATGGTCAGCCTCGACCTTCCCTTTGACATGTCCTTCGAGGTCCATTTCTATAAGCCGGCCGGCGTGGGCGCGGACGGGATGGTCTTCGTGCTGCAACAAAGCCCCCAGGGTGACGGGACGGTCGGCTCCAACTACGGCTATTGCATGGGTTACGGCGGCATCAAACCCAGCGTGGGCGTGGAGATGGACGTCTACCAGAATACAGGTACGACGGACTTGGGCTGCGGCATCCCCAACGACCCGGCTTACGACCACATCGCGGTGGACGAGAACGGCGATGTGAGCCACGGCGGGGCCGCCGCGGTGAGGGCTATGGCCGCCGGCAACATTCCCAAGACCGGGGCGCCCCAGACCCTGGAAGTGGTCTGGAACCCCAACCCCACGCCAGGCATGCTGATTTACTTCAACGGTGTGCTCAAGATCAGCTACGTCAAGGATATCAAAAATGTGATTTTCGGCGGGAACCCCATCGTTTATTATGGCATGACTGCGGGCGACGGGGCTTCCTATGAGGCGCATTATTTCAGGCAATTGAGCTGCCCTCCGGTTTATTTCCCCTCCTATACTCCCACGATCACCCCGACCCCGACGGTCACGGCTACTTCCACGCCCACGAACACCACCACCAACACCGCTACTTCCACCCACACGCTCTCCCCCACGGGTACCTGGAACACCGCCACGCCCACCTCCACCGGTACCTTGAGCCCCACGGCCACACCCACCGGCACTTTCACCAACTCGCCAACCGCCACACTATCGGGCACTGCCACTTCCACGGCTACCACCACGCCCAGCCCGACTTCCACGACGACCAGTACTTCCACGCTCACCGCTTCTGGGACCCCCACTTACACCCCAACGGCCACCGCCAGCTCCACACCTTCACTTACCCCCACGATGACTTCCAGCCCCACCAGTTCCTTCACGCCCACGAATACCCCGACCGGTACCTGGTTCACTTCCACCCCGACCAACACCGGAACCAATAGCCCTTCCCCTACTCTGACCAATACCGTCACGTCCACCCCCTCGGACACCACGACAAATTCGCCGACCTCCACCGCCTCTTCTACTCCCACGAACAGCCCGACTTCCACGGCGACCAGTACTTCCACGCTCACCGCTTCTGGGAGCCCCACTTACACCCCAACGGCCACCGCCAGTTCCACACCTTCACTTACCCCCACGGTGACTTCCAGCCCCACCAGTTCCTTCACGCCCACGAATACCCCCACCGGGACTTGGTTCACCTCCACTCCGATGAACACTTGCACCAATAGCCCTACTTCCACCTCAACCTTCACCTGCACTACCACACCCTCGAATACGACGACGGATACCCCGACTTCCACCCCGACCAACACTTCCACTTTCACCGCCACTGCGACACCTTCTTTGACACCCACGTTCACGGCCAGCCCCACCAGTTCCTTTACCGCCACGAACACTCCTACCGGCACTTGGTTCACCCCTACCCCGACCAGCACCGGAACCACAACGCCTTCCAGTACGCCCACCCTCACGCCGACCTTCACCCGCTCTTCGACCCCCACTAGCAGTCCCAACGCCACCCTGACCAATTCGCCCACGGCCACCCCCACGCCCACCGGAACCCTGGTTACCCCCACTCCCACGCCCGGGCCAGGGTTCTACTTAAGCTCCAACTCGGTGAATTCCGTCTCCGGGCCGCCGCTGGCCATTAATTATCAGGTCGTTAACGGCGGTTCGGTGGAGGTCAGCGTCTTCAACGTCTTGGGCCAGCGGATGCGGCGGGTCGTCCAGGCCAGCCAGCCCCCCAACTACTACAGCGTCCTTTGGGACGGGAGCGACGACACGGGTGACGCCCTTTCCACGGGCCTCTACCTGGTGGTTTACAGCGAGAACGGCAGCATCCAGATCAAGAAAGTGCTGGTAATGAAAAAATGAGAGTTTCCGGCTGGATAAAAATCGTGGGACCGGCCTTGACGGTCCTGCTTTGGGCGGGAGCCTCGCAAGCGGTGGGAGCGGGCCTTTCCACGGGCGCGGATTTCCTGGACGTCACCCCCAGCGCCCGGCCCGACGCCATGGGCCAGGCTTTCAGCGCTGTGGCCGACGATATCAACACCCTTTCCTTCAATCCCGCGGGCCTGGGCAATATCCGGCTGCCGGAAGTCTCCTTCAGCCAGTACGAGTTCCTGGCCGGCATCAGCTTCAATTTCGCCGGAGCGGCCCTCCCATTGGGCGGCTATGGAACCCTAGGTTTGGGCTACCTGGGGCTGGGCACCGCGCCCTTCAACAGCACTCTGAGCCCCTCGGCGGTTTTGGGAACGGACTCGGAAAGCGAGCTGATGCTAGGTTGGGGGGACGGCTGGGGCATCCTCCAGGCCGGGCTCACCGCGAAATACATCATGAGGAACGTGGGAACGGTCAGCGGGACGGGAGTGGCCGCGGACCTGGGCCTGCGCTTAAGACCGGACAGCCGGCTTTCCCTGGGCCTGGCCCTACTCAACATGGGGCCCGACGTTTCCCTGACCCAGCAGGAGGCCCTGCCCACGAACCTTAGGCTGGGGGCGGCCTACCGGTTGTTGGAACTGCCCCAGCACAGCCTGGACGCCGCCGTCGACAGCGTGATCCCCTTGGTCACCAGCCTGCAGCCCCGGATCGGGGGCGGCTTGGAATACTGGTTCCAGGACGCCTTCGCCTTGAGGGTGGGTTACCTGGCCAACACCGACGAGGAGGGGCTTACGGCCGGAGCGGGGGTGAAGTTCGAAGGGCTGGAACTGGATTATGCCTACCAGCCCTTTGACCAGTTGGGAAGCACCAGCCGGTTCTCGGGAACCTACTTTTTCGATGAGCCCTTTTTTGCGGGCGGGGAACTGACCCCTCCCACCCTTTTGACCCTTACGGGCGATAGCCAGGGAGGGGCATCGGCCAACTGGAAGGCGCCGTCCGGGGCCGTGGACCATTACGCATTGACCCTGACCACGATGGATGACGGGAAAAGCCGGGTTTTCGATTCCATTTCCAACCCGCCCGTGAAGTTCAAGCGGCTCAAGGTTGGCATCCTCTACCAGGCCTCAGTCGTAGCAGTGGGGAAAGGCGGTGTGCGCAGCATGCCCTCCAACAAGGCTTTCCTGAAGACCTCGCCGGAAGCGGGGCAGGCCCAGACCCCTACTCCGGAGGCCCAAGCGGGGGGTGCGGTGCGGGGACAGGTGTACAAGGTGGGGCTCCAGATTTCGTGGGAGGCCGCCGGATTCCCCGTGAAAGGATATCGGCTTTACCGTAAATCCCCTTCGGGCCAAACGGCCCAAGTGACGGTGAATCCGAAGAAATCGGAGCCTCTCTGGCTGGTGGAGGCCCTGCCCTGGGTGGGGTTCGAGTTCACGGTTACGGCCGTGAAGGAGGACGAAACGGAACAAAAGGTGGGGTCCTTCGTTTTCAGCCCAGGACCGACCGAAATAGAAATGCTGAAGGCCCGGCCTTCGGTGGAGCTACGAGTCACTCCCGAACAGGAAGGAAGGGTCGTCCTGGAATGGGACCATGCCGGGGCCGCGGGATCCTTATTGTTGATGGCGGACCCGGTGGACCGGGTCTTTGAGACTGCGGCGAAATTAAATGCCGGCCTGCCGAAAAACCACCTGAAGGGCCTGAAGGCGGGGCCGCATTGCTTTATGGTGGTGAATGAATCCGGGGACGGCGTTTGGAGCGCGCGGAGCCCGGAAGTGACCGCCGCCATTCCCTGAAACTTTAAGGTTCCGGCCCCAGGGCTGACCCGATTTGCAACCTTACGAAACCGCCGGCAGCTGCTCCCGTAGATGAAGGTATTCCTGGACGCCCGCCAGAATCATTTTTACGTCCTCGTCCCTTACTTGCCGCACCACCTTGCCCGGCACACCCAGGACCAGGGAACGGGGCGGGATATTCGCGTTTTCCAAAACCACCGCGCCCGCCCCGATAATGCACTCATCCCCGACCTGGGCCCCGGTGAGGATGACCGACTGGATGCCGATCAAACAGCGGTTGCCCACCGTGCAGGCGTGCACGCAGGCTTGGTGGCCCACCACGCAATCCTCCCCAATAATCGCCGGATAGCCGGTGTCTGTGTGGAAAACCGAATTGTCCTGGATGCTGGTGCGGTTTCCCACCCGAATGGCATCCATGTCACCCCGCAGGACCGCGCCCGGCCAGAGACTCACATCATCACCCAATTCAACCTGACCGATCACGACCGCGCGGTCGTGGATGCGAACATTTTTCCCTATTTGGGGCTGGTGGGTCTGGTAGGGTTGGATCATGACTTGCTCCGGGGACGGGAAATGGAAGTCACTTCCCATTTTATCCGGTCCGGGTCCTCGAAATACACGGCGTAATAATTCTTGTGATACTCAGGGAAAAGCCGGGGACTGTCGTAAAGAATCTTAACTTTTCTTTTTTTCAGGAAATCCCGGGTGAACTTCCGGACGGCTTCCTTGGAAGAAACGCCAAGGGAAATATGGTTAAGACCCGGAGCCTTGCGGTGGAATTTCCTTTTGGAGTGGCCTTTGTCCGACTGGACGATCCAAAAATCGGTGGTGCCGTTGCTGACCCCGATATGTTCCGAACTCTTATCGACCACCCGGTAACCCCAATAATCAAAAAAAGCCCTGTAAAAGGGAAAAGAACGGCGGGCGTCGGCGACATTGACCTGGACGTGATAAACGGAAGCTTTAGGCATCTGGGTTACAGGTTCTCCAGCACGTCCACGGCGTGGCCCTTGACGCTGACGGGGGACCAGATTTTTTTGATTTTCCCATCCTTGTCAATGATAAGCGTGGTGCGCACGATTCCCATAAATTCGCGTCCCATGAATTTCTTCTTCTGCCAGACGCCGTAGGCTTTCAACATTTTCTTGCCTTCGTCCGAAAGAAGGGTGAAGGGAAGTTTGTATTTTTCCTTGAAGCTTTGGTGTTTCTTGACCGGGTCGGCGCTAACGCCCAAAACCACCGCGCCTTTCTTTTTCACCGCGCCCCAATTGTCGCGGAAATCACAGGCTTCCTGGGTACAACCCGGCGTCATGTCCTTGGGGTAAAAATACAAAACCACCGTCTTTCCCTTGAAATCCGAAAGGGACACCTTTTTTCCCTGCTCGTCGTCTAATTCAAACAGCGGTGCTTTTTGGCCTTCTTTTACCATAGGTCACCTCAAGAGTTGAGAAGTGAGCCCATCATTGGGGAGGGGCCCGGGTAAAGCAAGTTGGAGCGGTGAGAGAAGTCCTGGTTTTTCGTAAAAACGGGCCATATTAAAGGTAAAATCTGTGTAAAAGTTGACACAAATAAGACATAAATGACCTTATTTTAAACGATTCAAGACTTTCGTTTAACCCATAAATTTCAAAAAACCCTTATTATTTAATAATTTTTATGCCTTTTGACTATTTTTTTGTAACCAAGAAGGTACAAGAGGTGTATTCTTTTTTATAATTAAACCAATCCATTTATCACCCCTTTTTAACCACAAACTGAAGGGTTCAAGTAAAGGAGAAAGACATGAACTTCTATTTTTCGCTTTTCCAATTGATTGAAACGGTGGAGCATCTCGAAAAAGACGTGCAGCATCTCGCCAGCCGGGCCCTTCGAATCAGCCCTCGCGACGCCCGTGCCAACCGGGAACTTTTGGAGCAATGCGAAAGCAAGATGCACGAGGTGAAGGTCCTGCTGAATAATAAAACCCATATCAGCAAGATCACCTTGCGCAAGGCCGCTCTTCTCTTTCAAATCCTCGAAATTTTCTACAACCGGGTACTTCACTTGGCGTCGGCCACATCCAATATCGGCCCGGACGATGAGAATTCCATGAAAGCCGTCTGGCAGATGCTTTCGCTGGCCCAACGACATTACCAGGCACTTTCAAAGACCCTCTTTGAACTGACGGGCATACCGGTCAGCCTCAACATCACGGGCTCCCAGGAAGTTTCAACCCATGAACTTTCGGTCATCCTCCAAAAAGAGACGGGCCACCAACAAGACGCCCTCAAGCTCCTGGAGAAAGCCATCGAGGTCTTCGGAGAAGAACAAGAACTGGCTGAACAATTAGCCCAGATCCGCAAGGACCTTTTGGATATCAAAAAGCGCATGAAACATTTTTCCACGGGGCATGGGTTGGAGAAACCAGACTTCGCCAAGGTTTCGGCCGAAAAACCGGAATCCTCCAGGACAGAAAAACCGGCCGAGAAGGCCGAGCCCGCGGCTCCCGTGCGGTCGTGAAATCCTGAGCCGAAAGATTCAAGGGTGAGCGGAATACCCGTGCGATTTTTTTTTGAGGCGGTTTTAACCCGGTATTCCGCTTTTCCGTTGTCCCGCAGCCCCCTTTTTTACAATCCGGAAAAAGCATGAGCCCCCGCCGGTACCGGCCTCCAGCGCTTTACATGAAGGCGCCTTTCCTCCAGAACGTCCTCGACGGTATGACGGAGTCGGTGAAGATCATCGACCGCCGTTACCGAATCGTTTACGCCAATTCCACCTCGCGCAAAAACCTCAAGAAGGACTTAAACGAACTGCGTGGCCGTTCCTGCCATGAAATGTTCTACGGCTTCAAGGAGAAATGCTTTTTTTGCAACATGGTAAAGGTCTTCGAGCAGGGCCAATCCGCGACCAGCTATTGCACTATCGCCGTCAATGGGGCTAACCGTGATTTCGAGGTTTCGGTCTTCCCCTTGAAGGGTGTCAGCCCCCAAATTGAATATGCTGTGGAAGTGGTGCGGGATATCACGCCCCTTTCCAAGGGTGGGGCCCTTCCGCAAAACGCCGGGAAAATCACCAGCCGGGACAAGAACTTCGCCCTGGTGTTTGAGAACATGGCCCAATGGGCGGAGGACGAATGGCCCGTCCTTTTGCAGGGCGAAAAAGGGACGGGTAAGAAATCCTTCGCCCAGGCGATGCACCAGCGCAGCCGCCGTGCCGGGGGGCCTTTCCGGATTTTCCATTGCGTGGACAACGCCAGCGGGGAGGGCTGTGACGGCCTTTTCGGCGAAGGCGGCGCCTGGGAAAAGTCCAAGAGAGGAACCCTTTATTTGGACAGTGTCTGCCATTTGGGGGAAGCCAACCAGAAAAAACTAGCCGAAAAACTTTCGGAGTCGGCGGACGCGGACAATCCCCGGGTGGTAGCCGCCACTTCCAAGGATATCCTCGAACTGGTGCACCGGGAGACCATCCGCCTTGATTTTTACAACCGCTTCGCCTCGCGGGTTTTGCGCCTGCCGGCTTTAAGGGAACGCAAGCAGGATCTTCCCTTCCTGGCCCAGCACTTTATTGAAACCTACAGGGTGTTAACCGGCTCCCCGGCGGAAAAACTGGGGCCCGAGGCCATGGTCCAGCTCATGACCTATGCCTGGCCGGGGAATATCCGCGAACTGGAAACCCAAATCGAGAGGGCCTGCCTTTTGGCCACGGGGCCCCAAATCGAAAAACTGGACCTGCCCATTGAAGCGCCCAAAAAGGAAAAACTGGACGACCTGATGGACCTGACCGAAAAGACCTACCTGGTGGATGCCCTTTCGAAAACCCGCGGGGGCCTGGTGGAAACGGCCCGGCTGGCGGGATTGAGCCTAAAGACCCTCCAGCGCAAGATGAAAAAGCACGGACTCAAGTCCGAGGATTTCCGGAATCTTTCCTAAAAAGGCAGTTTGCAGCTGCTTCTTGACGCTTCCACAGCACCGTTTTAAACTGCCACTCGCTTGGCTTGACGGTGAGTTTTTAGTCCGGCTTTATGACTCAAGTCATATTCCCCCCCTCTGAAGGGGGCTTTCATTGACTCTGCTTTTCGAATTCCATCTTCAAATTTCATGCAAGGGAGTCCCCTGTGTCCTACAGCTACCAAAACGTGAAGCCGCCCAAGGGAGAAAAAGTCACGATCCAGAACGGGGTCTTGAAGGTTCCCGACAACCCAATCCTTCCCTTTATCGAAGGCGACGGCACGGGACCGGACATCTGGCGGGCCTCCGTTCGCATCTTCGACGCGGCGGTGGAGAAAGCCTATAAAGGAAAGAAGAAAATTTCCTGGTTCGAGGTTTACGCCGGCCAGACGGCCTTCGACAAGTTCCAAAACTGGCTCCCGGACGACACGGTGGAGGCCTTCAAGGAATACCTGGTGGGCATCAAGGGCCCTTTGACAACGCCCGTGGGCGGCGGCATCCGCTCCCTCAACGTAGCCCTGCGCCAGATGCTGGACCTCTACGTTTGCCTGAGGCCCGTGCGCTATTTCACGGGCGTGCCCTCACCGGTCAAACACCCCGAGAAGGTGGATATGGTTATCTTCCGCGAGAACACCGAGGACATCTACGCGGGCATCGAGTGGCAGGAGGGGACCCCCGAATCCAAGAAGGTCATCGAATGGCTCCAGAAGGAAATGGGGGTCAAGAAAATCCGTTTCCCACAGACCTCCGGCATCGGCATCAAGCCCGTTTCCCGCGAGGGAACGGAACGGCTGGTGCGGGCGGCCATCCACTACGCTATTATCCACAAGCGCAAGAGCGTGAATTTCGTACACAAGGGCAACATCATGAAGTTCACCGAGGGCGCCTTCCGCGACTGGGGCTATGCCCTAGCTAAGAAGGAATTCGGGGCGGTCGAACTGGACGGTGGGCCCTGGTGCAAGATTCCCGAGGGGAAACCGGGCGCGGGCATCGTCATCAAGGACTCCATCGCGGACATCACCCTGCAGCAAACCCTGACCCGCGCGGACGAATTCGACGTCATCGCCACTCTCAACCTGAACGGCGACTACCTTTCGGACGCCCTGGCGGCCCAAGTGGGCGGCATTGGAATCGCGCCCGGGGGGAACATCAATTACGTGTCGGGCCACGCGATTTTCGAGGCCACCCATGGCACAGCCCCCAAATATGCCAACCTGGACAAGGTGAACCCGGGTTCCGTGGTGCTCTCCGGTGTCATGATGCTTGAGCATATGGGCTGGCAGGAAGCGGCGGACATGATCGTGAAGTCTTTGGAAAAAACCATTTCTCAAAAAGTGGTCACTTACGATTTCGCGCGGTTGATGGAAGGGGCCAAGGAAGTGAAGTGCTCCGAATTCGCCACGGCGGTCATCGGGAACATGGCCTAAGCGTTTTAAAGAAACCCAGGACCACACCAGATGGTTCCGGGTTTTTCTTTTTTCGGAAAACTTTTTTTGAGAAAAAAGACCCGGATTCAGCTATCACGAGAAACCCAACACTGAAAGCCCTTTAGTTTCATTTTGAAACCTTCCCCGGTTTCGGTTCCTTTTTCCGTTCCCGGGGGTGTCGAAAAAAATTCAGTGATACAATTTAAAAAAGAAGGATTTTTTTATTAGCCGCGAAAATCGTTTGCTGGAAAAGCGAAAAACCAATGCGAATCCCATCCTTTCAATTGAACTTTCAGTGGTTTGTTTTTCTTCTTTTCCTGGGGAGCGCGAGTTTATGGGCTCCCGCGGCCCAAGCCCAAACCTCGAATTATTGCGACGGGCCCGGAACCAACCATACGGTGAACATCGGTTCCTACAACGTCATAACCAATTATTGGAGCGGCAGCTGTAGCGGCACCCAATGTGTGACAATCAACGATTCCACGGGCGCCTTCGGCGTCACGGAGTACACGGGCACTGTCCCAACGTCGGCAGCTATCCCGCGATTTATTACGGCTGCCATTACGGCAACTGCAGTTCCGGAACCAACCTACCCATGCTGGTCAGCAACCTCACCTGCGTCACCTCCAGCTGGAACTTCACGCCCACTACCACCGGCCAGTATGACATCGCCTATGACATCTGGTTTTCCACGACCACCAACACCAGCGGGGGCTACGCGGGCGGGGCGGAGCTGATGATCTGGCTCAACACCACCGGCAACCCAGGGCCGGCCGGGACGCTGCAAGCCTCCAACGTCTCCATCGACGGATATACTTTCAACGTCTGGGAAGGCAATATCGGCTGGAATTATATCGCTTACGTCATCAACGCCAACGTCACCTCGGTCACCAACCTGAACATCCTGAATTTCATCAACGACTCGGTTTCGCGGGGTTACATCAACTCCGGTTGGTACCTGGCGGCCATTGAGGCGGGCATCGAGCTCCGGTACCAGGGTGTGCCCTATACCAGCAATTCCTTCTCCGCTGCTGTCAATGGTGGCTGTTCCAGCGCCGCGACGCCGACTTTCACCTCAACCCCAACTTCCACCGCAACCGGTACCCCCACCTCGACCCGTACTTCTACTCCCACGGCCACCTTAACTACTACACCCACTAAAACAGCCACTTTAACCCCTTCTAGCACTCCCACCCCCACGGCAACGAATTCCACAACCCGAACTCCTACCTTAACACCCACGAATTCGGCGACCTCCACGCCGTCCTTTACCGCCACATCGACGCTTAGTTCAACGGCCACTTCAACGGCGACGAACAGTCCCACCCGCACGGCCACCGCAACAGCCACGCCCACGGGAGCCAATACCTCTACCTCAACGGCCACCTCTACGCCCACCAGTTCCGCGACCCGAACGGCCACTTCAACGGCAACGGGTACCCCGACCCAAACCACCACCCCAAGTCCCACCAAAACCACAACAGCCACACCCACGAATTCAACAACCTCGACCCCGTCGGCCACCGCGACGTCTTCCCGACATCCACCACCACTTCCACGGCCACCCCCAGCGCCACCGACAGTGGGACCGCAACCCCGACTTCCACGGGAACTTTGAGCCCTTCCATGACACCCACCCTGACCCCGACGGAAACCTCGACTTCGACGGCAACCTTTACCGCCACGAAAACGGTGACTTCCTCCGCGACATCCACGGCCAGCACTACCGCCACCCTTACGGAAACCCAAACGCCCACCCTGACCGCCACGGACACCGCCAGCTTCACCGCAACAAATACTCCGATCAGCTCCTCAACTCCCACGGCAACCGCTACCTTCTCACCTACCCGCAGTGCAACTCCCACCGCGACCACCACTCCCACGAATACCAATATCAATACGGTCACGCCGACGGCCTCCATGACGCCCACGCCCCCAGCTTCACCCAGTGCCACTCCGTCGGGTCAGGCCACTGTGATCGTGTTCCCGAACCCGATATTCGGTCAGGGGCCGGTGACTTTGCGACTGACGCTGACTGCGCAGGCCAACCAAGTCGTCATCAGCGTCTATACGACCGCCTTCCGCATGGTCAACCGGATCACCGAAGTGAACCTGCCTCAGGGAACCACCGAAATCGCCATTCCCCTGACAGACAAATCAGGCGCGCCGCTGGCCAATGGGCTTTATTACATTGTGGTAAGGACGCCCCAAAACCGGTTCCTCTTAAAACTCCTCGTGCTCCGCTAGAATTCGGCGAAGGTTAGCTTTTAAACGGGAAGGAATCCGGTTTAAACTAGTTCTTCCTATGCAAAAGATATGTCCCAAAACCTTCCACCGGGGAATCTTTCCGGATTTTCGTTTTCTGGCGGCAATGGCTCTCTTGCTGGTAAATTCCCACTCCGTTTGGGCGGCGGGAAGACAGCAGTTGAAGGGCCATGTTCCCCCCGCGATTGCCACCTCCCCCAAAGTCCGGCCCGTTGAGGATGCGACAAGGCTGAGGCTGGCCATTGGCCTGCCCTTGAGGGACACGGACGGCCTCCAGGAGTTCCTGAAGGAACTTTATGACCCCCATAGTTTTCATTACCGCCAATACCTGACGCCGGACCAGTTCGCCGAAAGGTTCGGGCCATCGCCTGAGGACTACCAGGTCGTCCTCCAATTCGCCCAATCCAATAACTTGAAAGTGGAGGTCACCTATTCCCACCGGCTGTTGCTGGACGTCAGCGGAAGGGCGGCCGACATCGCCAAGGTTTTCCACGTGCACTTGGATTATTACCGGCGGCCGGATGGAAGCGTGTTTTACGCCCCGGACCGGGAGCCTTCGGTGGACCTGGACGTGCCCTTGCTGCATGTTTCCGGCCTTGAAAACTTCCACCGGCCCTGGCCCAAGTTGAGGAAAGGCCATGGGGGCCGGGCCAAGGGGGGGACCGCGCCTCCCTCAAACTGCGATGGTTGCTACCAAGGACGGGACTTCCGCGATGCCTATGTCCCCAACGTCCCCGCCACCGTCAACGGGGCGGGGCAGTCGGTGGCCCTGCTGGAGTTCGACGGCTTTTTCCAGTCGGACATTTCCACCTACGAAAGCACCTCCAACCCTTCCTTTACGGCCCCCACTCCCGTAACCGTCCTGGTGGACGGTGCCACAGGAACGCCTTCTTCCGAAGGGGTCACCAATGGAAACGACGACGAAGTCTCCCTGGACATTGAAATGGTGCTTTCCATGGCCCCGGGAGCCCAGGTGATGGTTTATGAGGTTCCCGCCACCATCTTCAACAACGGCACCCAGGCCCAATACGACACCGCGGCGGATGATGTGCTCTCCACCATGGCGTCAAACCGGACCTGCTTCCAAATCAGCAGTTCCTGGGGCGGTTACGGGGATGCCAACACCGGCCCCCTCTTGAGCGAATTGGCCGCCCAGGGGCAGGCCTATTTCGAAGCCGTCGGGGATGAGGGTTCCTTTGTCTCCAACGGCTTCCCAGGGGACTCCTGCCTCGCCCCGAATAACAGCGTGACGGATGATACCAGCCTCTACCAGAGCATTTATGAGACCCTGGTGGGGGGAACCGGATTATCCACTTCCTCCCCTTCGGGAAGCCCGCCGGTCATTACCTATTCCTCAGAAACGACCTGGAATGACGCTGCCCTGAACAACACCTATCGCCCCGACGATTTTTGTGGTCGGGGTTATCCAACGGAGAACGCGGCGGGCGGTGGAGGGATCTGCACGAACGTCCTGGGCATTCCTTCTTATCAAACGCCCGTGCCCATGACGACCAATGGAGGTTCCACCCAGTGGCGGAACATGCCGGACGTTTCCATGGTGGCCTACAATGTTTACTTGGTTTCGGAAGAGGGAGGTTACGAAGGGCCTGAGGAGGGCACCAGCTGCGCTTCGCCCCTTTGGGCCGCTTACTGGGCATTGTGCAACCAGCAAGCCCGGACCCAGAAGTCAGAGTATATCGGTTCGGCCAATCCCGCTCTTTATCCCATTGGCCTGAGTTCGAATTATGCTAGCGATTTCCACGACATCAGCGATGGCAGTGACAATTTCTTCTATTGGCCGACCCCCGGACCCTACAAGGCGGTTTCGGGTTACGACCTGGCCACGGGCTGGGGAAGCCCCAACGGCCAGGGACTCCTCAACGCCCTAGTGGGCAACGTTCCTACCATCACCCCCACGCCTTGCGGCTGGCCCGGCAATACCTGCACCTTTACCCCGACCTTCACGCGGACTCGCACTTTCACCCCCACCAATACCCCAACCCCGACGCCAACGGATACGCCTTGCGGCTGGCCCAGCAACACCTGCACTTTTACCTCCACCTTTACCCCGACTTCCACGCCGACCGTTACGGACAGCTTCACCCCCACCTTTACGCCGACGGTCACCGACACCTTCACGCCTACTTCCACGCCGACGGCCAGTTTCACCCACACCAACAGTTTTACCCCCACGCTCACTCCCACTCCCACACTGAGCTTCACGCCGACGTCCACCCCCGTACCGGGTCCGGTCTTTTCCGCCATCGTTTGGCCCAACGTCACCAATGGAGGGAGTCCCGTTCAATTCGTGATTAATCTTATCAGCCCGGCGGAGATACAGCTTTCCATTTACGACTTGGCGGGGGAGGAGATTTACGCGACTTCGGCCCAGGGACCCATCGGTTGGAGCGTGATCCCTTGGCCTGTCCAGAACCAAGCCGGCACCTCCCTGGCCAGCGGCCTCTACATTTATTGCGTTCAGGCGGGAGGCAATAAAAAGCTGGGGAAGATATGCGTGCGCCACTGATGAAGGAACTTGGCTAAGGGTTTTTATTGTTCAGGGTTTAACTGCGCGTAGCCCCGGTGCTGTTGAAAGGGAACCGAAGGTAAAAAATCCCCCTCGGCGCCTGACGCAGGCTTGCCCGGAAACTCAAAATAATACCAAGTGTCGTTGATCTTGCCGGAGGGCGTGGCCTGGCTGAGCCAACCGGTCGCGATCTCCATCGTTTCTGGATAAAAGACCGGGGCCAATTGGAAGAAACTGGCGTTCACCGCGTAAATCTCCCCCGGCTGTGGGCCCTTCCATAAGTCCTTCTGCCTCCAGGGTTCCCAAAGAAGACCGTAAGCGGATGGATCCACCCCGCCCAAGTAAGCCAGCTTCACCCTTTTCCACCCCTTCTGTTTCGCGGTTTGGGCGAGTCGGCCCAAATCCTGGCTGATGTCCAAATTAGAATCCCCCAGCCAGAAAAATTTCCTCTCCGGCGCCACGAGCTCGTTGAAATAACTTACGGCGTGGGGAAAGTTCAGTCCCATGCTTACTACCTGGAAAAGGGCCAAGCCGACGAGTGGTATTTTCCAAAGCGGTTTCTTTTTGGTTTTTTCCCAGAACCATCCGGCGGCATGGGAAGCCACCAGGATGAAAAAGGGGTAAGCGGGCAGGAGATAACGGATTCCCAGATCCTGGGTCGGCATGATGGCAGCAAAAAAAACAACTCCTGGCAACCCTTGCCAAAGAGGGCGGTTCATTTTCCGAAAAACCACCAGGGAAAAGCCCGCGATCAAAAGAGCCAGAAAGGGCAGCGGATTTTTCAAAAGGAAAGCCGTGGGGAAATAGGCCCAATAATTTTCCCGGCCCACCCGGCCCATGAAATAAGCCGCATGGCCTTTGTAACCGGCCATTTCCTGGAAACCATCCCAGAAATAACGGAAGGACGAAAGGCGGCCGGGAAGGCAAAGGGTGCCGGGCAAGTACAGCAGGAATACCCAAAGGCCGAAGCCTGCGGCACCCCAAAGCCATCTTTTGAAATTTTCAGCGCCGAGACGCCAAGACGCCAAGAAAAGCTTTAATTCAAACCGAGAAGTGAAAAAATCTAGGATAAAAAAAACGGGAATCAAAACCAAAGCCGAAAATTTGCAGGTCACCGCCATACCGCAAAGGACTCCGGCGAGAAGCGCAGATTTCCAGGATTTGTCTTCCTGAGACCGTTTAAAGGCGAGGACGGCTGCGAAAAAGAAAAAGGTTACAGGCACGTCGGCCACGGCCAGTCCGGAAAAAGCCGAAAGAGTGGGGTCGAAGGCCCAGAGGCCCAGGGCGAAGAGTAGGACCGGTAAAGATTCTTTTCGGGTGACTCCCCAAAGCAAAAAACCGATACCCAAACCCAGGATGAGGGAGGACAGACGCCCCCCCGTGGTTATGGCCCCCAATTGTCCGACGTTGTCCTTGAAGAAGAATTGGTAGGCCCGGTCCATGGCGTCGGTAGAATCTTGTGATTCTTTCAAATGGAGGGCCAGCAAGGGAAGGGCCTCAAGGGCCTTGGAGAAGGGCGGGTGTTTGGCGTGGGAAAGAACGTCGCCATGGGTCAAATAAAAAAAGCCGTTGGTGATTTCCATTGGCTCGTCATTGGTCAGCGAGTCACCCCAAAAGCGGGGGATGATTTGGACGGCGAACAAAGCCGAGAAAAGGAAAAGCCAAAGGGGCGAGTGGGGTTTCATGACCTCAATTTAATCGTGTTTAAGGGGTGGACGAGATATAAAAACAGGGTTCCAAGGCACCCAACATGTTGGGTGCCTTGGAGGTTAAACCGTCGATTAGACTACCACTTCAGTTCCTTACCATCGTTGTAGAGGAAAAGGGAAGTCTGCTTAAGCGTCAGGCCCTTGAGGGTTTGGGCGATGGCGGCGGCGGACTCTTCCGGTTTCAGAGGGGCATTGGGGCCACCCATGTCGGTTTGAACCCAGCCCGGGTCCAGGCACACGACAACCACCTTGTCCTCCTGCAGGTCGAAGGCCATGGTGCGGGTCAGCATGTTCAAGGCCGCCTTGGAAGCCCCATAGGCGTAAAAGGCCCCTTCGCTTTTACCCGAAAGGGAAGCCAGCCCGGAAGTCATGTTCACGATCCGCGGATTTTTGGATTTTTTCACCAGGGACAGGAAGGCCTGGGACACCCGCAAGGGCCCCAGCGTGTTGACCTCATAGGCTTCCCTCATGATGGGCATCTGCACTTTCTCCAAGGGCGCGTTGTAGGGTTGGGGTTGGATACCGGCGTTATTAAAAAGAATGTCGAGGTGGTCGGTCTTTTTGGCCACTTCAGCAGCTGCGGCGCGGACGGAATCGTCCGAATCGGCCTCCAGTGGCACCAGTTCCAGGGCTTCCCCGTGGGTCTTCTTCAGCATTTTCAGTTCTTCCGCTTTTTGGGGCTGACGGCAGGCGGCAAAAACCTTGTCGCCCTGGCTTAAAAGGATTTTCGTGACGGCCAAACCGATTCCACGATTGGCTCCGGTGATCAGAAATGTCTCAGGCATGGCAAACCTCTCAAAGGGATTTACAACCGACAGGCTTTAGTAGCTGGGAAATGATAATGGAGGATAGGAAAGGTCTCGATACTTTTTGCTGGAGGATAGTCCCTTAAGGAGGAGTTCTTTCCCGGCTGAGGTAGGGCTGGATCTTGAGATGGTTCCATAAAAACGCTTCGATGGTTGATTTAACGGAAAAGCATTTTGAGCATTTTCAGAGTTGATATGTCAAAATGGCCGTTTTGGAACTCGAAATTTGGTCAAAAGCTAATGAAAGTAGTACAATTTCAAGGTACCTCTATTTTGGTTGGAGCCAAAAAGCGTATTTATGAAAACGTCACTAAAAACGATTTTCACCCATTTTCCTATCAAACTCGGCGATCCATTTTCGCCACTTTTTCATGAAAGCCCATTTTGGGGCTTTTCATTGATGGTGTTTTTGGAGAAAAAATTGAACCGGTTGAAATTTTTTTATCTTCTTCTGGTTCTCTTTGCTTCGCCGCTCTTAGCCGCCCCGCCTGCCCTCCAAGTTTCCGGAAACAAGGTCCAAACGAGTAGCGGTTGTTCTGTGCTTTTAAAGGGTGTGGATGTGGACGGGTTGGAGTTCTCCAGCACCGGTGAAGGCCCCACTGGAGGTAACGGAGGAAACACGGTGGCTGTAGCCGGGGAAGCCATTACGGCTTGGAAATCAAACATCATCCGCCTGCCGATGAACCAGGACTATTGGTTTGGTTGCGAAGGCGGGGACACCAACGGGACCAATTATAGAAGCATCGTCAATAGCGTGGTCACTTTCTGTGCCAACAACAACGCTTATGTGATCTTGGACTTGCATTGGTCCGGGGAATCCTCCACGGCCTCGGCCCCTTGCGGAAGCGGATGGGGGAACGACGCCAGCACCAAACAACAGCCCATGGCGGACGCCAACGCGATCACTTTTTGGAGTTCGGTGGCCGGTATTTACGCCAATAATTCGGCGGTTATTTTTGACCTTTATAACGAACCTTACGACTCGGGGAATGATAACTTAGGACCGCCCATCGTTACCGACACCGCCGGTTACAGCACCTGGCTGAACGGGGGTACGTTGGGAGGGGCGTCCTTTTCAACGCCGGGCATGCAAAAGCTTCTCAACGCGGTGCGCTCCGCGGGTGCCGCCAACGTTTGCCTGCTCGGAGGCCTCCATTGGTGCGCCAACTTGAATGGCCTGCCGGCCTCCTCGGTTACCAATACGGGGAACGGTGTGATGTTTGCCGCCCATCTTTACGGGGACAACGACGGCACCGCAGCGGTCAGTTGGGACGCCGAAGTTCCAAGCTCGGTTTTATCGAGCTACCCGGTTTTCGTGGGAGAATATGGTCCCTCGACCAGCTGTAATACGGACAATTCGACCTTCGACAACAATATGTTCGCCTGGCTCACCGGGACATCAGGGATTGCGGGAGGAACGGCATGGTCCATGCACGACTCCTCCTGCCCCAACCTTCTTTCGGATTGGAACTTCGACACGACCAGTTGGGGGACGGCGGAAAAGAACTTCCTTGCAACGCCAGTTCCCACCTGCCCTTCGGGCGGTTCTCCCGTCCCCACGGCTACCCCGACCCATTCGCCCACGGCGACACCCACCACCGTTCCGCCCAGTATCACGCTGACGAAAACCACCGGCGGCCCCACTTCCGGCTACCTGGAAAACGGCACTGCGATTCCCATGACCATCATGGTTTGTAACGCCACGGGGTCGGTGACGGCCAACAGCGTGACGGTGATCGATACGGTGACCAACCCTTTAAGCTGGTCCCAAGACGGGCCCAACTACAGCCAATGGACCGTGACGGAATCCGGCGTGCCGGTCACCATCAACCCCATGAATACCTCTGGCTTTCCCATTACTTGGGTTGTGAGCAACCTGCCGGGTGGAGCCTGCGTGCCCGTCAACTTCAATGTGATCGCCTATTCCTTTAATTCGAGCGATTCCTGCCAGGTGGTTAGCGACCATGGCACCGCCACTTGGGCAGGGGGTGGCCCGGCTACTAGTAACACTATTTCCATCACCATCGTTTGCAACACGGTTACTCCCACCCCTACCAACACGCCTCCAATCCCGACGAGCACCCCCACTTCCACAGCTACTCTCACTCCTACGAATTCACCGACCAGCAGTCCCACATCCACAGCCACCTATACGGCGACAAAAACTACCACAGCAACTCCCACGAATACCTCGTTGAACACGGCAACGAATACGGCGACCAAGACGGCTACGGTTACCGCCAGCAATACGGTTACGAATACCCCAACCACTACACCGTCCTATACTTCAACAGCCACGGCGACCAATACGGCCACATCAACAGCCACCAATACAGCGACGAAAACGGCTACCGCAACCGCCAGCAGCACCGCCACGAACACTTTGACTGCTACACCATCAAGTACTCCAACGGCTACGGCGACCAATACGGCCACATCCACAACCACCAACACGCCGACCAAAACCGCAACCGCAACCGCCAGCAATACCGCCACGAGCACAGCCACTCAAACATTGACAACTACCCCCTCAAATACGCCCACGGGTACCTTCACTAACAGTCCAACTTCTTCGCCCACGAATACCACCACAAGAACTCCGACGGCTACGGCAACCAGTACTGCCACCAACACGGCATCTTCAACTCCAACCGCGACTGCGACAAATACTTTGATCAATACGCCGACGGCAACGCCGACAAACACGGCTGCCGCGACGGGGACGCCTACGGATACACCTACGAGGACAGCTACTTCTACCGCCACCGGATCAGCCACCGCTAGTCCCACCATGACCGGCACCAATACGCCGACTGGAACAACCACGGCTACGTCCACGGCATCGGCGACAAACACGACTACCAAGACCTCAACAGCCACTACAACCAGCACACCTACCAATACGGCCTCTTCAACCCCAACGGCTACTGCCACCAATACCTTGATTAATTCCGCGACGCCTACCAATACGCCTACAAGAACAGCCACCTCTACCGCCACCAGCACTGCGGCTAATACCCTGACCTTGACTCCTTCTAATTCGGCTACGGGTACCTCCACCAATAGCCTCACTTCCACGCCGACCAGTACCACCACCAAGACTCAAACGGCTACGGCGACCGGTACGGCTACCCCTACCGCTTCTTCAACCCCGACGGCTACAGCCACCAATACCTTGATTAATTCCGCAACGCCTACCGATACGCCGACCAATACGCCATCGAATACTCCCACGGGAACGCCTACTAGGACGGAGACCTCCACCGCCACTGGTACGGCCATAAGCACTTCCACCAACAGTCCCAGTTCCACGCCGATTTCGACTACCACCAAGACTCAAACGGCCACCCCCACCGGTACAGCCACCACTACGGTTTCTTCAACCCCGACAGCTACTGCCACCAATACCTTGATTAATTCCGCGACACCCACCGATACGCCCACGAATACGGCTACCTCGACTGTCACCGGGTCCGCCACCAATACCGCCACGAGAACAGCGACCTCCACAGCCACTACTACCGTTACTTTGACTCCGACTTCCACGTCTACTTCCACCCCAACCAAGACTTCAACATCGACGGCAACCGGCACAGCCACGAACACGGCTTCTTCAACCCCGACGGCCACAGCAACTGACACCTTGATTAATTCCGCGACACCCACCGATACGCCCACGAATACAGCCACATCGACCGCCACCGGGTCCGCTACCAATACCCTGACGGCGACCGCATCCGGTAGACCGACGAGTACTACGACCAAGACTCAAACATCCACGCCGACCAGTACACCCACCGATACCGCGACTTCGAGTCTTACTGCTACAGCCACCGGATCATCGACCAATACACCCACCCGCACAACGACGACAACCCCGACCCATAGCGCTACTTCTACTGCTACGATGACGGCCACCCTCACAACGTCCAATACAACCATATCGACTCCCACAAACACGCTGGTTAACACAGCCACTCCAACCTTGACACCAACCCTTACACCGACTCTGACCACCACTTCCACCACCACCCGTACGGTGACATCAACGACAACCGCTACCTCCACGATTACGCCCTCTTCCACACCCACGCTGGTGACGGTGGCCGCATCCCAAGGGTCCAATCCGCCGGGGAACTCGAATCAAACCTCCGGGGCAACCAATGTTCTTGTTCAACAGGTTCTGTTGACGAACCCCAGCACCTCGACGATTAATATGACATCTTTGATTCTTTCGGTGTCGGGGACAGGGAACCCGGCGGACATCACAAGTGTGACGTTATCGGCCAATGGCGTGTCAATCACCTCAACGACTTTCTCCGGGACGACGGCGACTTTCTCCTTTAGCGGTACCTTACCGCCTTCTTACGGAGTGACTTACACGGTGACAGCCAATTTCAGTTCAGGAGCCAGCGGGACCTATACGTTCAGCGTGACGGGGACCAGCGGGAACAACGGGCAGGCGGCGCAGTTCAGCGGGTTGCCGGTGGCGGGAGCCACGGTCACAGTGACGCATCCGTCTTTCATCCCCACGTCAAGCCCGACGGTGACCCTTACATCCACGCCGGCGGGCAACAACACGGTGCTGATCTATCCCAATCCGGCCACGGGTTCCAGCGTGAACGTTCTGGCGCCGGCTTACAGCGGCAGCCAGGATGTAAAAGTCGAAATCTTCACCTTGAGTTTCCGCAAGGTCCTGGACGAAACTTTCCCCAACGTCCTATCGGGAAAAGCCGTGACTATCCAACTGAGGGATCAATGGGGGACGCCCCTGGCGGATGGGCTTTATTACGTCATGGTCACGGTGGATGGTAAACGCTCTATGGCGAAACTACTTGTCTTGCGCTGATTAGTCTTGATTATTTATTTAAAGAAGGCGGGTTTGGGGGAAGCCTCTTTGAAAAGTCATTTTTAAGGTCAAAGAGGGTCAGAATGAAATTGTCAAAAAACCAAGAGGCTTTTTGGCTCTTTCCTGACAATGGAGCTTTCTTTATGATTTCCGTCAGATTTCGACGACACCAGTTAGAATCTTTTATCGATAAACTGAAAACAGGGCGAGGAATAGAAATTGCAGAATTTACAGGATGATCATCTTGCGGTACGCTTACGGGGCTCATTGAAATGAGCATTTGAATCCACTCATTATTAGAGGTTTTGTGAAAACGCTTTTAAATTTCTTCCAAAAACAAAAATGCCTATCGAGCCTAACGGCCGCCCTAGTATTTTCGGCGTCCTCCCTAGCCTTTGGCCAGCACGTTAATTCAGGCGCTGCCGCAAATGATTTTCCCCACGCAACAAGTGCCGCCAACTATTACAAATACGAAACGATGTATGTTACCGATGTTACCCAAGCCGCGATGAATACGGCGGTTTCCAATATGTATAACACATGGTACGCGGATGCCGTTACTACGGGTGGATCTGGGGGAACAGATAGCTTTGGCACCCAACGTTTAAGGGTTTGGGGTAACTTTACCAATAACGGCAATTGCAACGTTTGCACGGTTTCCGAAGGTATCGGGTACGGCATGCTCATTGCCGTCATGATGAATGACCAAACAACCTTTAATGGTATATGGTCCTATGCCCTGCAGTATATGCCGGATACCGACGGTAGTTTCTTGATGAATTGGATGGTCAATTCCAGCGGAAATGTTACAGGTAACAATGCTGCTACCGACGCGGATGAAGATATGTGCATGGCCCTATTGATGGCCGACAAGGTTTGGGGTTCAACCGGAAATTATAATTACAGATCCAATTTTCAAAATATGCTGAACGCGATCTGGTCGAGAGAAGTGGACGTAAACGGGAACGCTTTCGTGAACCCGGGGGACGCCTACTCAAGCCCAGTTTATTCCAGTTACATGACTCCCCAATGGTACAACTGCTGGAACGAATCGGGCATTGACGCCAACAACCACAATTGGGCTTCTATCTCTAATTGGGTTTACAACACCTATTATGGAAGCAACTACTCGAACGGCTTCGTGCCCGATACTCAGGGCAGTTCCCAGATGATGAACGACGCATCCCGTTACCCCATTCGTCTTGGCCTGGATTATCTTTACAACGGAACGGCCAAGGCCGGGACGCAGGTCCAGACTTTTGCCAGTGCCGTCGAGACGGGTGTCAACGCTAACGGCTATAGCGGGGCAAGCGGTGAAATTCAAAGCGGTTGGAATATCTCGAACGGGAGCGTGGTGGGCCCGGCCAATAGTTCGGTGCAAATGGCCGGAGTAGTGGTGTCCGCCATGTGTTTGCCCAGTAACACGGCCAACCAAAATTACCTAAACGGCGCCTGGGCCGCCATGCAGCCGGGAGCATCCGGGGGCTTTGCCAATCCTAATCAGGGAGGTTTTGAGTATTTCCAGGACACCCTTTGCGTGATCGGTGGGCTGATTGGCTCGGGCAATTTTCCGAATATAGTTTGCGGCACGCCGCCTTGCGGAAGTTTCACCTGCACGCCTATTCCAACAGCCACTCCCCAGGCCTGTTACATGGTTTCGGATGACGTGGATGATACTTCCCAAAACCACCTGAATGGCTATTGGTTCACTTACGCCTATGCCAGCCAAGCCAATACCCCGGTCACCACTCCCGAAATATCCTGGGTCTTTCCCGCCGCCGACATCGTTGACGGAACCGTTTACGTTCCTGGGGAAACCTCTTCGGATAGTGTTTCGGGTTTCTGCAACCTCAACGGTGAATCCATCACAGCCACGATAGGCGGCAAGGCGGTTACGGGTGATGTTTACGCCGGATACGCCTTGGGAACGCAAATGACAGGCTATTCAAACTTGACCAACATGACTAATGTTAGCTTCTATGTCAGGGCGAGTTCGATTCCGGCTACGATCCAGTTCACCTTGTACAACCCGAACATCGATTTCGCGGCCTCGGGCGGAGTCGGAAATTCAAACCAATACGGGGTTGTCATTCCCATCACCGCCGCCAATACCTGGCAGTTTTGTTCTTTTGCCGGTACGGGGACAATCCTTAACCACGCCGCTTGGGGCCCGGCGATAGGGGCTGCTCCCGGCGCAAACGGAGCCCTCAACCCCGGCGGCGCCGCCACCACTTACACCTACGCCATGGCGGTGAGCAATATTCAAAATCTCGAGTGGCAGACGGCCGCCCCCGTTTCCACGATGATCAACTATAAGTATTGGGTGAGCCAAGTCTGTATCGCGGGAACCAACTGGCAGTCGCCCACGCCTTTGCCCACGTCCACACCGGTGGTAACGGTTGTTCCGACCGGGACTCCGACGGGAACCCCTACGAAGACGGCGACCAATAGCCCCACTTCTTCTCCCACATTTACAGTCACACCCTCTCCTACCAATAGCCCGACCCGCACCCCGACCTTTACCACGACGGCCAGCCCGACGAATACCATCGGCAATACGGCTACGAATACCGCCACTTCCACGGCCACAAATAGCGTCACCAGCACGAACACCAGCAGCCCCACTAAAACCACCACTCTGACCCCCTCTAATACCCCCACTAGCACATTGGCCAATACGGCCACTAATACCTCCACCTCCACCGCCACGAGCACCGTCACCAACACGGCTACTTCCAGCGCCACGCGCACCGCAACCTTCACTCCGACCGCGACGACCACCAATACCTTAGCTAATACGGCTACCAATACCGCCACCGCCACTACAACGAACACGGCCACCAACACGGCTACTTCCAGCCCCACCCGCACCGCAACTTTTACCGCGACCGCGACGACCACGAACACACTGGCCAACACGGCCACCAATACCACAACGTCTACCGCGACCTTTACCGCAACCTACACCCCCACCTTGACGCCCAGCTTTACCCCGAGCTCGACCACCACCAAAACACCCACGGCCACCATCACGAGTACCCCCACCGATACCGGCACGTCGACGCCGAGTCCCACCGGTACCCTTCCCACGGCCACCGATACCGCCACCCTTACCCCGAGTTCCACGCCGACCTTGACGGCCACCAAAACCTCCACCTCCACGTCCACCGAAACGCCTACCGATTCGGCCACTTCGACGGCCACCCGCACGGCGACCTTGACCACTACGAATACGCCGACTTCCTCCACGACTGCCACCCCGACGTTTACGGCGACATCAACCCCCACAAACACCTTGGCGAATACGGCCACCTCTACCGCAACCTCGACCCCGACCGCTACTTTGGTCAATACGGGAACTCCCACCTCGACCGCCACCCTTACGCCGACCTTCACCCCAACCCGGACGGCCACATCCACCGCCACCCTCACCACAACCAACAGCGCCACTTACACCGCCACATTGACATCCACCCGAACCCCATCCAATACACCGACCGGCACTCCGACGAACACTTTGATCAACACGGGCACACCCACCCAGACCACAACCGCTACCGCCACGCTTACCCCCACGAACACCCAAACCACGACTTCCACGGCAACCGCCACCCCGACGAATACCCTTGTGAATACAGCCACCCCGACCACTACGCCTTCCTCGACACCCACTGCGGTAACAGTGGCGGCATCCCAAGGATCCAACCCGCCGGGCAACTCGAACCAACTGTCCGGGTCCACCAATGTGGCGGTTCAACAGGTTCTCATGACAAACACCAGCAGCACTTCGACGATCAACATGACGGGATTAAGCCTCACGGTGACAGGAACGGGGAACCCGGCAGACATCACGGGAGTGACGTTATGGGCGAACGGGGTGTCGATTACTTCAGCGACCTTCGCAGGAACGATGGCGACTTTCGTCTTCAACGAGACTCTCCTGCCCTCTGCGGGAGTGACTTATACGGCGACGGCTAATTTTGGGTCGAACGCCAACGGAACCTATGGCTTCAGCATGACAGGGGCAAGTGGAACTAACGGCCAGGCGGCGCAGTTCAGCGGGTTGCCGGTGGCGGGAGCCACGGTCACAGTGACGCATCCGACTGTCACCCCCACGTCCAGCCCGACACTGACGATCACTTCGACGCCCCAGGCGGTTACGACACCGATTGTTTTCCCCAACCCCTCCAGCGGGGGACCGGTCAATGTCATGCCGACGGCTTACACGGGCACGGCGGACGTTAAGGTCCAGATATTCACCACGGCCTTCCGGAAGGTGCAGGAGAAGCCATATCCCTCACTGCCCTACGGCCCGATCAAGATTTACATGCAAGATGATTGGGGAACCCCCTTGGCCAGCGGCCTTTACTACGTCGTCATCACCGTTAACAGCCACCAACGTTCCATCGCAAAACTCCTCTTACTGCGCTGATCTTTTCTGGGTTTTCGAAGAACCCCACGTGTCTTTCAATAACCGCCTGATTCCCCCAAAAAGAGATAAAATATTGACCTAGGCGCGAGTTTTGCAATTTCACCTAAAAACGATAAAAGCCGGGGCTTGGCGGAATGAAATCCCCTCTTAAAAAATTTTTCCCATGGTTGCCGGGACTGGTGGTGGGATTGTGGCCCACCGGGGTTTTCGCCGCGACCATCGCGGGCCACATCAAAATCGACAATTTCGGCTACCGCACTACCGACACAAAAATAGCCTATTTCACCCAGAACCCCGGGACGACCGTCGGGGTCTACAACGCCAGCACCAGCGTCTTGGCCTATTCCGTTCCGGCGGCGAACATCACTGGCCCTTTCACCGATTCCGGCGCCACCACTTGGATCTCCGGCGACACGGTATGGCGGGCGGACTTCTCCTCCTTCACCACGCCGGGAACCTATTACATCCTTTCCACCAGCCTGAACGAGATCTCCTACAACTTCCAGATCAGCGATTGCATCTATCAGGCTCCCATGACCGCGACGCTAAAGGCCCTTTATTACCAAAGATGCGGATGCGCCAAGCCGGCCCAATACGCGGGGGCAAACTGGGCCGACAGCTCCGCCTGCCACACGCAGGACGCCGCCTGTGCGCCCGCGCCCGGATGCACCTTCCCCAATAACTACGGCACCTTGAACCTGGAGGGCGGATGGCACGACGCGGGGGACTACAATAAGTACATCGGATCGACTCCCTCGGGTTCCTGCCAGAGCTGGGGAGGGGACTCGGGGGAAGCCATCCACGACCTGATGACCGCCTACGAGTGGAACCCCACGCTCTACGCAGGCCTCTCCTCCAACATCCCCGAATCGGGCAACGGCAACCCCGACATCCTCAACGAAGCCAAATGGGAGCTGGACTGGTACCTAAAGATGCAGATGACCGACAACCATGTTTTGTCGGTGGTGCACCAGACCGTCTACACCACGGGCTCGCCGCCCTCCACCGACACCACGACGCGCTACTATTACCCTCCCAACGGCGACGGGGAGGCCCAGTTCGTAGCCATGCTTTCCCACTCGGGGCGGGTCATGTCCACCGTGCCGGGGATGGCCAACTACGCCGTCACCCTGAGGACTGCCGCGGAAAAAACCTGGAACGCCTATTCCACTACCTGGACCAGCGATGATTTCAAGTTTTGGGCTGCCGCGGAAATCTTCCGCATGGAGGAGGCCTTGGGCGGGCCGGCTTCCATCATCTCGGCCGCCCAGTCCTTTGTGGACAACTATCAAACCTGGAGCACGCCCTTTTACCTGAACGAGGACAAGCTCCAGCAGAATTGGGGCATGCTGGCTTATATGCAGGCCACCAATGCCACGACGTCGGTGGTCGGCTACATGAAAACCTCCTGGGGCAACCTCATGAACGACCTCTTTGGCCAGGACGACGTCTATCATTCGGGCATGCACACCTACGACTATTATTGGGGCGCGGATGAAGTGAAGATGAACTACGCCATGGAGCTCCTTTGGGCCGCCAAACTTGGCGCCACGGGGACCCACACCGCCGCCCAATGCACTCAGCACGCCGAGGACTTCCTGCATTACATGAACGGCGCCAACCCCATCAACATGACCCTGATGACCAACTCGGCCGCCATCGGCGCCTCCCATGGCATTTGGCGCATCTATCATTCCTGGTTCGGGAACTACGGAGTCACCTTCTCCTTCAACAACTTCATCGGAAAACCTGCTTCGGTGGTGGATCCCCTCTATCCCTATTATTCAGGGACGGATAATTTCGGCATCAGCGATAGCGGCCCCTCTACTTACGGCCCTCCTCCGGGGATCGTCCCGGACGGGCCCAGCGACGGGTATTTCCAACAGCCAGGAAAATCCATACCACCCCTCCTAGCTGGTGGAGCGGAACCCCCTTATGAAAAAGATTACCGGGATTGGGATTGGGTAGACCCCAACGGCAACCAGTCCATTCCCTGGGTCGTGAACGAAACGGGCCTTTATTACACGGCTTCCTACATGGTCGTGGCATCGGCCTTCACCAATGCCTGCTCCATCCCGGCGACTTCTACCCCCACTTCAACTGCCACACTCACACCCACGAAAACGCCGACCGCTACCCCAAGCCTAACCCCTACTTTTACGGTGACCTTGAGCCCGACTTTGACGGCTTCTTTTACTGTCACGAACACCACCACCAAGACCGCTACTTTGACGGCCACTTCGACGCCTACGAACACCACTACCAATAGCCCCACTCAAACCACCACCTCGACTCCGACGGCTACCAATACCCTTGCCAATACGGGTACGCCTACCTCCACCACCACCAAGACCGCCACTGCAACCGCTACCTCAACGGCTACCAATACTTCCACCAATAGTCCCACCCAGACAACTACCTTAACTCCGACGGCAACGGTCACCAATACGCTAGCCAATACGGGTACGCCCACTTCCACCGCGACCAAGACCGCCACCAACAGCCCCACCCGCACCGCAAGCTATACAACCACCGCAACGCCAACAAATACCTCCCTCAATACGCCCACTAATACTCCCACATCCACGCCCAGCTTTACCTCCACCAGCACTACGACAGCCACGGCCACTAATACCGTGACCTCCACCGACACCAAGACTCCCACGGCTACAATTACGAATACGCCGACCGATAGCGGAACGCCGACGCTCACGGCGACCGGGACCATCCCTACGGCTACCAATACGCCCAGCTTCACTCCCAGTTCCACTCCCACCATGACGGGCACCAATACAGCCAGTTCCACCGCCACCAACACGACCACGAACTCAACTACCCCGACGGTCACCCGCACGGCCACTGCCACGACTACCAACACGCCTACCTTTACGACGACGTTGACCCTCACGAATAGTGCCACCTCTACGTTGACGGCTACGCCGTCAAATACTGCTTCAGGCACCGCCACCGCGACGACCACGCTCACAGCGTCCCATACACCGACTGGCACCCCCACCAACACCCTCGTCAACACGGGCACGCCCACCCATACGGCGACCCTTTCACCCAGTTCCACTGCCACTCTCACCACGACCAATAGCGCTACTTCTAGCGCAACCGCCACCCCCACGAATACCCTCGTGAACACGGCCACTCTGACCAGCACGCCTTCCGCGACGCCAACTGCGGTGACGGTGGCGGCATCCCAAGGCTCCAACCCGCCAGGCAATTCGGACCAATTGCCTGGGGCCACCAATGTGGCGGTTCAGCAGGTTCTATTGACGAACCCCAGCAACACGTCGGCGATCAACATGACGGGATTGACGATGTCGGTAACGGGAACAGGCAACCTGGCGGATATCACGGGTTTAACTTTGTCGGCCAATGGCGTGTCGATCACCGCAACGACCTTCACAGGGACGACGGCGACCTTCTCGCTTAGTGGGACTATCCCGCCCTCTTTGGGCGTGACTTATACCGTGACGGCTGATTTTGGAGTGAATGCCAGCGGAACCTACGCATTTAGCGCGACGGGAGCCAGCGGGAACAACGGGCAGGCGACGCAATTCAGCGGCTTGCCGGTGGCGGGGGCCATAGTCACGGTGGCGCATGCGACGTCCACCCCCACGATGACCCCCAGCCTTACGCCTAGTGTCACACCTACTTTGACTTTGACGGCCCCGCTGACTAATACTCCAACGCCCCACCCATTAGCGACCCGGGTGGTCCTGTATCCCAACCCCTCGAGCGGCACCGAACCCCTCTTCATCGCCGTTCCTTTAACCGCCCCCGCCGACGTCAAGGTGCAAATTTTCACGACCGCCTTCCGCAAGGTTCAGGAAAAAACTTATCCAAGCCAACCGGTTGACATTCCGGTTTCCATCACCTTAAACGACAGGGAAGGGGTACCCCTCGCCAGCGGGCTTTATTACGTGGTAGTCACCGTGAACGGTCAAAGGACCATCTCCAAACTGCTCATTCTCAGGTAAGGCCCCGAAATTTATCCCCAACCTAATTGATCCGTTTAAGCTCCCAAAAAACGAAAGCGGATAAATGATTGGAATCCCGTTAAAGCAAAAGCCCCGGCGACGTAAGATGGTGGCCGGTTTAAAACCGCTTTCGCTTTTTTTGCAACCCGGGGAATAAACCGAAGAAAACCAGGACTAATAAAGGAGCGTGCCGGTTGGACGAAAAGGAGCTGGTGGAAAAAATCCTCCGGGGGGATGAGGCGGCCAAGGGGCGCTTTTTCGAGGCCTATAAGGACCAGCTATACCGGGTGAGCTGCAACTTCCTGGGCTACAGGGACCCGGACGCGGAGGACGTAGTGCAGGAAACCTTCCTCACGGCCTTCCAGAAGCTGGGGGACTTCGAGTTCCGCTCGTCCCTGTCCACCTGGCTGACGCGGATCTGTATCTACAAAACCTATCAGCGCATCGAGAAAAGGCACCGCGACCTGGTGAGGGCCCACGAAGACCTTGAAATCCTCACCCGCCCGGCGGCGATCAAGGCCCTCGGCGACCAGGAAGAGGGGGACCACCGCCGGGAACGTATGGACCTGATCGCCCGGTGCCTAGACAGGCTTAAAAAGCAGTGCCAGGAAATCCTGAAGCTCCGGGATATGGAAGGCGAGAGCTATAGTGTGATCGGAAAGAAATTGAAACTGCCCATCGGGACGGTCATGAGCCGGCTTTCCCGGTGCAAGGAAGCCTTAAAGGCCCTGGTGAAGGGCGAATTGGAAGGGAATAAGAATGGCGGAGCAAGAGGATAACCTTTGGGGTCGGCCCCTGGGGCCTTCCGAATCCATCCGTTTGTCCCTCGACCTGGAGAAGGCCTCGTCGCAGGAGGAAAAGATGGAAGTCCTGGCCGAACTGTTCTTTGGTTTCAACCAAAGCCAGGTTCTGGATGGACCGGTGGACGGCGCTGAACCCCCCGGCGCCAAAGGAAAACCATGAGCGACTTGATCCAAGCCTTTTTTGTGAGGGACCTCTCCCCGGAGGAATCGGACCTATTGGCCCGAACCCTGGAGAATTCGGGGGACGATGCCCTGCGGTTCGCCTCACTGGGCGAAGCCGCTTACCAGGCCACGGGACTGCCCGCCCACCACTGGCACGGAGCCAACCCCTGGGGGCCCGGTTGGGGCACCGCCGGGAAGGGAACCACCTTGTTGAAGATCCTCCTGGCCGCCGGGGGATTGGGCGCCGCCTGGTGGTATTTCCACAGGCCCGCGCCACCTATCCCGGCCTCTCTTTCGTCGATAAAGCCCGTGGAGAGCCTCCAACCTTCCGTGCCCTATTGCCCGCCTAAGCCCGTCCAACCCTTGTCCTCGGTCCCGGGTATGGAAGGCAAGAACCTGCAGGTGGAAGTCGACGTCGCCCAGCCGGGCCTCGTCACCGTCCGGGTCCTGGACCCCCAGGGAGCGGAAGTGCGCCACCTCTACACGGGATTCCTCCAAAAAGGCGGCTGGCGTTTCGCATGGGACGGGCTTCTTTCCGACGGGAAAGCCGCGCCGGAAGGGCGGTACCTGATTGAGGTGAAATCCGGCCAGGGGAATTTCACCAAGCCGGTGGACCTCTCCACTCACCCGTAAGTCTTCTCCTGGTAAAATACCCGTGGGCGGAAAGCGGCGACTGTCTTCGATTTCGCCCAATCGCGGGGGTCACCGGTGGCTTGGCAAAAAACCTTTAGGGTCCTTTCGGCTCTTCTTCCGATGGCGATCCCCTCCGCCCTGGCGGCCCAATCGGTCCTCCCGGCCGCGGGCCTGTCCCTCCCGCTTTACAACGCCGAGGGGTCGGCCCGATCCACGGCCATGGGGTCCGCTCTGGTGGGATGGGGCGGGGACGCCGAATCCGTCTTTTGGAATCCGGCGGGTTTGGCCGGTCTTCCGCGCATGGACCTCTCCCTCCACCACAACAGCTATTTCGCGGGGACTTTCCAGGAGACACTCCTCTTCGGCGTTCCGTTAGGGCCAAGGGACGGCCTGGCGGTTTTGGCAGATTACGTGAACTGGGGTTCCTTCGACGAAAGGGATTCGACGGGAAACCTCCTGGGTTCCTTCACGGACACGGATACGGGATTGGGAGTGGGCTGGGGGAGGGAATGGACGAAAGGATTCTCCGCTGGGTTCACCCTCCGGGGCCTCCAGCAAAAAGTGAAGGACAACACCTATAGCAGCCTGGTGGGCACCCTGGGCCTGCTTTGGACGGTCCGCCCGGGCCTGGAAGCGGGAGCCACCTATACGAACCTCGGCACCTCATTGGACGGAAACTCCAACGCCAACGACCTCAAGGCGGGCCTTTCCTGGAAGACCCGCGCCGCGAAGGATTTGGAAATCCTCACCGCGCTGGCGGGCAGCTGGGAAGAGAACGGGGTGAGCGGGATGCAGGCGGGGATCGAAGGAACCTGGGGGGGATTCTTCGCCCTGAGGACCGGCTACCAGATGGACTTGAGCGATAACCAGCTGTCGGGCTTGGCGGGTTTGACGGCGGGGGCGGGTTTACAGTTCCGGGATTTCCGGCTGGATTACGCCTTCCTTCCCTCAGGTGATCTGGGAACCTCGAACCGCCTGAGCCTGGGTTACGAGTTTCCGCAGGCGCTACCCCCGGCCCCCGTGACGGTCACGGTGGTAGCCACGCCCGTTCCGGCGGCCCGCGCCCCGGCCCAGCCCGGGTCCTCCCTGGACCTTCGCTTCGAATTGCCGGAAGAGGCGGGGGAAAATCCCGGTGAGGAGGAGGAAAAGAACCTGGCCTCCTTGGTGGCTGTGGTAGGGCAAACGCCGGGGGACGCCCAAGCCTGGTGGAAACTGGGGACGGCTTACTATCACTTGGGAAAAAAACAGGACGCCATCCAGTGTTTCGAGCAGGTTTTGAGGTTGAAGCCGGATAACCCGAAACTGGGGGCCTGGATTGAGACTTACGAAAAGGCCAAACCGTGAAAACCAACTTCCAAAGGCCACATCAAAGACTAATTAGCCGAAGATGCACACGCGCCCTGAAGCTACAAACCAGCTTCGATGCACGGATACACACAGATGGAAACAATCTTTCTTATCCATCTTTTAATATCTCTGTTCATATGTGTTCATCTGTGGCAAAAATCGTCTTTGGCCTTTCTGTGTTTTTGCTTTCAGTGGTTCCGTTGTGTGCCCAAACGGCCACGCCCACGCCCCTGCCGGGTACGGGTGACGGGGCGGCTGCGACCTTTTACGGCAACACCAATTTCACGGGCACTGTCTTTCCTACATACCTGGAAACCATTGGGGATTATTTCGCCTCCTGTTCCCCCGACCCTTCCATATCCCCGGCTTCCTTCAGCGGTAAATTTACAGCCCAATTGGAACCGGTCTATAGCGAAACCTACACCTTCAGCGCGGTGGTGCAGGGCGGCGTGAGCGTCATCGTCAACGGCACACCCCTGATCAGCCAATGGACCAATTCCGCTTCCACGTCCACTTATACCGGCACTATCGCCCTGACCGCGCTCCAGAGGGTTCCTTTGGAGGTGGATTATTTCAAGACCACAACCCCCGGCCAAATTGAACTGTTTTGGAACAGTCCTTCCCAGCCCCAACAGCTGATCCCCATGGACCGTCTTTACAGCGGGCTGACTTTCTCGCCAACCCCTCCGCCTCAAAACCTGGAAGCTTCCTACGCTCCGGGCTTGACGGTGGACGGCTCGGTTACCGCGGGCGCTTGGTCCTTGGGAACCTGGACTCCCCTGCACGGGGCCTGGGGGGAGAACCTGGGGATCAACGGCGAGTTCCAGGTGAAGTGGGATTCCAATTACCTCTACCTGGGCTGCCGCATTCACAACCCCACGCCCCACGACAGCTTCACCGGGGTTTCGGAGGATTACGACGACGAGTCCATCGAATTCTTTCTCGATATGACCAACCAGCGCGCCGCCTCCATCGGGACTGGCGACTTCCAATATCTGCTGCAATGGTCCACCAACGCGATTTCGGAGACGAACAACAACACGGCCGGCGTCCTGGGACAGACCTCCGACACGTCCTACGGCTATTCGGCCGTCCTGGCCATCCCCTGGACCACCCTGGGGGTTCCGCCTTCCAGCGCCGCCGTTTACGGGATGGACGTAGGCGCCAATCTTTGTCCCCAGCCGGGTTGCCCCCTTTCCCGCCTGAGGTGGAACGGGAGCATCCTGGACGCGGAGGATACGCGCCCCTACGGCGACCTGACCCTCCAGCCGCCGCCTCCCTCCCTAGGTCCGGCCCAAACGCCTTATTTTTATCCCGAACCGGCCTACGGAAATTACGTGAACCTGGCCTATGACATGCGGGAACCCGGGACGATGAAACTCCGGGTCTGGAACGCCGCCGGCAACTTGGTGGCCACCCTCAATGACCGCAAGGGAGCCGGGAATCAGGTCAGCTACCTGCCCATCAGCGGGTTTGCTGCGGGCCATTATTTCTACAACATCACCCTTTCCTACGATTCAGGGGACGTGGACGACTTCAAAACCCAGGTCCTTCCCATCCAAAAATAATTTCCGGCCGGGCGTTTAACCTTGGCCTTTCACCCCCGCTTTTTCAGCCCCCCCGTGGAATAAACCCCTCCAACATCCGGACTAACCTCGGTCAAGCGGTCAAATCGAAACCGGGGTTTCGCTTTTCCCCCCGGTATTTTTCGCAACTCGGCTGGAAACGTTTCAAATTTTTCCAACTTCCAAGCCGGGACCACAAGGGAAGAACGAATGACCAAATCGAGAAAATTCAACCTGGGGGCCCTGTCCCTTTTCCTGGCCCTTACGGGAAGCGCCTCCGCGGCCACGGTGGGCTTTACCATCGACCCCACCCAGGGCAACACTCCCATCAACCCTTATGCCTATGGTTCCAACGACGCGATAGCAGGCACCAAGATCACGGTCAACCGTTTGGGCGGCGACCGGCTGACGGCCTACAATTGGGAAACCAATTGGTCCAATTGCGGGGGGGACTGCAACGGCACCTATGAGAACGATACCTACCTGGGCGACAGCACGAATGGTCCCGCTTGGGCGGAAACTTCCTTTCACACGGCCAATAAAGCGGCAGGCGCCGATTCGCTGGTCACGCTCCAACTGGCGGGTTTTGTCGCCGCCGACAAGGCCGGCACGGTGCCCGCTTCGCAATTTGCCCCCCCGGCGGGCACAAGGTTCTTGCCGATCCTTTTCGTGAAACCGGGCGCCCCTGGTTCCTACGCCGATCCCCCCAACACGACCGATGGCGTTGTTTACATCGACGAATTCGTCAACTATCTCGTCAACCACCTCGGCAGTTCAACCAACGGCGGGATCAAATTTTACGATTTGGACAATGAGCCGGGGATCTGGACGACAACCCACGTGGAAATCCGGAACAATGACCAGCCTACTTACGCGGAAATCTCCGGAAAAGGAATCACGGTCGCCACCCAGACGACGGCGATCGATCCTGGCGCGCAGATTTTAGGACCGGTGGCCTATGGCTGGGGCGACTACATCAACTTCAGCGGCGCCTCGGATTCGGCCACTGAGGACGCCATTTACGACAACGGCAACTGGGTTCCCTTCCTCAATTACTACCTGGCCCAAATGCACGCCGCCTCCACCGCCGCCGGTCGCCGGCTCCTGCATTACCTTGACCTGCACGCCTACGACGAAGCCACCGACGCCGCCGGCAACGCGGTCGATACCGATGATGTCAGCCAGGACGCCGCCACAACCCGTATGCAGAACCCCCGCCAGATGTGGGACCCCACTTACAACAACTGGAATAATCTCTGGATCAACTGCTGTGTTCCCAACGGGCCCGTCACCCTCATCCCGCGCCTGTTGGCCGCCGCCGCCCAGTATTATCCCGGCACGAAAGTCTCCTTCACGGAGTACGCCTACGGGGCAGGCAGCGATATCTCGGGCGGTATCGCGGAAGCGGACCTCCTGGGCATTTTTGGAAAGTACGGGTGCTTGGCCACCTATTGGGCCCTCGATGACGTCGAAACATACATACCCTCCGCCTTCAACCTTTATGTCGATTACGACGGGGCCGGGTCCCATTTTGGGGACACGGCGGTCACCGCCGTGTCCGGCAACATCCCCGAGGCCACGGTTTACGCGGCCAAGGACATCAGCCATCCCAACCATTTGAATGTCATCATCCTCTGCAAGGACTACAGCGCCAACGATACGGCCAGCGTGACCATCAACAGCCTCTCGGCGGGCCAATCCATCTCCTCTATCCGGGCCTTCCGTTTCGACTCCGCCATCACCGCTTTATCCCCCTCCACGGCCCCGGCCTTTACGGCCAACACTTTTACCGATACCCTGCCGTTCCGTTCCGCCAGTTTTTACGAACTCACCTTAAGCCAGGGCTTCGCCACCGCTACCCCCACCAACAGCGCCACCCCCACCGCCACCCCGTCCAACACCCCCACGGCCACGCCCACCAACACGGGGACCTTGCCCACTTACACCCCCAGTCCCACCCGAACCCCCACTTCGACCGCCACCAGCAGCCCGACCATCACCCTAAGCCCAACGGCCACGGTGATCTGCACCACTCTTTTCAATTCCTGCGACAGCCTGACGGCCAACGGCACCTGGAGCGGCACCAACGCCACCCGGACCCTTTCCACCACCGACGTCACCCAGGGAACGGACGACCTGCAGGTGAACGTGACCACTGCCTCCAATTGGAACACGCAGATCTTCAACCTGACCGGCTTCACGCCCAACGTCTGGAGCAACGTGACCCAGGTCATTATGGACGTTTACGTCTCCCCCTCGCTCATTTCCGCCACCTCCACCTACCACCAGCTTACGATTCTCGCGGACACCGCCACAATAAGCCAGGCGTCCATCTCGGACACGCCGGACCTGAACTCGGGCGCCAACAGCGTGACTTTCAACATCTCCTTTGCCGCGGCGGGTTTTCCCTCCACCACGGCCTTGACCAAGATTTACTTCGTCTACAACACCGATTCCACGGGAACGGGAAGCTTCTACGTTGACAACATCCGCCTGGTGCAGGCCTGCGCCGCCACGCCCACCCCTACCCCTTCCGGGCCCACGAACACGCCGACCTTCAGCCCCACGGCCTCGGTGACCCGCACCGCGACGGCCACGGCCTCGCCCACGCCCACCCGGACGCCCAGCTTCACCCCCACCCTGACGGCCACGGTAACCGCCACCAATAGCCCCGGCAATACTTCCACCCCTACCTCCTCGCCCACTTCAAGCCCGACGGGGACTCCTTCCAACACCTGCACGAACAGCCCGACCCTGACGGCTTCCGCGACCGCCACGAACTCGCAAACGCCGACCTCCACGGGAACCCCCAGCAACAGCCCCACCCACTCGCCCTCCGCGACGTCCACCCGGACCACCACCTCCACTTCAACCCCGACCGCCAGCTATACGTCTTCCAACACGCTTACTTTGACGGCTACGGCCTCACCCACGGGTACCCCCACCTCCACAGGCACGCCGACTGCGACCTCGACGGGGACCCACTCCACGGCCACCGATTCCCCCACCCTGACAACTTCCCCAACGGCTTCTTCCACGGCGACTTCCACCGTCACGTCCACCCCCACCGCCACGGTCACGAATTCGGCCACGGCCTCGGCAACTCGTTCGGCGACCGCCAGCCCGTCCTCCACGCCAAGCCGAACCCCGACGGCGACCTTCACCTTTTCACCAACCTCCACCCCCACCTTTACAACCACCTTGACGGAAACTTCAACACCTACTTCCACCCCGACCAACACTCTTATTAATACGGGAACCCCCACCCTCACCCCGACGGCGACAGCCACGCCTTCCAAGACTCCGACCAACACCCCCGCCCCGGTGACCGTCACAGCGTCCCAAGGTTCCAACCCCCCGGGAAATTCGAGCCAATTGCCGGGGACCGCCAATGTCCCCGTCCAGCAAGTCGTACTGACCAACCCCAGCGCCTCCTCCGTCAACCTGACGGGATTAACCTTATCCGTTTCCGGCACTGGCAACCCGGCCAACATCACCAGCGTGACCTTGTACGCCAACGGGGTGGTTGTAGATACCCTGCTCCTCACCGGGTCCAGCGCCACCTTTCTGCTCAGTTCCACCTTATCCGCTTCCTCGGGTGTGACTTATACGGTGACGGCCAATTTCGGGACGGGCTCCAGCGGCATCTATGCCTTCAGCGTGACGGGAGCGTCAGGAAACAACGGCCAGGCGGTGCTGTTTAGCCCCCTGCCGGTCGCGGGCGCGATGGTGACGGTGGCCCATGCGACCCCAACGTCCAGTACCACCCCGACCTCCACCCCCACTTCCACCCGGACAGCCCCGCCCACCAACACCCCCACGCCTCCCAGCCAGTTTCCCCCGCTGGTCTTCCCCAATCCCGCCCAGGGACCGGGGCCGGTAACCCTCGAATTCTGGCTGCCGCAGTCCTACGGCCAGGCCGAGGTCAAAATCTTCACGACCTCCTTCCGCATGGTCCGGGAAGACTTCGTCAAGGACCCCACGGGCGGGATCAACCGGGTTTCCCTGGAACTGGAGGACCGGTGGGGAAATCCCCTTGCCAACGGGCTTTACTACGTCGTGGTGCAATGGCCCGAGGGAATGTCGGTAACGAAGCTTTTGATCCTCCGGTAAGTCCAGAGGAGGCAGAAAAAAGGATTCTGGAAAATCATGTTCCCCCTTTCAATGATTCAGTCGTGGTTTCGCGGGGACGGGGTTTCCTGGCCCCGGTGTCCTTTCCTGTTGCTGGCCTTCGGGACAGCCTTCTTTCTCCTCCAGGTCCCGGCCCATTCCCAAACCCCGGTTTGTGCCTCCAGCCAATATGCCCAGGGGGGACAGGGCTGCTATTACCCCCCAACGGCTTCCACCGACACATGTTCGGGAAACGGTGTCACCACTTCCAACCTTCAAACCGAAGCCATCAACCAGTTTTACACTTATGGGGCATCGGGCGTGTCCGTGCTTTATTGCGGGGGTGACAACGGAAACGGCACCAGTACGATCACCATGCATTGCGTGCCTCCCCCCAACGCCACCATCGTGGCGGCTTACCTGGAGGTGGTGGAGGAGGCCTTTTGCGCCTCCTGTGCCGACAATTCCTCCATGGGGTTCGCCGGGGGTACTTTGGCCGCCGGGACCCTCGTGGGGCAGGTCAATTATCAAAACGACTGGAACGACCCGAGGTACGGCCCGGACGTCCTGGGAGGCAATTGGGCGCTTTATTTTTGGGACGTCCGCTATTCGGTGCCGGTCAATTTGGTCAGCGGAGGCGCGTCGACTTACGCCCTGCCGAGCACCCCTAATTTTGCCATTTCCGAGTCCCTGGTGATCGTCTATACGGTTCCCGCCCCGGGCATTTGCAGCGCCGTGGCCTTGGGCGACGGGCTTATCGCCTGGGACGTCGGTGGAAGTCATGTGCTTAATTACGGGATTACCCCCTCCGGTTCGACCCTGGACTGGAGCTGCGCGGATAACGACCTCTTAAACTGCGTTTCCAGCGGGTTTTCCGTCTTCGGGGGAAGTGATAACGCCGAGCCTGGCACCCCGGCCTTTAACGACCAGTTCCTCAGCGCCCCCAGCGGCGGGTCCGTACTGGCCAGTTCGCCGGACTGCGGGTTTACCAATGCCTGCGGCACTGAGGAGCAAGATACCGATTTTTCCTTTGAGACCACCTACTCTTCCATCCCGGCCTTTTCGGGGCCGGATCGGGTCACCTGGGCCTTGGGCAACGCCCTGGATTCGTCCAAGGAGAATTTTTGGGTCAACCTCATGGCGGCTTCCTGCGCCGGCATCTGCGTCTCCCCCACGCCCTCTTCCACCCCCACCAACAGCCCCACCTCCACGCCCACATCCACCCCGACCTTGACCCCCACCGCCACCCCAACCCCGACCGGTACCTGGTTCACTTCCACCCTCACCGACAGCCCCACCTCCACCGCCAGTTCCACGGCCACGGCAACGGCCACTTTTACGTCCACCGCGACGGCGACCTCAAGCCCCACCAGCAGCCGGACCCCGACCTCCACTCACACCATAACCCTGACCGCGACCGCCACTTCCACGGCTTTAGCGACGGACTCCCCCACCCAAAGCTTCACTGCCACCCTGTCCTCCACCACCACCCCGACAGCCACCGTGACGGGTACGGCCTCAGCCACCGGAACTTCCACGGTGACCGCCACCAGTTCGATGACGGCTAGCGCGACAGCTTCCTTTACACAAAGCTGGACGTCGACCCTTACTGCCAGCGGAACGCCGACCTCATCGCCCACCGCCACCTTTTCTTGGACTCGAACTTCCACTTCCACAGCGACTTCGACCTCCACGAATAGCGCCACTTCTACGTTGACGGCTACGCCGTCAAGTACTTCTACGGGCACATCCACCTCGACGCTGACCGGTACACCCACCGCCACCCTTAGCCCGACCTTGACCGCCACCGTCACTTCCACCCTCTCTAGCACGGGAACCCCCACCCGTACGGCCACACTCTCCCCCACGTCCACGTCCACCCTTACCGCGACAGATAGAGATACACCCACGATCACCTTTACCCCCACCCGCACAGCCAGTTTCACGCCGACTTGGACGCCCACCCTTTCCGCGACCTCCACGGCCACCGCCACTATCACCTTCACTCCGACCCCCACCCACTCCCCAACGCCGACCCATTCCCCCACTCTGACCTCCACCGCCACCCCAACGGGCACCTTTACCCGAACAGCCACACCCAGCCCAACCTCCACCCCCACCTTCAGCCCGACGATCACCTTCACCCCGACTATCACCCCGACACCCACCAGGACGGGCACCCCCCTTCCTTTCGCCCCCATTACGTTTAAAATCGGCGTCTATAACGGAGCGGGAGAGCTCGTCAAATACATCCTGGTCACCTCCATCTCCGCGCCCGTCGAATCCATCCAGCTTTCCGCCCCGGTGGAAACCAGCTTGAACGGGGTTATATCGGTTTACGTGCAGGGCAAGTTGGTGGCTTCCTGGGATGGAACCAACGGAAGCGGTACACCGGTCACCAACGGCACCTATTACCTCACTGCCCAAAGCATCGACCCCGCGGGGGTGGTGACCACGGTCACCCAGACGGTAACCGTCAGCCGGACCCTTTCCACCGTGGCTGTGGAGGTTTACAACGAATCGGGCGAGGTGATCCGGCACCTTTATGAAACGGTGGTGGATTCGACGGAGGGCTCCATCCAATCCGTTCAACTTTCCGCCTCCCTCATCGAACCGGGCTCCACCTCGGCCGGGATGCCGTCCTCCGCCACCATCCAGGTCGCCCTCCCCAACAACGAGAGCTTCACCGTGGTTTGGGACGGGAGGGACGATTCGGGAAATCCCGTCACCAACGGCCAGTATTTCGTGGAAGCTTCCTGGAAGGGGGGGCCGGGTGACAGCGCCCAAGTGGTCACCCGGGACATCGCGGTGGAAAACAGCGGAAGGAGCCTGGCAGGCGGCAAAGTTTATGCCCTTCCCAATATCCTCCAAGGCGGACAGGCGGAAACGGTTTTCCGGATCGACAGTGCCTCCAACCTCACCCTGAAGGTGAAGCTTTATGACACGGCGGGCGAGAGGGTGGCTTCCTTCGACGGCCCGGCCGGGTCCAACGAGGCCGCCTTCGACGCGGCACGCCTTGCCAGCGGGTTTTATATCGCCCTAGTGGAACTGGATGACGCCGCCGGTCCGGTTGAACACCAAACCGCCCACCTCGTGATCAAGCGTTGAATCGGTCCCCTCCGGTTTAACTGCCTTTTCCCACATTCGCCTGAAATTCCAGGGTTTCCGCGGGTCCCAACCGCCGATTTTGGAGCCGGGGGATTCCGTTTAACGGTTTTGTCTTTTTCCAAGACTTCCCGGCAGGCAGTTTAGTGTTAAAATTTTTCCGCAGGGATTGGCAGCAATCCGCGGATATTTTTTACCGCTAAATTCCCCCAATTCCTTCCGCTTCGAAGGTCATTGGGACAATCATGAAAAAGTCTAAAATCCTTTTTATTTCGGCTTTTCTCTCGGCTTCGCCGCTTTTCGCCTCCACAGTCACTTTTACGGTCGATCCCACGCGCAATAACGTTCCCATCTCCCCCTATATCTACGGTTCCAACAGCCCCATCACCTACACCCTCGCGAACGGCACCGTCACTTTCGTCAACCACAGCTATTACCGCTCGGGCGGGAACCGGCTTTCAGCCTACAACTGGGAGACCAACTGGTCGAACGCCGGCAGCGACTACTATTACGAGAACGATACCCTGATGGGGACCGAGGCTGACGGGTCAGGATGGACCTATACCTCCTTTCACACCCAAAACAAGGCCATGGGCGCGGATTCGCTCGTGACGATTCCGATGGCCGGCTACGTTTCAGCCAACGGCGAGCCCGCCGTGCAGGTGCCGAACGCCGATTTCATGGCCGCCCCCGGCCTGGCTGATCCCCACGGCAACTTCTTCCCGATCTCTTTCGTGAAACCCGGGTTCCCCGGATCCTACGCCGACCCTCCCAACTTGACCGACGGCCAGGTTTACGACGATGAGATGGTTAATTTCCTCGTCAAGCACTTGGGTGCCTCGACCGGGGGTGGGATCAAGTTTTACGACCTGGACAATGAGCCTGGCGCCTGGTCCAGCACCCACGCCGAAGTCCACAATTACCCGGTGAGTTTCTTGGAGGTGGCGATGAAGGGGGTGACCGTGGCCACCCAGACGACGGCGCTCGACCCGGGGGCGCAGATCCTGGGCCCGGTGGCGGACGGATGGACGGACATGATCAACCTGGGCGGTGCGCCCGACGCGGGGAACTACTCCAGCTACAACAACAATAACTGGGTCCCCTTCCTCAACTACTACCTGGCCACCATGAAGCAAGCCTCCAGCGCCGCGGGACGAAGGCTCCTGCACTACCTCGACTGCCACGTCTACTCCGAAGGCACCGACGCCGGGGGGAACCGCGTCAATGACGCCGACGTCAGCCAGGACGCGGCCACCACCCGCATGCAGCTCCCCCGGGAAATGTGGGACCCCACCTTCACCGAGAACAACTGGATCTCCTGCTGCGTACCTGCCTATGGCCCCCTGACCCTCATCCCGCGCCTGCAGGGGGCGGTCAGCCAATACTACCCCGGCACCAACCTCGCCTTCTCAGAATACGACTACGGGGGAGGGGGGGACATCTCGGGCGGCATCGCCCAGGCGGATTTTTTGGGCATCCTGACCCAGTACCCCAACATGATGGCCTCCATCTGGGACGTGGGCGCAGGCGACCAGTACCTGGGCTGCGCCTTCAACTTTTACCTCAACTACGACAGTGCGGGCACCCGTTTTGGCGACACGTCGGTCTACGCCAATTCCAACAACGTGCCCGAATGCACGGTTTACGCCGCCAAGGACAGCGCCCATCCCAACCACTTGAACGTCATCGTCCTGAACAAGGACTATAGCAACAACAACACCGCCAGCGTCACCTTGAGCAACCTGGGGACTTCCGCGATTTCTTCCATCCGCGCCTTCCGTTTCGATTCGGCCATTTCGGTCATCTCCACCTCGACCGCCCCCTCTTTTACGGCCAACAGCTTCACCGACACCCTCCCCTTTCGTTCCGCCACCCTTTATGAACTCACCTTAAGTCAAAGCTTCGCCACCTCGACCTCCACCAACAGCCCCACTGCTTCTTCGACCCCCACGTCCACCCCCAGTTCCACGCCCACGGCCACGGGAACACTTGCCACGGCCACCAAGACTGCCACAACCACTCCCAGTGCGACCCTCACCAACAGCCCTACCGTCACCTCCAGCCCCACCGCCACGGTGGTTTGCACCAGCCTTTTCAACAGCTGCGACAGCCTGACGGCCAACGGCACTTGGTCTGGAACCAACGCCACCCGGTCCATTTCCACGACTCCTGCCGATCTCACCCAGGGAACGGGATCGTTGCAGGTGGCCGTGGCTACCGGAGCCACTTGGAACGACCAGATGTTCGACCTGAATAACTTTTCCCCCTCCAATTGGACGGGGGTCAGTCAATTGATGCTGGATGTTTATGTCCCGGCCAGCCTCTTGGCGGGGACCACCTATAACAACCTGTATCTATTCGCGAGTTCGGCGGCAGTGGGGGAAAACTCCATCTCGGCCGATGGGCCCTCGCTAGTGGCGGGGTGGAACAAAAACTTGACCTTCAACATCGACTTTACCCAAGGATCCATTACACCGGGGTCGGCCTTGATCGAGTTATTTTTCATTTTCAGCAGTTCGGGAACGAACACGGGAACCCTTTACGTGGACAATATCCGCCTGGTCCAGAACTGCGCCCCCACCGCCACTCCCACCGGTTCCACCCCGACTCCCACCGGCACGCCCACCGCCAGCGCGACCCGGACCCCCACCCTGACTGTCACCCAAACCGCCACGCCCAGCCCCAGCCAGACTGCCACACTGACCCCCACTTGGACGGCCACCAATACGGCCGGCAATACTTTCACACCCACTTTCTCGCCCACCTCTAGCCCCACAGCGACGCCTTCCAGCACCCGTACGAACAGCCCGACCCTGACGGTTTCCGCGACCGCCACCAACTCGGCAACGCCGACCTCCACGGGAACCCCCAGTAACACGGCCACTTCTTCGGCCACCGAAACCCCCACCAAAACAACCACCTCCACTTCCACCCCAACGCAAAGCAATACGCCCTCCAACACCTCTACTTTGACTTCCACCGCCTCCCCCACCAACAGCGACACCTTATCGCCCACGGCCACAATTTCGATGACGCCCACGGTGTCCTTTACCGCTTCACCCACCAGCACGCCCACCCTCTCCCCCACCGGAACGCTGCCCACGGCCACCGATTCCCCCACATTAACCCCGAGTTCCACCCCGACCTCGACCACCACCAAAACCACCACATCCACAGCCACTTCCTCCCTGACGAATACGACTACCCAAACAGCCACCAGTTCGGTGACGGCCACTCCGTCCCTCACTCCCAGCCGCACAGCCACGAATACCGTCACCTCTAGCACTACTTTCACCGCTACGATGACGACCACTCCGACGACGTCCAATACACCAACCGGTACCCCCACCAATACATTGGTCAACACGGGCACTCCCACCCTCACCGCTACCAGCTCACCAACTTCCTCCCCCACCCAAGTGACCCTTTCCGTTTCAACCGGACCGGCCCCTCCCTCCAGCTCCACCCAACTGCCCGGGGCTTCCAACATACCTGTGATGCAGTTCCGGCTGGTCAACGGGAACAGCGTACCCGTTTCCATCACCAGCATCCAATTGACGGCCTTAGGCAGCGGGCAGGACGCATCGGGTATCATCAGCGTGGCCATCTATGAGGACAACAACCATGACGGAATTGTGGACGCGGGGGACAGCTTGCTGGGGACCGGTGCGTATCCCTCCGACAATGGAACCCTCACCATTGCCGTCAGTAGCGTGATAAATCCCGCGTTAGGATTCCAAGATTACCTGGTGGTGTACAACTTCAGCACGTCGGCCCCAACGGGGACCTATTCCACCCAAATACCCGCACCCTCGGGCGTCAATCTTTCAACAGGGCAACCAGTCCTTTTCTATTGGAATCCGGTCACGCGCGCGACTATCACGATCGCCGACGCGACGCCTACAACGACCGCTACCCCGACCGCCACTCCTACCTTGACGTCGACAGTCCAACCGATAGGTACTCCAACGCCTCACCCATTAGCGACCCAGGTGGTCCTGTATCCCAACCCCTCGAACGGCACTGAACCCCTCTTTATCGCCGTTCCTTTGACAGCCCCCGCCGACGTCAAAGTACAAATCTTTACGACCGCCTTCCGGAAGGTTCAGGAAAAAACTTACCCAAGCCAACCGGTTGGCATTCCGGTTTCCATTACCTTAAACGACAGGGAGGGGACCCCCCTCGCCAGCGGCCTTTACTACGTGGTTGTAATCACACCCCAAGGCCGGTCCATCGGGAAGTTGCTCATATTGAGGTAGGGGCCAAAAGTGGGAAATATCGGTAAAACCAGCCAAAATGTGTTCATACAGTGATATTCTTAAGAAATAAAATCCGTTTCACCCGTCAATAAAGCGAACTTATCAGTCGATTGGATATGAGCCCATGCATCCCTTAGCCCGGTTTAAACCCTTCCTAGCTCTTTTCCTTGCCCTGGCTTGCCCCGTTTTTCTAAAAGCCCAGCCGGTACGGGGCGTGGCGGGCGACCTTTGGGCCGACGTGGTCCTGGGCCAGGGAGACTATGGAATCCCCAACTCGGCCTTCGGCCAGACCAAGTTCAACGAGGCCACGGCGGGAAGCCTTTTCAACCCGGCCAGCGCCACCGTCGATCCCCAGCACGGGATCCTGTACGTGTTCGACGCGGGCAACAACCGGGTCCTGGGGCTCCCGGTCTCCCAGATATCCTCCAACCCCGCTTCCAACCAGCCGGGCTTCAACGCGACGGTGGTCCTAGGCCAGCCGGACTTCCAGCATACGGGGTGCAACCACGACTCCAACTGGCAGACCTATCCCACGCCGGTCCCTGCCAGTTCCACCTGCCTTTGCGGCCTGAGGTACGACCTGGAAAGCCTCGCCGAGGTCTGGACCGGGGGCAACATGGCCGTGGACGGACAGGGGAACCTCTACGTGCCGGATTTTTTCAACAACCGCGTGCTGCGTTACAACTGGGCCGACATCAGCGCTTTCCAACCCGGCACGGCGGTCACCGCCGCAGGGGTCTGGGGACAGGCCGATTTTACCTCCGTCCAGCCCAACCAGGGCAACAGCACACCTTCGGCCTCCACAATCCAGTTTTATCCGTCGCCCGATTGGCGGGACGGGGTGGGAACGGATGATTGGGGAAACCTTTGGGTGGCGGACAACGGCAACAACCGGGTCCTGCGTTTTCCCAACCTCAACGCGCCCAACCCGGGGCTTCCCGCCCCCACCGCGGACGTGGTGCTGGGCCAGGCATCCTTCACGGGTAATGCCAACACGAACATGTATTCCCCTCTCTCCGTCAGGGTGGACAAGGCGGGGGACGTCTATACGACAGCTTTTCTCAATGGGAGCGCCACCAGCCGCGCGGTGATGATTTATAAGCCCACGGGTTACGCAACTAGCGGAGAGCCTATTTATGGGACCAACATGGCGACAGTGCCCAGCGTTTCCATTTCCGCCACCTCGGGTAGCCCTCTGGGATTGGAGTGGGACGCCCCACCCACCGTCGTGGGCGGGGTCACGCTGGGTGGCATCGGGAGCGCCCCCTCGGAGGGAACTACCGGCGGATTGTGGGTTTCCTACCTGAACGGATACAGCAGTTACCTCGTCCTCTATCAGCTCGCCCTTGGAAAAACAACGCCCCCTTCAATCACTTCCAAGGCCGTTAAGGCGCTGATGAGCGACAACCTTCTGGGGCCCGCATCGGGGGGGACCACGGGGGACCAAGCGCCTTACCTGTTCTCCGACCTGACGGGAAACGCCGCCAACAGCTGGAACATCGGCGATATCGACGGCTCCGTGGGCGTGGATAGTCTGGGAAACGTCTTTGTCTCCGGCGGCTTCGTGGGAGGCAACCAGGACGTTTGGCGTTATCCCGCACCCATCCCCACGCCCCACGCCGGCACTGCCCATTCGGCAGATGTGGATGTGATGAAACCCTACCGGTACCAACTTCAGAATTCCCCCGGATACCACGGCATGGATTACGCGGTGGGCATCGCCATCGCCTCATATAACGGGGTGACCCAGGTGGTGGAATCGGACTCCCTCGTCCGCTTTTGGGACATGCCCTCGGGCGGTCCGGCGGCCTTCCAAAACGGCCCCCCGGTGGACGGGCTTATCGGGGGCAGCCCCCAATCCCCCCTGACCGGCGGGGGTTTCGGCCGGGTCAAGGCCGACAAAGTCGGGCACCTATGGGCTATCGCGCCGGGGGGGACCCAGCTTTGGATTTACAAGCTCCCCCTCATCAACGGGGAATCGGCATCCCAAACCCTTTCCCTGGGCAGCCCCATCCCCCTGCTCGGGGGCGGTTCGGTCAGCCTGACCAATAGTTCCACCTACCCGGGCCACACGGAAGGCCTGGCGGTCGCCCCGTACGCCAGTTACCTATGGTTCACGGACGCTTATGCCAGCCGGGTGATGCGCATCCGCAACCCCCTGACGGCCCCGGTGGTGGACATCGTCCTGGGCCAGCCCAATTCCACCTCTACCACGACCGACTACCCCAGCGGGACGCCCAGCCAAACCAACCTGAACTACCCGGGATCGGCGGTGCTGGACCAGTACGGCAACTTATTCGTGGGCGACCATTCGCTGGAGTTCAACGGGGACGGGCGACTGCTGCGCTATGACGTAGATACCATCCAGAACAACTCCACGACCGCCCGCTTCGCCGTGCCGGCCTCGGGGGTTTACGGGGTGGGAGGGCTGCACAACTTCACCTCGGCGGGGGATACCAACCCCCAAAACGCCTCCATCGCCAACCCTTGGGAACCGGCCATCAGCCCGGGCGACGGCGCGCTGGTGGCGGGCTCGGACGCCCAAACCTACCCCTACAACAACATGCTGGTGGTGTTGGCCAATCCGCTGGTGTCCGACGACCCGATCACCCATTTGAACGACTTCGACCTGCAGTCCTATTCGGCGACTTTCGACGACACCGGGAACCTTTATGTGGCCAACCACAACCGCAGCCGCGTCTTCGTGTACCTCAAGCCCTTCGAAACGTCCTATCCCACTCCCACCCTCACCCCCACCAATATCCAGCCCTGCTGCCAGACGATCTGGGACGACCCCCAAGGAAATACCATCTTCAACAACTCCACCTACGGCCTGGCCTATAACCCCGCCGGGCCCGGCACTCTTTACGTGGGAGGGGGCACTTCGATCATCGCGGTCAACCCCGCCACGGGGACGTCCCTGGGAACGGTTCCGGTAGCCGCGGGGATCTTTAACGGTGTCATGGCCATGGCTATGGGAGTGTCCCTGCCCCAATACCTCTACGCGGGGGACCAGTCGTCGGTGCATAAAATCCTGGTTCCGGGCGGAAGCTCGCCGGTTTCCTTCCCCATCGGCTCCACCGTCATGGCCATTGGCGTGGACGGCGCCGACAACGACGACCTTTACGTGGGAGCCATCTCGAACAGCGTTTATAAGGTTACCGGGGGGACGGTGACGGCCCTCACGCTTTCCGGAAGCCCGACGATCGTAGGCCTGGGCGGCGTGCTGTTGGAAGGCGGGGACGCGGCCCCCCTTACCCTTTACGTCACCGATATCGGGAGTGCGGACGCCCTGGAGTTCGTCCAGGATTCAACGGGTGTCGCCGGCAGCACCACTTTTAACTTCATCAGCACGAAGCAGGCGGGGAACCTGGAATTTCCCCACCAAATGGCCCGGGACGCGGAGGGGAACATCTACCTGTCCCAGACGGGCCGCTATTTCCTCTTCGACCCATCCTTCAATTACATCTCCACCTGCCTCACTTCGCCGGTCGTGCCGGACGCCCAAGGCATCGCGGTGGACCCCCAAGGCGGGGTCTACGTGGGATCGAGCGGGGACAACCATGCCCTGCTGAAGCTCGGCTGCCCGCCGCCGACCCCCACGCCCTTGACCACCCCGACCCCCACCGTGACCTTGACGCCGACGGTCAGCCCGACCCCCACGCCCACCCCGGTCTTGGCCCAATTGGCCTGCTCCTCCGCTTCCGCTTGGGCGGATTCGGTCCCCGAGGGGATGGCCTTGGACGGTTCCAACAACCTCTATGTGGTGGACGGGTCCTCCAACCAAATCGACGTCTTTAATTCCGGAGGTTCGCTCGCCCCGAGTATGGGGGCAGGAAAACTGAATTCCCCGGAGGGTGTGGCGGTGGACGGAAACGGCTATCTTTACGTCACGGACCAGTACCTGAACCAAGTCTTCCTCTTCAATCCCAATGGAACACCCCTGACGCAGTGGGGCTCCATCGGCAGCGCCCCGGGCCAATTCATCACGCCCTACGGCATCGCGGTCACGTCCACTTCCGCCGGCACCACGGTTTTCGTGGCGGACCAGGGCAACCAGAGGGTCCAGGAGTTCCTGGTCCAATTCTCGCCCGCCTTGTCGATATCCAGCCCGGCCGCGCCCTGGGGGACGGGGGGGACGGGCGGCCACGGGACATTCGGTTCCCCCGCGGGGGTGGCGTTGGATGCCTCCGGCAACGTCTACGTGGCGGATATGGATACGGGCCTGGTCCAGGCCTTCAACGGCCAGGGCACCTGGCAAAACCAATGGGACGCGACTGCTGGCACGGCCTTGTTGACCGCCAACTTCCTTTCGATCTACCACCAATGCCTGGTTTACGTGACGGACGGCTTCGGTACCGTGGGAGTGTTCGACACCAACGGCAATGCGATGGGTTCGGTTCCGGGTCCAGGGCCGGGGAACGATTTTTACGATACCGAGGGCGTCGTGGCGGGCAACGGCGGTTGGTTCGTGGCCGACCAGGGCACGGGCCAAATTTACGGGTTCGGGCAATGCCCGGTGACTTCCTGCTGGACGAGCCTGCCGACCTCAACCCCTACCGCGACCGCCAGTTCGACCCCCACGAGTTCGGCCACCTTGACCCCGACTTTTACAACGGCAGTCACCCCTTCTTCCACGGCGACCTGGACCCCGACAGCCACCCCCACCCTTACTCCCACGGATACGGCAACGGCTTCGCCAAGCCTCACGGCCACCAACTCCCCAACCTGGACGGCCACCTCTACCGGAACTCTCCTCCCTACTTCGACGGCCACTTCCACGCCCACGGTAACCCTCTCAGCCACCCCCACCAATACCCTGGCCAGCACGGCCACCCCCACGGCCACTCCCACCCTGACGCCTACCTTAACATCGACAGCCCAGCCGACCAACATTCCAACGCCCCACCCATCAACGACCCAAGTGGTCCTGTATCCCAACCCCTCGAATGGAACCCAACCGCTCCTCATCGCGGTTCCGTTGACCGCTCCCGCCGACGTCAAAGTGCAAATCTTCACGACCGCCTTCCGCAAGGTGCAGGAGAAAAACTATCCGAGTCAACCGGTTGGCATTCCGGTTTCCATCACCTTAAACGACAGGGAGGGGACTCCCCTCGCCAGCGGCCTTTACTACGTGGTTGTAATCACACCCCAAGGCCGGTCCATCGGGAAGTTGCTCATATTGAGGTAGTGGCCAAAAGCGGGAAATATCGGTAAAACCGGCCAAAATGTGTTCATACAGTGATATTCTTAAGAAATAAAATCCGTTTCACCCGTCAATAAAGCGAACTTATCAGTCGATTGGATATGAGCCCATGTATTCCTTGGCCCGGTTCAAAACCTTCCTTCCGTTTTTTCTTTTGTTTTTCCTACCCGCCTTTTCTCAGGCCCAGCCGGTGCGGGGCGTGGCGGGCGACCTTTGGGCCGACCTGGTTTTGGGCCAGCCCGGTTATGGCTCCCTGACCTATGGCCTTATCAACGCTTCCGGCATATTCATTGCCGGCGGGGTGGCGGCGGACCCCAACCCCGCCCACCACCGGATCTACGTATGGGACGCAGGTAACAGCCGCATCCTAGGTTTCAGCAATACCACCCTCTTCCAACCCAATTCGACGGCTACTTCCTTGGGCTATACCGCCGACATCGTCCTAGGCCAGCCGGACTTCAACCACGCAGGATGCAACGGCGACAGCAACGACCAGCTTTGGCCCAACTATGTCCCTCCCAGCCAAACCTCCCTTTGCGGCATGTGGCAAAGACAGGGTTCTATTTCGGAAGGGGGGTCCCAATCCGCTATGGCGGTGGACCCGGCCACGGGAGACCTTTACGTGGCGGACGTCTTCAACAACCGGGTTTTACGCTTCGCTTACGGCAGTTTGATTTCCGGCGCCGAGGGGGTGTCGGCTGCCGGCGTCTGGGGACAGCCCGATTACAGCAGCTTTCTGGTCAATCAAGGCTTTTCCGGCCCTACTAACTCCACCCTGTTTTTTTCGGGAACTTCCACTCCTTCTTTGGTCGGGCCTTGCGCGAATGGCGCCGGTTACTATGCCACGGGCGTGGGCTTCGATTCCAATCACAATTTGTGGGTGGCGGATAGCGCGAATAACCGCGTCCTGCGGTTCCCCTCGGGCACCGGAGGCATCCCCCAGTCCACGGCGGACCTGGTGCTGGGCCAGGCGAGCTTCTATGTCAACGGCACCACCAATATGACCGTTCCCACCGCCGTCAGAGTCGACGGTTACGGGAACGTTTATGTCGTGGATTATGGGGCCCCGGCCGGGCGAATCCTGGTTTTCAACCAAACCACTTATTCCGGACTTTCGGCGGACACGATACCCGACCTCGTTTACACGAATAGCGCGGTGGTGAAAAGCTTGGGGGGTATCGATATGGATAATTCGGGCAACCTTTGGGCGGCCAACGGCGGGGACGGGGGATACCCGGGCAGCAACCTCATCACCGAACTTGAACCCCTTTACTCGGGGACCTCGGTGACCGGGTTCCAGGTCATCAATGCCTTGGGCCAGGACACCCTGCCCCCCACGCCTCCCAGCGGTTCCTACGGCGAGTCGGGGCCGGATTTTTCCTTTATCGCGGGAGGAAGCGTTTTTTCCGCCTTCCTCGAGGTGGCCCTGGTGGCGGTGGACGGCAGCGGCAATGTTTACGCCTTCGGCAAGGGAGGCACGGCCGGCCTGTTCCGGTTCCCGGCACCCATCCCCACGCCCCAGGTGGGGAAGTCCTATTCGGCCGACGTGGATATTTTCAAACAAACCGCGGCGGGCGGGGGCGACCAGGTGGGAATGAACGGATTGGTACAGCCCTTCGGAGTGGCCGTGGCCGACGACAATACTTCCTCGCGCCAATTGATCGTGGCGGACAGCTTCCGATTGGATTACTGGAACATGGGCTCGACCGGACCCACCGCCCTTACCACATACCAACCTCCCGACGGCTACGCCGGGGTGAGCAGCAGCAACGTCACCATCCCCGGTTTGACCGGGAATTCTTTCACCCGCATCCGGGTGGACCATTCCAGCGGGGCCACCGGATCCCAGCACCTCTGGGTGATCGCCCAGGAACAAACGGCCCAGATCTACAAACTTCCCCTGGCCGATTACGCTTCCGCCTCCTCCGCCGTAAATACCAACATTCCCGTCCTGGGCGCGCCGGTTTCCCTCGTGGATTGGACGGGGCAGGGAGGATTGAGCGGCCTTAACGACCTGATGCCGCAAGGCAGCGTATCGGCGCCCTACGCCAGCGGACCCGTCTCCTATTTATGGGTTGCGGATAACATCCACGGCCGTATTTTCCGCGTCAGGGACCCCTTGGGGCGGTTGGGCTTGGGACCGGTGGTGGACATCCTCATCGGACAAACCACCGCCGCCAACAATACCTGCTCTAATTTCGGGACCGTGGGTACAAGCGGGTGCGCGGGCAACATTCCCGAGAACCAATACACCCTCAACTGGCCAGGATCGGTGGGGTTGGACCATGCCGGGAACCTTTACGTGAACGATTTTTCCCTGGAAACAGCCGGAAACTGGAGGCTCTTGGAATACGACGAATCGGAGATTGCCCAGGCCACGCAAAATTCCATTTCCACGGGCCAAATCCAGTTCCTCAGTAATTCCGTTTCTTATACGGGCGCCACCCACGTTTACGGCCAAAACGGGTCCTTCACCTCTTCCTGCGCAACGGCCCCCCCGCCTTCCAACCCCATAGCGAGTGCCTGCATGCCCCTCCAGGCGGCCTTTCCCTCGAACGACCAGGCCATGGTGGTGGAGGGCTTTGAAGGGGTCCCGCAGGTGATACCCAGCCCTCATACGAATTTTGACCCCAACAACTCCACCCTGCCTTGGACGCACTTGAACGACTTTTACTCCAACATGTATTCCGACACTTTTGACGGGCAGAACAACCTTTATACAGTGGACAACAACCGGGCCCGGTTGCTGGTTTATTACAATCCTGTCCCCGACCCCACCCCCACCCCCACGGGAACCTTGACCCCCGTGCCGACCCCCACCTCCACCATCACCCCGACCCCGGGATGCTTCCAAGTGATAGGACCCCTGCCCAGCCCGACCGCCGGGTTTGTGGGCCCCGCCGGGATCGCGGTGGATTACGCCCATAACCTCCTTTACGTGGCGAATTCCGGAAAGCAAACGGTGGAGGTCTATGGTTATTCCGCCGGAAGCTTACCCAACTACTTGGGCCCCCTCCAAGGGGTCGCCTTGAGCGTCAGCCACCTGGCCCTGGACCAATCCGGCAACCTTTATCTGGTGAGCGGCGCCCAGGTTTACAAAACCGCCCTGGGCGGCAGCGGGCTCACCGCCTCCTCCCTGACCCCGATCCTCACCCTTTCCTACGCCATCAACGGCCTTTACGTGGACCGGACCGGCGGGATCCTCTATCTCACCGAGGCACAGAGCACCGGGACCGTGGTGGACCGTTTTGACGGGTCCGGCACCAGTTATTCCCTGACTCAAACCCTCACCAACTCCGTTTTTGCCGCAAGCACCTTGACCGGTATCCTGGTGGAGCCCACGGGGCCCAACCAGAACACCATTTATGTGGCGGACTACTTTTCCTACGTCATCCGGGGCCTTTCGGAAACCTGGAGCGCGGGAGTGACCACTTACGGAACAGCCCCCTTCACCACCAGTATTTCCACCATCCTCAGCTATCCCCTCGACATCCAAACCGACCTGGCGGGGAATATCTACGTGGCCAACGTCATCAGTTCGGTGGATGTCTTCTCCCCGACCAGCGACCCCACCGTTTGGTTTTACCAGCACAATATCCCGGTTCCCTACGGGCCTTATGGGATCGGGATCGACCAATTTGGCGAAATTTTCGCCAGCACCCATCCTTCTAACCCCAACGATGCTGTCCTGAAGATCCGGGGTTGCGAGACGGAACCCAGCTTGACGCCCACCGGAACCCCGTTCACCCCCACACCGACCGGGACCCCCACCAACACGCCTTCGGCAACACCCTCCAATACAACCATCTCAACGGCCACGAACAGCCCCACTTCCACCCCCACCCTTACGCCAACCTTCACCTCTTCCGCCACCCCGAGTTATTCCCCCACCATCACCCCGACCTTCACCCCCAGCTCGACTCCCACGGCAAGCCCCACAGTGACGCCCACCTCCACGATCACTTCCACCGCCACCGAAGGCTGCCACGCCCCGGTGTGCTACCCCAACCCGGTGAAAGGGGGGAACCAATTTTCACTGCATTTGTCCCCCTGCGACCAAGTACCGGGAATCAGGATCAAACTCTACACCCTGGCTTTCCGGAAGGTCTTGGACACCCAGTTCAATTCCTCTTCCGGCGCGGTTTGGGACGTGGATTTGACGGACAACTGGGGGTCTCCTTTGGCCAACGGGCTTTATTACCTGGTTATCGAACGGCCGGAAGGCAGAGTGATTGAAAAACTGCTTATTTTGCGCTGATTTCATTCACTTTTTAAGGTATGAGCTGCATTCTATGGCCGTTTTTTATTTTGAATTAAATTAAGGGTGATCCGTCTAGAAGCTGAGAGTGCCCTTATATGAAAACAGCCCTATTGCCCATCCTTATTCTCACGACCGTTTGCGGGTTGGCCCCCGTTTATGCCCAGACGTCTACCCCCACGTATACTCCCACCGATTCGCCAACCTCCGGCATTGACCCGACGATCACCATGACCTTTACCTTCACCCCCACGCCTTGCGTGACGGATACCGGTACCTATACCCCGACGGGGACCTTTACCGGAACTCCCACGACGGACCCGGGGACGGCAACGACCACCCAAACACCTACCAACACGCCCACCAATTCAGTGACTCCGACCACCACTGTCTTTTACACCCTTCAGGTCGTGATTTACACCAATGATCCTTACGGCGCGGATTCGGTTGTCTCATCCCCCGCCGGGGTCAGTTGCGTTAGTTATGGAGGCAGTAGCAGTGGGGCGTGTTCCGCTACTTTCGCAGCGGGGACAGCGGTTACTTTGACAACAACCGGTGTTAATGACGTATTTTATAATTTCACGGGTTCTCTTACGGGGCTCAATAACATCTTGACGATAAACCAAAATTGCGCCGTAACGGCGTGGTTTGCTACCACTACGAATACTCCAACCAGCACTGCAACGAACACATTTATTTCCACTCCCACCAACACCCGCACCAATACGCCAACCAACACCCCCACTCAAACTTATACAAGCACCCCCACCACCAGCCCGACGGGCACTATCACGCCTGCGATTACTTCCACGCCCACCAATACTCCTACCCTTACCGTAACAAGCACAAGTTGCAACACACCCACCGCTACCTCTTTCAACACAGTCACCGCCACCCCGACCAACACGGCCACGAACACTGCGACGAATACCCCCACCTCAACACCGTCGTCCACCCCAACCAATTCCCCCACTATTACAAGCACACCTACGGTAACACCAACCAACTGCGGGCCTGGTACCGCCTTGGATTTGAGTTGGAGCACCATGGCCCCTATGCCGACTAGCCGGAGCGGGAACGCGAGTGGGGTTGTGAACGGGATTGTATACGTGGTTGGAGGGTTGAACAACAATGGTTGGTTAAACACCGTGGAAGCCTATGACCCCTCAACCAACAGCTGGTCGACCAAGGCTTCCATGCCCACTGCCAGGAGCGGCTTGGCGGTCGGTGTTGTGAATGGGATCTTATACGCCATAGGCGGAGCAAGCAGTCCCTATAATTCATTGAACGCCGTGGAAGCCTATGATCCCTCAACTGACAGTTGGTCAACTAAGGCTTCTATGCCCACTGCCAGGAGCGGCTTAGCGGTAGGGGTATTAAATGGTGTTCTATACGCCGTTGGCGGTTATAACGGCGGTGATATCAGCACGGTTGAGGCTTATGACCCCACCACGGATAGTTGGACTTCCAAAACATCTATGGCAACTCCGCGATATGGACTAACGGTTGGGGTGGTGAACGGCAATTTATACGCCATTGGGGGTTTGTATTTTAACAATACGTTGGTCAAGAATATCTACTTGAGCAGCGTTGAAGCTTACAACCCTGCCGCAAATACATGGACCAACAAATCGCCCATGCCCACGGCCCGGTATGGGTTATCAAGCGACGTAGTAGATGGGATTTTGTATGCCATCGGAGGATCAAACAACAGTTACGGATCCGGGTATGTCAATGCCGTGGAAGCTTATAATGCCGGATCGGATACCTGGGCCCCCAAGGTCTCTATGCCGACTTCCAGGTCGTTTCTGTCGGTTGGCGCGGTTAATAGGGTTCTCTATGCCGTGGGAGGAGGGGATAATTCCAGCGATTGGATAACTTTGAATGAGGCGGGCGCGATCATTTGCCTTCCCTATACCGCCTCTCCGACAGCCACTACCACTGGAACTCCAACCCCAACTTTAACTGCTACACCTAGTGGTACATGGTTTACTTCAACGCCAACAAACTCCATTACTGCAACATTCACAAATACGACTACTTTTTCACCCACGAACACCACGACCACTACACCCACGAATACCGTAAGCAACACCCCCGCGACGGACCCTGGGACGGCCACCCCCACTTGGACAGCTAGCAACACCCCGACCAACAGTCCCACTATGAATCCCGGGACCAATACTCCTACGGCCTGCCCCACCAATACGACGGTCAACACTGTTACAAATACGGCGACGTCCACCGCCACCAACACTCCAACCGTCACAGCCACAGGGACTTTGCCGACGGGCACCTTCACCGGGACCCCGACCGAAACGCCCACCGTCACCCCAACCGGAACCTTCACGAATACACCCACCATTACCAACACCTATACCGTTACGGAAACCCCGACCCCCACCATGACCTTCTCCGCCACCAATACACCCACTAACAGCTTTACCCCCAACCCCACGGCCACGGCTTGTTTGGGTTATGGCTACCTGGGAACCACCAGTATGGTGGGCACTTCCGGGAATTCCACATTTAACACATTACGATTGAACGCTTATTTAGCCATTTACAACACGACTCTCTACAATATTTCAGCTTATATGGCCTCGAACACAACTTATGGGTTGGCGGTTTACGCGGACAATGGTAGTGGCACCTTGCCGACCACCCTTTTGGCCCAATCGGGGCAGCAAACGGCACCATCCACAAACGGTTGGGTGACCAATAATCTTTCCCAACCGGTCCCCGTCGTCACTGGAAATACTTACTGGATAGGAATGGTGACCGCCCCCGGGGGAGGGTGCTACGGCATGGGCAATGGCACGACTGAAGCCTACCAGTCGGTTTCCCTGTACGGCTCCCTGCCGGTATCTTTCACGGGTACAACCAGTTCCAGCCCGGGATGGCTTTTCTCGGTTTACGCCAGCGGCTGTCCGGGTCCGACCCTTACTGCGACACCTACCGGGACTTGGTACACGCCGACATGGACCTCAACCAATACCCCCACCATCACCTCCACACCCACCAACACGGTGACGAGTACAGCCACCAGTTCTCCCGCAAATATGGCCTCTTTCACTCCCACTAATACTCCCACCAACACGTCCACGTTCAGCATCGACCCGACACCCATAACCGATCCAGGAACGTTTACTCCTACACCAACTCCAACAACCTCATCTACTCCCACCAACAGCCCGACGCCGGGAATAGATCCCACGCCCGTGACCGATCCGGGGACCCCGACTTGGACACCCACCAGCACCACCAACAACACTTACACTTTTACTCCGACGCCTTGCGTTACCTACACGCCTACGCCGACGGCTTCGCCCGCGCACCCCACCCTCACCTCGACGCCCTCCAACCAGCCTCCGGCGAAGGTTTATCCCAACCCGGCGACAGGGCCTGGTCCGGTGACCTTGCAGTTGAACCTCTCTTCCCCGGCTGGCAGTGTGGTCGTCCAAGTCCTGACCACCTCCGGACGCCAGGTGAATCGGATTGTCCTGACGAACGTCCCTAAGGGAATCAGCGATTTCGCCCTTCCCTTGATGGATAAAAACGGAGTGCCGCTCGCGAACGGTCTTTATTACGTCTCGATCACGACACCCCAAGGCCGTTCCATCCTCAAACTCTTGGTACTCCGATAATTCGACCTGAAATTGGTTTTTTCCCCTAAGCCCAGAACCCGTTTTCCAACCTTTTGAACATTCACTCCCTGGCTTATAATTCAATGCACGGTTATGAAACCGGTTTCATTCCTGTTGAGAACCACGCCGACCCTTGAATAACCAATAAGCCAATTTTTATCCGGCGCCTGTTTATGGCCCTGGAAAAGCGTTTTTTCGCGAAATCGAAATGAGCATGGAATATTTCGGCCCGAAAGGGTACTAAGTCGATAGGAGTTCCTTTGGACGAACGGGAACTGGTCGGACAGATCCTCAGGGGCGACGAAAAGGCCAAAACGAAGTTTTACCGGGCCTACCAACAAAAGCTTTACAGCTTTTGCGTTTATTTTATGGGGTCGAATGACCCGGAGATCGAGGACATTCTCCAGGAAGCTTTCCTGGCCGCGTTCCAAAAGTTGGGCCAGTTTGAGTTCCGCTCCAGCCTGGACACCTGGCTGACCCAGATCTGCATCCACCAATGTTACCGGCACTTCCGCAAGCGCGGACGGACGGTGGCCCAGGCGGAAGAAGACCTGGAGCAGCGGCTCAAGCCCCGTGCCATGGAAGCCGCCGATAAGGCGGAAAGGGAAACGGACCGGAAGCACAAGATGGAAACCATCGACCGGGCCCTGGAAAACATGGGCGAACCCTGCAAGCAAATGCTCCGGTTGAGGGTCAAGGAAGGCGCCAGTTACATCGAAATAGCGCGTTCCTTGAAGGTGCCGATAGGGACCGTGATGTCCCGGCTGGCCCGTTGCACGGCCACCCTGAAGGAAAGGGTGGAAGGGATGATGGAAGAAGGAAAGAAATGACCAACTTGGTGAACGAATTTTTCAACCGGAACCTGACCGAAGCCGAAGCCCAGACCTTGGAAGAACTTTTGGGAAAGTCCCCGGAAGACGCCCTTCGTTTCGGGGAGAAAATAAAGCAGGAATACTTTGCCATGGGCCTGACCGTTCCCGAAATCCCGAGGCACTGGGGACTGCCGCACGGCACCGCGCCCCTGTCCCTCTTGAAAGCCGCAATCGCGGCGGCCTTGCTGGCCGGAGCCGGGGCTCTGGGGTGGCATTTTTGGAAGCCCACATCGCCCCTGAAGTCGACCGCAACCATGCCCTCCCAGTCGGCACCCCAACTCGTCCCCGCTTTGCCACCGCTGGCAGTCAAGCCCCAGGCCGCCCTGCCGCCCCCGCCCCTGGAAATCCCGGAAAGGCTTGGAGGGGCCAGCGAAGAGGGGAACCGCCTCAGCGTGGTAGTGGAATTGGACAAACCCGCGCCGGTGGAGGTCTGTATCCTTGACCCGAAGGATCAAAGGATACGCACCCTTTACCAGGGAAGCCTCCCGGAAGGAAAATGGGCGATCCATTGGGATGGCCTCCTTTCCGACGGATCCAAGGCCCCCACGGGGAACTACCACATCCTCGTCAAGTCCGGCGCTACTCAAATGTCCAAGAATGTGAGCGTTGAAACGGGCCGATAGTTTTTAATTGCCGCGATAGGAAGAGCCTTTCCGGGGTGTTATGATTTTGCCGGAGGCGTCCATGCATCCGGCGGGCCTTTCAGGCGCTAAAATCCTTTTTCCCCGATTAAACCGGATCAAGTCCGGTCCCCTCCCGGGATTATTCCTTCGATTGGGGCCGGGTCATTTCCGAATTTCACCGTTTGTTTGTGCCGGCCTAATGATAGTTTTTTCCTCCTCGGGTTCTTGGGCCCAGACGGTTACGGGAACGGCCAGCCTGGCGGCACCCCTGGAGAACCTTGAGGGATCGGCCCGGGACCTGGCCCTGGGCTCGGCCTTCGTGGGAGTGGCCGACGACACCTCCGCCCTTTTCTTCAACCCCGCGGGCCTTTCGGGTTTGAGAAGCCCCGATGTTGCCTTGCACCATAACAGCTACCTGGCCGGGACCTTCCAGGAAACCCTGACCGCGGGTTTCCCCACCGGGAACATGGGGGGACTGGCCTTCGCCCTGGATTACGTGAGCTGGGGGACACTCGACCTCCGGGACGCCTTCGGCGCCTCCCAGGGAAGCTTCAACGACAGCGACGTGGGGTTTACTGCGGGTTGGGGCATGGAATGGCTCCCGGGTTTTTCGGTAGGTATCGCCTTGAGGGCGCTCCAACAGAAGGTCGTGAACGACCTTTACACCAGCCTGGCCGGGAACGCCGGACTGCTTTGGTCGCCCCAAAAAAATTTCCGACTGGGGCTTTCTTACCTCAATTTCGGCACCCCCGTGGCAGGAAGCGCTTTGGCGGGTGAATTGAACGGCGGGGGATCGGCCCTTTTCCAACTCGACCCGCACATCACCCTTCTTACGGCCTTGGCCGGGTCTTGGACGCCGGGGGGAGTCGGTTCCGCCCAGGGAGGATTGGAAGGGGTACTGGACCGGCAATGGGCCTTGCGGTTGGGATACCAGCAGCCTTTTTACGACAACCAGATCGACGGCCTCACGGGCTTCACCGCCGGCGCCGGGCTCAAGATTTCCGCGTTATCGCTGGATTACGCCTATTTGCCTTTCGGAACCCTGGGAGCCTCCAACCGGATCAGCCTGGCCTACCAATTCGATCTGCCCAAGCAAGTGGTGAGGGTGCCCGTGCAAGTGCCGGTGACGGTGGTACAACCCGCGTCCGCCCCGCCGGCCACGGACGCGGAAGTCCACTTTAAAATTTCCACCGACCCTTTGGCGCAAGGACAGGAACTGGAAAAAGAGGGCAAAGTAAAAGAAGCCATCGGGGTTTACGTTGAGGCGATCAAGGAAAAGCCGGACGATGACATCCTTTGGCAATCACTGGGCAACGATTATTACCGCCTGGGTGAGAAAGCCTATGCCATCCAGTGTTTTGAAAAGGTCCTCCAATTGAAGCCGGACAACCAGGCCTTAAGGGATTGGCTGGCGAAGTACAAGCAGTCGCAGGATTCAAATTAAGCCGGAACAGGGGTTGTATATGTTTTGGAAAAGGGCGGCCCTTCTTTTTTCCTATTTCGTTTTTTGGGGATTGGGGCTCCCAACGGACCAAGCCCTTGGCCAAACCGCCACACCCACTTCCGCGATCATCGCCTCGCTTTTCCTGGGCCAATCCTCGCCCTCCACGGCCGTGACGGGGGGACAAGCGATCGTTTATAACCTGGCCTATGGCAATACGGGTGTACCCGTGACCACCCTCGACACCTTCGAGACGGATACCGTCGGGAATATGCCTGTGGGATGGGTGACCTATGGTGGCACGACGGGAACAGTTATGTCGGCAACGGTCACTGCTGGGATCGATGGACCAACCGCTGCGGGCAATCTAGCCGTCGATGCGGTTTTTAATTACGGATGCACCCCCTATTGTGGACGATTGGACTATACTTTGCCGGGACCTGTAACCGATGGTTCCATCCAGGCCGATTTCTATTTTCCGAATGCAGGAAACGCGGCCGGACTCATGTGGCGGAACGATACCAACAACGATCAATATCAAATGACCGTTTCCCAGGGCACGAGTAACAATATCAACCTTGTAGCCCAGGACAACTCCCCTTATCAAATCCTCACCACCACCAGCGCGACCATCAATGCGGGGCAATGGTATACGGTCAAATTGGCCGTATCGGGCTTGGCTCCGGTGGCTTTGTCGGCTTACGTGAACGGAGCATTGGTGGCTTCGACGAGCACCACCATATTGTTGGGTCCGGGTTTCGCGGGCATCCAGGTCCAAGGCAACTCGACGGTGGTCTTTGACAATGTCCAGGTGGTCCAGTCGCCCGACGCGGACAGCGTCAACCTGGTGGATACCCTGCCCGCCGGCTTGGCCTATGTCTCCTCCACCGGAAGCCCTTCGGTCAACGGGCAGGTGGTCAACTGGAACCTGGGGAGCCTGGTGGCTGGATCCTCCGCGACAGTCCAGGTCACCGCCCTGACCGATCATTGCGGCACGACCTTGACGAACTCGGCCCAATTGGACGCGGGCGCCCCACCGGGATCGGCCACTTCCAACGCCGTAACCACTTTGGTTTCCTGCAGCCCCACGCCCACTCCTCCTGCCCCTGGCAATCAGCCCTACGTCTACTCCAACCCCTCCAGCGGGCCCACGGTCCGCTTCGTCTATAACATGGCGGAAAGCGGAGAGGCGAATATCCGGGTTTGGAACGCTTCCGGAATCCTGGCCGCCAGCCTGGGGGAACAAAAGACTTCGGGGATCCAGCAAAGCGTCCTTAATATTCAATCCTTCGCCCCGGGGCATTATTTTTACCAGATAGACCTGAAATACGACTCCGGAAGGGAAGACCGGTTTAAACCCGAAGTCCTGGCGGTCGAGAAGTAGGTTTTTCCAACTTTTCCTGCCTGTTTAAACGGTAAATTCGAAAAATATCAGGAAAATTTTAAAAACGGGGAATAAAAACAGCCTGGTTGGAATCCAAGGTATGAGAAAGCCTATCCTTTCCCAGCTTTGACAAGCGGGGATTCTAAAATTCAACTGACGGCGGCGGAAATTGAAATTTCCTGTTTGTTCCCATAAAAACAGTTTCACCCACCTATCCCCGAAATTAGCGGGATACGCCCGGCTTATCGGGTTCACGTTCCTTCTCCCGCTTTTGTTGCCCTCTCTTTCCCAAGCCAATGTCCCAGGCGGCGGCACCGGCACCGGGGCTAATGTTACCGTTACGGATAACGGCGGGACCGTGGTCCTGGCGAACGGCATCGTCTCCTTCACCATCAACAAGAGCAACGGGAACGTCACCAACTTCACCTACAACGGAACGAACCTGCTTTCGGGCGGGAACGGCGGCGGCTACTTTTATTTTGACGGTTCCGGCGGGCCCACCCTGGCCAACCCCACCTATACCCTGACCGTCAACCCCGCCAACAACGGCGGCAACCAGGCGGAAGTCTGGCTGCAAACGACCGCCAGCCCCATGGACATGGCCGTCTATTACGACCTCTTGCGCGGGCAGCAGGGCATCTACGATACGATGATTCTCACCCACGAGGCCAGCTACGTCGACTACCCCGGCGCCGAACTGCGTACCAACATGTACGTGGGTTCCATCTTCGACTGGCTGGCCGTGGACCCCTACCGTTTCCGGCAAATGGCTCCTCCTAGTACTGCAGTTACGACTGTTGCCGGGCGCGCCCCCGGAAGTGATGCAATATACCGCTGGAATTTATAACGGACTTACGAATTGCAAGTATTCCTATAGCGCCCCTCTCGGGAAAGTCAACACATGGGGCTGGGCCTCCTCGACCACCAATTACGGCGTCTGGCAGACGCTGCCCAGCCACGAGTTTGAAGACGGCGGGCCCATGCACCGGGAACTCACCGAGCACATCGGCAACACATTGCTGGACATGTTCGGAGGCGGGCACTATGGGTTCGGCCTCACTCAAGACCAGCCCGCCGGTACCTTCTCGTCCAAGACCTTTGGCCCGGCTTTCATTTACGCCAACCAATACACTGGTTCCTCCAGCGATCCCGTTTCCCTGAAGGCCCGGGTTCTTTGGGCCGACGCGCAGGCGCAGGCCGCCGCCGAACAGGGCGCCTGGCCCTACACTTGGTTCAATCCCCAGCCCGTGGCTGGCGGAACCGGCTCCCCCTATCCCCAGGCGTCCGGCCGCGGCACGGTGAGCGGTACCCTTGCCATCAATGATCCCTATAACCCGGGAACCTCACCCGTGAGTCTTTGGATCGGGCTGGCGCCGGTCGACGGTGGGGTGGATTTCCAGCAGCAGTACCTGACCTGCCAATTCTGGGTCAAGACGGGATCGGGCGGCAGTTTCACCATCCCCAACGTTTTACCCGGCACCTATAACCTTTGGGCTTTCGGCCCCGGCGTGGTCGGTACCTTTGAACAGGCCAACGTCACCGTGACCGCAGGCCAGTCCTTGAGCCTGGGAACCTTGACCTGGTCACCCCTTCGCCTGGGGCCCACGGTGTGGGAAATCGGCACTCCGGATCGCGATTCAAACGAATTCAACAACGGGGAACATCAATCGACACCCTATAGCGGCATCCTGCCGGCCTACGCGGGCGGCCCCCCTTACGACGTTCCGGCGACCTGGGGCGCGTTCATGGCCTATCCGACCCAGTACCCCAACGGGGTCAGCTTCGTGGTGGGGACCAGCAACCCTGGAACCGACTGGAACTATTGCCAGCCCACTGTGCCCTCTGGGACCACCTACGCCGGGTCGACATCCAAGATCTTTTTCAATTTGGCGTCGGCTCCCACGGCGTCCCAAACCGCCCGGCTTTATATCGCCTTCGCGTCCGCCTTCAGCTCGGCTTGCATCCTGACGATCAACGGCACCGTCCAAACCGCTTCGGTCATGGGCTCCACGGACGGCAACTACGCCACGATCACCAACGCGACCACTGGCTTCTACCCGCCAAACGTCAGTTTCGACTCCATCCTCCGCCTGGGTTCGCAGGGGGACTGGGGTGACGCCTACCTGGATTTCGCGGGAACAAGCTGAAGGCGGGCACGAACGAGATCGACATCGGCCTGCGGCCGACCGGCGGCGCCAGCCTCGGCGAAGGTTTCGAATACGATTACGTACGCATGGAATTGACGGGGTTCGCGACTCCCACACCCACGCCGGGAGGAAGCAATCCCACGAACACTCCTACGCCCGTACCGCCAACTTCCACCGCCACTTCTACGGCTACTCGCACGCCGACCGCCACGGCTTCCAATACCGCCACCGCGACCCGGACGAACACCCCGACCTTGACCGCCAGCTCCACGGCCACTTCAACCGTGACCGCCACCAAAACGAATACGCCGGTGCCCCCAACTTCGACCTTCACGGTAACTTCGACGGTTACTTCGTCCTCTACGAATACGCCGGTGCCGCCAACCGCGACTTTCACGATGACTTCAACGGCTACTTCAACCCACACCAATACGCCGGTACCACCAACGGCAACCCCTACGAATAGCCCGGTGCTCCCGACCGCGACGAATACCAACAGTCTTTTACCGACTTCGACCAACACTCCGGTACCGCCGACGGCCACGAACACAAACAGCCCGGTGCCGCCTACCGCCACTCCTACCAATACACCTGTGCCCCCGACCCCCACGCCGACGAATACTCCAGTGCCGCTTACTGCCACGAATACCCCCGCGCCGCCCACGCCTACCAACACGCCCGTTCCGCCAACGGTTACCAACACACCTGTGCCTCCAACCTCAACGAATACTCCGGTGCCATCGGCCACCAACACGCCGGTATCCTCAACCGCTACCCCGACCAATAGCCCGGTGCCACCCACGCCGACGTTTACGCCGACAAGCACGACCACATCGTCGGCCACGTTGACGGCCACCAATACCTCGGTACCGCCGACGGCGACCTTTACTCACACGCCTGTTCCCCCGACCTCAACGGCCACGAATACGTTGACGGCTACGCCGTCAAGTACGCCGATCAACACGGCTTCGTCGACGGCTACGCGCACTCCCGTGCCTCCCACTTTCACCTCAACGCCTGTTCCGCCTACAGCAACCGCCACCCGGACGCCCACGCCGGTTCCCCCGACTTCCACCTTCACGCCGGTGCCGCCAACGTCCACCGATACTCCCGTTGCGCCGACTCCGACTTCCACCACCGCGACCTCGAGCACCAGCCTGGAAGTGCAATTGTTAAGCGGGGTGACCAGCGACACCACCAACAGCCCCCATCCCCAAATCCAAGTGGTCAATACGGGAACCGGGCCGCTGAACTTGAACGGGGTCACGGTGAAATATTGGTTTAACTGCGACTGCACCAACCAAACCGTCCAGGCCTGGGTGGATTGGGCGGGGCTGATCCCCGCCGGGACCACCGAAACGGGGAACGTGCAGGCGTCGGTCACAATCCACCACCTTGGGGGGCCAGACCAACTACATCCTCTATACCTTCACGGGGAACCTGGTTCTCCAGCCCGGCCAGGCCATCCAGATCCAGAGCCGGTTCAACAAGAGCGACTGGAGCAACATGACCCAGTCCAACGACTGGAGCTTCGCGCCTTATACCAGCTTCACGAACGCACTGCAGGTGACGGGCTACCTGGGCGGGAGCTTGGTGTGGGGGCAAGAGCCGGTGGCGGCTCCGGCGGCCTTGACGGTATCCAGCGCGCTGGCCTTCCCGAATCCCTCGACAGGCAACGGGGCAACCCTTTCCTTCAACTTAAATGGAACCCAAACGGGCGCGGCGGGTTCCCTGTTGGACGCCAATCATCCCCTTCTGCTGGACCCGAATGCCAAGGTCACCCTGGGCATCTATTCGCTAGCCATGCGCCTCATCTGGACGCAGACGCTAACCGGCGGGGCTTATGGCACCACGGGGAACCATGAACTCTACTGGAATGAAAAAGACTTAAAAGGCACCGGATTGGCGAACGGCCTCTACCTGCTGCGGGTGAGCGTGGAATCCCACAGTCAAAAGTCCTCCGCTATCACCAAGATCCTCATCCTTCAATAACACAACAAGGCCACCCCAGATGGGTTCCAACAGGGGGCACCAATGAAAAACTTAAAAGCACTTGCCGGGGCCCTCCTCTTAGTGGGGCTCTTAATCCCGGTTTCCTGCGTGCGCCCCATCGGCGTCTCGCCGACCCATCCCTACTTAAGGCCAACGGAGACTCCCACGCCCACCGACACGCCTTCCGCCTCTCCCACGGCAAGTTCCTCCGCCGTTCCCGGTTCCACGGCCACTTTCTCTCCCACCGGAACGCCGACACCCTCCATTACGATGACCCCGACCTTAACCGCCACAGGCACCCCAACCCATACGCCCCCGCCTTCGCCTACCGATAGCTTTACGGTCATCTTTTCCTCGACGTCCTCCGCCACAGCTTTGCCCACCGTTTCCTTCACCGAAACTCCATCCGAAACGGCATCCCTGACTCCCACCCATACGCCGACGGTAACGCCGCAAAACACGGCTACCGCGACGCCGGTTTCCACTTTCACTCACACACCAACCAACACAACGACTTCGACCCCTTCCGCAACCGATACCCTGGAAAACACCCCTACTTTCTCCTCTAGTGCGACTCCGTCGTCCACTCCCACGCCGCCTTCCACCGCCACCCCCACGAATAGCCCCGTTCCCCCCACATTGACCCCGACTAATAGCCCCGTGCCACCCACGCCCAGCGAGACTCCATCGTCCACACCGGTTCCACCCACGCCGACGTTGACGCCGACCCTTACCGCAAACAGGACACCGACTTCAACCTCTCCGCCAACGGCTTCCGCGACAAACACAGGGACTTCCACGGAAACCTCGACCGCGAGCAAGACGCCCAGCCCGACTCCCTCCAATACACCAGTGCCCACTGTAACCCCGTCTTCCACTGATACCAGAACCCCCACCTCCTCCGCTTCGCGCACACCGACCGGCACGGCCACTGGGACCGCCTCTGCGACGTTCTCCGCGACGGGAACGGCGACATCGACGGCAACTGGGACTCCCTCCAAAACGGTGACCCCGACATCCACCCCGACTTCTACAGCTAGCCCCACTGCCACGGCTTCCCCCAGCCGCACCCCAACCTCAACGGCGACAGCAACAGCTTCATCAACCCATACAACGATTCTCCCGACTGCCACATTCACCGCCGCAGTTCCACCGACCGCCACGCCCACCCCGGCACCTCCCCCCAACGGGCTTTTAGACGGCTGGGATATTTCCCTCCTCCCCACCATGCTCAGCCAGGGTGTTGTTTATAAAAACCCCGCCGCGGAAAACCTCCTTCAGATCGCCACCGACCACGGCTACAGCATCATGCGGGTAAGGCTATGGGTGAACCCCAACGGCACCCAGGTTTACGTCAATAACCTGGCCTACGACACGGCCCTGGGCGCGCAGATCAAGGCGGCAGGACTGAAGTTCTACCTGGACATCCATTATTCGGACACCTGGGCGGACCCCGGGCACCAAACCATGCCCGCCGCCTGGGCCGGGATCACCACCCAAGCCGCGCTGGCCCAGCAAGTGCATGACTACACCCAGAACGTCATCACCAGCCTGGCCGCGGGTGGCGCCATGCCCGACTACGTGGCAGTGGGCAACGAGATTACCGACGGCCTTTTATGGCCCGCCACCACGGGAGGGCCGGGCGGGCGGATCTCGGTCAACGGTTGGGCTAATTACGCGACCCTGATGAAGGCGGGAATCCAGGGCATCGATGACGGGGCGGTTTCGGCGGGAGCGCCCACGCCCAAGATCGTCATCCATATCGACCGGGGCGGCGACTGGTCCACCACCCAATGGTATTTCACCAACGTCAACTCGCAGGGAATCAGCTTCGACGTCATCGGGGAAAGCTACTATCCCCAGTACCACGGGCCCCTCACCAACGCCCAAACCTGCCTGACCAACGCCGCCAACAGCTTCGGCAAACTGGTCTACGTGGCGGAGACAGGCTATCCGAACGGCATCGGGCAAGCGGGAGTGACCGGTACGGGGATGACCTACCCGGAAACCCCTGCGGGGCAGGCGCAGTTCCTCACCGACCTAGTTACAACGGTCCAGGGCGTTCCGAACAAACTAGGCATGGGCATCAATTATTGGGAGCCGGAGTGGCTGCAATCAGTGGCCGGATACCCGGCCTGGGGGGAACCGCTCTTTGACAGCGGGGGAGTGACCCTGGCGGGCGTAGCCGCCTTGGGGGGGAAGTAGCACGGTTCTTACCACAACTCACAAGGTCTCAAATGAAAACAGACCTCAGCTCAACGAAACAAATCTGAAATTGTTTAATTTTCTTCTGCATTGAAGTTGTCCGAATTGTGGAATAAAACACCCTCTACCCGACTCTCAGTCAACAGGGATATCCGTGTCAATCCGTTTTGAAGAACGGAATTGGGTGAAAAAATGAAAAAAAATAAAAGCGTTTTCAAGCGTTCCTACTGGATTCATTGTTTAACCGCTTTCTTTTGCGCCACCGCAGCTTTCGCCCAAACGATCACCATCACTTCCGCGCCCTACAACGCCTCAACCGGCAGCGCCGACAACGCGGCCGCTATCCAGGCCGCCATCAACGCGGTGGGGAGCGGGGGAACGGTGGTTGTTCCCGCGGGAAGTTTTCTCAGCGGGCCCCTGACGCTTAAAAGCAATATGACCTTCCAGCTTTCCGCGGGCGCCACCCTTCAGATGACCGCCATGGGCACCTTCCCCGCCACTTCCGATTTCCTTTACGGCGACAAGCTGACCAACATCACGATCAACGGCAGCGGCGTCATGGACGGCCAGGGCCAGGCCTGGTGGACGGCCTTTAACGCCAGCAGTTCCACCCAGCGCCCCCCGGCCATGATCGAGCTCTCCGGCTGCACGGGAGTGACGGTGGAGGGCATCACGGTACAAAACTCCCCCGAATTCCATATCCAGTTCCTGGGCAACGGCAGCAACATCCTGGCCTCCGGGCTCACCATCACCGCCCCCTGGCCGTCGCCCAACACGGACGGCATCGACCTGCGGGGCACGAACGTCAACATCCAGAACTGCTACATCAGCGACGGGGACGACGTGATTCAGATCGGGGGCTCCAACAACTGCAACGGGGTCACGGTCCAAGGCTGCAGCTTCGGCACGGGGCACGGGCTTTCCATCGGAAGCATCACCGACGGCGGGGTGAGCAACGTTTACGTGAACAATTGCACCTTCAACGGCACCCAATACGGCCTGCGGCTCAAGTCCAACAACACCGAAGGCGGGCTCACCACTAATATCACCTATTCCAATATCACGATGACGGGCATCCTGGACAACCCGATCCTCATGTACAGCTACTACCCCACCGTTCCCTCCAGTCCCACGAGCGACACGGGGTCGTCGGTCAACAGCACGACGCCCTTTTGGGAGAACATCAAGTTCCAGAATGTAACCGCCAGCGAGGCTTCCAGTGGGAGCTCCAACGTGGGCATCCTGTGGGGCCTGCCGCAGGCACCGGTCTCGAATGTCTTGTTCGACGCTTGCACCTTGACCGGTTCCAAGATCATGGAGGTCTACAACACCCAGGGAGTGACCTTCGACTGTAACTGCCTGATCAACGGCAAGGCTCCCTCAAATTCGGCGGCCGTGACTACCTTTAACATCTCCATGGCGGGACCGGATGACGTCCAGTTCCCGGCCTGCGGCCCCTCGCCCACGCCGACTTTCACCTCTTCAGCCCCCACCGCCACCCATACCAATACGCCGGTTCCGCCTACGGCGACTTTCACCGACACGAAGACAAATACGCCCATACCCCCGACTTCGACGGCAACTTCAACCCCAACCAAGACCAATACACCCATACCTCCTACTTCCACTTCAACCGCCACCTCAACGGCTACCAAGACGAATACTCCAGTTCCGCCAACCGCCACGCCGTCCAGCACTGCGACGAATACCCCGGTTCTTCCGACAGCGACTTTCACCTTCACCGCCACCAAGACGAATACCCCCGTACCTCCGACCGCTACTCCCACCAATAGCCCGGTGCCGCCCACGGCGACGTTTACATTGACGGCTACGCCGTCAAGCACTGCTACGCGCACCTTTACCGCAGTCCCGCCAACTTCCACATTCACTAATACGGTCGTGCCCCCGACAGTCACCTTTACGGCGGTACCGCCCACGCCGACAGGAACTAACACATCGTCGGCTACGTCGACGGCTACCCACACCAATACTCCGATGCCGCTGACGGCGACGAATACGCCCGCTCCTCCAACAGCCACTAATACCGCTGTTCCGCCGACTTTGACCAATACTCCAGTGCCTCTTACGCCGACAAGTACGCCCGCGTCGACAGCCACGAATACGAACAGCCCAGTGCCCCCGACGGCCACCAACACAGCCGTTCCTCCGACCTTCACCACCACACCGGTTCCGCCAACAGTTACAAACACTCCCGTACCTCCTACGGCTACGAATACCAATAGTCCTGTTCCACCGACGCAGACGTTTACGCCGACAGGAACTAACACATCGTTGGCTACGGTCACGAATACGGCGGTGCCACCGACATCAACCCCTACCGCGGTTATTCCAACAGCCACTTCAAGCGATACTTCCGTGCCGCCCACGTCTACTAATACCGCTGTTCCACCCACGGCGACGAATACGGTTGTTCCCCCGACTTCCACCCCCACGCCCATTCCGCCGACGGCCACCCTTACCCATACGCCTGTCCCGCCGACCTCAACAGCCACCCCCGTTCCTCCCACCTCTACGCCGACGCCGGTTCCGCCCACACCGACCCATACTTTGGTGCCTCCAACGGCCACTTTCACCTTCACGCCTATCCCCCCGACTTTGACCCATACTCCCGTGCCACCCACGGCGACGAATACGGCCGTCCCCCCGACACCAACGGCTACCACTGCGACCTCCAGCACCAGCCTGGAAGTGCAATTGCTCAGTGGGGTGACCAACGACACCATCAACAGCCCCCATCCCCAGATTCAAGTGGTTAACACGGGAACGGGGCCCCTCAACCTGAACAACGTCACGGTGAAATATTGGTTTAACTGCGACTGCACCAACCAGACCATCCAAGCCTGGGTGGATTGGGCTGGATTGATCCCGGCGGGAACCACCGAAACGGGGAATGTCCAGGTTTCGGCGCAAAGCACCACCCTGGGAGGCCAGACCAACTACATCCTCTATACCTTCACGGGGAACCTGGTGCTCCAGCCCGGCCAGGCCATCCAGGTCCAGAGCCGGTTCAACAAGAACGACTGGAGCAACATGACGCAGGACAACGACTGGAGCTTCGCGCCCTATACCAGCTTCACGAATGCACTACAAGTGACGGGCTACCTGGGCGGGAGCTTGGTGTGGGGCCAAGAGCCGGTATCGGCTTCGGCCGCCCTGACGGTGGCCAGCGCCATGTCCTTCCCGAACCCCTCGACCGGGAGCGGGACGACCCTGCAGTTCACTTTGAACGGCAATACTTCGGGAGTCAGCGCCTCACTCTTAGACGCCGAGCACCCCATGCTGTTGGACCCGAACGCCAAGATCACACTGAGCATCTACACGATGGCGATGCGGCTGATCTGGACGCAGACGCTGACGGGCGGGGCCTATGGGACAACGGGGAGCCACGAGCTTTACTGGAACGAGAAGGACTTCAAAGGCGCCGGCTTGGCCAACGGCCTTTACCTGCTAAGGGTGACCATAGAATCCCACGGCCAGAAGACTTCCGCCTTAACAAAGATCCTGATTCTTGGATAAATTTCCGGAAGGAAGAGCTTCAAGTTCATCGAAATAATTTGTTTCGCCGGGACTAGAAGCCGGAATTATCAAAAAGTTTGACCGTGAAATATAAGGGGCTCAAAACCTTCCTTTTAAACCCATAGTTCGATAAACTTAAAACAGGCCGGAAAATTATCCCCTCTGCCGAGGGGTTTTTTTGTCCAGGGAAATGTAACCGGTTTCGCAAAAGGTTACATTTTGTTTCGAGCTCATAACGTTTCAGGCGGGACGGATTTCTTGAAATGAAAATTCGTTTTTATTCTCTTCTTACTATTACCTTCCCATTGGGGCTGGCCCTCACCAGTTCCCAAGCCTTTGCCCAAACCTACACCTGGAAAAACGTCACGGTGCCGGCGGGGGGGTTCGTGGCGGGGGTGGATTACAGTCCCGTTTCCCAGGGCCTTCTTTACGCGCGCACTGATATCGGAGGGGTTTACCGTTGGGATAACACCAACGATGTTTGGGTCCCCTTGACGGATATGTACGGGAGCGGCCAGTACAACTATTACGGCGGGGAAAGCATCGCGCCGGACCCCGTCAATCCCAACGTGGTCTATGTGGCCGCGGGAATGTACCTGACTTCCGGCAACGGGTTCATCCTCAGTTCCACCAACCAGGGAAACAGCTGGACCGCCAATGCCATCGCGGTTCCCATGGGCGGCAACGACGACGGCCGCGAGGCGGGGGAACGCCTGGCGGTGGACCCTAACCTGACCTCCACCCTTTATTTCGGCTCCCGCAACAACGGCCTATGGAAAAGCACCAACTCCGCCGCAAGCTGGAGCCAGGTCACCGCTTTTCCCGTGAACGGCGACGCCAATTACGGGCTCAGTTACGTGCTCTTCGACCCCCACGGCACCTCGGGCACGGCCTCGGCCACCATCTATGTCGGGGTGGAGGGCATGAACACGGGGAACAGCAACCTCTACCGCTCCACCAACGCGGGCGCCAGTTGGACATTGATACCGGGTGGCCCCACCAATATGATCACGGTCCATGCCTCCCTGGGCACGGACGGAAATCTCTGGGTTGTCTTATGACAGCGGGGGCTACGGCCCCAACAGCATCACCAACGGACAGGTTTGGAAACTCAACACCAGCACACTGGCCTGGACGCACGTGACCCTTCCGGGGCCGCCGGCGGGCAGCGGGGGATACGGCGGCATATGCGTGGACGCGGAAAACGCCCAACACGTGGTGGTCTCGACCCTGGATTGGTGGGGCGGGCCCGACATGGTCTTCAACACGGCCAATGGCGGGTCCAATTGGGCCACCATCGGGCATGTCAACGAGGGATACAGCTCCAATTTCGCCTCGTATAACGCCAACGGGGTCTCCTGGATCTACTGGTGCGGAGATCCCAGCCCCGGTGGGTCGGGCTGGCAGGGCGACGTAAAGATCGATCCCTTCAATTCCAATAACGCCATCTACACCACGGGGCAGGGGGTCTACACCAGCACTGATATCAACGCCGCCTCCACTTCCGCAGTCACTTGGTCCTTCATCGACTATGGCCTGGAGGAAACCGCGGTGATCGACATGACTTCCGCGGCCGCCGGAGGGGTGTTCTTCAGCGCCCTGGGGGACATTTCAGGGATGCGCCACACCAACGTCACCCAGTCCCCGTCCGGGGGCATGTACTGCAACCCGGAAATGACCAATACGACCGGCATCGATTTCGCCGAACTCAACACCAACGACGTGGTGCGCGCGGGAAACGCCACCCCCTACGGCGCCTATTCCACCAATAACGGCGCCAGCTGGACGCCCTTTGCCAGCGCGCCCAACGGCACCAACAACCAGATCGCCATCGCGGCCGACGGAAGCGCCATCCTTTGGGCTCCCTCCAGCGCCGTGGCGTCCTATTCTACCAACAACGGCTCCAGTTGGACGGCCTCCACGGGGCTTCCCAGCGGCGCCCAGGTGGCGTCGGACCGGGCCAATAAAAGCATCTTCTACGGAACCTCGGGAACCACCCTTTATGTGAGCACTAATGGAGGCGCCAGTTTTGCCTCGGCCGGCACCTTCACGGGAAGCGGCAGGCCCCGCGCGGTTTTCGGGATCGCCGGGGAAGTATGGGTACCCGCGGGCGGAAGCGGCCTTTACCGGTTCACCAATGTGGGGTTGGGCGCGGTCACGACCACCCATATCGCCAATGTCTCCTCGGCCATCGCCCTGGGATTCGGCATGGCCGCATCCGGCCAAACCCACCCGGCCGTGTACCTGGTGGGGACGGTGAGCGGAACCTATGGCTTTTTCCGCTGCGACGACGGGGTGGGGACCACATGGACCCGGATCAACGACGCCAACCACCAGTTCGGCGCGGCGGGTTACGCGGCGGGGGATGAAACCGTGTACGGGCGCATGTACGTCGGGACTAATGGCCGCGGAATTTTATATGGCGATACCTCAACAGGGCCGACCAATACACCGACGTCAACTCCTACAAGCACACCCAGCGCCACCAGAACGAATTCCCCGACGAATACCACGACGGCCAGCCCCACGGCCACCCCCACTCGTACCGCCACTTCAACTACCACCAATACGCCGACGTTGACGCCGACCAACACGCCGACGAGTACGCCGAAAAACACGGCTACATCGACGGCTACGTCGACGGTTGTCAACACTTCCACGGCAACGCCTTCCTACACCGCGAGCCGCACGGCCACCGCCAGCCCTACCGCGACCGGAACCAACACACCCACCCCGACTTTGACCGCCACGCCCTCTTATAGCCCGACGGGCACCGCAAGCCGGACCCCCACGGCCACCAGCAGCAATACACCCACGGATACCTCGGTGAACACAGCCACCAATACCCAAACGGCAACGCCTTCCAATACCCCGACTCCTACTGCCACCAAAACGGCCACGGCGACCGCCACCAACACGCCGACGGTTATGCCGAACAACACGGCTTCGTCGACGGCTACCGCGACGTTGGTTAACACGGCCACATCTTCCAGTACCCCGACCGGCACCGCTTCCGCCACACTGACCAAGACGGCCACGGCGACCGCCAGCAACACCGTCACACCTACCACCACCGCCAGTCCGACGGCAACCCCCACAAACACCCTGATTAATTCCGCGACGCCTACCGGTACAGCCACGAATACGGCGACTTCCAGTGCCACCGGCTCAGCCACTAATACCGCCACGAAAACAGCGACCTCCACAACAACCAATAGCTTGACGCCGACTTCCTCCAGTACGGTGACGAGTACCTTGACCAAGACTCAAACGGCCACCGTGACAAGTACGCCGACGTTGACGCCGACAAACACGGCTACGTCGACGTTGATTAATTCCGCGACGCCAACTGATACGCCAACGAAAACGGCCAGCTTTACCGCCACTGGCACAGCTACCAGCACGGTTTCCTTGACGCCCACTTCGACGCCCACCGAAACCCTCATCAATACGGGAACCCCCACGAACACCGCTACTTGGACCCCATCGCTGACAGCCACGAATACGGCCATCCCGCCAGCTACGCCGACCCCGACGTATACCACGAGCATCCCGGTGGTCACGGTGACGGTTTTGCCCGTCTCCAATTCGAACCAGGTTCCAGGGACCACCAATGTTCCGGCTGAGGAGTTGGTTTTGAGCTACCAGGCCTTCACACCCCCCGTAACCGTCACCAGCGTGGTTGTCTCCTTCTCGGGCAGCGGCAATCCCGGCACAGGTATCGCCTCCCTGACTTTGTCGGGCCAGGGGACGCCAGCGACAAGCGGCCCTCCCACAGGCAATGCCGTGACTTTCACCACGAACGTAGTGATCGCGCAGGGGCAGAGCGTGACCCTGAGCCTGACGGCGTCTTTTGCCGACCCGGGTTCCACCGGGACCTACTCCTTCAGCGTCACGGGCATGACCGGGACCATCGGGATCGAATCGGCCGCGTTCCTGGGATTACCGGCGACGGGGGCCACCGTAACGGTGATCGCTACCACCCCCACTGCCACGAATACGGGCACAACCACCCCAACCGCCACCCTTTCCCCGACCCCGACACCAAGCTCCACACCTACGTCCACCACCACTTTCACCTTCACCAGCAGCTCCACCCTCACGCCCAGCTTCACGGTGACCTCGACGCCCATAGCGAGCGCGACCGCCTCCAGCACACCGACGGCCTCCTTTACGTCAAGCTGGACGCCAACCACCACCGGGACGGCTTCCTCAACTCCCACGGGGACCTCCCCAGCAAGCCCCGCGATCCCCACCCCAACCTCCACGCCGGCGGGTAACAATACCGTGTTGATCTATCCGAACCCGGTCACGGGGCCGAGCGTGAACGTATTGCCTCCGGCCTACAGCGGCAGCCAGAATGTGCGGGTGGAAATCTTCACCTTGAGTTTCCGCAAGGTCCTGGACGAGACCTTCCCCAACGTGCCGTCGGGAACGTCCGTGAAGATCACCTTGGATGACCAGTGGGGCCACCTCCTGGCCGACGGGTTGTATTACGTTGTCGTCACCGTCAACGGCAAGCATTCCACCGGCAAACTGCTCGTTCTTCGGTAAATGAAGAGATGCCCCGCCACTCTGCCAGCTTTGCGCGGTTCCTATAGAAATGGCCCAAAATAGCAGGTAAAGAGTTGTCGTTTTTTGTCGTTAAGATAATCAAGACGGTTGTTCATTCACGAATGTATATGAAGCGGGCGAAATGATTTTTAGGTTCAAGCCTTATATCGTTTTCTATTTTGTGTTTCTTGCCTGTGTCTTCTTGTCCGGTGCGCCTTCTCCTGCCGCCGAAAAGCCGGCTTTATTCGAATCAGCCCCCGCCCCTAACCAACCCCGGGAATCCTTCGTCAAGCGCGACCGCTTCGTGAAGTTTCATAAGGAATACCTGGAAAACCTGCGGCCGGAACAATTCAGCGCCCGCTTCCGGCCCCAAGTCCGCCTGAACCTCTTCGATGACGTGGATGTCACCCTCACCCTGGACCATTCGGAGAAAAGGCCCCATGGCCATACGGTTTTTTCCGGGCATTTCGAGGGAATGGGCCGCAGCCTGGCGGTCCTCACCCATCACGACGGAATCCTGACCGGAATGTTTTTCATACCGGGCAAGGGGACATTCAAGATCCTCCCAGCGGGGCAAGGCCTGCACCGGATCATGGAAGTGGACGAGGACCGGGGCGGGACCTGCGGCCTGGACGGAAGCCCCAATGAGCCCACCGACCCCCGGCTTGCGGCGGATTTCCCCCAGCAAGGCATGCCCTGGATGATCCCCAACAATTACCCGCAGGGTTGCGCTTACGGATTCAGCCCGACAGTCGTGAACCTGGCCGTGGTTTACACCCCTGCGGCCCTGGCGGATGTCGGCGACGCCGAGGCCATGGAATCCCTCATCGACACCGTGGTCTTCTACAACAACATGGCCTACTGCAACAGCGGCATCAACGTCCAGCTCCAGCTCGTCTACCAGGGGGAGGTGGCTTACACGGAGCAAGGCATCTCCGCGGACCTGACCAACATGTCCAACGGGACGGTGCCGGGCATCTCTACCATCCAAGCCAATGATGGCGCGGCGATCGTGAATATGCTGGTGGCGGGGTCCGACGCGGTCATGGGGCTGGCCTTCCTGCCCGGCCATTACTGCCTGGAGCACGTGAAATTCGCCGAGGGAATGATGCACGAGATAGGCCACAACTTCGGCTGCGGCCACAACGTGGGCGCCGGCGGGCCGGGCGTCTACCCCTACTCCTCGGGCTACCAGTACACCTCCCAGGGCGTCCTCTACCGCACGATCATGGCCTACCCTCCGGGGCTCTATACCCCCTTCTTCTCCAGCCCGCTGGTCCAATTCCTGGGGGCCTCCACGGGGACGACGACCGCTGACAACGCCCGCACCATCAACGAAACCGCGCCGGTCATGGCCAACAGCTACCCGCCGCCCGCCGGGTTCGACATGCCCACGGTCAGCATGGCCTCCCCGGCGGACGGTTCGGCCTACACCGGCCCCTTGACCCTTGCGCTGACCGCCAATGCTTCCGATTCATCGGGCATCGCGCAAGTGGATTTCTTCGTGGACAGCCAATTCCTCGGCTCCGTTTCCACCGCCCCCTACACCCTCAACTGGCCCTTGGTTCCGGCGGGTAGCCATTTCATCACCGCCCACGCCATCAACACCGCGGGCACGGCGCAATACGCCTGCGCCGTGAGCATCTTCGTCAACCCCATGCTTCCGGCTCCCTGGGAGGACCAGGACATCGGCTGGCTGATCCAGGACACCAGTGCCCCCCAGGAATTGAAATACATGGGACTTTTGGGCAGCGGCAGTTCCTCCGCCGGCGTGTTCACGGTGAACGGGGCGGGAAGCGGCATCGGCCTGGACATCTCCGGCGTGGAAGAGGATTCCTTCCAATTCGACAGCCAGCCCTCCTGCGGGGGCACCACGATCACGGCCCGCCTGGTTTCCCTGCAAAACGGCGGCTCCGGTAACCAGGCCGGGCTTATGTTCCGGGCCGATACCAGCAGCGATTCCCCCTACGTTTTCATGGGTTGGGCCGGCAACGGCTCCCAGGCGGCTTTCCAATACCGTTCCACCTACGGCGGAACTTCGACGGCTTTGGGCGCCGCCGCCCTGGGGGCGCCCTCCTGGTTCCAGATCCAGCGGGTGGGGAACGTCTTTACGGGTTTCGAATCCCCGGACGGGTCGGCTTGGACGCAGGTGGGGACGGCCACGATCACCACGATGGGCGCCAACCCCCCAGTGGGGTTCGCGGTCTCCAGCGAAAGCACGGCCGCCCTGGCCAATGCCGTCTTCGACAACGTGTCCTTGGCCCTTTCCTGCCAGCCGCCCACCCCCACCGTCACCCTCACCCCGACCATCACCTTCACACCCACCATTACGATGACCCCCACCAACTCGCCGACCCCCGGGCCCGCCTGCGTGCCCATCATCACGACTTACGCGGGAAACGGGACGGGGACCTATTCGGGGGACGGCGGCCCCGCGACCGCCGCGGGCTTGAACGGGAACATGGGGCTGGCGGTGGACCCCCAGGGCAACCTCTACATCGCGGATAGCGGGGAATACCGGGTGCGCAAGGTCAGCCCTTCCGGAATCATCACGACCTTCGCGGGAACCGGGGTTTGTTGCGGCGGAACCAGCGGGCTCCCGGCCACCCTCTCCGGCGTCGGGGCCCAATACCCTTCCGCGGACTGCGCGGGCGACATCTACCTGGACGATTATTTCAGCGGCACGGGGGGCGCGTTTTCACTGATCCAAAAGGTCGACACCTGCGGAACCTTGTCTACCGTCGCCGGGACCACCACCGGCTATTCAGGCAACGGGGGCCCGGCCACTTTGGCCCAGATGGATTTCCCCTATAACACAGCGGAGGACGCCGCCGGCGACATCTACGTCGCCGACCTCGATAACAAAGTGGTACGCAAGATCAGCACGAACGGGATCATGACCCTAGTCACGACGCCGCCCCTGACCGAACCGGACGGGGTGGCGGTGGACGGCGCGGGGAACCTCTACGTCTCGGACTTCCAGGGTTCCCGGAGCATCTACAAGATTTCCCCCAGCGGGACGGCGGTCACCCTGGCCACCTTGGAATGCCCGGACGAGCTGGCCCTGGACTGCAACGATAACCTTTATGTGGACGACTACTGCACCCACCAGGTGTTCAAGATCAACTCCAGCGGGCAGCTTACGCTGTACGCCGGCACGGGGGCCACCGGCAATACGGGCAATGGGGGTCCGGCCACAGCCGCCACTTTCGGCACGCTGCGGGGGGTGGCGGTGGATGGGCAGGGCAACGTCTACGTCTCGGACAACACCTACCACGTGGTGCGGAAAATATCCTCCTGCGTCAGCGAGGGCAGCTGCCCCGTCTGCGACATCACCCCCGTCTGCTACACGCCCCCTCCCACCTCCACCCCGTCCGGCACCCCGACGTCCACCGCCACCCACACGCCCACATCGACCCCCACCAGCACGAGGACGTGGACTCCCAGCTTCACGCCGACCCTCACCCGCACCTCCACCGTGACGGGAACCCCCACCAATAGCGCCACTCCCACGATCAGCGACACCCCCTGCGGCTATCCGGGCAATACCTGCACCCCCACCATCACCTTCACCCCGGCCAACACCTTCACCGCCACTTTCACCCCCACCTCGACCCGCACTTCCACGCCCACCTTCACCCCGTCCAATACCTACACCCTGACGGACACCTTCACCGCCACCAACACCCCCACCGTGACCGACACCCCGACGCCGACGGATAGCCCGACCCCCACGAATTCCCCCACGGTCACCCAAACGCCGACCAATACCCTGCAAGTGGACGGCCCCGTTTTCACCGTGACGCCCCTCCCCACGAATACCCCCACGTGCACACCCACGATGACCGGAACCCTGCCCCCCACCGATACCGCCACCATCACCCCTTCGGCCACCCCCACCGGCACCGCCACTTCGACCTTCACCACCACCCCGTCTTCCACCCCCAGCGCCACCCCGACGGATTCGATGACGCCTTTGCCCACGAACACGGGCACGCCCAGCGCGACAGCCTCCCTGACGCCAAGCCCGACGGCCACCCTCACCCCGACCGCGAGCTGTACTTCCTCCCCGACGCCGACGGTTTCCAGCACTCCCACCGAAACAGCTTCGGTAACGCCCAGCTCCACCGTGACCCTGACCCCCAGCCCCACTTCCACGGATACCGTGACCGCCACCCCAACCTACACCCTGGTGCATACGCCGACGGCAACGCCGACAGACACGGCTTCCGCGACGGGAACCCCGACCTTGACACCCACGAATTCCTTAACGCCCACGCTCACGTCCACACCCAGTCCCACCCCCAGTTCCACGGCATACTCGCCGACCCCCACTGCCACCCCGGCGCCCGCGGGCAAGGGTGGGGTGGCGGTCTATCCGAACCCGGTTACGGGGCCGGCCGTAAACATCCTGCCGCAGGCCTATGGCGGGACCCAGGATGTGAGGGTGGAGATATTTACTCTCGCCTTCCGAAAAGTCCTGGACGAGACCTTCCTCAGCATCCCTTCGGGAACGTCTGTGAGGGTCACCTTGGACGACCAGTGGGGCCACCCCCTGGCCGATGGGCTCTACTACGTTGTGGTGACGGTCAACGGCAAGCATTCCACCGCGAAATTGTTGGTCCTGCGCTGATTTCCTAATCAAAAATCTAAAAAATGAGATCAGTGCTATACCGACCTCTTTAAATATTTTGTTTTATGAGGGTCGGCATGCGGTAGTTCCCGCTGTTCCTTCCTGTTTTTAGGGTTTTTTAGCCTGCCGGCGAAAAAAATTGGAAGAATAACCGGGCTGGAGGGCAAATCGCTCAAAAACTCTTATTTTGAGTGTTGCACGAGTCGCATGCCTATCCGCAAAGCGCATGTTGAAATAAAGGAATACAAGCGTATTCTATCCACTGAAGGAGGTGTTTCATGAACTACCAGCGGATGAAAACGGTTGAGATTTTCAGGGAAATTGATACTGAGAAGAAAGCCCTTGAGTGGATCTGGAAGAGTCGTTTTGGGGGAAAAGCTTTTATTTGCCCCCACTGTGAGAACGAAAGCTATTGGCAGCATCAAAGTCGCCCGGAAATAAGGCAATGTGACTCTTGCTCAAAACAAATCCGGGTGCGGGCAGGAACCATTTTCCAGCATTCCAAGCTTCCCTTGCTCGTTTGGGTGAGGGCTATCGGTTTTGTCATGCAAGGTAAAAGAGGCATGGCGGCCGAGGAACTTAAACGGCATCTGGGGAGACGTTACGAAACAGTCTGGGGGATGCTGCAAAAGATGCGGGAAGCTTTGGAACAACGGGAAAAACCCTATCAGCTCAAGGATTTGATCGAATTGGATGGGGCTTTTTTAGGGCGTCGTCGTTATTACAATCAAGTCGCATTACTTATTGGGGTTGAAAGTAAGGAATGGGTGGACGAGAAAGGTCGAAAAAAGCCAAAAGCTGGATTTGCCAAAGTGAAAGTGGCCTCTGAAACCCTCTGGCATGCCAACGAATTCGTCAATCAAGCCATCCAAAAGGACTCGCGGATACGCATGGACGCTAGTTCCCGTTTAAGGAAGCTGGAAAACGTAACGGTGGAATACGAGAAAATGGACAGAAACCGTCAAGCTTGTGACCGCTGGTTGCCGTGGGTTCATAAGTTCATTTCCAATGCCAAGACATGGATTCTTGGAACCCATCATGGGGTAGGAGTCAGATATGTTGGCCGTTACTTGGCCGAATACACCTATCGCTTCAACCGACGGCATGACCCGGATTCCTTATTCCACAGAGCTTTAACCGCCTGTGCACTCGCTAAACCCATAACTTTACATGCGCTTTGCGGATAGGCATGCACCGCGCGACAGCAAAAATAAGGTTTTTTTGATAGCTGAGGTTTTTTTGAAGAATCTGAAAATAATTGGACGCAAGAATGCTTACCGGGTGTCCAGCCGCTGGACACCTTTTGCCAGGCGACCTGGCAGAAATTGGAAGCAAACTGGATTCATGGGCACCGGGTGGTCAGTGACTGACCACCCCAGGGGTAAAGTGCCCCGCCGCGGGGCACTCAAAATAAGGGTTTTTGATACCTGAGGCTTATTCTGCGGAATCCGCAGATAATTGGACGCAAGGAGAGTTTACCGGGGTCCGGGTGTTCGGGCTCCGAACATCCTTTGTTCGCCGGGCGAACAAAAGTTGGAAGAATAGAAGGCCAAAGGGAAGGTCAGTTACGCGGCGTAACACCCCCAGCTCCCCATCGGGCGCAAAAGTGGGAGGACCCCGTTCACCCAAGGGGTGGATTTGGCCCTCCCGGGTGGCTCCGGCATCCAAACCGACCCTGCCAACCTTTTCGTTTCCTTTCGCCCGCTAGAACCGGAAACCGAAGGAAAGGTTGCCGCCGAATCCCGAATAGTCCACCACTGTGGGCCTGGCCAAGTTCGCCAGCTGGTAGGCCGGGAGTACCTGGGTGGGGACGGGTTCCAGGGACCAATAACCCCCTAGGTTGACCTCAGAGAGGGTATAGGGTCCGGTGGTGTCCAGCCGCTGGGACAGACCGCTGATGTCGGAAGCGTTCACCTGGCCGAACCTGGCGTAGCGGCCATAAGCCGAGATCCCCAGGGTGAAGGCCCCCACCTGGACTTCCTCCCGCAAGCCGGCTGTCGCCCCCAGGGTATCCCCCGTGAAGGCGCCGCTGGCGTCGGGCTGCGGGGTGCCGTTTTGGGTGAGGGTGCTGTTGAAATCGACGATGGTGTGGTACCAGCCGCCGCCCAGGTAAAAGGCGGTGTGGTTGCCCCCGCCCTGGGCCAGGGTGAAGGCGTAGCGGACCGTCACGTCCAGGAGGTTGGGGCCCACGCTCTCGCCCGACGAGGAGTTGGGATTGAACTGGCCGAAGATATCCGATTGGGAGGAGACGAACTCGGCGGCCAGGGAAATCTCGGTGCCGTCCCCCATCCTTTGGCCCCACTCGGCCCCCATCAGTACCCCGCTGTTGTCCGTGGTGGTGCCGGCCGTCACGCCGCCCCCCAGGCTCTTGTAATAGGCGCCGGTTTGCTGGATGGCGTTGGTCAGGTCGCCCAGGAGGGCGTAGTCGTAACCCGCGTAAAAGCGGGCGAAGAGGCCGTTGGAGGAAAAGACATCCGCCGAATAGGTGGAACCACCGGGGTCGCCCGCGTCATGGGACCGGGAAGCCGAAGCCACCTGTAATAGTTCTGCCGGACCCGCCTGCGCCCAGGCCCCCGCCCCAACCGCCGCCAGGACCAAAACCATCCCTACCACCCGCGAAGTGTTCATGCCGGACCTCCCAAGGAATTTGCGCACTAGCTTGTTGGAGGACGGGGTGAAAAAGAAAGGGGTGTAAGAAATTTTCCAGGGCCCCCGGCGCGGGGTTCAGCCGAGCTTCCCGGTTTGGTAGTCGGTGAAGGCCTGCTTTAATTCCCCCATCGTATTCATCACGAAGGGGCCGCCGCGCACCACGGGCTCGTTGAGCTTTTGGGCCGAGGCGAAGAGAAGGCGCAGGGGCTTGTCCCCCGCGCTTTGAATCCTCACCGAATCGCCCTCCCCGAAGACCCCCAGTTAGCCCGCCTTGACGGTGGAAGGGTCTTCTTCCCCGCCGGTTTGGGCCGCGCCCTCGAACACATAAAAGAGGGTGGAATGTAAGCCTGATCCCGTTGTTTGAGTTGTTCTTAGGTAAAATCAATTGGGCAGGTTGGTTAGGACGGGGCGTCTTAACGGAAAATCACTTTGGAGGAATTACAGGGTTCTAAGGATACTTCCGAAAGTATAATTTTTATTTAAGCGCCGTGTTCCATCTCGGGCAAGATAGAAAACGACCAACGCGCCCAGGCGGGGCTTCAAAATATTATTTTTTTCCGAAAGGGGATTCACCTAAACCCATGGCCGCGCGAAACCCTAGCCTCCCCAAACCCCTTGATAAAATTTCAGAATATAAAAGTTTTCTCACGATCCTCAGGTATTACGCCGACCTGAATTGTTTTGTCATCCCCTCCAACCCCGTATTCGTCGAATGGCTGGCCATACACTACCATCAACGGGCGGCCTCCATATTCGATTTCGAGAAGAAATATAATTTCAAATTCAACTGGGACAAACTCCTCGACCCCGATTATGAAATGGCGCTGGGAAAAAGCCAGCCGCTCCTGCTGGAGACGCTGGGCTTTTATGACATCTTCATGCCGATCCGCCGTAGGGGAAAAAGGTTGGGAACCATTTTATCGGGTGCTTTCGCCGACCGGGAAGTGACCTACCCCCTGTTGCGGGAGAGTTGGGGCCGATTAACCGGCCAAACCGCTTCGCCTGAAAACGGGGAATTCCGGCAATTCGTCCGCGTGATGCTGGAGACACCCGTGTTGGAAGGCCCCACTCTTCTGGCTTACCGGGAAGCCTTGGAGTTGTACGCCGGTGTTTTGGTCGATCAAAACAAACCCGAAGCCTTTCGGCGGTGGGACGAATTATTGGCGCAGGTATTCTCAAAGCAGATTCCCCACAGTTATTTCATGGACTGGGCCCTGGGACTTCCCACGCGGCAGACCGCGCCCATCTGGAACCTGGGTGTCCAGGAAATGCCCTGGATCCAATCCGAAATAGGACTCAACCGGGTTCCCACCACCGTGATCACGGCCATTCCCTTGGGTTCCGGCGGGGGAAAGCATGACGCCATCGCGGACATGCTGCGGATTTACCGTTTCCAGCGCCGGAGTTTTCATTTCGCCCGGACCCTCCCCCAAACCGTGGGGGGGAAGCTGGAGAACTACGGGGCTGTTTTCGTCACTTCGGCCGACCCTTCCCAAAGCCGGCCCCAGCGCCGCGGGCAAATCATGGAAACCGCTGAACGCATCCATCGTTTTACGACGGAGGAATTGGGGGGGGCGGCCCTGGTGGGAATCGGCGAGACAGTCGCGCCGGGGGAATCGTTGAAAGAATCCTACCGCCAGGCGTTACTGGGCCTTCATTTGGGCCGGGGGGCCGGGAAAAAAGTGGTTTTTTTCAGTTCGGTTCACGCCGAAAAATCCGCGGGCATATTGGAAATCATGCGCCTGTTGGAAAAAATAAAAATCCTGGTCGAGACGGCCTCCTTCGCGGACCTGGGGGCTACCCTGGACGGATTCTTGAACCAAGTTCTTACCCTTTCCATGCATAACCCCGAGGAAATCCGATGGCATTTGCAGTACGGACTGATCCAGATGAAAGAGGCGGTTGAGAAAAGGCTTTTCGCGGGGAAAGGGGAAGCGTCCAGGTTGCATGAAAACCTGGTCCTCACCCTGGAAAAAGCCGGTACCACGCAGGAAATGATCCTATCCTTTAAGGACGCCTCGGAAAAACTTTTGTTCCTGGCCCAAGGCGGTGGCGCCCTGAAGTCCGCTATCTCCATGGAAAGGGTCCGGGATTATTTGGACCAACATTTCCGGGAGCCCCTGCGGGCCGAAAAAATCGCCAAGCTGGTGGACATATCGGTCGCCACTCTCAGCCGCCATTTCAAGAAATCCATGGGAGTCGGACTTGAAACTTATCTCCAGAACTTAAGAATGGAAGAAGCGAAGCGCCTTTTGAAAACCGGCAGCTTGCCGGTTTTCCAGATCGCCCAATCTTGCGGTTTCAAATCCGCCTCACACTTTAACCGGTTCTTTCGGCGAAAAATCGGATGTTCCCCGGAAGAATTCCGCAAAAAATCCCACTGAGTTTAACGGGAAAGATTCTTGTTCGGATGCCTGACGTCGCGTGAAATAAAAGTCAATGTGTATGACGAATTATGGCCGCTGATTTTCTTTCCCTTGTTGTGAGCCCACGCCTCCACCTGTATCTTTCATTAAGGAAGCAGGCCGGTTTGAAAGTTCTTTTCATGTCCCTTTGAGTATCGGTTTTGGCAGGGGCCCATGCGAAGAGAGGTTGAAGTTCAGGAGGGCCCAGCGGATACCAAATGAACTTGGGTTCCGTTCCCTTTCGGCCCGCCGTACTTAAATTTGGAGGTGGTTCCCATGTCCTTGAAAGAAATGAAGGCTTTAACTTTGGCCCTTGGGGTTTTTTGTTTTGCCCCTGCCATCTGGGCGCAAAACGTGACGGTCACATCCGGCACAACCTATCAAACCATCTCGGGTTTCGGCGCGTCCAGCCAATGGGACAATTCCTTCTCATCCTCGCTTGCGGACACCTTCTGGTCGGACGATTCGAGCCAGCCTCCCGCCAGCCAGGTGAACGGCCATGCCGGTCTTTCCATCCTCCGCCTCGGCATTGACGACTCCGGCAACGGCAACTGGGGTTCCCAATGCGCCTTCGCGACCCAGGCCCTGGGCATCAACCCCAACGTCAGGGTTTTTGGCAGCCCCTGGAGTCCTCCGGCCAAGTGGAAGAACAACAACAGCGTCGACGGCAATAACACCGGCAGCGACGGCTTCAATCCCGGCTCCAACAGCAACCAACTCAACACCGGGAATTACGGCAATTACGCCGCCTACCTCACCAGCTTCGCCACGGCTTGCAAGAACACCTACGGTTTTACGCCCTACGCGATTTCGGTCCAGAATGAACCGGACTACGATCCCAGCTACGACGCCTGCCTTTGGTCGCCCTCGGCCATTGACACCTTCGTCGGGTCTTATCTCGGCCCGGACCTCAATGCCGCCGGCTTCAGCAACATCGTCATGCTCCCCGAATCCTTCGCGGACAACTTGACCGGGTCCAACACCGCCATGGGAGATTCGAACGCGGCGAAATACGTGAAGGTCATCGGAATGCACCTCTACGGCGGCGGCCCCAACACCATCCCCTCCAGCTACGCCACCACGGCCGGCCACGCGGTCGAATCCTGGTGCACCGAAGTCTCGGAAAAAACCAGCGACAACAACATCGACAGCGGCGTTTTCTACGCCGGCGAGCTTCACAGCTGCATCGTGGACCACAACTTCAACGCCTACTGCTACTGGTGGCTCGTCCCAACCGGAACCGACGACGAAGGCCTCTGCGACAATTCAGGTAACCCCACCAAGCGCCTCTATACGATCGGCAATTACAGCAAGTTCATCCGCCCGGGTTACGTGCGCATCGGCGCCACCGAGGTGCCCTCGTCGGGCGTTTCGGTGTCCGCCTACTACAGCGCCACCGATGGCAAGGTCGTGATCGTGGCCATCAACGGCAATACGGGCTCCAGCGAGAACGTGAACTTCAACTACAGCGACCTGAACGTGACTACGGTTTATCCCTGGGTCACGTCCTCATCCCTGAACCTGGCGCAGCAGTCCTCGGTGGCCGTCAGTGGGGGAAAATTCACCTATACCCTGCCGGCGGAGAGCGTGGTCAGTTTCGTGGCGTCGACGGGCCCCGCTGGCCCGACTGCCACGCCGACGATTACCCCCACGCCGATTGTTTTCTCCACTTGGCGGGTCAATGCCGGGGGGCCGGCCTATACCGATACCCTGGGCAACGTTTGGGCCGCGGATGAGAATTACAGCGGCGGAACCACCGTCGCCAGCGGAGGGACCATTACGGGCACCTCCGACTCCACCCTTTACGACACCCAGCGTTACGGAAGCAGCTTCAGTTATTCGTTCAATGTTCCCGCCGGCTCCTACCAGGTGTCCCTCCTGTTCGCCGAGACCTATTCGGGCGATTTCGGGACGGGGGACCGGGTCTTCAACGTGGCCATCAACGGCGTGACCGTCTTAGCGAACCTGGACGTTTACGCCAAAGTGGGCTCGAATACGGCTTTGGACGAGGTCCTCAATAATATCGCCCCCAGCGGGGGCACCATCACGATCACCTTCACGGGAACCTCCAGCACGGACACAAGCGCCATGGTGGAAGCCATTCAGGTCATCCCGCAGCCGGCCACGCCTACCTTCACGCGGACGAATACGCCGGCTTCAACCTCCACGGCTACAGCTACCAGCACGGCTACGTCCACCGCCACGTCGACTAAGACAAACACACCGGTGCCGTCGACGGCCACCAATACGCCTACCAGTACGCCCACGTCCACCGCCACATCGACCAATACGTTGTTGCCTACGGCGACAAGTACTGCTACGCGAACGAACACGGCTGTGCCGCCGACTCCGACCTTCACGGCGATTCCTCCGACGGCCACGCAGACGGTGACGCCGACAAACTCGGCTACCGCCACGTTCACCAACAGCCCCGTGCCGCCTACGGCCACCAATACCCCGGCCCCGCCGACTTTGACCAATACGCCGGCACCGCCCACGGCTACCAACACCCCGGCGCCTCCGACCGCCACCTTTACTGCGGCTCCGCCGACCAGCACTTTTACGGCGATTCCGCCTACGTTGACGTTCACCGTGACTCCTGTGCCCCCGACGGCGACGAATACGCCGGTGCCACCTACGGCCACGAATACGCCAGTGCCGCCTACGGCGACCAATACACCGGTGCCGCCCACAGCCACGAATACGCCGATGCCTCCGACGGCTACAAGGACCTTCACAGCTGTGCCGCCGACCGCGACCTTTACCGCGGTTCCGCCCACAGCCACGTTCACGCCGACCACGGTGGTGGCCAGCGGCAGCTTCAAGGTACAGCTCCTGAGCGGGGTGACTTCGGGTACCACCAACAGCCCCCATCCTTTCCTGCAGGTGGTCAACACGGGTTCCGGGCCCTTGAACCTGGACAACGTGACGGTACGCTATTGGTTCAACTGCGATTGCACCACCCAAAGCTTGCAGGCCTGGGTGGACTGGGCCGGACTCATTCCCTCGGGGACCTACGAAGGGTCCAACGTGCATGTCGCGGTGCTGCCCACCAGCTTGGGAGGCCAGACCGACTATGTCCAATACAGCTTCACTGGGAACATCACCCTGGCGCCAGGGGGGGTGATCCAAATCCAGAGCCGGTTCAACAAGAGCGACTGGAGCAACATGACCCAGTCCAACGACTGGAGCTTCGCGGCCAATACCAGCTACCAGAACGCGAGCAACGTAACCGGGTATGTCAGCGGAAGCCTGGTCTGGGGCCAGGAACCGGTGGGGGCGGCCGCGGCCCTCAAGGTCTCCAGCGCACTGGCCTTCCCGAACCCCTCGACGGGGACCGGGACGACCCTGTCGTTCACCGTCAACGGGTCTGCGACGGGGGTGAAAGCTTCCACGATGGACGCCAACAACCCCGTGATGGTCGACCCCAACGCCACGATCACACTGAGCATCTACACCCTTGCGGCGAGGATGATCTGGAGCCAAACCCTCTCCGGCGGGGCCTATGGGACTTCAGGACAGCACGAGGTTTACTGGAACGAGAAGGATTTGAAGGGAACGGGACTGGCCAACGGGATTTACATCCTCAAGGTGACGATCCAGTCGAACGGCCAGACCAGCTCCACCATCGGCAAGATCCTGATACTGGGGTAGTTTCCTCCGCTGAAAGACGATAGTGGTCCAGCCTCGGAAGGGGTGGCCCCGGGTGTCATGGTGACCGACACGATACGGTTCTCCACCGACGGGGCCGCCTTTACCGGCGGTCCCACGGCCACCCCCGCTCCGGTGGGAACCACAGTGGTCGTATTACCCAACCCGGCCACGGGTGACAGCGTCAGCATCTTGCAGTTTTTATGCACAGCGCACGCCGCCCCAGACAGCCCCGGTTCCGCAGATTCTGCGGAATTAGTGGGGGTACCCGTGTAAATTACACGGTCCAAGTGGCAATACTCCCCCCTAGAGGTGCTAAGGTAAGGCTCAGGCGAGTTTCCCGGTTTGGTAGTCGTAGAAGGCCTGTTTTAATTCCCCCATCGTATTCATCACGAAGGGGCCGCCGCGCACCACGGGCTCGTTGAGCTTCTGGGCCGAGGCGAAGAGAAGGTGCAGGGGCTTGTCCCCCGCGCTTTGAATCCGCACCGAATCGCCCTCCCCGAAGACCCCCAGGTAGCCCGCCTTGACGGTGGAAGGATCCTTTTCCCCGCCGGTTTGGGCCTCGCCCTCGATCACATACTAGGAAGGCGTTTTGGCCCGGGGGGGCGCCCTGGACGAGGACCGCGCCGGGTTGGAGCTTCACATCCAGGTAGGTGAAGGGGATGAAGGACTTTCCTGGGCTTTGGACACCCGCGTATTCGCCCGCCAGCACCTTCACCCGAACCCCGTCCTTCTCCACCACCGGCAGTTTTTCCGAGGGGAGGTCCTGGTATTTGGGCTCGGTCATCTTGAGCTTGGCCGGCAGGTTCAGCCAAAGCTGGTAGCCCCAGGCCAGGCCGTCGGCCTGCTCGGGCATTTCGCTGTGGATCAGGCCCTTGCCCGCGGTCATCCATTGCACCGAGCCGGCGTTCAGGTGGCCCTCGTGGCCCTTGGAATCCCGGTGGGTAAAGGCGCCTGCCATCAGGTAGGTAATGGTCTCAAAGCCCCGGTGGGGATGGTCGGGAAAACCCGCCTCATAGTCCTCGGGATCATCGTTCTTGAACTCGTCCAGGAGCAGGAAGGGGTCCAGTTGGTTCAACTCGGGGCTTCCCAGGATGCGTTTGAGCTTCACCCCGGCGCCGTCGGTGGTATCCATGCCCCGGACGACTTGCGTGACTTTTCTTAAGTTTTCCATGGTGGTTCACCGCCTTTCAAATCCAACTATCGGATGGATTGAGGGGAAAGACTAGTAGTTACTGGCCGCATACCGAAAAGTGCGTGGAAGTATTAAAAAAGAGGGGAATTGGTTCTTTAAGTTAAATCAAGTGTGAGTCATTTAAGGACTTATATGCATGACTCCCTTAATAAAAAGGTCAATTCTGGGGGCAGAATTTTCAGGAAATTCCGATGCCTTTTTAGGTGTTCAAAAGGCTAAAATTTCGGCATGGAAAATCCTAAAAATAACCACAAGTTCAATATTACGCCTCTTCAAAAATTTCAAAAAATGTTTAAAGGTTTGCCGCTTCTTTTTCGCATCGCCATTGAGGGAATTGTATTTGCTTGTGCTTGGTCTGCGATCCAATTGTTGGGTGGTGGCATAATGAAAAGCTACCCCTTGATTGGTTTAATTTTTCACACATTTGCGTTTATTTGTTTGTTTTTCGTAATCCATTTGTGGTTGCCAGAATCCTGGTTTAAAAAAATGTGGGTTGTGGCTCTTTATACTTGTTTGGGTTCGTTGACAAGTATTTGCATTTCGTTTTATTTTGATTTCAATTCATTTTTAAAATTCCCACAACATATCCCGCTCAATCAAACTAATCCAACGCCAACCCCCATTCAAAATCCAGTATCAACTCCCGAATCAGAAGAAACACACGAATTAAAAAAAGCAATTTCTGATTTAAAAAAACTTATCCCGCAAGGATGTAATCTTTTGAGGGTTTGCGGAAACGAGGATGGCTCCAATAAGCTTTATCAATTTCAAACTTTATCTCTTGATTGGGATCAAGATACAAGCAGTTTTCTCGACCAACAATATTTTTTAAAAGATGACGAATTTCGACATTGGAATAATCAAGGTGATATGTATTTTGGTGGCGTCGGGTTCAATGAAATGGATAAATCGGGTTCTATATGGCCGATTGGTGACCCTCCATCCACGGCTTTTGATAAAGGAAATTATCGCACTATAGAAATCAAAATCGAAAATTTGCAGTATTACCTCTTTGAATTAAGAAATAGAGTGATGGGAATAAAGCCTCAACCGCCAGAAGCCATGAAAACAAACAAGGTTAAATGCCAATAACTCTATTATCAAATCCTAGTTTGTAACGTCTCCCTTTGCCTTGCTGAATGCTGTAAAACCCTTAAAAGCACCGGCTTAACACGGGAAATTAGCCAAGAATTGCCCACCCCGTTATACTTTTGTTAATGGGAATAAACCGTGCACGTTAAAACACTAATGGTTAAGGGGACTCCTTGGAAGAACGGGAACTAGTCCAGAAGATCCTCCAGGGTGACGAAAAGGCCAAGGCCGAATTTTTCGTCACCCACCGGGAAAAACTCTACCGGAACTGCGTCTATTTATTAGGATACCAGGATCCGGAAGCCGAGGACGTGGTGCAGGAAGTCTTCATCACGGCCTTCGAAAAGCTCCCGGAATTCGAGTTTAGGTCCAGCCTTTCGACCTGGCTGACGCAGATTTGCATCTATAAGTGCCATAACCGGTTCCGGCAAAGGACCAAGCTGGTGAACCAGGAGCACGCCGATCTGGATGTATTGCTCCGGTCCTCGGCGATGGAGCGGGAAGAAACCCAGGACCGGGAGAAGGAAAAGCGCCGGGTCATCGAAAAATGCCTGGAAAAAATCGGCAAGGAATGCCGGGAGGTCATTGAGCAGAGGGAACTGCAGGAGAAGAGCTACATTGAAGTGGGCAAGGCCCTGAAAATACCGTTGGGGACGGTGATGTCGCGGCTGTCCCGGTGCAAGAAAGCTTTGAGACTGTTGGTGGAGCAATATTTAAAAGACGAACGGCAAAACTGAGTTTGAACCACCAAGGTCACCAAGGTCACCAAGAAAGACGAACGACAAAAATTAGATGGAAACACAATGTCCCAAAGGGTACAAATAAAACTAAAAATAAATGGGTAAGAGATAAAGAAAATGTCTGATCTAATCGAACAATTTTTTACGCGGGACTTGAGCGAGGCCGAGCATGAGGCCTTGTCCAAGCTATTACAGCAATCGCCTGAGGCGGCCGTGAAGTACGAGCGCCTTCTGGAGCAGAACTACCTGGCCACGGGTCTTCCCCAGCCCACACTGCCTAAGGGCCTCACCCATTTCCCCACAACCGGTGGGAGCCTGCTGGGCAAAAGCATTCTTCTCAAGGTTTTGGCCGTCGGTTTGGCGGCCTTGGCAGGCGGCCTGCTTTGGAAGTTCTGGCCCAAATCCAATATTGCCGTCCCGGCGGCCGTGCAACAACCCATTCAGCAGATTCCCCCCGTGATAACCCATAAGAAACCTGCTCCCGTGGAGCCGCTGGCAGCCGGGCCCAACCAGGAAGGGCAGGAATTGAGCGTGGTTTTGAACGCGGCCCAGAAGTCCCTGGTAACGGTGCGCATCCTCGATCCCAGCGGCAGGGAAGTGCGGGCCCTCTACACCGGCTTCGTCGATCCTGGCAAGTGGTCCTTCCAATGGGACGGTCTTTTGGAAAACGGGCAGTCGGCCAATGCGGGCGATTACCGCATTGACGTGCAATCCGGCGCAACCCACCTGACCAAGGACATCCAGATTAAGCTCCAACCTACCTCTAATTAATCCAATTGCTGTCATTGCGAGGGCTTGGTCCCCGAATAGGGGACCGGGTTTGCCCGAAGCAACCTCAGTTGAAATAAGCCTTTTCCCAAGGAAGTTATTTTTGAACTGAGGTTGCTTCGTCATCTTCGAGCCCCTATTCGGGGCTCATTCCTCGCAATGACAACTTTTAAAATCTTGTGTCGGAAGCCCTCCGGGGTGAATAATAATTTTATTCATCCATCCGAAGCCGAGGTGCTCTTGAAACGTTTCCTATTCCCCCTTATTTTCCTGCTGCTCGCCCTCAACAGCCCGGCTTTCGCCCAGTTCAACGGCGACGGCCTCAAGGGCACTTATTACACCAACGACAACCTGACTAGCGCGGGCCTAACCGAAGTGGACCCCTGGCTGAGCTTCCTCTGGGACGGCTGTCCGCCCCAGCCCAACATGTCCGTCTCCGTTTTCTCGGTGCAATGGACGGGCTGGGTGGAACCCGCCTACAGCCAGCCCTACACCTTCACCGTCTACGTGGCAGGCGGGGTGAGCCTGATCGTGAACGGGCAAACCTTGATCAGCCAATGGACCGATTCGGCCAATACCTCCTACCCGGGCATCATTTCGCTGAGCGCGGGCGTTACCTACCCCCTGGTCGTGGATTATTTCACCGACGGCGCCAACCCTACCACCGACCACATCCAACTGATTTGGGCGAGCGCTTCCCAAGCCCAGGAAACCATCCCCCGCCAGTACCTCTTTTCCGGGGCGGCCTTGAATCCCACTCCCACGCCCCAGGCCAGTTCGGCCTGCCAGGCGGCCGCGGCGAACATCAGCGTCAACGGGTCCCTCGGTGAATGGGCCTGGGCCGGGCCCGGATGGACCACCGTCAACCGCACCGTGTCGGGCAACACCTACGGAACCTCGGCCAGCTTCAAAACCCTTTGGGATGCCAACAACCTCTACCTGGGCGTCACCGTCACCGACAGCGCCCTGACCCCCACCGGGAGCGCCAATATTTACAACTATTCGACGGTGGAGTTTTACCTGGACACTACGGATTCCCGAAGCGTCACGACGGGCAGCACCGACTATGAATACTTCTTCGGGTGGAACGACACCGCGGCCCAGGAGAGCACGGGAAGGACCACGGGGGTCACGATGTCGACCACGACCCTTCCCACGGGCTACGTGGTGGAGGCATCCATCCCCTGGTCCACGCTGGGGATGTCGAGCCCCGGCCCGGGCACGGCGCTAGGTTTGGACCTGGGTGTGGACGTGAACCACAACGGCGGGAATTGCCGGGACGGGGAGATCATGTGGAACGGGGAAAGGGACGACTACGCCAACGCCAGCGCCTACGGCCAGCTGGCCCTGGCGGAGGCCTGCCCCACGCCCGTTTCCACGCCGCCCGCGCCCACCGGGGGCAACCCCTACGTTTCCCCCAACCCCACCAACGGAACTTCAGTGCAGTTTGTCTACACCATGGCCGAGGCGGGAACGGCCAACATCAAGGTCTGGAACGCCTGGGGCAACCTGGCGGCCACGATCAGCGAGCCCAAGGGCGCGGGGGAGCAGTCCAGCGTGCTCAACGTGAGCTCCTTCGCGCCGGGCCATTATTTCTACCGGGTTGAGCTGGATTACGGCCCGGGCAAGGCGGACGTCTTCAAGACCCAGGTCCTGGCAGTCAAAAAATGACCCCAAAATTCTTTGCCACGGATGAACACGAATTCACACGGATAAAAAATCAGGATGAATTCCGGCCAGTCCGTTTTTTAAAAATCCTCGAAAATTTCTTTCATCCGTGTGTATCCGTGTTCATCCGTGGCATTGTTTTGTTTTCCTTTGCCCAATCGCTTTTTGCCCAGACGGTCACCAGTACCGCGGGGCTGGTCACCCCGCTTTCGGCCCTCGGAGCCTCGGCCCGGGCCGACGCCCTGGGCGGCGCGCTGGTGGGACTGGCGGACGATCCTTCGGCGATCTTCTACAACAGCGCCGGGCTTTCCCAGCTGAAGGCGGCGAGCCTTTCCATCAACCACAACAGCTACCTGGCCAGTTCCTTCGAGGAAACCCTGCTCTTCGGCCTGCCCACGGGGCACCTGGGAGGCTTCGGGGCGGCCTTGCAGTACGTCTCCTGGGGCGGCCTGGACGAGCGGGACGTCAACGGTGTCTCCCTGGGCACTTTCACCGACAGCGACGTGGCCTTCAGCCTGGGCTGGGGTTTTCCACTAGCCCGGGGATTTTCCCTGGGGGCGGCCCTGCACGGCATCCAGCAGAAAGTCGTGGATTCACTCTATACCGGCCTTTCGGGTGACCTGGGAATGCTTTGGGCCCCCGATCCCAACCTTCACTTGGGGCTCGCCTACACGGGCCTGGGGACTTCGGTTGCGAGTTTCAACCCCGCCCAGGACCTGCATGGAGGCATATCCGTTTTTTTGCCCCTGGGAAAAGACGTAAACCTTCTGCCACTCGCCTCCGGCGATTGGCAGCCCAACGGGGTGAGCCGAATCCAGGGCGGTTTGGAAGGGGCCTTCGCGCGAAGCTATTTCCTGCGGGTGGGCTACCAGGGCGCCTTGGCGAACAACCAGATCAACGGATTGACGGGGTTCACGGCCGGCGCGGGGCTTCGACTGGGCCAGTTCCAATTGGACTACGCCTTCGTGCCCTACGGGGACCTGGGCGACACAAACCGCATCAGCGTGGGATACGAGTTTCCCAATCCCACCCCCGTGGTTTCCAAACCCGTGACGGTGATCTCCAATCCGGTGACCGTGCAGGCCCCGCCGGTGACGGTGGTGGCGACACCCGCACCTACGCCGGTGGCGGCGGGGGCATCCAAATCGAAAGTCGAGGTCCTCTTCGCCCTGCCGGGAGCGGCGGCAACGCCCGCGGGGAATTCCCAGGCTTCCACTCTGCTGGCGCCCTATGAACAGGCGGCCCAGCAGAACCCCGGCGACAGCCGGGCCTGGCGGAACCTGGGGATCATGTACCTGAGGACGGGCCAACCCGCTTTGGGAATCCAATGCCTGGAGCAGTCCCTGCGCCTAAACCCCAACGACCTGGCCCTGAAGCAATGGCTGGACGATTACCGGTCTAAGCATCCCACCCCCCCCTTAAGTTTTAATCTGTCATTCCCCGCAATGACATCTAAACCAACCTAACACCCCTGAAACCGATGAAAGCAAGCGTATTTCCAGTCTTCCCCCAACGGACGATTTTTTCCACCGGACGGGAATAAAGCGCCCTTATCCAAACACCAATCTAAGTAGGGAAGAACTTGCTTTGGGGAAGCACGTCCTTTTCCGACCCCGGCTTATTTGCAATTTAGACCGGAATGAAAATCGAGGGGATCGACATGAAAAAGAAATCGTTTCTCAGCCTTTTCGTTTTAGCGGCGCTTGCAAGCGCCAGCGCGGCTTGGGCCGGCACCTGTACGATAAACGCAACCCAGACCAACCAATACATTCATTGCATCGGGGCGTCCAGCGCTTGGAGCGGCATCAACGGTTTGGGAACCGAGTTATTCGCGGACGACAACGTGAACGGCCATATCGGACTTCAATCCCTGAGGGCCCGGATCGATCCCACCAACAACTTTTCTCCCGAAGTGAGTACCTTGGTTTCCGCCAAGGCCGTCAATCCCAATATCCTATTCTGGGCCACCGAATGGTCCCCTCCCGCCCAATACAAGGCCAACGATAACGTCGATGGCGGCGCCAGCAACGATACCTTCCTGGGAGCCAGCTCCGGAGCGGCCAACAGCGACGATACGGGATTGGCGAGTTACCAAGTCTCGTTTATCCAATATTGCAAGAACCAAGGCATCAACCTTTACGCCCTTTCCGTCCAGAACGAACCGAATTTCAACCCCACCTACGAGGCCTGCCTTTGGTCGGCTGGCCAGTTTGATGTCTATGTCAAGGCCTTTTATAGCGCCCTCCAGAGCGCCGGCCTTTCGACCAAAATTATGATTCCAGAGCCGGACAACCCGGGCGGCATGAACCTGGCCTCCACGGCAATGGCCGACTCTACCGCGGCCCCTGAAATCGGCATCATCGCCTCCCACGCCTACGGCGAAAACCTCGCCCCTCTTTCTTCCTACGGCTTCAGCAACGTCACGAACCAGGAATGGTGGGAAAGTGAGATCTCCGGGAACACGACCGATGTGCCGGGCGCCTTGCAGGAAGCGGGTTGGATCCATACCAGCCTGGTAGATGCCGGCACGAACGCCTTCCATTATTGGTGGATCCAGGACCTTTACAGCGGCAGCAGCCTCGACATCAAGGCTTTCGTCCTGGGCAATTACAGTAAATTCATCCGTCCCGGCTATTACCGTATGGGCGCGACCGAGGTCCCCTCGTCCGGGGTATCGGTGAGCGCGTTCAAGAACACGAATACTTCCTCGCCACAGACCATCGTCTTCGTGGCCATCAACAGCAACGGCTCATCGGTCAACCAGACCTTCACGATCAGCGGGGTCAATGTGACTTCGGTGACCCCTTGGGTGACCAACGGGAGCACCAACCTCGTCGCGCAACCCGCCGTGGCCGTTTCAGGGGGAAGTTTTACCTATTCCCTGACTCCCAGCAGTGTTACGTCCTTCGTGGGCGTGGTCAGCGGAACCGTTGCCAACACCCCCACTTTCACCCCGGTGCCGCCAACGGCCACCCACACCAACACGCCGGTGCCTCCGACGGCCACCTTTACGCACACCAATACGCCCGTGCCGCCGACCGCGACCTTTACTTTCACGGCAACTTCCACCGCGACGAAAACCAACACCCCGGTGCCTCCGACGGCCACGGCCACTTTTACCGCCACTCATACCAATACTCCCGTGCCACCGACGAACACCTTTACGGCTGTGCCGCCAACACCGACCCAGACCAACACGCCCGTGCCTCCGACGGCCACTAACACGGCTTTGCCGCCCACGTTGACGAACACGCCGGCACCCCCGACGGCCACGAATACGGCCGCGCCACCGACCAGTACCTTCACCGCGGCGCCCCCAACGGCGACCTTCACCTTCACGTTGACACCGTTGCCGCCGACAGTGACCAACACGCCGCTGCCTGCGACGGCCACCAACACGGCTTTGCCGCCAACGAGCACGCCGACGTTTACTTCGGTGCCGCCCACATCTACCTTCACCCACACACCGGTTCCGCCGACCAATACCTTTACAGCCGTTCCTCCCACGGTAACACCGACATTCACCTTGACACCAGTGCCTCCGACGCCCACGGATACGATCGTGGTTTCCGGCGGCAGCTTTGAGGTACAACTCTTGAGCGCCGTCACCAGCGCCAACACCAACAGCCCCCATCCCCAGATCCAGATCGTCAACACGGGGACGGGTTCCTTGAACCTGAACAACGTCACGGTCCGGTATTGGTTCAACTGCGACTGCACTACCCAAAGCCTGCAGGCCTGGGTGGACTGGGCTGGCCTGATCCCCCAGGGGACGAGCGAGACCGGAAACGTGCATATTTCCGTCCTACCCACCAGCTTGGGCGGGCAGACAGACTATGTACTCTACAGCTTCACGGGCAATATCGTACTGCCGCCGGGCGGAATCCTGCAGATCCAGAGCCGGTTCAACAAGAGCGACTGGAGCAATATGAACCAGTCCAACGACTGGAGCTTCGCGCCCTATACCAGCTTCACCAACGCGCAAGACGTGACGGGTTACCTGAACGGAAGCCTGGTTTGGGGCCAGCAACCGGCGGCCACCAATGCCGCCGCCTTGACGGCTTCCAGCGCGCTGGCCTTCCCGAACCCCTCCACGGGGAACGGGACGACCTTGTCCTTCACACTGGGAGGAAACTCCACCGGCGTGCGTGCGGCGGACTTGGGCAGTTCGGCCATCGTGGACCCGAACGCCAAGATCACGCTGGGCATCTACACCTTAGCGGGACGGCTCATCTGGAGCCAGACGCTGACGGGTGGCGGCTACGGGAGCACGGGACAACATGACGTTTACTGGAATGAGAAGGACCTGAGGGGTTCGGGCCTTGCCAACGGGGTCTACCTGCTGAAGGTGACCGTGCAATCCAACGGCCAGACCAGCTCCACCATCGCCAAGATCCTCATCCTCGGATAAGGATTTTAAAGAAAGAGTAGTTCCTGATTCAGCCCGCCGGGGCACATCCAAGTTGATCTAAGACTTGGGCGTCGAGGATTCAAATGGGGCGGATGTTTCTCCGGCGGGGAATCGGGTTTACCAACCCATTCCCCACCTCAACAGAAATCGAAGGCTGGAAGATCTTCAAACTTGGGATTTGGTTGTCGGACTGGGAGCGGTTCCGGTAAATCCTGGTTTTGTTTCAGCCGTCTCATTTGACAAGCGAACCAGTTGAACCGGATCAACTCCAAGGAGATCGCCGATGAAAATCTTAAAAGCTGCGTTGCCAAACCTCATCATCCTGTTGCTGGGTGCGAACCTTTCCGCGCTTTACGCCCAAACCTTGCCCACCTCGTTTTCATGGACATCGACCGGGCCCCTCATTAGCCCCAAGAGCGACTCCACCCACAATATGATCGCGGTCAAGGACCCCTCTACCGTCTACTACAACGGCCAATACATTGTTTATGCCTCCTCGGTCAACTCCGCGGGCAACTATGGCATGGAATACCTGCACTTCACCGACTGGAGCCAGGCCGGCGCCGCAACCCCCTATTTCATGGACAACACCCCCGGCTTCTCGGGCTATCACACCGCGCCCCAAGTTTTCTATTTCGCCCCGCAGAAAAAGTGGTACCTGATCTTCCAGAGCGGCCAGCCGCAGTACTCCACCAACAGCGACCCCACCCAGCCCCAGAACTGGACCACTCCGACTAATTTCTTCGCGTCGCAGCCCTCGAGCGTGAGCGCTTGGATCGATTTCTGGATCATCAGCGATTCCACTAACGTCTACCTTTTCTTCTGCGGCGACAACGGGAACTTCTACCGGAGCTCGACGTCCCTCGCTAACTTCCCAAATGGTTTCAATACTCCCGTCATCGTCTACTCAGATTCCGAGTTCAATCTCTTCGAGGCCGACAATGTCTATACCGTCGAGCAAACCGGTACGTACCTGGCCGACGTCGAATGCATCGGCAGCGACGGACACCGTTTCTTCCGCGCCTTGAGCGCCCCCACCCTCGGCGGCGCCTGGACTGCCCTTGGCAATACGGCGAGCCTCAATACTCCCTTTTTGGGAGCGCACAACGTCACCTTCCAATCCGGCGTCTCTAGCTGGACCAGCGACTTCAGCAGCGGCGGGGCGGTGATCGACGGCTATGACTCAACCGATTCCATCAACCTCAACAACCTGACCTTTCTCTACCAGGGCGACGTTCCCAATAGTGACTCCTACAATCTGATTCCCTGGCAACTCGCCCTGGTATCCTCCAAGGCTAATACGACCACTAGCCCGACCGCCACCCCGACGCCGGTGCCGCCCACGGCCACACCCACGCATACCAATACCCCTGTGCCCCCCACCGCCACCTTCACGTCCACCCGGACGGCCACCCCGGTGGTGGCCTCCACTTGGCGTGTGAACGCGGGTGGGCCGGCCTATGCCGATTCCTTGGGCAACCTCTGGGCCGCGGATGAGAACTTCAACGGTGGGTCCACCATCGCCCAGGGCGGGGCCGTCACGGGAACGAACGACTCCACCCTTTACGATACCCAGCGCTACGGGACCAGTTTCAGCTATTCCTTCAACGTCCCGGCGGGCAGCTACCAGGTGACCCTGAAGCTGGCCGAAACCTATTCGGGCGACTTCGCTTCGGGAGACCGGGTCTTCAACATCTCCATCAATGGGGCCGCGGTGGCCTCGAACCTGGACATCTTCGCCCAGGTGGGTTCCAACACGGCGGACGACAAGGTGTACAACAACGTGTCGCCGGTGAACGGCGTCATCACCATCCAATTCACGGGTGGAACCAGCACGGACACCAACGCGGTGGTGGATGCTCTTCAGGTCATTCCCCAACCGCCCACGCCGACCTTTACTTTTACCGCCACTAAGACCTCGACGCCGTCGTCCACCCCGACTTCAACGGCCACCAGCACGGCCACGCCGACTCGGACGAATACATTGACAGCGACGCCGTCAAGCACGCCGACGAATACGCCGGTGCCGCCTACTGCTACATTTACCTTTACGGCGATTCCGCCTACGTCGACGTTCACCGTGACTCCTGTGCCCCCGACGGCGACGAATACACCGGTGCCCCCGACGGCAACCTTTACCTTTACTTCGGTGCCGCCCACGGTGACCTTCACTTTCACGGCCGTTCCGCCTACTTCCACGAACACGGCCTTGCCGCTTACAGCCACTGGCACGCCAGTGCCGCCAACGGTAACCAATACGCCGGTTCCCCCGACAGTGACAAATACGCCTTTACCCCCAACGGCGACTAACACCCCATTGCCGCCAACTGCGACATTCACTTTCACGGCCGTTCCGCCAACGGCCACGCGGACCTTTACACCGGTTCCTCCCACGGCGACGGCGACTTTCACGCCCACTCCGGTGCCACCCACGCTGACCTTTACCCGTACCCCGGTGCCGCCGACCAATACGCCGACATTTACGGCCGTGCCTCCAACAGCCACTTTCACTCCGACACCGGTGCCGCCGACACCCACGAATACGATTGTGGTTTCCAGTGGCAGCTTTGAGGTGCAACTCTTGAGCGCCGTCACCGGCGCCAACACCAACAGCCCCCATCCCCAGATCCAGATCGTGAACACGGGGACCGGGCCCTTGAACCTGAACAATGTCACGGTCCGCTACTGGTTCAACTGCGACTGCACCACCCAAAGCCTGCAAGCCTGGGTGGACTGGGCCGGGTTGATGCCCAGCGGCGCGAACGTCACCGGCGACGTCCAGGTCTCGGTGCAGTCCACTTCACTCGGCGGGCAGACCGACTACGTCCTCTATAGCTTCACGGGGAACATGGTGCTGCAACCCGGACAAATGATCCAAGTACAGGGCCGGTTCAACAAGAGCGACTGGAGCAACATGAACCAGTCCAATGACTGGAGCTTCGCGCCCTATACCAGCTTCACGAACGCTCAAGACGTGACGGGTTACCTGAATGGAAGCCTGGTTTGGGGAGAGCAACCGGCGGCCACCAATGCCGCCGCATTGACGGCTTCCAGCGCCCTTGCCTTCCCGAACCCCTCCACGGGCACTGGGACGACCCTGTCCTTTACGCTTGGGGGAAGCTCGAACGGGGTGAGGGCCTCGGATGTGAACAGCCAAGCGATCGTAGACCCGAACGCCAAGATCACGCTGGGCATTTACACCTTAGCCGGAAGGCTCATCTGGAGCCAAACGCTGACGGGTGGCGGCTACGGGAGCACGGGACAACATGACGTTTACTGGAACGAGAAGGACCTGAAGGGCTCGGGCCTGGCCAACGGGGTCTACCTGCTGAAGGTGACCGTGCAATCCAACGGCCAGACCAGCTCCACCATCGCCAAGATCCTCATCCTCGGATAAGGATCAAAGAAAGGGTAGTCCCTGATTCGACCCGCCGGGGCACATCCAAGTTGATCTAAGACTTGGGCGTCGAGGATTCAAATGGGGCGGATGTTCCTCCGGCGGGGGATCGGGTTTCAACCCGGTTCCCGGCCCACTCCGAATTTCATCCATAGAGAAAATGATTGGATTATGAAAAACTCAAATACCACCCTCCAAGACATTGCCAGGATGGCGGAAGTCTCGAAGACCACGGTCTCGATGGTCATCAACGGCTCCCGCAAAGTCCACCCCAAGACTTCCGCAAAAATCTGGAGCATCATCCAAGCTTTCGGGTACCAACCCAGCGAGCGTGTCCGCAAACTGGCCCAAAAGCGGTGGGAAATTTCGGCCCCGGGGTTCCTTCCAGGCGGTTCATCTTCTCCCGAAAGCCGGCGGCCCAGGGAATCCCAGGTTCGTGAATAACGCCCTTCGGCGGTTTAGGGTTTCCATCCGAATTCTTCCCCCCGGCAGCGAATTCCTTTTCACTGGTTGAACGAACAATTTTCTTCCACCGCCCATTTTCTTATCGGATGAAATATCTAGTAATCCACATGACGTTTTAGAGACATCGTCATTTTTCCCCGAAGGGATTTGACCTTCAAGTAGAAGTAATATTCCTAGGAGTGGAGAAAGACCGGCGGTGGGTTGTTGGCCAAATCCCCCGGGACTTTCCGAAGCCGTTATTTTTTTTGATTCGCTTTTTGAAGAAAGCGCTTTTTCGCCGTTCCGCGAAATTCCATTGGGTGAACTCAATGCCTAAACAGAAAAGGCAACTTTCCTTACCTGGTTTTAGCACTCGGAAAACCCGGCTGTCTCTTTTCTGCTTTCTTCTTGTTAGTGTGAGTGCTTCGGCAGGCTGGGCCACCGACATGACCTATTGCGTGAATGTCAATTATTCGGCTGTTCCGACCCAGTGCAACTACGAGAAAATCACGCTGATCGTCAACGTGGGCGCCTGCGCTTCGGTGGCTGTCACGGCCGACGGGGCCGCGGTTTCCGCCACCTATAGTTCCTCGGCCGGAACAGCCACCTTCACCACCACGGGCAGTAACATCGTGGTGACCGCCCAGAATTGGACCTCGGGGGGGACGGGAGCGGCCACCAAGGCCACCCTCTACAACAACTTCCATTGGGCCTATTCCCTCACCTTTGACGACAACCGGTTAACCCAATACGACTACGGCAAGCCCCTATTGGATGCATTGGGCTGGAGGGCGGGGGAAGCGGTTGTGGGTTCCTGGGCCAATGAGGGAGGGGCATCCGGGAGCGGCAGTTATTTCATGAACTGGACTTGCTTGCAAAACTTAAGGGCGGCGGGATGGGATATGTACGACCATTCCTACGACCACCCCAATCCCCTCACCTGCAACGGCACGGCCACCGATATCGACCCCGAGTTGGCCAATAACCAGCCGCTTTTGCTGGAATATTTTCCCGGCTACCACGTCTCCCAAATGGTTTTTCCCTATGAGAATTCCACGGCCAATACTTGCGCGGGATATCCAACTTCCTACCTGATTTCCGCGGAGTGCGGGGGAGGTTCCTACAACTACGTGGACACGGCCCTTCCTTTCCAGTTCCAGCGGGGGGGGCTTTTCGGAACGGATGATACGGCCTGGAAATCGCTGGCCGATTCCTCGGCCGCCCAAACTCGGCCCACATGGCTCGTCCAGTATACCCATAGCGTCTCGCAGGGCAGCGGGGCTACCGCCGACCAGTACAGCACCAACCAGACGACCCTTAATGATTTGTTGACCTACCTGAATAACACCTACGGCGCCAAGGGCAACAACAGCATGTGGTTCGCGCCCGCCGGGGAAGTGCGGGATTATATTTTCACCCGGGACAACGCGGTGGTGACCACCTGTTCCGCGGCGCCCACACCCACCTTTTCCCCGACCGGCACACCCACCCTGACACCTACCCATACGCCGGTGCCGCCCACCGCTACCCCGACATCCACCTCAACGGCCTCATCCTCACCCACCAAGACCGCCACTTCCACGGCCACCCATACGCTGGTCAATACCCCCACCGCGACTTCATCCTCCACCGCAAGCCGCACAGCCACCACCACTCCCACCGCGACCGGAACGGCCACCATGACATTCACGGCTACGCCGTCAAGTACTTCTACAGGCACGGCCTCCAAGACTCCAACGGCCACGATGACCAGCACTCCCACGAATGCGGCTTCTTCCACCCCGTCTGGAACCCCGACCAATACCCTGGTCAATACCGGAACCCCAACCAATACAGCCACCAGCACGGCCACGAAAACAGCGACTTCCACCGCCACCAATAGCCTGACGACAACTCCGTCCAGTACAGCGACGGGTACATCCACTAATAGCCCGACTTTTACGCCGCCGGATACCGCGACCAGGACTTCAACGGCCACGGCTACCGGTACAGCCACCAACACCGTCTCTTTAACGCCAACCGCTACCGCCACCGATACGCCGACGTTGACGCCGACCAACACGGCTACGTCGACGCTGATCAATTCCGCGACCCCTACCAACACGCCCACGAAGACATCCACCTTTACCGCTACCGGGACAGCCACCCCAACGTCCACCCGCACCACGACGGCGACTCCCACGAATACATTGACGGCTACGTTATCGAGTACTCCTACGGCTAGCGCCACCTTTACGCCCACGATGACGGCTACCTTTACGGCGTCCCATACGCCGACTGCGTCCCCTACGAACACGCCGACGTTGACGCCGACAAACACGGCTACGTCGACGTTGGTCAATACGAGAACTCCATCCCTTACCCCCACGTTCACACCCAGCTTTACTCACACCCCCACCGTGACAGCCTCTTCCACCAAGACTTTCACGGTAACGCCCACTCCTTTCGGAAATTCAGGAGTCGTGATTTATCCCAACCCCGTCACCGGACCGACGGTCAATATTCTCCCTCCCGCCTATTCGGGAACAGAGGACGTGCGGGTGGAAATCTTCACAGCGTCCTTCCGGAAGGTGCAGGACGAGACCTTTCCCAATGTTCCAAAGGGAACGGCCATTACCGTGGAATTGAAGGATAGGTGGGGAAGATCCCTGGCGGACGGGCTCTATTATGTAGTTGTCACCGTCGAGGGCCGTCATTCCATCGGGAAGCTGCTCCTGTTGCGGTAACCTCGCGGCCCGTCATCGTTTTGAACGGACCGACTCCTTTCCTGTAAGATGGATCCATGCCACCAGCGATCCCCCGGCCCTTTTCTCAATTCATCAACTACAACCCTTTTCACAACATCATCCATTACTACGTCGACCTGAGCGTTTTCCTCATCACTTCCGGGACCGATATCGTCTCCCCGAAAGTCTGGTGGGCCCTGAACCGGCGCAAACGCATCACGAGTCTTTATTCCCTGGAGGTGCAATACGGTGGGGCGCGTGTCCGGGACCGTTTCGTCGGGCAGACCTTCCGAAAAGTCCAACAAACCAAAAAAACCGTTTGTGCCGAACGGCTCGGCTTCAACGATTTTTTCGTACCGGTGCTTTCGAAAGGAAAGCTCCTGGGCTATCTGCAGGCGGGAGCCTTTGCCGACAAGGAAATTAGCCTTGAAATGCTGGTCCAGTGCTGGAAGGAGATGAGCGGCCGGGAGTTTTCCCCCGACTTGCCGGAGTTCCGGGCTTTCGCCCGGGCCTTCCTGGAAATACCCGTTTTGGACGGCCCCCTTTTCCCCGCGTTGCAGGAAACTCTGGAACTTTTCGCGCGCCTTGTATCAGGCGAAGGGGATACGGGGGCCATCGGGGAACGGCTCCGTCAACTCCAAAACGAGGTTTTTTCCAAGCACTTGCCCCACAGCTATTGGCTGGACTGGGCGCTGGGTCGGCCCACCTCCGAGTCGGTTCCGGCCTGGAGCCGGGCAATGGAACAATGGGGTTGGACGAAAAGCGAAATCGGGCTCACGCGGGTCCCCACGACCGTCCTAACCGTGATTCCCCAGCGGGCCGGCCGGCCCGCCCTCAATTGGGCCGAGGAAACCATGAGGGTCTACCGGTTCCAGCGCGCGAGTTTCCTTTTCGCCCGAACCCTCCCCGAAACGGTGGGAGGGAAGCTGGACGATTACGGCGCGGCATTCGTCACTTCCGCCGATCCGAACCTACCCAAGCTGTCCCAACGGAAGTGGATCGAGGGAATCGCCAAAAAAATCCGGGACTTCGCCGTGCACGAATTGGAAGGCCCCGTCGTCGTCGGGGTCGGGGAGACGGTAGCGCCGGGGGAGTTCTTGAACACTTCCTACCGCCAGGCGGTGCTGGCCCTGCATTTGTGGAGGGGATCGGAAAAGGACACCGTTTTTTTTGAGGGCGGAAGAAAAGGGGTGGCTCCCGAGGGGTTCAGCGGATTGAGGCCCCTTTTGGACGAATTGAACGAGGCTTTCGCCAACGCTTCCTTTTCCGCGCTGGAGTCCCTTAAGGAAAGGTTTTTAAAGCAGGCCATCCAACTGTCGTTCCAGAACCCGCACGAGATCCGCTGGCATTTCCAGTACGCCCTGGACCGGATCGCAGAAACGGTGGGGATCCGAACGGACTTGGGCCTGAAGGAAGCCCGCCAGCTGCGGGAGGATATCGCCCGGGGTTTGGAGGAGGCGGTCACCTTCCAAGAGATTGTCCTGGCCTACCAGGACGCCCTATCCCGACTGGCGAAGGAGATCGAGAGGCCCTTTTCGGCCCAAAGGGACCAATCCCTTGAGAGGGTCCGGGAGTACATCGACCGGCATTTTAAACAGTCCCTACGGATTAAGGACCTGGCGAGGATGGCGGGGGTTTCGGTCTCCACCTTCAGCCGGAGGTTCAAAGGCATGATGGGCCTGGGCTTGGAGGCTTACCTGCAGAAGCGGAGGCTGGACGAAGCCAAGCGGCTTCTCAAGGCCACGCGGCTTCCGGTGTTCCGCATCGCGAAGGATTGCGGCTTCAAGTCCAACCCCTATTTCATCCAATTGTTCCGGAAAAAGAACGGCTCTCCGCCCCAGGCTTTCCGGAGGAATACCTACCAAGGCTGATCTTCCAACGGTTTCTTCCATGCGGCTCCAAGGATGGGTTTTGAGGCGCGGAAATTTTTATTATCCGAATTCTTTTTCCTGCGGCTAATCAAGGCGAAAAACCCCAGTCCGGTTGAACGGGAAATTTTCCCAAGACGGGATTGTTTTTTAAAAATGGAATAAAAAATAATATTTGTGACGTTTAAACGATGCCATCGAACATCCCCAAGAGAGCGGAGGGCCTAAAAGGTTGTACTATCACCTTGCGATAAGTACGGGTTTTTTGACGGGACTTCTTGACGGAAGACCCTAAGGGGATTGACATGGACAAAAAAATCGTTTTTAAGCTTTTTGCTTTGGGGCTACTTGTAAGCGCTTCCAATGCCTGGGCGCAAAGTACCGTCACCGTCAATCCCGCCACTACCTACCAAACCATCTCCGGTTTCGGCGCATCCAGCCAATGGGACAACTCATTCTCCTCCTCGCTCGCCAACACTTTTTGGGCGGACGATTCGAGCAAGCCCCCCGCCAGCCAGGTCAACGGCAATGTGGGGCTCTCTATTCTCCGTCTCGGAATTGACGACTCCGGCAACGCCAACTGGGGCACGCAAGCCGCGTTCGCGACCCAAGCGCTGGGGATCAATTCGCAGGTCAAGGTCTTCGGCTCCGAATGGAGCCCGCCCGCCAAGTGGAAAAACAACAACAGCGTGGACGGCAACAACACCGGCAACGACAACGGCAATCCGGGCTCCAGCACCAACCAGCTCAACACCGCGGACTACGCCAATTATGCCGCCTACCAAACGAGCTTCGTCACGGCTTGCAAGAATACCTATGGCTTCAACCTTACCGCCCTTTCCGTGCAAAACGAACCCGACTACGACCCCAGCTACGATGCCTGCCTTTGGTCCCCCTCGGCTTTCGACACCTACATAAAAAGTTACTTGGGACCGGACCTCAAGGCGGCGGGTTTCGGCATGTCGATCATCATGATGCCGGAATCCTTCGCGGACAACTTGAGCCTGTCCGCTACCACCATGGGAGACTCGGCCGCGGCTTCCTTTGTGGGTTTCATCGGCATGCACCTGTACGGCGGCGGCCCCAACACGGTGCCCACCAGCTACTCCACCACGGCGGGCCACGCCGTCGAGAGCTGGGAAACCGAAATCTCGGAAAAGACCAGCGACAACAACATCGACAGCGGGATCTACTACGCCAACCTGCTGCACAACTGTATCGTGGACCATAACTTCAATGCCTTTTGCTACTGGTGGCTGGTCAACGTCAACTCCGACGACGAGGGGCTCTGCACGAGTGCCGGTACGCCCACTCCGCGCCTCTACTGCATCGGGAATTTCAGCAAGTTCATCCGGCCGGGCTTCGTGCGCATTGGCTGCACCGAGGCGCCCTCCTCGGGGGTTTCGGTCTCGGCTTATTACGGCTCGTCCACGAATAAGGTCGTGGTCGTGGCCATCAACAGCAACACCTCCTCGGTGAGCATTCCTGTCAGCTTTACCGGTCTCAGCGTCTCGACGGTCAATCCATGGCTCACAAACTCCAGCAACAACCTGGTGCAGCAGACGGCGGTGAACGTCAGTAACGGGAGCTTTACCTATAGCCTGCCAGGCCAGAGCGTGGTGAGCTTTGTCGCCACGACGGCCGGCACCTCGGCCACCAACACCCCAACGCCGGTGCCGGCCACACCCACGCATACAAATACGCCCGTGCCGCCGACGGCCACTTTCACTTTCACGGCTACCCACACCAATACACCGGTCCCGCCGACGGCCACCTTTACTTTCACGGCCACCCACACGAATACTCTTGTTCCGCCGACAGCGACGGCTACTTCGACACCGTCTTCAACAAACACCTCCACCCGTACCAACACGTCGACGAGTACGGCCACAAACACAGCTTCGTTGACGCCGGTGCCCCCGACGGCCACCTTCACTTTTACATCCACCAAGACGAGCACTCCCGTGCCGCCCACGGCTACATTTACCTTTACGGCGGTTCCACCCACTCCCACCAATACGGCCCTGCCGCCGACCTTGACGTTTACCCCGGTTCCGCCCACGGCGACTTCTACTTTCACCGCCGTGCCGCCGACGGCCACTAACACTTCCTTGCCGCCGACACTTACCTCTACCCCGGTTCCGCCCACAGCCACCTTTACGGCCATGCCGCCTACGGCGACGAATACACCGGTGCCACCGACAGCCACGAACACCCCGGCGCCTCCTACAGGCACTAATACCGTTGTGCCGCCGACGGCCACTAGCACTTCGTTGCCGCCGACCCTCACCTTTACTCCGGTGCCTCCCACGGCTACTTTTACCTTTACGGCGGTTCCACCCACAGCTACCCATACGCCGGTGCCACCTACAGCCACCCTTACAGCCGTTCCGCCAACGGCCACCAATACGCTTATGCCGCCCACTTCCACGCCAACCCCGATGCCCCCTACCGCGACCTTCACCCGCACTCCGATTCCGCCCACGGCCACCTTCACCTTCACGGCCGTGCCGCCCACTGCTACCTTAACCCCGGTTCCCCCAACGGCCACTGAAACGCCCACCGCCGTCATCGCCAGTTCCGGCTTCGAGGTGCAATTGTTGAGCGCAGTGACCAGCGCCACCACTAACAGCCCCCATCCCCAGATCCAGATAGTGAACACGGGGACCGGACCCTTGAACCTGAACAACGTCACCGTGAAATACTGGTTCAACTGCGACTGCACCACCCAAAGCTTGCAGGCCTGGGTGGACTGGGCGGGGTTGATACCGCAGGGGACCAGCGAGACCGGAAATGTACATGTTTCCGTCCTACCCACCAGCCTGGGCGGCCAAACGGATTACGTGCTCTACAACTTCACGGGCAACATCGTGCTGCAGCCTGGCCAGAAGATCCAGGTCCAGAGCCGGTTCAACAAGAGCGACTGGAGCAATATGAACCAGTCGAACGATTGGAGCTTTGAGCCCTATACGAGCTTCACGAACGCGCTACAAGTGACGGGATATCTGGGCGGTAGCCTTGTATGGGGAGAGGAGCCGGTGGCAAAACCGGCGGTCCTGACGGTGACCAGCGCGATCGCCTTCCCGAACCCCTCCACGGGCAACGGAACGACCTTTTCCTTTACGCTCAACGGCAATACCAAGGGCATTAAAGCGTCATTGGACTCCAATAATCCCTTGTTGCTGGATCCCAACGCGAAAATCACACTCAGTATTTACACACTGGCGATGCGGCTTATCTGGACGCAAACACTGACGGGCGGAGCTTATGGGACAACCGGGCAGCATGATCTTTATTGGAACGAGCGCGATTTGAGGGGAACGGGTTTAGCCAATGGAGTCTATCTCTTGCGGGTGACCGTGGAGTCAAACGGCCAGACCAGTTCTACCCTCGCTAAAATCCTGATACTGGGATGATGGCTGCGCGGAGAGGAACCAACGTTGAATAACAATTCCAGTACAACTATTCGGGACATCGCCCGGCAGGCGGGTGTTTCCAAGGCGACGGTTTCCCTCGTTATGAACGGTTCCCCTAAAGTCAGCGCCAAGACTTGTGCGAAAGTTAGGGCCATTATTCAAAGCCTTCACTACCAACCTAATGAGGAAGCCCGTAAACTGGCACAACGCCGGTGGACTACTTCGCTTCCTGCGGCCATGAAGTTCATTCCTGCCCAGCCAATTCTTCCAATCGTTTAGAAGGCCATCGATAAGTCCCGCGAAGCGGTTTTATCCCGAAATTTTGGGATGAAATGAATTTTTTTGCGTCAAAATCTAAAAGGTGTCTATTGGTTGAACGGGAAATTTTCAGTAGAAAAGGGTTTTTGGCGGGATGGAATATAAAGGAATAAAATTGACGTTTAAAAGATATTTGACCGGATTTTTCAGGGACCGAATGGGGATGGAAGCGGTACACTTGACCCGTAAGACGAGAAAATCCCATTATCCAGGCTAAGTGGACGGCTTGACGGCTGACGCGAGGAAATGACGTGCGACAGAAAATCGTTTTTAAATTTTTGGTTTTGGGATTGGTTGCAAGCGCTTCCCCGGTTTTTGCCCAAACAGTGACGGTCAATGCCGGCGTGACTTATCAAACCATCTCCGGTTTCGGGGCGGCCAGCGCGTTAAACGCCTATCAGGTTTTCAACGATATCGGCACGATTGAGAACACCCTCTGGGCGGACGATTCGAGCCAACCTCCCGCATCCCAAGTCAACGGCGATGTCGGGCTCTCCATCCTGCGCATGGCCATCGACTATACCAGCGAACCCACCGGCAACTGGGATACGGGTAAAGAAGTGTCGGTGGCGGTTGATGCGCTGAAGGTCAACCCCAACCTGAGGATCTTCGCCAGCGAGTGGAGCCCGCCGGCCGCTTGGAAGAACAACAACAACGGCAACGGCAACAATACGGGCAACGACAACTTCAATCCGGGCACCAACACCAACCAGCTCAACCACGCCGACTGGGCTAATTACGCCACCTACCAGACAAGTTTTGTCACGGCCATGAAGAACACCTACGGATTCACCCCTTACGCCATCTCCGTCCAAAACGAACCGGACTACGATACCAACTACGGTTCCTGCCTTTGGGCGCCTTCGGATTTCGACACCTACATCAGCACCTACCTGGGCCCGGACCTCAAGACCGCCGGTTTCAACCCGATCATCATGATGCCGGAGTCCTTCGCGGACAACCTTACGGGGTCCGCTACCGCCATGGCGGATTCGGCCGCAGCGACCTTCGTGAAAGTCATCGGCATGCACCTCTACGGCGGCGGCCCCAACACGGTCCCGGCCTCCTACTCCACCACGGCAGGCCATACGGTTGAAGCCTGGGAAACCGAAATTTCCGATTTCGCGGCCAATGATTCCAGCATGACCAGCGGGTTGAAATACGCCAACCAGATCCACAGCTGCATCGTGGATCATAATTTCAACGCTTATAACTATTGGTGGATCCTGAACATCAATACCGATAACGAAGGGCTCTACGGAGCCAGCAACTCAACCACTCCCACCATGCGGCTCTTTTGCCTGGGAAATTTCAGCAAGTTTATCCGCCCGGGTTTCGTGCGCATTTCCTGCACTGAAGCGCCCTCGGCAGGGGTTTCAGTCTCGGCCTACTACGGCTCGTCCACCAATAAGGTCGTAGTCGTGGCTATTAACAACAACACCTCGACGTTCAACCTGCCCGTTAGCTTTACTGGACTCAATGTCTCCACGGTCTATCCCTGGGTCACAGACTCGAGCAATAACTTAGTCCAGCAGACGGCGGTGACAGCCACCGGAGGAAGCTTTACCTATACATTACCATCTCAAAGCGTGGTCAGTTTCGTCGCCGCAGTGTCCAGCGGTTCAACGCCCACTCCAACCTCGACCCCGACCGCAACCCGGACCAACACCCCCGCCAACACCCCAACCTCCACAGCCACCTTAACCCGCACCAATACAGCCACTAACAGTCCCACCAAAACCACCACCCCCAGCCCGACGGGCACAGCGACTTCGAGCCCCACCTCCTCGGCAACCAGTACGGCCACTTCTACCCCCACCAACACAGTTGCCAACACTCCTACCGCCACGGCTTCTTCCACCGCGAGCCGCACGGCCACCGCCAGCCCCACCGCCACCTTCACCAACACGCCCACTGGGACGGCCACGATGACATCCACGGCATCAGCCACGAACACCCCAAGCAAGACTTCAACGACTACGGCAACCGGTACGCCCACCAACACGACTTCCTTGACCCCGACGGCTACCGCCACCAATACGCTGACGTTGACGCCGACAAACACGGCTACGTCGACGTTGATCAATTCGGCGACGCCTACCAACACGACCACGAATACGGGCACTTCGACAGCCACTGGATCCGCGACCACCACCGCCACGAAAACAGCGACTTCTACAGCTGCCAGCACCTTGACGTTGACCCCCTCTAGTACGCCATCGAGCACCCCGACCAAGACCCCAACGGCTACGGCAACCGGTTCAGCCACTAACACGGCTTCTTCCACTCCGACTACTACTGCCACCAATACACCGACGTTGACGCCGACAAACACGACTACGTCGACATTGATTAATTCCGCGACGCCTACCTATACGCCCGCGGATACGGCTACCTCGACAGCCACCGGGTCCGCCACCAATACTGCCACCAAAACAGCGACCGTTACCGCAACCAATACCTTGATCAATTCCCCAACGCCTTCTGACACGCCCACGAATACGGCCACATCAACCGCTACTGGAACACCTACTAATACCCTGACGCAAGCATCGACCACTACGCCCACCAATACCGCGACTTCGACCCTCACTGCCACCGCGACCAATACCCTGATCAATTCTGCAACGCCTACAAAAACAGCCACTCAGACACCCACCCGCACAACAACGGTAACTCCCACCAATAGCCCCACCTCTACGCCCACATCGACTCCTACCGACACATTGATCGACACCGCTACCTCCACTTCGAGTCGGACCGCTACTTCCACTGCCACCTTTACAACGACCAACACCTCCACCTGCACGGTGACTTCAACCACAACCGCTACACCCACAGTTACGTCTTCCTCGACTCCAACTGAAGTAACGGTGGCGGCATCCCAAGGTTCCAATCCACCTGGTAATTCGAACCAGGCGTCCGGGGCAATTAATGTTCCTGTTCAACAGGTCCAATTAGCGAATCCCAGCACTACCGTCATCAATATGACGAGTTTGACCTTGTCGGTATCGGGGGCAGGGGACCCCTCGGACATCACGAGTTTGACGTTGTTGGCCAATGGGTTGCCTATTGCCACCACGACCGTCTCGGGGACGACGGCGACCTTATCGTTCAGCGGAAACATCTCGGCTTCTTCGAGCGTGACTTACAGGGTGGTAGTTAACTTTGGGACGAATGCGAGCGGTACCTATTCCTTTAGCGTGACGGGGGCCAGCGGGAACAACGGGCAGGCGGTTCAGTTCAGCGGGTTATCGGTGGCCGGAGCCACTATTACCGTTTCGCATCCGACTTCTACCCCCACTTCCAGCCCGACGGTGACCGTTACCGCAACGCCCGCCGACAATACGGTGGTGTTGGTCTACCCCAATCCGGCCACGGGTTCCAGTGTGAACGTACTGGCCCCGGCTTACAGCGGCAGTGAGGATGTGAGGGTTGAAATCTTCACCCTGGGTTTCCGCAAGGTATTGGATGAGCCTTTCCAAGATGTTCCCGCAGGGAAGCCTGTAACCGTTCAACTAAAAGATCAATGGGGGACGCCCCTGGCGAACGGGCTTTACTACGTCATGGTGACCGTAGATGGAAAACACTCAACCGCGAAATTGTTAATCCTTCGTTAGGCTTCAATCTTCCGAAAACTTCACCATCCGCATATCCAAAGTAAATGAACTTTGGGAGGGTGGGTTTGGAATGTATATTTTTCAATGTTTTGTTCGAATCAAACGTGAAAGAAGTTTTTGATTTGTCGGGTAAAAGTTTTTTATTAAAGCGGTGGCTTCTCCTACATTTTGCGCAAATGGGGACGTTGTATCCAAAAACACGGCCATTTCGTTCTCCTTGACCTCCAAAAATGACTCGACTAGAATACGCTCTGTTTTTCATGCCTTGCCGCCTATCGACTCCACCGACCGGGTGGAGTTTTTTTGTTGTCATTCCGTTATTTCAAAGATCCAGCGGAGCTCTTGAATGACGCCTCGTCGTAACGGGCAATATCCTTTTTTTCTTTTCTTGGTGACAGCCCTTTTATCCCCGGCCGTCGCATTGGCGAATGCGGATTTATCCGATACAGCTTCCTTCGTCACCGCCATCATCACGATCGGCGTCATTGGCTTCGGACTTCTGGCCGCCTACGTGGTTTTCTTAACTTCGCGGTTTTTGTGGGACGCCTACAAAGAGTTCGCGAAGGCAAGAAAAGAGGCTGTCGCCCATGCTGCCCCTCATGAGAAGAAAGAGGGACAGAGGGCGATTGCGGCGGCTTTCGGGTTAAGTTCCCTCTACGCGATTCTTTCTGTTGGCATCCTCTTCATCGCCTTCCTGATCGTCACTTCGGGACTGGATCCTTCTTTCACCAAGGCCTTGAGTTTGTTCCTTATCAACTTTGGGGTTGGGGGCTTTGCCCTTCTCCTCCTATATAGTGTTTATTTAATAGCCACTGTACTTTGGAGAAAGATAGCCAAACCTGTTGAAGCCGCCCCAGTCGAAGGGTCCCTCGCCGGGATTCCGCTTAACCCTGTTGTCACACGTCGTTCTTTTCTTTCTTTATTGGGGTGGGCCTGGGTGGTCTTCACGGCCGCTACCATGGGGGCCTTGACCACGGTTCTTCGCTTCTTTTTCCCCAACGTCACTTTCGAGCCGCCCCTGAAGTTTATGGCAGGTTTTCCCGACACCTATTCCATCGGAGTGGATGAAAGGTATAAGGAATCCCACCGTTGCTGGATCGTCCGCAATAACCAGGGGTTTTACGCCCTTTCCACCATTTGTACCCACCTGGGCTGTACGCCCAACTGGCTGCAAGCTGAACAAAAGTTCAAATGCCCCTGCCATGGAAGTGGTTACTACATCACTGGCGTTAATTTCGAGGGGCCGGCGCCGCGCCCCCTCCCGCGTTTCAACATCATCCTGGCCGACGACGGGCAGATTCAAGTCGACGAGGCTACCCAGTACCAACAGGAATTGGGACAGTGGGGCCTGCCAGGATCGTTTTTGGATTACAAGGCTTAACGACAGCTGACAGTCTGTAGTTCGCAGTCGGCAGATGAGGCTTAAAGGAGTTGAAAATGTTGGAAGGTTTGAAAAAGAAAATCGAGGAACTCAAGGCCAACCGGCCTTCCCCCGAAGCGGTTAAAAAAGCCATCGCCGAGGGCCAGATATGGAAATCCGTTTTCCGGCACGGGTATCCGGACACCCCCCGTAACCGCATCATGGCGGTTCTCTCCAATTTGTTCCTGCACCTTCACCCGGTGAAAGTACGCCATTCAGGCGTCAAAATGAGCTACACCTGGTGCATGGGCGGGCTGTCCTTCTTCCTTTTCTTGAACCTCACCGTGACGGGCGTGCTCCTCATGTTTTACTACCGGCCCACGGCCGAATACGCCTATTACGATATCGTGGCCCTGCGGGAGCACGTGCCCTTAGGGATCATGCGCGAACTGCACCGCTGGGGTGCCCATGCCATGGTCATCGCGGTATGGCTTCACATGTTCCGGGTTTTCATGACCGGCTCTTACAAACCTCCCCGCGAATTCAACTGGGTCATCGGCGTGGTGCTCCTGGTCTTGACCTTGCTTCTTTCCTTCACCGGCTACCTTTTGCCCTGGGATCAGCTGGCCATGTGGGCCATCACAGTGGGAACCAATATGGCGCGCGCCACTCCTTTCATGGGATATGAGGGGCCCGGCGCTTCCATGCTCCAAATCGGCGGGGTCAAGCTGGTGACCGGGGGTTCGGATATCCACTTCGCCCTTTTAGGCGGGCATTTCGTTTCGGAAGCCACCTTGCTGCGTTTTTACGTGTTGCATTGCGTTTTCATCCCGCTGGTGGCCGCCACTTTGATGGCCATCCATTTTTGGCGGGTGCGCAAAGACGGGGGAATCAGCGGGCCTCTTTGAGGCTCGAATTCATTTTGAGCTGAAGCTCAAATCGGGGAACCATGCATTTTTTACTTAATTTCGTCAACGCCTTGTTCAATCCGGTCACTTATTTCTTCGGTTCCGTGATTGGTTTTTGGGCCATGGTAAAGTACCGGGAAAAATGGACCGAACCCCAGTTCGCCCTGAAGTTATTGGTCGGGGTGCTGGCGGCCCTGGGCCTTTCCATGTTTAACGACCATTTCCGGGATATTTCCACCAAGTCGGACAATGTCCCCATTTTCCTCATGGTTTTCTCCGTGGGGTTCTTCACCTGGCTTTCCTTCCGCCAGGCGGTGGTGAACGACCGCCGGCTTTCCCAGGGCCAGCCGCCCGTTGAAAAAGAAACCTCGGACAAGAAGGTCTATGTCTGGCCCGACCTGGTTTACATCGAGTTCATCGCCACCATCGTCGGCGGCGTGGTCCTCCTGGTCTGGTCCCTCTGCCTGCACGCGCCGCTGGAACAGGCCGCCACGCCGGGATGGACACCCAACCCTTCCAAGGCACCCTGGTACTTTTTGGGCCTGCAGGAAATGTTGGTTTATTACGATCCGTGGCTGGCCGGGGTGGTTTTCCCCACCCTTATCATCGTGGGACTCATGGCCATCCCCTATATCGACAAAAACCCCAAGGGCGCGGGCTACTACACCTTTAACGAGCGGAAATACGCCATCATGCCCTTTCTCTTCGGCTTCCTCATCCTTTGGGTCACCCTCATCTTCCTGGGAACCTTCCTTCGTGGGCCGGGCTGGAACTTTTTCGGGCCCTTCGAGGAATGGGACCTTCATAAGGTAGTGGTGCTGAACAACGTCAACCTGTCGGAATACTTCTGGGTCATGCTGTTACGGACGGGGCTGCCGGGTAATCCCATCATCCGGGAGCTGCCGGGGTTCGCGGTCTTGGCTGTTTACTTCATTCTCCTTCCGCCGTTCTTGACGAAAAAGAGCGCCTTTTTGATGGGCCTTTTGGAGCGCATGGGCGTGACCCGTTACGCGGTCCTCATGTTCCTGGCCTTGTTCATGGCGGCTCTACCGATCAAGATGCTTTTGCGGTGGTCCATCCATTTGAAATACATCGTAGGGATACCCGAAGTCTTTTTTAACATTTAGGATAAGGAACGAACCTTGGCTGATTTTAAAGACGAAAGAGCCTACGACAGCCGGACCTTGACGAAGTGGTTCCTTTGGTCGAGCTTGGCGCTATTGGTTTGCGTCGGCCTGATGGCTTATTTCGACTACCACCGCGACTGGAAGGACTACCAGCGCCGTTTCATGACCTATCAGCGCATCAAGAACCGCCAACAACTGAGGGATATCAATGCCAGCGCGGACGTGGCCCAGTACAACCAACTCAGGGCCGATCTCAAGGAAGCCAACCAGGAGCTCAAAACCCACGAGGACGACGTTAAAAAGTTGACCGATACGGAAGGCAAGCTCGACGCCCAGATTTACAAGACAAAGAACCTGGGCTACCAAATCGTCAAGGCCCAAATCGACGCGGACAAGTACACCTACGGTGAAGGGTTGAAGAACGGCAAGGATGACGCCAAGCTGAAAAACAAGATCGCCGACGAGATTGAGGAAGCCGACACCCTGAACCAAAAGATTTTTCAGATGCAGCAGGACCGGGACCAGGCCGCCGCCCAAGTGGCCGATATCACCGCCCAGCGGGACGCGGTCAAGGCCAAACTCACCAAGATGACGGCCGATTACGTCGCGGTCAAAACCAAGATCCAAAACCTTTCCTTTAGCCCCCTCTTTTACTTCCGCAACGCGATGCTGTTGGATTTCCTGGCTCCCACCATCCAAATCCAAAAAGTGGTCCTCAAGAACCTTCCCGAGGACCTCTATTTCGCCAGGACCATGCGGGTGGATTCCTGCATGACCTGCCACCAGGCCATCGACAAGAAAGGCTTTGAGGACGCCCCCGAGCCTTTCCGCACCCATCCCAACCTGGACCTCTACATGGGTTCCACCAGCCCGCATCCTATGGATAAGGTGGGCTGCACCATCTGCCACGGCGGCATGGGCCCGGCCGTCAGTTTCAACGGCTGCGCCCACGTGCCCAATGACGAGACGGAAGGGAAACTCTGGGCCAAGAAATACGGATGGACCTACCCTGAGGGCGTCCAAAGCATCATGGTGCCCCTGAAATTCACAGAAGGTTCCTGTCTAAAATGCCACGGCAACCAGGAATACGTCAATTTCGCGCCCAAGCTGAACCGGGGCCGGGAACTCATGGTTACCCGGGGCTGTATCGGCTGCCATAAGGTAAAAGGCTTGGAAGGCCTCACCAAGGCCGGCCCGGAGCTTTACCGGGTAAAAGGAAAACTAACCAAGGAATTCGTGCTCAAGTGGGTCTGGTCGCCGAAGACCTATAACCCGGCGGCCAAGATGCCCAGCTTTTTCAACCAAGATAACAACAACGCAAAGGACTTCCCCGATGCCTACGCCAGGAACAAGGCCGAAGTAAACGCCGTAGTGGACTATATCTTCGACAAGGCCGAGGATTACCACCCCAACCAAGCCGCCCCTCCGGGAAGCGTGGCTGCCGGCAAGAAGCTCTTCAAGGAAGTGGGTTGCCTGGCCTGCCATGGCATCGACGATGTGACCAGCCACCACGCGGATTTCGCGCCGGACCTATCCTCCATTGGCAGCAAGCTTTCCGCCAACTTCGTCTACAGCTGGATCAAAAATCCCCAGCACTTCAATCCTGATACCCGGATGCCTTCCCTGCGCCTCTCCGACAGGGAAGCAGCCGATATCACGGCCTACCTCATGTCCAAGCGCAACAAAGACTTCGAAGACACCGACGCGCCCCAGTTCGACCCGGCGGTGCGGGACCAGCTGATCGTGGATTACCTCAAACCCCAGGTGGGCCAGGTCGGCGCCGTGTCCCAATTGGCTGCGATGAACGAGACCGCCCGCCAGATGTACCTGGGCGAGAAGACCCTGAACAAGTACGGTTGTTTCGGCTGCCACATGATCAAGGGTTTCGAGACTGCCAATGGAATCGGCACCGAGCTTTCCAATTGGGGCGTCAAACCGATCGGCCAGCTGGATTTCGGGTTCACCGACCCCGCCCAAATTGCCCGCACTCACGAAGGCTTCCTGGCCGCCAAGCTCTCCAATCCCCGCCAATACGACAAGGACAAGGTGGTGGCTTTCGCCGACAAACTCAAGATGCCCAACTTTTACCTTTCGGATGACGACCGTGTGTCCATCATGACGGCGGTGCTGGGGCTCACCCAAACCTACATTCCGGACGAAATGACCGCGGGCATCCACGGCAACGGACCGCTTTTGGAAAAGGGCCGCCGGGTCATCGCCGATTTCAACTGCCGCGGCTGCCACCTGATCGAGGACCAGGGTGGGTGGATCCGGGAGATGTATAACAAGGAGGGGATCGACCTTTCCCTCGCCCCGCCGAATCTCCACGCGGAAGGCTCCAAGGTGCAGATCGAATGGATGCACGACTTCTTCCAGAACGTCCATCCCATCCGGCCCTGGCTGCATATCCGCATGCCCAGCTTCCACTGGACCGACGAAAAGCTCAGCAAGGTTATCACCTATTTCAACCTGAAGGACGACCAGCTTTTCCCCTTCGCCACCGTTACCACGAACCGGCTGACGGGGAAGGATTTCAGCGAAGCGAAAGCCTTATTCACCCAATTGCAGTGCCAACATTGCCATGTGCTCGGGAGCGAAATGCCCAAGGACATGAATTCGGCCGCGCCCGACCTGTTAAAGGTCCACGAGCGCCTGAAGCCCGATTGGGTGGTGCAATGGCTGAAAAATCCCCAAGCCATGAGCGACCAGTTCACCCGCATGCCCGGCTTCTGGCCCTCGGACGCCCCCGCCCCCTCCAAGGCCTTCGGCGGCGACGGCGAAAAGCAGAGGGAAGCCCTGAGGGACTACCTGTTCATGCTGCCCCATTCCCAATAAAAATATCCTCGGGAAAAAAGATAATGGGGCAAGTCATTTTGTCTTCTGGGATTTCATTAAGGAGAAAATGGCTGGGAAAAGGCCAGTAACCCCCCGGTTGAGGCGGCTTGCTTTTAAGCGGCCCGTGCTCCTAAAGTGAATTCTGTTTCCCCGAGGACGACACCTATCCCAATGTGACTCAGGTCATAGGTAAAGCGGGGCAGATTGAAAGATGATGCGGCGCTGAGGCCCACTGTCCGGGGCCTTCCGGCCAAGCCAGATTTTAGAACCTAAGGAGAGAAAAGATGGACTTGAGAAAAATTACGGCATTCCTGCTGGCGGCGGGCTTGGTGGCCGTTGCCGGCTGCGGCAGCAAGGACGAGGATGAGGGATTCGGCCAGGGGGGCGGCGGAAACAGGACCGTAGCCGCGGCGACCGCCTTGGGAACAGCCTCCGTTACGGGGAAAGTCACTTTGACCGGCAAGGCCCCGGCGGCGGCCGTCATCAGCATGGACGCGGACCCGGTCTGTAAATCCCAGCACGCCACCTCGCCAAAGGATGAGATGGTCGTGGCTGACGCCAAGGGCGACCTGGCCAACGTTTTCGTTTACGTGACGGACGGCCCTTCCGTGGCTGCCCCCGCTACCCCGGTCACCCTGGCCCAGCACGGGTGCATGTATACCCCCCACGTCTTCGGCATCCAGGTCAACCAGCCCCTGGAGATCGTCAACCAGGACCCTACGCTGCACAACATCCATTGCATGGCCGTCACCAATGACGCCTTCAACGTGGGCCAGCCTACCCAGGGCATGGTTTCTGAAAAGAAATTCAGCAAGCCCGAGGTATTGGTGAAATTCAAGTGCGACGTCCACAGCTGGATGCACTGCGCCGCGGGTGTGGTGAACAACCCCTTCTTCGCCGTGACAGGGACCGACGGCAGTTTCAAGATTTCCCAGCTTCCCAAGGGCAGCTACACTGTGGTGGCGGTGCATGAGAAATACGGGGCATCCCAGCCGCAGACGGTGACCCTGGCGGACGGGGCGAGCCAAGCCGTGAACTTCACCTTCGCCGCCCAGTAAGCTTTCATTACCGGCTGTTTCGAAATACCGGGCCCCGGGACATTCCCGGGGCCTTTGTTTTTTAAAAGGCCCCTCAAACCAAGGAACCCGAACATGACCCTTCTTTTAGCCGAGGAGTCCCTGACCGCGGTTGTTTCGGCTGCAGTTGCGGTGGCGGCCTTTTATTGGCTGGCTAAGGCCCTGGGGGCCCCCCGTTACAGCCTTCTTTTAGTCGGCTGCACTTTTCTCCTCTTACTGGCGGGTGCCCTCGTGACCAGCACGGGCTCCAGCCTGGCGGTGCCGGATTGGCCCCTTGCCTTTGGCAAGTTTTTCCCGCAAATGACAGGCGGGGTCCTTTTTGAGCATGGCCACCGCATGGTGGCGGGCACCGTGTCCCTTCTTATGCTGGCTTTCGCCCTCTACCTCCAAAAGGCCGAAACCCGCGGTTGGGTTAAGAAGCTTGCCTGGACCGCCGTGGGGGCCATCGTCCTGCAGGCGGTCTTGGGCGGGGTCACCGTGCTTTTGCACCTTCCCACGGAGGTTTCGGTGGCGCACGCCGGGCTGGCGCAGATTTTCTTTTGCCTGATCGTGAGCTTGGCCCTTGTGACGTCAAAAAGTTGGATCGAGGAAAGCCCCAACCGTCTCACGGACCGGCCCTCCACCATCCGCTTCTGGGCTGCCCTGACAACGGTGCTCACCTACCTGCAAATTGTCGTGGGGGCCATTACCCGGCATAGCGGTTCCGGCCTGGCTATCCCGGATTTTCCCCTTTCCTTCGGCCAACTGCTCCCGCCGGACTGGTCCTCTTCGGTCCTACTCCAATTCGGCCACACCCGCCTGGGGGCTTTTGTTGTTCTCTACTTGGTGACCCATACGGCCTACCGCGTCTGTACCCATTACCCGGAGGAAAAGGCCCTGTTCTGGCCCGCAGCGGCTGCGGGGTTGTTCGTCTGGTTGCAGTGTTTTCTGGGAATACTCGTCATCGCCACCTCCAAGGACATCGTTCCAACTTCCATCCACGTCATCGTGGGCGCGGCCACCTTGGCCGCCATGCTGGTGCTGACCCTCAACAGCTTCCATTTATTCAAGAAGGGCCCCGTTTCTTGAAGAACCTCCGGGACTACATCTCGCTTACCAAGCCGCGGCTAAACTCCCTGGCCATCGTCACGTCCCTGGCGGGGTTTTACCTGGGCAGCCCCAGGCCCCTTCATTGGGGCCTGTTGTTGTGGACCCTGCTTGGCACCACGGCGGTAGCGGGGGGATGCGGAACTTTAAACCAGTGGCTGGAAGCCGAAGCGGACAGCCAAATGGCGCGCACCCGAAAAAGGCCCCTGCCCGCCGGGCGGCTCAAGAAGGAACAAGCTTTTTGGTTCGGGACCGGCCTTTCCGCCGTGGGCGTGGCGATCCTTTTTTTCCTCGTCAACGACCTGGCGGCCCTCCTGGGGTTGGCGGCCCTGGTGAGTTACATCGTTTTTTACACGCCCCTGAAAAAGATCACCTCCCTTTGCACGGTGGTGGGGGCCATCCCCGGGGCCATCCCACCCATGATCGGCTGGGCCTCGGCGCAATACCGCATCGGGCCCGAAGGCTGGACCCTCTTCGCCATCCTGTTCTTGTGGCAGATGCCTCATTTCCTTTCCATTGGATGGATTTACCGCGACGATTACGCCCGGGCCGGCTTTCCCATGCTGGCGGTCATCGATCCGAAGGGGGAATCCACCGGCCTCATGGCCGTCGTTTACGCAGTGGCCCTGTTGCCGGTGTCCCTCTTGCCCGCGTTTTTCCATATGACGGGCCCGGTTTATTTTTGGGCGGCCCTTGTGTTAAGTTCGGCCTTCCTGTTTTATAGCTGCCGCATGGCATGGCACCGGACCCTTTCCAACGCCCGGGGTTTGTTCTGGTTCTCCATCACCTACCTGCCCCTGCTTTTCTTGGCGATGGTTTTAGATAAGACTCCACCCCATTAACCACAGATAAGCTCTGGTAAGGTAAAAGTACTTTTTGATTTTAAAATTAGAAGATCGTCTGAGTTTATTGAGGCTCATTCTTGATCCGTTTTGTTTGCCACACTCTGTGAACTCTGTGTACTCTGTGGTAAAGAGGTTTTTGTGGAAAACCTAATCGAAGTCGACAACCTCACCTACCAATACGGCGCCAAGACCGCCCTGGCAGGCCTCAGCTTTTCCGTGGGGCAGGGTGAAATCTTTGGGTTCCTCGGCCCCAACGGCGGGGGCAAAACCACCACTTTCAAGGTGCTTTCCACCCTTTTTTCCTGCAAGCCGGGGCAGGTGAAAATGTTCGGGCTGGACCTTTCCAGGGACAAGATCGCCATCCGCCGCAAGATGGGCATCGTCTTCCAGTTGCCGGCCTTGGACAAACAATTGAAGGTCCGGGAGAACCTGGAACACCAGGGACACCTTTACGGGATCGCGGGGAAAGAACTCCAAAGCCGCATTGACCGGGATTTGGAGCGCTTGGGCCTGAAGGACCGGGCCAAGGATAAGGTCAAAACACTGTCAGGAGGTTTGCAGCGCCGGGTGGAATTGGCCAAGGCGCTCCTGAGTAACCCGGAACTGATGATCTTGGACGAGCCTTCCACAGGCCTTGACCCTGCGGCCCGCAGGGAATTCTGGAATCAATTGGAATCCTTAAGGAAAGAACAGGGCATGACGGTCCTTGTGACGACCCACTACCTGGAGGAAGCGGACCGTTGCGACCGGCTTTTGATCCTGGACAAGGGCGAGAAAGTTGCCTTGGGAAATCCCGAACAACTGAAATCCGAAATCGGAGGGGAAGTGTTGAGGGTGCGGGCCAAGAATCCCGAGGAGCTGATGAAGGCTATTGAGGAAAAACTGAAAGTAAAAACCCTGTTGCTGGGTGGATTGATTCAAATCGAGCAACCTAAGGCCCACAACCTGGTTGCGCCGCTGTTGGAGGCTTTTCCGGAACAGGTTTTGTCCCTCACCTTGGGATTGCCCACCCTGGAGGATGTTTTTATTCATAAGACAGGGCGCCGGATGATGGAGGAAAAAGAATGAAATCACAGAGAGGATTTATTTGAATACGCCAAAATTTTCATCTAATGAAAAGGTTAAATTTTTCCTTTTATCTATTGGTGCTTTACTTGTTGTGGTGTTCATAAATTTTAAAACTGAAAACTTAGATAGAAATGGATGCTTTCGTGGAGGCCTTCTTTGGCTTTGCGGAACCATTTTCTTTTTTTTAACAACACAATTAGATAAAGGAGGATTTATGTATTCGAAACAAACTAATTATTACAAATCGCGTTTCTCTCAAGATTTTTTTGGATTTCTTCTCTTATTGCTGTTATTGCGGCAGCTGTCCTTTCTTTAACGTATTTCGTTAGATTTTTTTTGAAGAATGGGTAATTTGATACACCCGAAATGTTAAGTTAACGATGAAATCTCTTATCGGAACCGGACGCAACGTGAGGACTCGAGAAATGGTTATTAAGTTAAGTGGGGAGACATAACGTGAATTTCTGGTTGGCCGTTTATACCCTCTGGCAGAGAGAACTGGTGCGGTTCTACCGGCAGCCCAGCCGAGTAGTGGGGGCTGTGGGTACGGCTTTGCTGTTTTGGCTGGTTTTGGGTTCGGGCATTCCGGTAGCCAATTACCGGGCTTATTTCCTACCTGGAACCATCGTGATGAGCGTGCTTTTCACCTGTATTTTCTCCAATGCCTCAGTCATCGAGGACCGGCAAGCGGGATTCCTCCAGTCCGTCATGGTGGCGCCGGTGACCCGCGCGGCCATCGTCATGGGCAAGATACTGGGCGGGGCCACCCTTTCCACCCTCCAAGGCCTCATCCTGCTCCCAGTGGCGTTGACGGTGGGGGCCACCTTCCAAATCCTCCCATTCCTGGGGCTCATCCTGTCCCTGTTCCTCCTTTCTTTTGTCCTCAACGCCATGGGTTTCTGGCTGGCGTGGAAAATCGAATCCACCCCTGGGTTCCATACCATCATGAACATGGTGCTCCTTCCCATGTGGATGGCCTCGGGCGCCATTTTCGCCGGGAGCGGTTCGGGCTGGATGGCGGCCTTTATCAAGGTCAACCCCTTCACCTACGGTGTGGCGGGCGTGCGACGTGGCCTTTTCCCCGATACGGACTTAAGTTCCGTGCCGACGCTGCCCCTTTGCCTGACCGTGCTGGTTGGGGTGTCGCTATTCTTTTACGCCCTTTCCTCCTGGGCCGTCGAGAAAACCAATGAAACAAAGTAAAAAAACGAAGTCTCCTTCCTTAAGCAAGACCATCCTTTTGGTCGTGGCCCTAGGACTGCTGACTTTTCTAGGATGGCGGGTTTGGAGCTCGCGGCCTTCGGACAGGTTCCAGAAACCCATTGATTCAGCGCCCGAGTTTTCCTTCACGGACCGCAGCGGGCGGATCTTTTCCAGCTCAGAACTAAAAGGGAAGGTCTGGGTGGTGGACTTTATCTTCTCCCATTGCGCGGGTTCCTGCCCGATGCTCAGCCAGAAAATGAAAACATTGCAGGACACCTGGAAGGGCAACCCGAATTTTAAACTCGTCACTTTCACCGTCGATCCCGACCGGGATACGGTGGAAGCCCTCAAGCAATACTCCGACGATTACCAAGCTGATCCGGCCCAATGGTTTTTCCTTACCGGGAAAAAAGATGACATCTACAAAACGATTTTGGGGGGATTCAAGGAGATCGCCGCCCGCGATTATGAGGCTGGTCCGGGGTTTGAGTTCATCCACAGCACCCGCATGGTCCTGGTGGATGGCGATGGGAAAATCCGCGGGCTTTACGACGGGGAGAACGACGGGGATGTCCTAAAACTGCGGCACGACATTAAATACCTTATGGGAGCATGGTCTCACACATAAAAAATAATCGCTGTCATTGCGAGGATTGAGCCCCGAATAGGGGCTCGATTATGATGAAGCAACCCCAGTTTAAATAAGTTGTAACCTCTGAAAAACTCCCTGTTTTGGTTTGAAACTCTTCTCACCAGGGTTTTCAACCCCGCTTGGAGATGTTTTTGTTTCTCCAAAGGTGTTGCACTTACTCCTAGAACTCCTTTTTCGACCCTTCTTGCGTCATCTGCCTCTGAAAAAACTCCCCTTAGCTCAGGCCGCCGCCAACTTTACGGCTCTTTTCCCATTAAATGCGATGCCACAGATCAACACCCAAATCTTGTTTCGGGCCATCCCGTAGTACCTCATTCGTCCCATCGAACACCACCGCTTCAAGGTACTCATTGTCGCCTCGATCCCGCACCTCACACGGCCCCAAACCTTGTTTTGCTTTAATTGCCTCTGGGTCAGCTTCTGTCCCCGCCAAACACGATGTAACACTCGATTCCGAATCCCTCGTTCCTCCAAATATTCATCGTGTTGCGCCGACCGGTAAGCCTTGTCAGCAAATGCCTGTTCTACCCCGCGAGGAACCATGTCTTTGAAATGTTCGTGATCGTGTTCCTCAATATGACTTAGATCCATCTTTCGAATCAGGCCGCTTTTCTCGTCCTGACCCACATGAACCTTCATCCCATCCACGGCTTTTCCTTGCCGGGAGGTGTAATGAACATCTTCATCCACCGGCTTTCCCTCTTGATCCTTGGATTCCGGTTTACAGGCTCCTTCCACCAGGGTGGAGTCCACAATGGCCCCTTTCTTGACCAAAAGTCCTTTCCGATCTAAACCCTGTTGCACTGCCCCCCAAACCCGGTCTATCAAACCGGCTTCCCGGAGTCTTTCCCGAAACTTCACCAAAGTGGTGTCGTCGACGTGGTACTCTCGCACCCCTTCACCCACGAACCGCTCAAAACTGCGCCGGTCGTGGATTTCTTGGACTACTTCCACATCCGACAGGCCGTACCAGGATTCCAGCAAAAGGCATTTAAACAAGATCAAAGGCGGGATGGGAGGTCTCCCCGTGTTGCCCCGGTACATTTCCATCAGCAATTTCTCGATCTTCGGAAAGTCCAGAACCTTATCCACTTCCTCTAGCATGGTCTTTTTGAGTCGCCGGTTCTTGTCCTCGTACATCCCGAAGCTGATTTGCATGGAATCCCTCCGTCTGGAATGCTGCTATTATATTTCAGCATTTAGACGAAGGAGTTTTTCAGAGGTTACAAGTTGTTTCCCAAAGAGGGGTGCCTTCAATCTATTTTGGGACTGAGGTTGCTTCCTCCTTATCGGCCGCCTATTCGGCGGCCACTCGTCGCAATGACCGCAGTTATTACTACATGGTTCAAGGAGTCACATGAACATCAATATCCTGCCGATGATCAACGCCGGGCTCAACGCCTTGAGCGCCCTGCTCCTTTTAACGGGTTATACTTTCATCCGAAAAGGAAATCGCCAGGCGCACCGGTTTTGCATGGTCGCGGCCTTCATCGTTTCGGTCGTGTTCCTCGTTTCTTATCTCGTGCATCACGCCCTGGCGGGAATCATTTATTACCAGGGACAGGGATTTTCCCGGATCCTTTATTTTATCATTCTTTGGACCCACACTCCTTTAGCCGCACTGGTTCCTGTTTTAGCCATCCTTACCCTTCGCCAGGCCCTGAAGGGAAACTTCGTGAAACACAAAAGACTCGCGCATTGGACCTTCCCCATTTGGATGTATGTTTCTATCACGGGGGTTGTTATTTATTTCATGCTTTACCAGGGATTCCTGCAATAAGCCCGGTTTCTTGACTGGATCCCCCCCGCCCTGGATCCTAGAGAGGCCGTTGTTTTTTCCCAAGGTCCCTCCGTATATTGAAATTGGTTCACCTCGAAGGGGGCGCCCATGAATGTCACCGAAGACGAAGTCCTGGAAATCGCCAGAAACGCCAAGACCGTGGCGGTTGAGGGAATGCAGGATGAAAGCAAAATGGACCGGCCCGCCTACCAGATTCCAGCGATGTTGAAGGAGCGGGGCATCCGGATCTACCCCGTCAACCCCAAGATCCAATCGTCCATGGGAGAGAACGCCTACGCGGCCATCAAGGACGTGCCGGTGAAAGTGGATATCCTCGACGTGTTCCGGCGGCCCGACGTGATCCCCGCCCTAGCCGACGAGTTGATCGCCCTGCCCGAGGACAAGCGCCCCAAGGTGGTTTGGCTCCAAAGCGGTATTACCCATCCCCAGGCCGAGGCCAAACTTGAAAAGGCGGGGTTTAAGGTCGTCTCCGACGCCTGCCTGGGCGTCATCGCTTCGCGTGTCCGGCACAAGGTCTAGGTTTTCCACAACCCAAGTTAACGCTTCCAGACCCTTTCGCTTACAATAGCCCGTAACCTCTTGAAGGAGGGAACCATGGCTTTTCAGCTGACCAGCCGGGCTTTCAAGGACGCGGAAATGATTCCGCCCCATTACACCGTGGATGGGGATGATGTTTCCCCACCCCTGGAATGGAAAGACCCACCCTCCGGAACCAACAGCTTCGCCCTCATTTGCGACGACCCGGACGCGCCCGGCGGAACCTTCACCCATTGGCTGATTTACAACATCCCCACCAGCGTCATTTTGCTTCCCGAGGCTTTTCCTTCCTTGAAATCACTCCCCAACGGCACCAAACAGGGAACCAACGATTTCGGGGGCATTGGTTACCGGGGCCCGGCCCCGCCCAGCGGAATCCACCGTTATTACTTCAAGTTGTACGCCCTCAGCGCTCCAGTGGACCTGGAGGAAGGGGCCAAAAAGCCCACGCTGGAAAGATTAGTCCAAAGGCGGGCTTTAGGGGAGACGCAATTGATGGGAAAGTATCAACGGAGTAAATAAAATTATGAATTTTGAATTCTTAGTTTTGAATTATGGTCACTTTTGCCTTCGTCAAAAGTTCCAGAGTCTTTTGTTAAATAAAATTTAGAATTAATTATTAAAAACTCAAAATTCCGACAAGGTGACGCCAGTTGAAAAAACTTTTACTACTCATTTCATTGCTGGCCACATTGGTTACACCTGCCTTGTCGGCTAAGTGGCCTTCCCCCGTAGGGGCCGTCAATGATTTCGCCCAGGTGATCCCCGCCGACCAAGCGCAGGACTTGGAAAATTACCTGGACGACTTCCAGGGCAAGACCGGAAACGCCATCGTGATTGTCACCTTACCCTCGGTGGAGGGCGCGGACGTGGACCAGGCCGCCGTGGAACTCTTCCAGGCCTGGGGCATCGGGCAAAAAGGGAAGGACAATGGGATACTCATCCTGGCCTCCATCAAGGACCGCCGGGCGCGCATCGAAGTGGGTTACGGGTTGGAAGGCGTTATCACGGACGCGGACGCGGGGGATATTCTCCGACAGCAGGTCTACCCCTATTTCAAACAACAGCAATACGGCCAGGGCCTCAGCAATGCCGCCCACGCCGCCGCTCAATTAATCCAAGGGGGCGCGGAAGGCCAACCCCAGGGGAATGAAGCGGGGAGTCCTCCCATCGGAGAGGTCATTAAGACTATCATCATTATCGCCATCGTTTTGCTTTACTTGCTTATCCGCATCCGCTTTGGGGGATGGTGGGGCGGCGGGTTCTATGGCGGCGGTGGAGGCTGGGGAGGCGGGGGTTTTGGCGGCGGTGGTGGAGGCGGATTCGGGGGCTTTGGCGGCGGCGGTTCGGGCGGTGGCGGCGCCAGCGGCGGCTGGTGAGACATCTTGAACCACAGAGGACACGGAGCTAAAGCAAAAGACTTGATTTGATTTTCTCTCCGTGAACTCTGTGACCTCTGTGGTGAAAATGAAGGAGATGCTTATGAAGTGGACGACAGAAAAGATGGTGGAAGAACTCAAGACCCTCTTGGGAAGCCAATTGGTGTCGGTGGTCCTCTATGGATCGGCGGCGGCGGGGGACCACGCGGGGAAAAACTCCGATATCAACCTTTTGGTGGTGACCCACCAGCTTTTTCCCAAGGAACTGATGGCCCTTTCCAAGGCGATGGTGCCCTGGACCCGGCAAGGCAACCCTCCGCCCCTTCTTTTGACCCAAGAGCACCTGAAGGATTTCGTCGATGTTTTCCCGATTGAGATTTTGGACATCCAGCACAACCACCAGGTCCTCCACGGGCCCGACCCAGTGAAGAGGCTTTCGGTTTCCCATGGCGATCTTCGGGTGGAGTTGGAACACGAGCTCCAGGGCAAATTGCTCCAGTTGAAGACCCACTTCGCCCTGACGGAGGCCCGGCCCGCCCTCGTGGAAAAACTCATGGTGGAATCCCTCTCCACGTTTTTGGTTTTGTTCAAAAGCGCCCTCTGGCTCTACCGCGAGAAGCCTTCCCGCAGAAAAATGGAAGCTTTGAGAAAGTTGAAAAAGAAAATTACCTTCGACCTGGAGCCCTTTGAGACCGTGGACCGCCTCAAACGGGGGGAAAAGATCAAGGATTTGAACGTGCTTGTTCTTTTCGAAAAGTACCTGAGCTCTATTGAAACGATCGTTGACAATGTCAACTAAGGAGGCGGGGATGGACTCGCGACGCTGGATGGTCGGTATCATTACGCTGGTAATGGCGCTAGCTTTTGGGTCCGCCGGGGCCAAGAAGAAATCCAGTTTGAGGCTACAAAGCAAGTCGTTCGAAGACGGGAAAAGGATTTCGGAGAAATACACTTGCCAGGGCAAGAACATTTCCCCGGAGCTGAATTGGAAAGGGGCTCCGCCTGAAACCAAATGTTTTGCTTTGATCGTGGAAGACCCGGACGCTCCCGCCATGAATTTTACCCATTGGGTGGCCTTTAATATCCCCGCCATCGCCGACCCCCAAACGAACGGGTTCGAACTGGTGGAGGGGTTCCCGCGGGACCCCAAATCCGACAAGGGGATTACCCAGGGCGCCAATGATTTCCAAAAAATCGGCTATGACGGGCCTTGCCCCCCGAGCGGCGTCCACCGATATTATTTCAAGCTTTACGCCCTCGACGGCTTCCTTTCCTTGGGGGGCGGCGCCTTAAGGAGCCAGGTGGAAAAGGCCATGAAGGGCCATGTGCTGGCCCAGACGCAAATCATGGGGCAGTACGGCCAATAACCGGAATTCGAAATTTTAAATTGGAGGTAGGGTATGTCTTCTAAAGTCTGGCTTTGGGCGATCCTGGGCTTTGTGGTGCTCTTCGGCTTGATGTTGGTGGGGTCTTATAACGGGTTGGTATCCTCCAACCAGGCGGTGGACAAGGCATGGGGTGACGTGGAAACGGACCTTCAACGGCGTTACGACCTCATTCCCAACCTGGTCAATACAGTGAAGGGTTACGCCAAGCACGAGAGCAGCGTGCTGGAGGAAGTCACCCGGCTTCGCAGCCAATGGGGAGAGGCAAAAACCTCGACGGACCAAGTCAAGGCCGCCAATGACCTGGAAGGAGCCCTGGGACGGCTGATGGTTGTGGTGGAAAAATATCCGGATTTGAAGGCGAACGAAAATTTCCTGCGGTTGCAGGACGAGCTGGCCGGTACCGAGAACCGTATCGCCGTAACCCGGCAGCGTTATAACGAGGCGGTGCAGGATTACAACGTGAAGGTCCAAAGTTTCCCTTCCAACCTGATGGCCTCCATCGGAGGCTTCAAGGTGAGGGATTCCTACTTCAAGGCCAAGGAAGCCGCGCAGGATGCACCGCAAGTACAGTTTTGAATTGCCGTCATTGCGAGGAGCGAATTTCGCGACGAAGCAACCTCAGTTTATGGGTTGTTTACGCTTTTCGTGGGTTCCTCGCAACGACATATTTAAACTGGGGTTGCTTCGTCATGAATGCCCGCCTATTCGGCGGGCATTCCTCGCAATGACAGCAATTATTTTTTAATAGAGGTTTTAATGGGCTCCGGTGGAATCGTTATTCTCCTTTTAACAGCCGTCCTGGCGGGTTACATTCTGGTCACCGAAAAACCCTTCTCGAAAAAAATTCCAACATCCGGTGATTTGTTCGCGGGGCTCCCCAAGATAGGCGTCCAGCTGGTAAAAGCCCCGGAGGAAATGACCGAGCGGCTGACCCCCGCATGGCAAAGGGAACTTTGCCGGAAACTGGAAGAGGAAGGGTTCACGCTCCTGGGGGATTATTCCTACGCCTCCACCCTTTTCTTTTGGGCCCGGACCTTCATCGCGCCCGACCAAAAATCCGCGCTTCTGCTGGTGAACTGGGTCGAGGGCAAGGAGGGCGGGAAGGTGGTTATCAGCAACCTGGAGATTTATTCCTTCACGGGCAACTCCTTCCTGGTCACCGCCTGCGCGCAGGACGGCGCGGCCAAGCTTTTGACCGGCGCCAACCGGCCCACGGAAGAACAAATGTCCCTCCACCTGAAAGCCGTTTTCGCCGAAAGCGCGGTGCGGCCCATCGTTGAGGAGCACCAAAGACGCCTGAAGGCCTGGGAAGAAAAGGGAGTAAAGGTTCGCGAGTTGACGAAAGAGAACGTTCTGCCAAGCCTCTCGAAAATATTCTCCTAAAACTAAAATATAAATTTCTGTCATTGCGAGGAGCGAATTTCGCGACGAAGCAACCTCAGTTTATGGGTGGTTTTAGCCTTGATTTTGGATCCATCGGAAAAGCATTTTTAAACTGGGGTTGCTTCGTCATAACCGAGCCCCTATTCGGGGCTCATTCCTCGCAATGACGGATTAAATGAATTTAAATTTTGCAGTTTAAACCGTTAAACCGCGCCGGGCCCTTCAGTTAAATCAAAAGTTAACGTTAGGTTAAGGGATTAGTGGTATCTTTTGAACACATCGGTAAATGTCCCTGACAGGAAGGTTTTCCGTGAGCGGAAGAACAGGCTGGCTGGAAAAATATAATAAGGGCCGCGTAGTTTCCATGGTGGAAGTGAAATACCACCGCGTCAAGATCAAGAAAACCCCGCGAAAAAAGAAAAAGCAGCCCGCCCCCGACCCCGCCCACCGGGACGAAAGCCTTTATTACGTCCTGGACAAGAACACTTCCTACGGCGAAATGTGCCTGACGGCCAGCAGCGTTTTTTCCAGAAACGAAATCGTGGAATTGGAGCTTTTCGTGGCCCGCCACCGGGCCAAACTGCGGCTTTTGGCCAAGATCAAGAAAATGGAGACTTTCCACGAACTTCAGAGGCCCCTTTTCCGGGGTGACCTCCAATTCGCGGCGGTAAACAAACACGACTTTGAAAATGTCCGTGCCCTGGAAGAACAAAAGATCCGGGAAGAAACCGCTTTCCGGAATTCTTTCGCGCACCAGACCCCCAAAGCCGCCGATGCCCCGGCTAATTCCATGCGCCTGACCTTCAAACGGGGCTAAAAAGCAGTTCAAAGCCGGCATTTGACAGCTCACAGCAACAGCCTAAAACCTCAATCTTGTCGGCCTTGCTGTTAACTGTGAACTGTATTTTTGGTGTGGCCGACGGCCTTTTAAATCGGTAAAATCCATCCGCTTCGGCAATCATCCTGCCTGAAAAAGAATGCTCAAAAGGAAAAGGTGGAAAATGGAAAAGTTCAATCTCGACGGTCCGGCGGCGTTTGTTATCCCCCATTGGAGCCAAGGTTCGGCCATGGAACGCAAATGGCTGGATGAAACCCTGGAAAGGATCAAGCTCCAAACCGACCCCAACTGGGTGATCCTCATCGGCGACGGCAACTCCCCCTCCGCCGAGGCCAAGGAGTATTTGAGGAAACTGGAGAAGGAATACAACGGGAAGATGAAAATCCTCTTCATGGACCACTCGGACGGCCCGGGCCATGCCCGCAACGTGGCCATCCAGTACGCCTACGAGCAGAAGTATCCCTTCATCGTTTTCATCGACGCGGACGACCTGACCCACCCCTGGCGGGTGGAAGTGGTGCGCGACATCTTCAAGAAAAACCCCAATGCGGGGGTGGTATACAGCACGTTCAACGTGATCAACGAGGACGGCAAACCAACGCCCTACGCCAAGTGCTCCCAGTCCATCGTGGAGATCCTGGAATCCCACAGTAACCCGCCCCAGGGCAAGGACGCCTGGATCAACATCTGCACCGAGGCCGGCTATACCAACTTGACTTCCACCACCTCGGTCTTGACCGGTATCGCCCGCGACATCCCCTTCCCCGGGGAAAAGGCCAGCGAGGACTACTACGCCTGGCTTTGCTACTCGGCCAGCGGCGCCGAGTTCGTCTTCACGCCCTTGACCCCCACCAATTACCGCATTCCGCAGAACACCCAGGGATCGGCTTCCCGCAGCCGCGAGGGTGGCAAGTCGAAGTTTTATGAGACCAAGTGCCGCGTGGACGCCGCCGGGGTCGAGAAGGCCATCGAACTGGCCACGAAGCGCGGAGTCTTGGACGAGAAGAAGGCCAACGACATCCGCGCCAAGTTCTACGTCAAGGAAGCCGTCACCATGTTCCGCGAGAACGAGCACGGCCTGGCCAAGATGTGCACCGACAATGCCCGCAAGTTCAACGCGGGCATCGCCGACAAGCTCATCGCCGAAAAGGGCCTTTCCAGCCTCAAATAGCGAGAGCCCTGGAAAACCCAACCGGGTAAAGGTAAAGTTTCACCAAAAGGACCACTGAAGGCGAGTGGTCCTTTTTACTTTCCGCCCGAGGGGCGGGTACCCGGATGGGAACCGATGAGGCTTGCTCTTCAACTTCGCGCTTGGGCCCTTTGCCTGGCCCCGGGCTTCCTGTTTCCCGCCATGACCCAGGCCGGTCCCGTTTCCAACCAGGGCACCGAGTTCTGGCTGACTTTCCCCAACCAATACCAGACCCAGCCCCAAGCCCTCGACCTTTTCATCCTTTCCCAAACCGGGGCCTCAGGTATGGTTTCTGTGGCCGGGCTTTCCTACGGGCAGGCCTTTTCGGTCGCGGCCAATTCCGCAACGACCGTAGTGGTCCCGGAAAGCGCCATGCTTTCGGCCTCGGACGGCGTCCAGAACCTGGCCATCCACGTCACTTCCAACAGCAGCGTCAACGTGATCGGCCTGGAATACGCGAATCTCGTGACGGACGGCTATTTGGCCCTTCCCGTGGGCGCCATCGGAACGCAGTACTGGGTGGCCAGCTACACCGCGGATGTTGTTTCAGGGGGCACGACCGCGATCGGTTCCAGCGAATTCGCGGTCGTGGCTTCCCAGGATTCCACCAGCGTCACCATTACGCCTTCCATCACAGTGGGCTCCCACCCCGTGAGCGTTGCCTACACCGTAACCTTAAACCAGTGGCAGACCTATGAGCTCCAGGCGGACATCTTGGGCAACGACCTAACCGGCACGCAGGTCACTTCCAACCTCCCCGTGGCCTTTTTTGACGCCAACGCCTGCGCCGATGTGCCGGTAAGCTACACAACCTGCAACATGCTCTTGGAGGAGGAAATCCCCCTCACCACCTGGGGAACGGCCTTCGTCACCGTCCCCCTGGCCACCCGGAGCTCCGATACCTTCCGGTATCTTTCCTCAGCGAACGGCACGACCGTCAACGTCAATGGCGCGGCCGTGACCACCCTCAACCAAGGCCAGTTTTACGAGCAGATGCTTTCCACGGCCTCCTACATCACCTCTAATAACCCCATCCTGGTCATGCAATATTCCAACAGCCACACCTACGACAACGTGGCCATCGGGGACCCCTCCCAGATCACCGTGCCGCCCGTTTCGGATTACGGCACCGCCTACCAACTGGCGGCCCCCGCCACAGTTTTTCCCGCGAATTACCTGAACGTGGCCGCGCCCAGCGCGGAAGCCGGTTCCATAACGTTCGATGGGGCCCTCCTCCCGGCGGGAAGTTTCTCGGTGGTGGGGGCCAGCGGGTTCTCGGCGGCACAGGTGACCATCGGTACGGGCTATCACCAGCTCTCCGGGCCCCAGCCCTTTGGGGTGGAATCCTACGGCTTCGCCAACCACGACGCCTATGGCTACCCGGGCGGGCTCGTCTTCGTCAACCTGCCCACCCTCACCCCAACGCCTACTCCCACGGTTACCCCGACTCCGACCATCACCCCGACCCCGATTCCCACATTAACCCCCACGCCCGTTTGCGTCATCAAGGTCTGGCCGGTGCCTTTTAATCCGCCGAGGGCGGTGGGGGGGGTCTTGAAGTTGGATTGCCTCCAGCCGAACGACCAGGTTTCGTATTACACCTTATCGGGGGAATTGGTGTTTCAAACGAACTCCCCGGGGGCCGAATATGATTGGAACGGGACGAATACCGCGGGAATACCCGTGGCTCCCGGTATTTATTTCTACACGGTAGTGCGGAATGGGCAGGTGGTGAAGAGGGACAAGTTTATTTTGGTGAGGCTTTGAGCTGTAAAATGAAATAAGCGATCGAATTAGTGTCGAAAAGTGATTGGTTATAAGTTGAGGAAGGAGCCCCTTTTGAAAAGAATTGTTTGTATGTTGGTTTTCTTTTTTGGCTCACAACTTGCTCTGGCTCAACCCCCAAAAGAAATCAGCTCTATCTACGTTTTGAAAAATGGTCCCAAGGAGTGTTGCCGTGAAATCCCGGGAATGGGGCCTGTTAAAAAATTTCCAGTTGATAAATTTGAAATGGTTTTGGAGAAAGAAATAAACACTGAAGCGAAAATCAATATATTTAAAAGTAAGGATGGAAAGAATGAAAATACAATAAAAGTAATTTTTGCTAAACCTCCGCAATTAAACGGTGTGTTTTTACTCGACGCCTCTGGAAACACGATGGCTTCCATAACTAAAGACCTATTTACGCAAGACGGCGATTTAACTTTTTCCACCTGTGACGAGGTGGTTAGTGGCGATTTAAACGGTGACCATAAAAACGATTATTTTGTTTGTCTAACCGAGATCGGGAATGGGATAGCACAGTCCGGCGAGGGTATTTTTTTCTTATCGAATAGCCAGGGTTATGCATCGAAATGGTATGAAGCTTATACAGTTGATTCTGATGATTTAGTTGATTTGTGCAACGATGGGCGGTGTTTTTTAATCGATGATAATGTCATATGGACCGATAACCTCGATCTGCCGCCGAAAGACTTTAGCGAAATCCCAACTGATATTGATGAAGCGGAAAAAGAGGCGATTAAAAAAGGGGAGACGTCAGGAATTTTTGGAAACGATTTATTTTTTTCAGTTTATTACCCGGTTGAAGTCCATAGAGATAAATTGGTCATCGCCAACAATATCGATAAGCGATTTCCCGTATTTCAGTCTTGGTTTAGATGGGAGGGGTTGGAGAACAAGGGCGAAACACAATTAATCAGCAAGAAACAAAAACAAAAAATTTGGGAAGAGAATATTAAAAATATAATGGATGTTCCTATTCGAGACAAAACATTTGAAATGCCACAATCCAATTAAACAGTAGTTTTTTCAATCTTTGGCATTTGGTCCCAAGTGCGACCTTGTAAAGTGCGTCCATTGCGTTTTTTCCAGACGCCGCCCCATTGTTTGAAAAAGAATGGGACCTTAGCCTTAACGCATTGTTTCTTTATCTCAAGCACCCAAGAACCATCCATCGGTCGTGCGCCAGGGCCTGATTCTCCTCCAACAATAGCCCAATCAATTCCTTTCAATTTCAAGTTCGGCAAGGGGCCCAGAAGGGGTTCCAGCGAAAGAAACTTGATATGGGCTTTTGTTTTGCGAAGGTGATCAATACGGTAGGTGAAGCTGTCAGATTCCACGCTAACACCCATCCAAATGTTCGGAGCCCAGGATAATTTAGGGCTTAGTTCTTCCAGCCGTTCAGCGCGTTTGGTGAGCACTTGGAAGATATGCCAATGGGCACGGTTCATGATGTTAAAAACCTGTTGGATGAACTTGAGTGGGACGTCTTTGTGAAATAAGTCACTCATGGAATTAACGAAGATGGTCTTGGGAGTTTTCCAGGACAAAGGAAGCTCTATTCGGTCGGGCCAGAGTTTGAGGTCAAAGCCTTGTTTGAAGGGATGTCCTGGAACCCCACGGAATCGTTCAGCGAACCGCTCGGCGTAACAGTGTGCACAGCCGGCACTGACCTTGTCACATCCAGTGACAGGGTTCCAGGTTGAGTTGGTCCATTCAATTGTTGATTTCTCAGCCATGAATTACCCTTTTAAAATGTGGTTAGCTATTCTAAGGGCAATTGGCATCCCTTTTTCATTGCCACAAGCAAAGCATAGCAAAAACAATGGGTTGTTTTTGGAGTTTAAAAGCCTAGCCGGATTTGGTGCAACGCCAACGAAAAGACTTCTTAAACGATCAAGCATGTATTGTTCGATTTTCTCATAATCGGCAGTCTTTACTAAACCTGGTTCAGTTTGGAATAAATCCAAAGTTTGTTCTTGAGAATAAAATGCCTTTCGCCAGCTCGCTTCTCCAAAAATAGAAGTCAGCTTATCTTCCCATTCTGGGTCGAGGCGTCCATCCTTTTTTAAAAGTCGAGTTACTGCGTTAATTGGAAACAAATACCAAAGATCAATAGCTTTGGTCTTGGCAATAGCTTCTATCACCTTCCAATTTACTTGCATAGCAAAAGGGTCGAGGAATAATACGGCTCTACTTGTTGACCAGTTTGTTTTAGAACAAAAGGTTAATAAGAAGTCATTTGCATCTTCAGAAGCCAATGTTATATCGGCTTTTTTATCCGGGAATTCTTCAATTAACTTTTCCAACTCCAAAAATTGTTTCGAGTCCTTCTCAATAAAAACATATTTTTTAAATCTAGGGGTTGTTTCTAAAGCAATTCTTGCTGATCCCTTTATGAATTTTTGCGATTCTTGATCTGTTAATTCAAGAAAAGATAATTCAGATTCATCAGATTTTTTCTTTACAGTCATATAACCTGATCCCGCGAAAGCATCGATGTAAACCGTTTCGAAAGGTTGCTTTTTTAGTACAGTTGTATATTTCGTTAAATATTGGCTGTAAACGCCGGTCGAAAAGTGTGACGGTCTGAGAGGTCAAAAAGGCGGTCGAAAAGTGTGACACTCCCCGAATATCCGGGACAATGTGGTTTTCAGCAATGGAACTACAGGCACCGGAAGGAAAAGGAGTGTTCAAAGATATGGACCGATGGACGGAAATCCGCAAGAAAGTGCTGGTAGAAGGGGTCTCCAAGCGCCAGGTGATGGAAGAGGAGGGCATCCACTGGGAAACCCTCAAGAAGATCCTCGCCCACAGTAAGCCGCCCGGCTACCGGAAGAACCGGGGATCGGGACCCAGCCGAAGATTGGGCCGTTCCTGGGCCGCATCAAGCAAATCCTCGAAGACGACAAGCACACCCACAAGAAACAGCGCCATACCGCCAAGCGCATCTTTGAGCGCCTACGAAGCCGAGGATGGCTACACCGGCGGATACACCCAGGTGAAAAAGGCCGTCCGGGGACTCAAGCGAAGGAATAGCGAGGTCTTCGTGCCGTTGACGCACCGGCCCGGCGAGGCCAGGTGGACTTTGGGCACGCCCTGGTGAAGCTCAAGGCGTGTTGGTGAAGCGCCCGTACTTCGTGATGGCCTTGCCCTATTCGGACGCTTACTTCGTGCAGATATTTGAGCGGGAGAGCACGGAGTTCGTCTGGGAAGGCCACATCCGGGCGTTCGAGTATTTCGGCGGGGTGCCCTGGCGGATCAGCTACGACAACGCCGAGACCCTCGTGAAAAAGTTGCTCGGGGTACACCAACGGGAGTTGACCCGGAGTTTCAAGCAGTTGGTGAGCCATTATCTCTTCGACCACCACTTCTGCACGGTACGCCGGGGCAACGAAAAGGGCGTGGTGGAAGGCGGGGTGAAGTATGTGCGGCTGAATTTCATGGTGCCGGTTCCACAAGTGGGACAGCTTGGAGGAACTGAACAAGAGGTTGGTGGTGAACTGCGACGAGGATTTGGAACGCAAAGTGCGCGGCAAAGGAGCGGCCAAAGCCAAGCTTCTGGAGGAGGACAGGCCCATTTTCGGCCTTTACCTGCCGCTGCTTTTGACGCCTGTCTGAAGCAGTCCACCACGGCCACATCGTTGTCCCTGGTGCGCTTCGACACCAACGACTATTCCGTGCCGACGGAGTGGGCCCACCATCCGGTGGTGGTGAAGGGATACATCGACCGGGTGGATATTTTCCACAAGGAAAAACGGATCGCGACCCACGAGCGTCTTTGGTGCAAGGAGGGCGTGACCTTCAATCCAGTGCATTATTTGGCGATTTTGGAGGGCAAACCTGGGGCACTGGATCATGCCCGGCCCCTGGAAGACTGGAACCTGCCGGAGAGTTTCGCCCTGCTGCGCCGCCGCATGGAAGGCAAGGAGAAGTTTCACGGTGAGGGAACGCGGGAATACATCCGCACGCTGCGGCTTATGGAAAAGCATTCCATGGGCAGGCTTCACCGGGCGGTGAAGAAAGCCGTGCAGATGGAAATCTATACCCGCGACGCCGTCGCCCAATTGCTCTACTCCAGGGAGGATTTCAGGCTGACCACCTTCAGCCTGGCCGGTCGTGAGCACTTGCGGCGGGTCCAGGTGGCCCGAACGGATCTTCGGCCTACCGCGAACTGATGGCGGTCGGAGGTGAAGCATGAGCACTTCCAAAAACACCCTCCTGCTGGAACATCACTCAAGAAACTCAAACTGCCCACGATGTAGCGCGAGTACGACAAGATGGCCCAGCTCTGCCGCACCGAGCGCAGCGACTATCCGCAGTACCTGTTCAGGCTTCCGAACTGGAACTTCTGGACCGGGAACGCCGGGCCAAGGAGAGGCGCATCCGCGATGCCGGCTTTCCCGTGCTCAAAACCTTGGACACGTTCGACTTCAAGGCCCAGCCCTCGATCAACCAGGAATTGACGCGGGAACTGATGCGGGGCGAGTACATCGACAAAAAGGAAAACGTCCTGCTGGTCGGCAATTCAGGAACGGGCAAAACCCACTTGGCCACGGCCTTGGCCTTCCAGGCCTGCTCCCAAGGCCGGGCAGTGCGCTTCTTCTCCGTCACCGGCCTGGTGACAGAACTTTTGGAGCGCCGCGAGGAAAAACAATTGGCCAAGTTCCACCGGCAGTTGGCCAGGCACCACCTGATCGTCCTGGACGAACTGGGTTACGTGCCCTTCACCAAGGCGGGGGCCGAGCTACTTATTCGAGTGGTCAGCAAGGCCTATGAACGTACCAGCCTGATGGTAACGACCAATTTGCCCTTTGAAAATTGGGTGGAAATCATGGGTTCCGAGAGGATGACGGGCGCGCTTATTGACCGTTTGACCCATCGGGTGCATATTCTGGAGGCCAACGGCCAAAGCTTCAGGCTGGGGGAATCAAAAAAACGGCTCAAAGAACAAAGACAAGAAGGATTGATAAAGCTAACCAACGACCATACACCGTAAGGCGTATGGAAGGCGGGGGGTGTCACACTTTTGGACCGCCCACCGTCACACTTTTCGAGCGGCGCGGACATATTGGCGAATCATTTCAAGCTTTTGAACCGACCAATCTCCGCCAAAGTTTTGCTGGCTTTTTTTCATTATTTAACTGTCCATCGTTAAAGTTAATTTTATGGCGCTTGACATTTTACCAAAAAAGAATACACCTGTATACTTATGAACCATATTATAGCCCATATCGACATGAACTCCTTCTTTGTGTCCTGTGAAAGGCTGATCGACCCTTCCTTGAACGGCAAGCCGGTTATCGTGGGCGGACACAAGGGGGAACGTGGGGTGGTGGCTTCGGCCTCCTATGAGGCCCGCAAGTACGGCATCAAGTCCGGCATGCCGCTTATGACCGCCGAGAAACTCTGCCCCAAAGCCCTCTTCGTGCCGGGACACCACAAGCTTTACTCCAAATATTCCCGCAAGGTTTATGTGCTTCTTCGCCGGGCCGCTCCCCTGGTGGAATACGCCTCCATCGACGAGTTCTACCTGGACTTCACCGGCTGCGAGGCCCTTTACGGCCACGACCTCTGGGCCATGGCCCGAAAGGTGCGGGATTCGGTCTTCGACCGCACGAAGCTTTCCTGCACTGTCGCCATCGGGTCCAACAAATATGTGGCGAAGATTGCGGGCAAAACCGTGAAGCCCGATCCCGCCACTTTGGGGAAAAAGGTCGGTGAAAACACGGGGGTTGTCGTGGTGCCGGAGGGAGAAGAGCAGAAGTTCCTCGCGCCCTTGCCTATCGAGCGCTTGCACGGGGCGGGGGAGAAGACCCAGCCCCGCCTGAAGGAAATGCGCATCCACAAGATCGGCGATATCGTGCCCATCCCCCTGCCAAAGCTGCAAAAATCCTTCGGCCCCTCGGCGGGGGAGTGGCTTTACGAAGCGGCCCGAGGTTTAGGGAGCGCGGAGGTCCACCCTTTCCACGATGCCAAGAGCGTGGGGCATGAGACGACTTTCGAGAAAGACACGGACAACCTCCAGCAAATCCACCAAACCCTGGCCTGGCTTTCGGAAAAAGGTTGTTACCGCTTGAGGCGCACGGGCAAGAAGGCCCGCACCATCACCCTCAAACTGCGCTACGACGACTTCCAAACCATCACCCGCGCGAAGACCATCCCCGAGACCGACGACGACGCGGTGGTCATGAAGACCGCCTATGAGTTGTTCAAGGAATCCCACGTTCGCAAGCGCAAGATCAGGCTTTTAGGAGTTTCCCTCTCCAAGTTCGAGAAGGGGGAGGAGGTAAACCAATGGCTATTCCCGGAGATGAGCTCCAAGAAAAAGGAAGCGCTCTTCAAAAGCGTGGATGCCATCAAGCGAAAATACGGTTTCAACAAACTGGAAAAGGCGTCTTCCCTGGACCCGAATGAAAAACACGATAAGGAAAGGGAAGGGCCGTCTTCTTTTGAGAAGCCCAAGATTAAATAAAAGCTTTGAACAAAAAGACTTTTCACCACAGAGGGCACAGAGTTCGCGGGGTAAAATCATCAATATTTTGATGAAATTCTTCCGCCTTACTCTGTGTGCTCTGCGGACTCTGTGGTTCGATTGTTTCTGGTTAAAGCTTACAAGTTTTTTTAAGGCATTTATTGGAGTTTGAGGGACCTTTCGATAACATAATCCCCGATAACTTTTCTGGGGAACACATATGAAAGCCGACGAAACAGGAATCCTCCTCTGGGTGAAGAATTACGAAGCCTGTGTCGAATTTTACGAGAAGGTGCTGGAACTGAAAGTGCGGTTCCGGAAGCCCTATTTGACGACCTTCGATTTCGGGAATTCCTACTTGCTGGTGGAAAAAGAGGACCCGGCCCATGGGGCCATCCATCGCGGCGGGAGGAAGCCCTTCATTCTCCGCCTCAATGTTTCGGACGTCCAACAGGCGACCTGGCAGCTTCGGGCCAAGGAAGTTGAGGTAGAGTTCGATTCCCACGACTGGGGCGACACCGGCCAGTTCCATGACCCCGACGGGAATGTCCTGCAATTCTGCAAATGGAAATAAAACCCAAAACGGCAGTTGGGCCGCAAATTGGCGCAAATTTTCGCGGATTTAAAAGCCAAAATCTAAAAAAACTTAGAAAAAAGTTATTTCACCATTTTGATGAAGACGTAAGGTTTGTTTTTCGTCTCAATATCAGCGTCAATCCGCGCAAATCTGCGGCAGATGTTTTTTTTAGGACAAAGGCCTGATGCTTTCGTCCTTCCTCCAGCGCGTTCCCTGGGAAAAGTTCTTCCTCCTTTGGTTCTTGGCCCTCCTCATGGGCTCCAGCCTTTTATGGTTGCACTACGGCTTTACCCCGAAGATATTAGGGCCGTTGGGGTCTCTGGCCCTGGTGGCTGCCCTGGGGCTTTTGTGGGGCACCACCCGGCCCCGTTGGCAAAAGGCCCATTGCGCCTGGTGCGGCAACTGCGTGCGGGCCGAAGCGATGAAGTTTGACGAAACCAAGAAGGCCTGGATCCTGGCCTATCGCTGCGAGAAGTGCGGGCAAGTCACGGAAAAACTAAAAAGTGCGAACGTGGAAAGGCAAAAATCGAATGGCTAAGGAAACAACAGCCGCCCGCCCGTTGAATCAATCCCCCTCTTTCGCGCGTTTCGTGCTTTGGGAAGCCCTGGGCATCATGGGTTTCCTCCACATCCTTTTTTACGCCCCCGCCAATGATCCCACGCCCCTTTTCTTTCTCGGCAACGCCCTGGTTTTCGTGGTCCTTTATCCCGTTCTTTACTTCTACAGCCAGATGAAACTTCCCGTCGTGTTGAAGTTTCTCATCATGCCCTTGGGTGTTGCGCTCCGAATTTTACTGATGGCCAGCAGCTTCCTCTGGATCACCTATATCCTTTACGCTGCGGGGCTGTTCCTGGGGCCGGCTTCATGCTTCCAGGTGATTAAAAGTTATTGGGCAGTGCTGATGCCCTTTTACGTGATGGATTATTTCCTCTTCCTTGAACATCTTTGGGGCCTGAGCCGTGTGAACTTCACCTTTTGGGCGTCGGCGGGAATGATCTCCGACTTGGTCTCGGGGTCGGTGGCGGGGTTTAAGCTTGGGCAGATCTTCGTCACCAAATGGGGTATGTTTTTCGGGAGCATGGATATCCAGGGCCTGATTTGGAGTATCTTCATCCTGACGGGTGTTGCCGTTGTGGTCTGGTTCGACAACAAGACCCGAAAAGGATAACGCCAGCTAGTAGTTCTCAGCTGTCAGTTGGCAGCTACTAAACCTTCTAAGGTAAGGCGAATTCATGCCACAAGACTCAGACCGGTCCATCCTCCGACTCCTCATTTGGGAAGGGTTGGCGGCCGCAGGGCTGGTCACCATCCACCTTCATCCCTACGCCGACCACATTTGGAACCTGAACTTTTTCTATAACGCCCTTTTCTTCCTGCTGGCTTACCCCATTCTCTATATCTACCGGTGGAAAATAACCGATGGCTGCCTGTCCTCGATCCTTTGGCCTTTGAGCTTTGTTTTAAGCTGGGGCTTGAGTGTTTCGTCCTATCTTTGGATCGCTTACTTGCTTCTGATAGCGGGTAGCCCCTATTTTTTCGCGATGAAAGTCCATTACATCCCTCTGGGCATCCTTTTCGTCTTCATTTATTTCCCCTTAATCCAGCCTATCCTGGGGGTAAGCAAGAAGTATCAAACCCTAGGAGGGCTCATTTGGCTCCTCTTTTACTCGGCCTTGGGGGGATTCGTCGGATATGAAACAGGTTGGTTTGTGGGCCATAAATTCCCCTCCGTTCGTACCGACGTGGGCCATTGGTTTTTGCTCTGGCTGGGGCTGACTTTTTTGGGCACGGCGGTGGGGGCCCTCGTTGCCCAAAGGCGCGGAAATAAGTAACCCTGTGATTTGCATCATAGTGGCCGGAACGGGTTGGCTTATCCTAAACCAATGGCAATGAAACCTTCCGGCGGTTCGCCTGGTATTGCAAAAGGGGCCGTTTGACGGAGACAGTGGAAAGGTGTAGCCTGTTCCCATGCGTAAAGCACTTCAATTCTTAAGCCGGATCACATTGATCCTCGGGGTTTTGGTTGCCCTGACGCCCTGCGGTATTTGCCATGGGGCTATGGAAAAAGCTTCCCCAACCTGCACCATGAAATCCATGTCCGGCAAGATGGATTGCTGCCATAAAAGCAAACCCTCCAGCCCGCTTTGCAAGGCCATGGACCAGTCTTCCACGCCGGCGGTTTCACACGGCTTTGCCGCTGCAACCGCCCCGGTTGTTTCTTTTGATTCACCCCTGGTAGTTACGCCCTTTAGGGCCTCACTTTCCGCTTCCGTTGCGCTGGACACCTCGCCGTTTCGAGCACCCCTCTCCTTAAGAATCTGATTCATTCCTTTTGACGTTGCTTAGGTGAGTTCAGAAGAACTCGTCTAATGTTCTGTTGCGTCCCCCTACGCCAAGGCTACGGGCGACAAGCACAAAAGGAGTGATGACCGTGAAATTCCCAAGAATTTTTAAATTCATTTTTATGGTTTTCCTGGTTCTACACGGGTTGGCCCGGGCCCAGGAGCCGTCTTCGGCTCCTGCGACCGTAGACCTGAACCTCGCGAAGGCCGAGGAACTGGCCCTAGAGGGGAACCCCCATATTCGCGCGGCGGACGACCGTACCCAGTCCGCTGAAAAACAAGTTTTGCCGTCCCTTTTCCCGGATGACCCGGAGGTCATGGTGGACACCACCTTTCCTGGAATGGAAATGTGGCAGGTGGAGGAAAAACTGGGATTCCCCGGTAAAGGCATCGCCAAGGCGGACATGCTCGGCGCCGAGGCGAAAAGGGCCGGGGCGGAAGCCCAGGACACGCGCCGTTCCATTGTGCTGCAGGCGCGGCAGGCTTATTGGGATTTCTATTACCGGCAAAAAGTGGACGCTATCCTGCAGGAAGCCCAGGAAAGGTGGAAAACCCTCGGGCAGATCGTCCAATCCAAGGAACTGAGCGGCCAATGGCTTTCGATCAAGGATATCCGCCTTCAAATGGAAACGGCCAATGCCGTCAATGACCTCATCACCAACAGCCGGGCCCTCAAGATTTCCCAGTTCAACCTGAACCACCTTTTCAGCCTGCCCCACTTCACGGCCTACCAGCTGGTGGAGGAGCCGAGCCTATCGCCCCTGGAAGGGACGGAGGAGGAATGGGTGCGCAAGTCCCTGGAACACAATCCCGAAATCGACGTTTACCACCGGGCCATCGAGGCCAAGGAAGCGGCCCGGCACATGGCGTCGCTGGACTACCTGCCCGATTTCGACGTGTTGGTTTCGGGCGTGAAGGACCCCAACGGCGGCCTTTCGAATTACGGCTACCGGGTGGGCATCAGCATTCCACTGTTCTTTCCCGCCAAGCAAAGCCAGGAGGAGGGAGCGGCTTCCGACGAGGTTTCGGCGGCCCGATACGACCTCACCGGCAAACAGGATGAGGTCATCCACATGACCGAGGACGCCTACGTGGGCGCCGATTCGGCGTGGCGGCTCCTCAAGCTTTACGAGGAAGGCGGTCTGGTAAAACAGGTCCAAAGGGCCTGGGCCGCCAGCCAGACGGCCTACCGCAATGAGGAAATGCCCCTGGCGGATTTCATCGAGACTTACAACACCTATTTACAAACCCTCACCAACTATTACCAGGCCAAGGCCGATTACGGAAAGGCTTTGGCCCAACTGGAATACGAAGCGGATGGAAAAGGAGACGATCTTGAAAAACCCTAAACGAAGGACGGGTAAAGGCCCGAAGGCGATGTTGCTTACGCTTATTCTGGCGGTGGCCGCCGCCGGAGGCCTTGGCACGCTGTGGCACTTCACCGTCGGGCGGACTGGCCAAACCCTGGCCAAGAAAACCATCTACACCTGCGTCATGCACCACCAGATCCGGCGGGAAGAGCCGGGGGACTGCCCCATTTGCGGGATGAAGCTGGTTCCCCTTGAGCAAATTGAAGGCGGGTTGGGAACGCCCTCGCCCCTCACCGGGCAACCGGCCAGTCCGTCTCTTGAAAAGAGGATCAAATATTGGGCAAACCCCATGGATCCGGCCCAACACAGTAATAAGCCGATGAAGGATGACATGGGGATGGATTTCATTCCGGTTTATGAACGAGAGGGGACCCCGACAGTCGAGGGGATACCCGAGGCGTTGAAAGGGCTCGCGCCCATCCAAATCAGCCCCTATAAGCAGCAATTAATCGGGGTCAGGTTCGCGACGGCCGAAAAGGTTCCCATCACCCGGGTGATCCGCACCAATGGAAGGTTCGCCGGGGGCGCGGGGGACTTCGCCGCCATGGCGGGCGATTTCGCGGCCAGCAACCCCTTGCGTACTTCAGGGCGGTACGTGGTGGCGGATGTTTACGCGCTGGATATTCCTTTTGTCAGGGTCGGACAAAAGGCCATCGTAACAACCCTTAGCGGCTCCGGGGCCTCCGTGGAAGGAAAAGTGGCCCAGATCTATCCCTATGACGAGACCCAGTCCCGGGTAACCCGGGTGAGGATCAACCTGGCCCAGGCCCCACCGCAGGAATTGTTCGCCAACGTGGATATCCAGGCCACCACCGAACCCCGTCTAGCTGTTCCTCCCACGGCGGTCATGGACACCGGTAATCACCGCTATGTCTTCCTCCAAGGCGACGCAGGGACCTTTATCCCCAAGGAAGTCACTATCGGATACGAGGGAAGCGATTTGTGGGAAGTGACCGCCGGTTTGAAGGAAGGGGACAAGGTCGTGGACGGAGCGAATTTCCTGATCGACGCGGATTCAAAACTGAGGGCCGCCTTCGTGGACAACCAATAATAGACCGAGAGGTTTGAAATGATTTCCAAAGTCATCGAGTGGTGCGGTAAAAACAAATTTTTGGTTTCCCTGGGAATGTTGGCCATCATCCTTTGGGGAGTTTGGGCCTTGAAGAACATCCCCCTGGACGCTATTCCGGATATCTCGGACACCCAGGTGGTGGTTTACGCCCGGTGGATGAAAAGCCCGGACATCCTGGAGGACCAGGTGGCCTATCCCATCGTGCGGGCCCTTTTGGGGGCGCCCAAGGTGAAGGGAATCCGGGCCTTCTCGGATTTCGGCTATACCTACGTCTACATCCTCTTCGAGGACGGGACCGACGTTTACTGGGCCCGAAGCCGGGTGCTGGAATACCTTTCAAAGGTCCAGGGCACCCTGCCTGAAGGAGTGAAGGTGGAAATGGGGCCGGACGCCACAGGCGTAGGATGGGTTTACCAATATGCCCTGGTGGATAAAAGCGGCCAACACACCCTCTCGGACCTGAAAAGCTACCAGGATTGGAACCTCCGGTACCAGCTCCAGAGCCTGCCGGGGGTGGCGGAAGTTTCCACCGTGGGCGGCATGACGAAGCAATACCAGGTGGAGGTCAACCCCAACGCCCTGGCTTCCTACGACCTGGCTTTCGGGCAGGTTTTGGACGCGGTACGCAATTCCAACCGGGACGTGGGCGGGAGGCTCCTGGACATCAACGGCACCGAGTACATGATCCGGGGGCTGGGCTACTTGAAAGGCGCCGCAGACCTGGAAAAGGTGGTGGTGGGCAGGGACAAGCAGGGTGCGCCTATATTCATCGCGGATATTGCCCGGGTCCAACTAGGCCCGGAAGTACGCCGCGGCGTGGCCGAACTGGACGGACAAGGGGAAGTGGTGGGCGGCATCGTGACGGCCCGCTACGGCGAGAACGCGCTTTCCGTCATCAGCCGGGTGAAGCAAAAACTGGAGGAAATCAAACCCTCCCTTCCCCCGGGCGTGGAGATCGTCCCCGTTTACGACCGTTCCGAGTTGATCAACCGGTCCATCGAAACCCTGACCCATGAACTCCTCAAGCTCGCCATCGCGGTAGCATTGGTTTGCCTGGTTTTCCTTTGGAACCTTCCCTCAGCCCTGGTCATCATCCTGACCCTCCCCTTGGCGATCCTGATGTCCTTCGTCACCATGAAGTATATGGGAGTCTCCTCCAACATCATGAGCCTGGGGGGCATCGCCATCGCCATCGGCGCAATGGTGGACGCTTCCATCATCATGGTGGAGAACGCCTGCAAGCGCCTGGAGGAATGGGATAAGGCGAAAACCATTTCACCACCAAGGCACCAAGACACCAAGAAAAGTTCATTAAAAGAAAAAACAAGGGCCGACGTCATTTTGGATGCGGCGAAAGAAGTGGGGCCGTCATTGTTCTACACCTTGCTGGTGATTACGGTTGGGTTCCTCCCGGTCTTCGCGCTGCAGGGACAGGAAGGGCGGCTGTTCAGCCCGCTGGCCTATACCAAAACCTTCTCCATGTTCTTCGCGGCTTTCCTCGCCATTACGGTGACGCCATTCTTGATGGTTGTTTTCCTAAGGGGCAAGATTTTGACCGAGGCCCAGCATCCCTTGAACCGGTTCTTGGACCGCTTTTACCACCATCCCGCCAAGTGGGTGCTGGCCAACAAGAGAAAGGTTCTCCTCATCGCCCTCGGGCTGGTGGCTTTGACCCTGCTCCCCTATTCACGCCTGGGAAGCGAGTTCATGCCGCCCTTATGGGAAGGGTCCCTCCTCTATATGCCGACGACCCTGCCGGGTGTATCGGTGACGGAAGCCGCCCGCATCCTGCAGGTGCAGGATAAAGTCATCAAGTCCTTCCCGGAAGTGGAGCGGGTTTTCGGGAAGGCGGGCCGGGCGGAGACTTCCCTGGACCCCGCGCCCTTTTCGATGGTGGAGACCACCATCCTCTTGAAGCCGGAAAACCAATGGCGGAAGGGGATGACCCAAGAGAAGCTTATCAAGGAACTCAACGAGGCTCTCCAATTCCCTGGTTACACCAACGCCATCACCATGCCCATTATTAACCGCATCAACATGCTCACCACGGGGATGAGGACACCCATCGGCATCAAGGTTTTGGGGGCGGATTTCAACACCATCGAAAAGACCGGCATCGAGATTGAAAACGCCTTGAAGGGCCTGAAAGGAACCTCGAGCATTTACGCCGAAAGGGTGACGGGCGGCTATTACGTCGACATCCGGCCCCGGCGGGACCAGATCGCGCGCTACGGGCTCAAGGTCGAGGACGTGAACGAGATCATCGAGATGGCCATCGGGGGGGACAATGTCACCACCACGGTGGAAGGGCGGGAACGCTATTCGGTAAGCGTGCGCTACGCCAAGGATTTCCGCGACGACGTGGACAAGCTCCGGAGGGTGTTGGTGACCACCCCTTCCGGAAGCAAGGTCCAGCTGGGACAGCTGGCGGATGTGGGGTTGTCCCTGGGGCCCGGCATGATTCGGGATGAGAACGGACTTTTAGCCGGCTATGTCTACGTCGACCTGGAGGGGATCGATCCCGGCACCTATGTCCAGGCGGCCCAGAAGCTCCTCAAGGAAAAGGTCCAGCTTCCCACCGGGACCAGCTTGGTTTGGAGCGGACAGTACGAGTACATGATCCGGGCGGCCCAGCGGTTCAAAATCATGATCCCCCTGACCCTCCTCATCGTGTTTCTCCTGCTTTATTTCAACACTAAATCCTTTACGGAAACCGTCCTCGTGCTTTTCGCGGTGCCTTTTTCACTAATCGGGGCCGTCTGGCTCTTGTGGATCCTGGGCTACAACATGTCGGTGGCGGTATGGGTGGGGTTGATCGCCCTGGCGGGGTTGGACGCCGAAACGGGGGTCGTCATGCTGCTTTACCTTAACCTCTCTTACCGGCAATACCGGGAAAAGGGAAGGATGCGGAATATGGCGGATTTGGAGGAATCGGTGCTCCACGGCGCGGTCAAGCGGCTGAGACCCAAGCTGATGACGGTCTCCGCCGCCTGGTTCGGGCTGGTACCCATCCTCTTTTCCACGGGCGTGGGCAGCGATGTGATGAAACGTATTGCGGCGCCCATGGTGGGGGGAGTCTTCACGTCCTTTATCCTCGAACTCCTGGTTTATCCCATTTTATTCACGGTTTGGAAGTGGCACACCGAGGTGAATCCCCACAAACCCACGGGGTTCTGGAAATGGGTGGCCCAAATCGGTTAAGGTGTCGTCATTCCGGCTGAGGCCTGGAATGAGAGGTTAAATTCATAAGGAGCGAGGAATGAAAAAGATATTGGGATTAACGGCGATATTGACCGGAGGATTGTTGGTGGCGGTGGTTAACGGTTGGGCGGACAACGCAGCCCCAGCGGCCGGAACGACTCCCTCAGTTTCCCAGCCGACAGCGGTCTCCACGCCAGCGGCAAAGGTTAAAAAGGCCAAGAAGTCAAAGAAAGCCGCCAAGGAAGTATGGGTTTGCCCGATGGGGGATTACAAGGGCCCCAAGACGGCGGACGGTAAATGCCCCACCTGTGGGATGGATTTGGTGAAGCAACAGTAAGCCGGTATGACTCCCCGGCGGGTTCTTGCCCGCCGGGATTTTTCTGACAGAGCTCCAAGCCATTGTGAGAGGCATGGATTCGTAATAAAATATTACGGAACTATGCACTTCACATACATTTTCTAGAAATAATGGTTGTTTTTCCCTTACCCCTTCTCCCTTAAGGGGAGAAGGTTGGGATGAGGGTGGTTTTGCAAGGGAAAGACACCCCTCACCCTACCCTCTCCCTGGCTGGCGCCCACAGGGAAAATCCCCTGTGTACCCCTCAATTCGAAAGGCACAAGGGGCGAGGGTTTCCTTGTTTGTATGTGAAGTGCATAGTTCCGAAATATTATTATCAATCCATCATCGATACAGGAGAGCGAAGGCGGTGTCTTTCATCATTTTAAAACTTCGAAACATCGTGCTGGTGACGGGGGCTTTTTTGCTTCTCTTAGCCGCGCTATGGTATGTCGGCTTCGACCGGAACATCTCACTGCCCAACCGTTCCAACATCCAGAAAATCGAAGTGTGCCAGAACGATTTCAAGCAGCGCGCCCAGCAGATCACCTACATTGAGGAAGACGCGAAGATCCAAAAAATCTACGATTTCATCGACAAGCGCAAAAAGGGGTGGGAACCCCTGATTTACGCCCCCACGGCGCCGGTCGTCATGGCCGATTTTTACGGTTCCAATGGCGTTTTGTTCGAACTTTACCTGATGAAGTCCTCCAATTTTTTGCTCCGCAACAGCAACGGCACTTACATGAAGAGCCTCAAGAACGAAGAAGTGAGCCAATTTTTCGATCTGTTGGGAGTGCAATCGAACCACCTGGTCTATAGCCCACCCAAAGGCAATTCCCTTTAACGGATTTAAAAAGCTTTTCGTTCCCTCCGAACCCCAAGGGATTGATTTAACCGGTTTTTGAAGCGTTGGATGTGGACATTTTTTGTTGGGAAATTTGTTCCGGATGAGTTATCGTTTTGAGGAAACCTCTATCAGCTGTTCTTCACCCGTGAGGGCACATGGATTGCCGGCAGGTTCATCAAGCTTATAGCGTTTATCTCCAGGGGAAGCTCCCGCCCGTCCAAATGGAATGGATCGCCCAGCATATCCAAGACTGCCCGGATTGCCTCCTGCTCGACCAGAACGTGAGGAAGTTGTTCCTAGAGGAAACCATGGGCGCAAACGGGGAAAAGGCCGGAGATTAGTTTTTGCTTTCTCCGGAGCTGCTGGGGCGCCTATGAAAAAACAGCAACCGGTTTTTCCACGCGGAAGGACCTCAACCCGCCCCGAGCCCGCAGGGCCTTGAGAATCACCTTCGATTTGGCGGCTCGCTCCAATGTTTTTCCGAATAGGGGATCGGTATCTTTTTTTGGGCTGACGGATTTTCCCAGAGGATTTTGAAGAACGAAAAAAACGAAGCATTTCGTCTTGGGTTTTTGGGACAAGGTCATCAGTTCCTTTAAGTGCTTAGTGGCCCGCTCGGAAGGGGCGTCGGGAAAGAATCCTCTCCCTTTTTCATCCACCAAGGTGACGCATTTCACCTCGATCCAGGCCTTTTCCCCGGTCTTGGAACTTTTCGCCAGGAAGTCAAAACGGGTATGGGCGTTCAGGGGCACCTCGGCCTGGAGCTGGTCGTAATCCGTAAGGTCCTTCAGGCGGCCTTGCTGCCAGGCTTCGTGAACCAGTTTGGGGGCGATGTTGGCTTCGATGCAGACCCAATTGCCCCGGTAAAAGGCGAGCCGTATGGAATACCGGGTCTTGCGAAAAGTTTTGAATCGGGATGAATGGTCGACCAGGGCCACCTTGGCCCCCGGAAACAATAATTCCTTAAGCCGCCCCGAATTGGTCACATGGCAGTATTCCCGTCGGCCCTTAACCATAACGATGGCGCCGAAGCGGTGGAGTCTCTCAACAAATATGCCCAAAACGAGGGGGACTTCAGGCCAGACCAAGGGTTTCTCCTGGAAGTAAAATCATCGGCTGTTTTAAGGTAAAATATTACGCATTAAAGGGTTTTGCCTTAAAGTAGAGCTTGGTTTCACACCACTCGACATTCTATGAAAAAGGAAACAATGGTTCTCCCTCAAATCTTCCGGCGAGTCGGTCTCACTTTTGGCTTGGTCCTTTTGGGCACAGGAGCGGCTAGGGCAACACCCGAGCAAGACTTCCAGAACCAAGCCCAAGCGGACTACCAAACCATAGCGGATTACGTTAACGCCCAGTTTTCCAAGAGCATGGGTTTTATCACCACGCTCGGTTGGAATACACCTCCCGGCGTATTCGACATCCTCAGCGGCCCCCGCGTAGAAGTGGGCGTGGGCGCTGGGGCAGACTTGATGGGCTTGCCCAACCTCAACAACCTTTCCTTGGGGGCCATCAACCTGGGCTCCAATTTCAACCTCCCTTCCAGCATTCCCTTTCCCTTCCCTGTCATTACGGGGCGGGTGGGTTTAATTAACGGCTTGGATTTGGGGGCCAAGTTTCTTTACCTGCCCCTCGTCAGTTTTTCGGACTTGGGCTTCACCGCCAATTATTTCGGCTGGGGACTCGATTTGCGATACAAGATATTGGACGGTATCCAACTACCTACCGTGACGGTGGGCGTGAGCTTGGACTCAATGCAAGGAAGCTTCAACTTGAAGACGGCGATCAATCAAACCAGTACTTATAACGATGGAGGAACCCAGTATCCCAATATTTCTTTCATGGGGACCAACAACTACAACCTAGATTGGAACACGAAGAGTTTTGGGGCCCAAGTGCAAGTTGGGAAGGATTTGGGGGTGCTTTATCCCTTCGCGGCGGTTGGTTTTCAGAGGAATTCGGGCAACATTTCATCCATTATGAACGGAAGTGGAAACCTTACCATTCCTCCTCCGGGAGCCAATACGCCCACCCCTGTGAATGTAACGGCGATTAGCAACTCGCCGTCCGTCTATTTCGAGCCTAAGTTCGTCCTGGGGCTTGATTTCGGCGCGGGGATCCACTGGGCGGTGGTGGGGGAATCCAACGGCACCGATATCGCCGGAAGCACGAGCTTCCGTGTCCAATTCTGAAAGCAGCCGTCAGGAAGAGATTGAGGCTCGAGCAAAAAGGTAACCATTAATATGCCAAACACAAAGAAATTAAACCGAATTTCCTTCGTGGACCAAAACGAATGCACGGGCTGCGAGGCCTGCGTGGTGGAAACATCCAAGGTTTTCCGCATGACGTCGGACGGACTCTCGGAGGTTTTTAATCCCCAGGGGGACACGGAGGAAAAAATCCAGGCGGCCATGGACAGCTGTCCGGTTGCCTGTATTCATTGGAAAAAGTAAAAAGGTAGTTGACCGGCTTAAGGAGCTGAAAATGTCGATCCACACGGGATGGATGGAAAAACGGCAGTTCGAGCGCATCGACGCTTCCGTCAAAGTGACCTATTGCCTGGTCCCCAAGGCCGAACTGTTGAATATCCTTTCCGATCCGGCCTACCGGGAGTCCTCCGCGGACCACCTGCCCGAACTTTCTAAAAAGTCCGCCGTCTTCCATGCCGTCACGCGCGACATTTCCATGGGCGGCATGTCACTGGTCGGGCAAGCGTCCTTTCCCGAGGATTCGGCGCTTCAAATCCACCTTTACCTTCCAGGTTACCCAACTCCCATTACCTTAATCGCCGAGGTGGTCCGGGCCCAGGTTGAAAGCAATGCCTCCAGCGGCGCTACCTACCGGGCCGGAATCAAGATCCTGGCCGTCAACCGCAAGGACGTCGTCCACCTGGACAAGTATCTTTTGGCCGAGAAAATCCGCCAGCGTAGCGGCGGCAAGTAACGGCAGTTGCAGTCCCCAGTCCTCCGTCGGCAACACAGCTTTTAAAGGCTTCGTTTAGAACTGCCAATTGCGGGCAGCAACCTGGTTTCCGGTGGTGGATTTTTGACCCCCCAAAACTCCCTTAAAATCATCTCAACCGTCAAAGCCGGGGCTTACGACATTCCCGGCCATCCGGAACACCCCTTGCGGATTCTCCGTTCTCTGGACCACTTGAAGTCCCTTCTTCCCGCCCAGTCTTTCCAGGAGCCCTCGGCGGTCCCACTGGAGAAGATCAAGGCCGTCCACGCCGACAGCGTCATCAAGGTGGTTCAAAAAGAGGGGTTCTTCGACCCCGACACGCCCGGGGCTCCGGGGATTTGGGAATGCAGCCTCCTTTCGGCCGGTGCGGCACTCCAGGCCGCCGCTGAAAGCCTGAAGGGGACCAAGGTTTTTTCCCTGATGCGGCCGCCCGGCCACCACGCCACGCCGGACCGGGGAATGGGCTTTTGTTATTTCAATTCCATGGCCGTGGCCATCCAGGACATGGTCCGACAAAAGCTGGCCCAAAGGGTCGCGGTGCTGGACCTGGACTGCCACCACGGCAATGGCACGGAGGATTTCTGCTTTGGCAAGGAAGAGTTCATGTATCTCTCCCTGCATCAGTTTCCGGCCTATCCCGGCACGGGGCGGCAATCCCGGGCCAATTGCGTGAATTACCCCATGGCCCCGGGCACCGAGGAAGGGGATTATTTCCCGGCGATGGAGGACGCCTTGAAGCGCATCCAAGCCTTCAAACCGGATTTGGTAGGCGTTTCCATGGGGTTCGACACCTATGAGAAGGACCCCTTGACCCAATTCGGGATAACGCGGAAAGACTACCGGAGAATGGGAAAGTGGCTGGGTGAGTCCGACTTTCCGATTTTCGCGCTCCTGGAAGGCGGCTACCACGACGACCTGCCGTTTTTAATTGAGGAGTTCCTCGAGGGTTGGGCGGGATGAGTCCGCTTCACCGTAGAGGAAGGCTTTTAGATCTTGTTGTCATTGCGAGGAAGTCGACAGACTAACGAAGCAATCCATACCAATCCAGAAACTGCAGTTCTTTGGATATTTGGATTGCCGCGTTGGCCAAATGAATGGCCTCCTCGCAATGACGTATACTAAAACGGAATCCACATGAAAAATCCCATTATCACTTTACTCACCGATTTCGGCACCAAGGACCCCTTCGTCGGAGTCATGAAGGGTGTCCTCCTTTCCATATGCCCCGGTGCTCAACTGGTGGACCTTTCCCATGAGGTGCCACCTCAATCCGTCCTCGCGGCGGCCTTCCTTTTGAAAACTTCCATCGGTTATTTTCCCAAAGGTACGGTTCATTTGGCAGTGGTGGACCCGGGCGTGGGAAGCGCCCGCAAAGCCGTCGCGCTCAAGAGTAGGGGTCATTTTTTCGTGGGGCCCGACAACGGCCTGCTTTCAGCCGCCTTAAAGGACAGGGGAATCGAACGAGTCGTGGAGCTAACGCAGAGGAAATACCAACTTCCCAATCCCAGTTCCACCTTCCATGGGCGGGATATTTTCGCATCCGTCGCCGCTCACTTAGCAAAAGGCATTCCTTTGGCGCGGTTGGGGACGAAACAAAACAATTGGATTTGGCGGGAAATTCCTAAGGCTTATAAAACCCACCAAGGCTGGGTAGGTCAGGTGCTTTGGGTGGACCACTTCGGCAATTTGGTCACCAACTTGGAACGGAAGCATATTCCTAAAATCTTCCGTCTGAAGATCGGCAAAACCGTCATCGTAAACTTAAGCTTGGCTACCCATTACGCCCAAGTCAAAAAGGGAACTGTCATTGCCCTTATCGGTTCCTCAGGGAATTTGGAAATTTCGATCAACGGTGGCAACGCCGCCCAAAAACTCGGGGCTTCAATAGGAGTACCCGTTACTTTGGCTTAGCGTGTTTGGTTCGATAGGCCCAGGTCTTTTCATCCTTGCCGTTTTTTAAAATTTTGAATATCTGGCCGTGGATTTTGCCGTTGCTGGCGAGCGCGTTTTCACCCAGCAGGTCAAAGGGTTTTCCCGTAATGTCGGTTACTTTACCCCCGGCCTCGGTCACCATTAAAACCCCCGCCGCCATGTCCCAAGCCTGGATACCCCTTTCCCAGAAACCGTCGAAGCGGCCTGCCGCCACGTAAGCCAGGTTCATGGCCGCCGAACCGTCGCGCCGAACGCCTTGGGTCTTTAGGACAAATTGGCGGAAGTTATCCAGGTTGTAATGGGTCTCCCGCACGGCATAGGCGAACCCGGTGCAGACCAGGCTTTCTTCCAGGCTCCCGGTCGCCGATATCCGCAGACGCCGGCCATTGAGGAAGGCTCCCCGGCCCCTTTCGGCCGTGAAACATTCATCCCGCAGGGCATCGTAAATCACACCCGCGATAGGCTTTCCGTTTTGGACTAGGGCGATGGAACAGCAAAAAAAGGGGTAGGCATGGGTGTAATTCGTGGTGCCGTCCAAGGGGTCCACCAGCCATGTGTAATCCGACTGGTTCTTTTGCTGGCCACTTTCCTCCCCCCAAAAATTATGGGTGGGGAAGCGTGCCTTTAACATAGAAAGGACGGCTTTTTCGCATTGCTGGTCCACTTCCGTCACTAGATTCAGCTTGTTCTTGGATTTGAAACGGATGTGGAGAACATGCCCATAGTGCTTTTTCTGAATACGGCCCGCCGTGCGGGCGGCCTGGACGGCGGTTTTGAGGTAAAGATTCATTAGTTCCCTTTTTTTAGGATATTCGGGGGATTCTAACAGTTTCGAAAAATAAATATCCCTTAAAACTCTTGAGAATGCTTTTGGTTGGTTCTGACTTGTCGGTTTAGGGAAAGTTTAAGGTATAATTGCCCTGTTATTTCCTGGGGTACTTATTTTTTCCCCGTTTTAGATAGCCCATATTTTCCCCATTGCCCGACCGAGGGGATTTTTATGTAGATATATGAAAGCAGTTTGAAAGCAGAAACTCGCTGAAGGAAGCGCTTACAAGGACGACACCCTCATTTTTCTGGTTAGATTGGGCAAAGCCCGACCAAGGCAATGAGGGTCGCACAGTTTTCATTTTTTGGGCCTTCGGCCCACGGTTTGTTGATAGATAAACTGCGCAGGAGCCAAAATGACCATCACTATTTACGATGTTGCCTCTAGGGCGGGAGTCTCCATCTCCACCGTTTCGCGGGTTTTAAACAACAACCCCAACGTGCTGGAGGACACCCGCCAAAGGGTTTTAAAGGCCATCGCGGAACTCCAATTCAAGCCTAACCCCATCGCCCGCGGGTTGGTGGTGAAACAAACCAACCTCATCGAGGTTCTTTTTTCATGGGCGGGCCCCGTTTTCAACATGGCCGGCTACCAATTCAACCTGCAAAGCGCCTGGTACGTGGGCATGTTGAACGGCATCAACGAGGTGGTCCAGGAAAAACAATACGGGTTGCTTATCAACACCATCTCCGGGGTGTTCGATCCCCAGGAAGTTTACCGCCGGGTTTTTAATAACGCGGTGGACGGGGTCCTGATGGTTTCCCCCTACTTGGAGGAAAAGGACGTGGTTCAATTGATTGGAAGCCGCGTTCCCGTGGTTTTGATCGGCTACCGTACCGACGACCCGCGCACGGATTACGTGGATAGCGACAACCGGGGCGCCGCTGGGCTGGTGGTGGACCATCTCGTGGGCCTGGGACACAAGAAAATCGCCTGTATTTCGGGCCAGACCCGGACTTCCCGAAACGCGGCCGACCGGCTTGAGGGGTTTAAGACAACCATTGCGAAGCACGGCCTTTCCGTGCCCGAGGAATACATTGTGGAGGGCGACTTCCTGAAAAAGTCCGGAGCCGAAGCCATGCAAAAACTCATGGCCCTTCCCGACCGCCCCACCGCGGTTTTCGCCTCCAACGATTTGATGGCGTTAGGAGCCTGGGATGTTATTGAGGAGATGGGCCTGACGGTCGGCAAGGACATTGCCCTGGTGGGTTTTGACGACATCGCGGAGGCTTTCACGCCGCCCTACTCCCTGACCACCGTGAGGCAGGATTACCGTACCATCAGCATGGAGGCCACCCGTATCCTCATCGAAAAAATCCATCACCCGGAAAATTGGAAGCCCCAGCAGGTTCTCGTGCCCGCCCAATTGATCGTGCGCCAGTCCTGCGGGTCCAAAAAGAAGTTGTTTTAGTTTTAAGGGGAAAATGGAACCACAAGGGCATCCCGCCTTGCATGATCCGCTTGCGGATCATGCGGGATCGTACCACCTTTTATAAAAATCCTTTGATTAATGATAGGTGGCACACGAAGGGCACTAAGAGCGGCAAAGTCCCCGGTTTGAGCTTAAATCCACACCTTGCTTTTCTTCGTGCCCTTTGTGTCTTCGTGGTTCAAGCCTTTGTTGTTCAACAAAGTTGCGGGGGCACTCACCGGCTGTTACAATGCCTACCGCTTTGCCTTTCATCCACCGTATCAGGACGTGACATGGGAAGACTCATGCAAATCCTCGGCGTCATCCTGGCCTTGGCCCTTGTTTACGCCATCATGGCGGGGTTAGGCCTGACCCAAGGGTTTAAACACCATAAAACAACCCTTAAAACGGAAATTATCACGGATTTTGAGGACACCACCGACGATTTCGACTGGACCACCGGCGGTTATGTGAAGATCGAGCCTTCCACGGAAAACAAGACCCACGGAAAGTACAGCGCCAAGGCAACCTTCCTCCTCGCGGGACAATTTTTGAACGTGCCCTCGCCCATCGCGGCCACCCAGTCGCAGCCGGCTTCCCCTCTTGAACCCACCCCTACCCCGGCTGTTCCTTGGCAGCCGGAGATGGTTTTGGACGTCAATTCGATTTCCCCGCTGAAAGTTTTTGAATGGCAGGATTACGCGGAATTAAAAATGGATGTTTTCAACGACCAAACCCAGCCGGTGACTTATCACGTCGAGGTCGGGGACACCCATGCTTACCTTTATGAATCCTCCGGCCCACTGACGCCGAAAAAAGTCACCAACATCTCGATTTCCTTGGAAGACATAGCTAAGAATCGGGTGGATTTAAGCAACATCCGGTCCTTAAGGTTCTGGGTGGACACCGCCGGGGCCACCCAACCGGTCGTCGTGTACTTGGATTACATTCGCCTGGAAGGCGACGCCACGGCCCCCAAGTCCGCCAATCCCAGCACGACCCCCACGCCCCACCGCTAAAATCAGTCCACAGTCGACAGTTCGCAGCTCACAGCAAAATCTTAACGTCGTTGCTGTCGACTGTGGAGTGCCGACTGCCGGCTATTTTTCAGAGGAAAAGAGTCGCGGAAACTTCGGTGCCGACCAGCCCAATCGTATTAGAAGCATTATTCAAATCGCCGCTTTGTCCCAGCCAAAAACGGAAGTCCAACCGGCCAAAGGCCTTCTCGAGTCCCGCCCCCGCGTTGATGGTCGTCGTCAGGGCGCTGACGGAAGTGGCTGAATAGTCGTCCACCTCGGCTACGAGACCCAGGCGGAAGGCCAGGGTGGGGGAAACCCATTTTTCCCCGCCAAAGGCCAGCTGGTAATAAGAGTAGTTCAGGCCGGACAGGGACGAGGTGGTTCCCGGATTGTTGATGACGTCGCTGCCGTTGGTGTAACTCAGGCTCTTCCACTGCAAGCCCATGGTGTATTCTTTGGGCGATTCCAGCCCGATTCCGAAAGAAGTACCGACCTGCTGTCGTTCCTTGTTGTCGGACACAGACCCGGTTGTCCTTAAGACATCCTGGTTATAGAAGTAACCGTCCAAATCCCCGCCCATCTTGAGGTTTTCCATTTCCGAAAGGGGAAGGGAAAGCTTGAAAGCGCCCGACAGGTTCATCGATTGGTAGAGGTCTGAATGATATTTGTTCAGGTTTCCGAAATCCGGGGAGGTGAATGGAACCGATTCCTCAAAATCAGTATCGGTATTGACCAGGGAAGCGGTAAAGCGGATTTTGGCGATGGAGGGAAGTTCATACAATAATTCGGCGCTCCACTGGGTGTAGTCGGTGGTGGCATTACTTTGGCTTACGGTGAAGGAGGGGGAATTGTAGTAGAAGACGTTGAGACTTTTATTGAGGGGCGCGGAACCCAATTGGGTCTCAAAATAACCCCCGGCCTGCCAACGGGGGTCCTGGGGGGAGGTTGGACCGGGAAATGTGGTGATGAAGCCGGATTTGATAAAAAGCTGGTTTTGGCTGGCCGAGCCGGAAGCCAGCCCCACATTGGCATTGTAGAGGCCGGGGTCATTGGCGGTGTCGTTTTCCATGTCCAGGATTTCCAGGCCCAGTGCGGCGAAGGGAAGGGCATAGGCGGCCCGGACCAGCCCGCGGTATTGGGAATCGGTTTCGCTGTCGTTGGAGTAATTGGCGGAAGGGACCCCCTGGTTGATAAGGGCGTCCCCCGTGACCTGCAGCGCCCAGTGGGGATCGGGAAAGAGCATTAAGCCCTCATATTTGATGGGGGTGTCGGTATAGCGGGGGATAGTAGTGAAGATTTGCTGTTTGTTAGTCCCCCAGGGGCCCTCCTGATCCGAGTAGGACCATTCGCCCGAAAGGTCGAAGCGGTCCTTGGTGTTCAGGAGGACAAGGCCCGCGGGATTGCCATCCAGGAACAGATCCAGGTTGTCGGTTTCGTCGTCCAAGACCGTGGTCAGGCCGCCCGTGGCGTCCACCCGGGTCTCAGAAGCCCAACCCGCAGTGGTGGGCAGGACGCAAGCCGCCACGAAGGCCAGCCTAAAAGTCATTTGGGAAAAGGTCTTCATCGGTCCCCGGCAGAAAGGTGGGTTTCGCCCTAACAGCGGGCGCCAGTATATCACGGGAAACCCTTTTGATCCGCCCAGGAAAACCGTTAAAATAGAACCGAGGAACAACATTTAATCCTTGGCCGCGGGAGCGGCCGGGGACAACGCTGAGGCCGCGATCTGTCGACAGTCGTTGGTTCTTCCGCGAAAAATTCCAACCGCGAAATTTTGGACTTCCCCCAAATGCGGTGAACCACTTGATAAAGATTCTAAGTCCACGAGCATCCATCGCGTAAAGCGTAAAGAAGGATGTTTTTGGACGGCTGTTGGAACAGAGGCAAGCATGGGCGCCAAAATCACTAAACCCGTCCGATACGGGGAACAAATTGAACTGGAAATCACCTCGCTGGCTTTCGGCGGCGATTCGGTGGGGCGGTTCCAGGACTTCGCCCTTTTCGTCCCAGGGGGGCTCCCCGGGGAAAGGGTGCGAGTGCGCGTCACCCAGGTAAAGGACCACTACGCCACGGGGGAAATCCTCTCCATCCTGAGGCCTTCGCCCGAACGCGTCACGCCCAACTGCGGCATCTTCGAGGAATGCGGCGGCTGCCAGTGGCAGCACTTGAACTACCCAACCCAACTCAAGACCAAGCGGCAGTTCGTGGTGGATTCCCTGGCGCGAATCGGACGCCTCAGCAACGTGACGGTCCAACCCTGCCTGCCATCCCCATCGCCTTACGCTTACCGCAATAAGGCCATGCCGGTCGTTTCCATGCGCGACGGCCATTTTGTCACCGGCATCTACGAGCCCCGTTCCCACCACTTGGTGCCCTACCACACCTGTCCCATCCAGGCCGATGAAATCAACGACCTCCTCCAGAAGGTTCTCCAGAAAATCGAACGCTCGGGCTTGACGCCCTATCAGGAAAAGAAACACGAGGGGTTCCTGCGCCACCTGGCCGTGCGGCGGGGGGTCAAGACCGGCGAAACAATCCTGGCCTTCGTCACCCGCACCGAGACGCCGGAAGATCTGGTGCAAAAACCCACCCTCCTGCCGGAGGAATTGGGAGAAATCCTGCCCCGCATCGCCCGTGAACTGGCAGCCGAAGTGCCTGGCTTGGTGGGTGTGCTGCAAAACGTCAATCCCTCCCGAACCAATATCGTCTTCGGGCCCACCACCCGGGTGCTTTCGGGCCGGGACCATTATTTCGAGGTGATCGACGGCCTTCAGTTGAAAGTGTCCCTGAAATCATTCCTTCAAGTCAACACCCTCCAGGCCGACCTCCTCCACGCGCTAGTGCGGGAGGCCCTGGGCGAACCCAAGCACAAAAAGAAATGGGGCACGGTGCTGGACCTCTACAGCGGCATTGGCACGCTGGCCATGGCGGTTTCGGAAAAGGCTGATTACATCGTGGGCGTGGAGGAGGTCGGGGCCGCGGTTGACGATGCTCAATTCAACGCTGATCTCAACCGCAAGGGTAATATCGACTACCTGGAAGGGGACGTGCCCCAGATCCTCCTGGGCTTGAAGGAAAAGGGCCTCGCGCAAATCGACGCCGCGATCCTGGACCCGCCGAGGAAGGGCGTATTGCCCGAGGTCTTGGCGCGCATAACGGCCTTCCATCCGGAGCGCTTGGTCTATGTTTCCTGCGACCCCGCCACCCTGGCGCGGGACCTGGCTCTCCTGGTCAAGCACGGGTTCTCGGTGGATTGGGCCCAGCCCTTGGATATGTTCCCCCAAACCTACCACGTGGAAACGGTGGTGCGGCTCACCCGCGAGACGCCCCTGCCGCCGGAGCTCTTGAGCCAGGAGGGCCGCCCCGAACTGGAGCCGTTCCGGCTCCCCAAGCCCGCCGAGCGGGTTTCCCTGAACATTTCAGCCAACTTCAACGCGCTAAAGGAAAAAACTTCCGAGTTTTTACGGGCGGGAGCCGAACAGGCCGCCGCGGCTTCGGCCCTCGTGGGTTCGGTTTTCCGGGCGGGCCTGGGCGGGGTCGGCCGGGGCCTCCAAGCTTTGGGGAAGGGCGCTAGTTCGGCTTTTCGGGCGAAGACAAAAGAGGGGGCACCGGAAAAGCTTGAGGGACCGCAGGTCCTTCCGAATTCAGCGGCGGTTGCCGCCCCATCGTCGGCGGATTTATCCAATCCGCCCCCGCGGCCTGCGTTGGAGGCAAAGCCTCCCATCCCAATCCTCCCGGCGGGGGAAGTCCTTTCCAAAACGGAAATCGAAAGCTTTTTTACCGGGGCGCAAATTTTAGGGGAAGAGGAAACCGCCGATCCAATGGAAGCTTCCGTGGAAAAAATCGAGGAAGCCATCGCCGCCCCCTTGTTCGAACCCAGTGTTGAAACTCCCTTAGAAGAGTCTCCCACGGCGTCTTACTCGGAAGTCACCCTATCCGAATCCATACCACCTTCCGTGATCGAACCTTCAAAAATCGTTCCTTCACCTGAGCCGACGAAAGAGGAAAAAGCCGCGGAAAAGCCGGTTCACCTGGAATCCATCCCGGAACCCCCCTCACAAACTCTTCCTACGCTTTCCTCGCCGGTTTCCGCGCCTCCCGAAGCACCTGCGGCGCCGGTTTTGGAAAAAACCTTGGCGGATAATTCAACCTCCCAGGCGGAAATTCTAAAAGCCCTATTTGCCCCCGCGGCGCCGGCCGCCGCACCGGCGGAAACCCCCGGTGTGAAACCGCGATTGCGGTGGAGGCTTCCCCGCCCCAAAATTTCTTTCCAACCTGTTCTTTATTGGTTCCGCGGCCAAAAGGGTTTGCGCTGGGCCCTGGCCGCCGCCTTTTTGGCGGGCGGCGGGCTGATCGCGAAGGCCACCCTTTCCCCTGAACCTAAAAAATGGATGGTCCTGGCGCCCACCGTGGCTCAAATGATCCCCGATGTGATCGCTGTGATGCCGACCCGGAATTTCTTGAGGTATGAGTTGGTGCCCTTCGAAGTGAGGATCAACCACGAGGAAATGGGATCCTTCCCTGAAATGCACGCCACCATCGAGGTTTTCCAGGAGGGAAAGTCCGTGACCCTGGTGGACGGAAGGACCAAATTGAACCTCAAGAAAGACACGTCCCATGGAAAATTCTGGGGCAATTGGCCCATCCCTTATAACCCCCTTCCGGGAACCTATGTCGCAGAGGTGATGGTGTCCTCCCCCTCTTGGCCCGCGCCGAAGGTTTTCGAATCCGCCTTCACTTTGCAACCCCTCAAGCCCAGCGGCATGCCGCCCGGCTACGCCGCCCTCACCATGGAAGGAGGCAAGCGGTTGATTGGCGGGGCGGTTCCTGCCTTGGACGGAAGCGATTCCTTGAGGGCCTCCAACGCCATTGATTGGGCCAAGTTCATGGGGGCCAACGCCTATTGCTACCTGATGGGCCAGACTTCCATCTGGGACCGCCTGATCCCCCGCGACTTTCCCTTCAACCGCGGCGATATGGAAGTGGGCCGCAAATACGCCAAGGCCGCCCACGCGGCGGGGATCAAATTCGCCGGTTACATGACCACCTTCAAAGTCGTGGGGGACGCTTGGAACCAGGCCCCCTACGAGTTTTCCTTGGGTTACGACCCCGACACTGATGAGGTGGTGCAGGACCGCTTCATTTCCATTGAGGACCCCAAACGCCGCCAGGACATCCTTGCCTTCCTTAAGGAGATGAACGAGAACCCGGACGTGGATATGGTGGGGCTGGATTACGTGCGCACCGGCGACGCCGGCTATGAGATGGTGGACGAGTTCGTGACCGATATGAACGTGCCGGGACCGGAAAATTTCGGGTCCTTCACCAAGCAGGAGCGGATCCATTGGCTGGCCAAGACCGTGGAGATGAAGAAAGACCCCCAGGTGGTGGAATTGTTCGACTGGTGGCGGGCCCATAAGGTGGCCCTCACCCTAAAGAGTATCCTGGATGAGGCGAAGATGACGAAACCCGTCTTTACCTTCACCCTGGGCTGGGAAATGGGGCACCAGCACGGACAGGACCCGGCCATGCTCATCGACGCGGGCATTAGTTATAACCACATCATGCTTTACCAGGGGGACCGGGGGACGCTGGAATCGATGAAGCAACAGTGGCCGGCCTATTTGTCCCGGCAAAGCGGCATGTACGCCATGGGTGAAATGGTGGATTTCAACTGGGTCCAAAAATCCCTTGATCCACCCGGGCCCCAAGAACTTTACAACCGGGAAGTCGACACCTTCCAAAACTGGTTTCCCGTCAACGCCCAATTGGGGATGTTCTGGCACGACCTTTACCGGATCGTGTACGGGGTCAAGGGGCCCTATAGCGCCATGGAGTGGCTGGTGGCGGGCGGCAAGGCCTTCTCCACCATGCGGCAGGCCGAGGGTTTGTCACCGCTTGAAGTGACTTTGAAGGCTCCTAAAAAAGTGCCGGGCGGCGTTTCGGCGCCCCTACGGGTGGAGATTCGTAACCCCTCGCCGGACGACCTCAAGGGACTTGTGCTTCACCAAATCGACGCCTCCAAGGACTATTACACGGACCTGGCCACGGTGGGACCCTTTGACCTGCCCTCGGGAAATATGCTGCGAGTGAAAAGCCTTTATGTGAATATTCCCAAGGTAGACCAACCGGACCGGGACAACCGCACGATGGCGGCCGTCATGGTGGAGAAACCGGGACAATCCTGGAGGGTCTTCGATTTCGCTTACTTGAAAAAATCGTCCGGCGCCTCGGTGCGGGGCATGGAAACCGACAAGGATGACGGGGATTCAAGCGACGGGTCCGGCAAGAAACAAAACGACGACCCTTGATCCACCCTCAGGACTTAGTCCGTTGAACGTGTTACGAAAACGGTTTTTCTCAAGCAATCCTGTTCCGAAAACCGGAAGGACCTGGACTGCACAGGTCTTGCGCGGTTTAATTTAAAAAAAAGTACCCAGCCCCAAACCCTTTTAGTAGAATACCGGGGCTTTGGCGTTTTCGAATCTCTAAAAAAGTTTTTCGGCCGGCGTTCCTCAAAATTTATGTGAGGTGGTTATGGTTCGCTTCCGCGGAAATTCACTTTGGCTGATCGCCGCCACCTTCGCCCTCCTTTCCGGCTGCGGCGCGGTTTTTGTCAATGAGGGCTCCAAGGACGCTTCCCTCGGGGCGGGGCTCCATAACCCCGAGGCCAACAAACCCAAAGTCAACGTTCCCGCCGACCAAAGCATCATCAGCACTTTCGACGACGGCTCCAAAAACGTGAATCCCAAGCTTTACGGCGCCAGCGGCGGCCAATGGTTCGCCATTTCCTCCGGCGGTGGCGGCACGATCAATTCCGATTTCGTCGTGGACGGCGGGGCCAACGGGACCCCCAAGGCCGCCCACGTTTTCGGAAAGCTGACCGACAAGGGGGACAAGAGCTACCCCGGCTTCCAGCTCCAATGCAAGCTCAAGGACACCGGTTATTACGATGCCAGCAATTTCACCGGCATCCAGTTTTATTACAAATGCCCGGCATCCGACACCTGCCTCAAACGCCGTTTCGGAATCGGCACTGCTTCCACCCTTCCCTCGGACCAGGGCGGAACCTGCTCCTCCAATTGTTACGATAATTTCGGGGCGGACATGGTCACGACGCCCGATTGGGTCAAGAAAACCTACGCCTTTTCCGATATCAAGCGGGAAGGATGGGGGGCGCCGGTTACGCCCCCGGATTTTACGGATCATCTGACCGAACTTATCAACGTCCAATGGACCAACAGCGCCAACAATACCGCGGGAACCTACGATGTCGATTATTGGGTGGACGAACTCGAGTTTTTCTGACGAGCCGTGACCGCCGGCCGGGCCGTTCAAAATTTTGCCGGTACAAGATCTTTTTGTAAAATCTTTGGAAATCTTTGATCGAGGCCCTGATTGAACTTCAGGTCGAAAACCTTCTTGGCGGTAATTTCCTTGGCACCCCTCTTTTTTAGTTGGGGGGCGCAACCCGTATCCGCCAATCCCTACGAAGAACTGGGCCCGGACTCGCCCCTTTACCAGAGAGTCAAAAAACTCGAGGACTATGGGCTCTTGGAGCCCCAGGACCAGCAAGTCTTGGACGATGGAAAATATGTCACCCGCCTCGAACTGGCCTTCTATACCGAAAAAGCCAAGGCTCGCCTGACGGCTCCCGAATTATCGGGCCCTACCCCTACCTCGACGCCCGCACCGATTCCCACAGCCGCCCCTCCCCCCCCCGCCATTACTCTTCCAACGGCCGCACCGCCGACCCCTGTCCCTTTTACGCCCGCAGCTAATCCAGCCGCCCTGGGAGAAATCGACCAACTCCTGAAAGAACTCCATGAGGAAGCGGCCATGCTCAAGTCCCGGATGACCCTTTACGACCAGAGGATCAGCGACCAGGAAAAAGAATTGGAAGCGCTCCAAAACCTCCAGGACGAGGTGAAATCAGTCTGGGCCAAGGCCAATAAAGAGTCGGGAATCCCGAATTTCAACACCAATACGGAAACCCGTTTCGAGCAAATGAACGTTTCGGGGCCGGTTTCGGGCGCCGGGCCCCTTCTCAGCAACGCCACCAAGCTGGACCAGGTGGTCTGGCTGGGAATGTGGTCGGACATAGGCGGCTTGGGGGCCTTTTCCACCGGCTTCGGCGCATTCGTCCCTTATTCCAATTTTTCGGATTCCACCCCCGGCGCCACCGGCGCGCTGGCCGCCCCCGCCTCGGTTTACGTGGGCGCCCCCAGCCTTACCCTGAACGTTTACGGGGATTTGGGAAAATGGGACACCACCTTCGCGGTGGAAGCCTACCAACCCGACACCACCCTGGGGGACTTCACCCGCGGCATAGCTCCTTACTCCCTCAAACGGTTCGAGGATCCCTTCGACATCAAGCATTTCTCCACCGACAAAGACGCCAAAAACTGGGACGATTACATGAACAGCATCGGCTTCGTCTCCACAGCTTCCCTGAACGGCGGCAACGTGCAATCCACCAGCGACCGGGTCTTCGATGGCATGTACGCCGTGGGCCATGACCTTCCGGACCTGGGGGACACCCGGGTGCACGTGTTGGTGGGCCGCATGGGCACCAGTTCCACCCAAACCCAGCGCTGGGAAGAAGCCGCCAAAATCGACTTCCCCACGGGTAGCGTGCTGCACACGTCCATTTCCACCCAATGGGTCAACGACCAGTTCGGCGTCAACCAGATTCCCCAACTCGATTTGAAGGATTACGCCGGCGAACTGGCGCTCAACCTTCATCCCGTCTTTTTCGACGTCGAGGGGGGCTTTTCCCACCTTTTCACGGGTTACTACGCCGACGCCACCGGAGTTTACACCAATCCTTTGCCGATGGAAGCCGGAGCGGGCCAAGCCTCCTTAGCCTATTACCCCTTCACGTTGTACGGCTTCGCGATCAGCGACAACTACGCCGACTTCCAAAGCAAGGTCATGATGGCGGGTGTCCATTTCAATCAGTACGGCATGAGCTTCAACCCCAGCGACTTCAACGACGTGTACGGTGGTATCGGTGAGGTGGACAACCTGGTAAGCGACCGTTACGGCTGGCGGTTAAACCTGGGCTGGGACGGGCGCAAACAGGATTGGATGAAGGACTGGCCCAGTTTCCTGGATACCTTCGTCGTGAATTTCGACGTGGCCCAAAAGACGGAATTCGTCTCCGAGCAGGATCCCATGGGTTATTACGTGATCGAACCCTTCCAGGAACTGAGCTTTTATTATCCGGATGATGAAGGCCTCTGGGGCTTAAACTTCTGGGGTGGCTATAGCACCCCTCCCAATCCCTTGCGGTCGGCCTATATCAACAACATCGAGGCTATCCGCAACGACGGGGACACCTCCAACGATGACGTGCGCTACCAGTTCCAATTGAGTTCGGAGCGCATCCCCCTTATTTATCCCATGTATAACCCGGCGGGCCAGATCGTGACAATCGGCGGCTTGAACCAGTACGTCAACCTGGACAACCTGAAGACCTACAATTACATCACCCTGACACTGAAACTGAAGATGGACAAGTGGTTCAACCTGCCCGCTCCCCTGGACGGTTCTTTCTATATGACGGACAACACGGTTTCTGGTATTTCCACCAACCCCGCCTTGTTGAACGTCCCCACCAGCACACCGGGCCAGACGGTTAATTTACAGAACATTCCGAATCTGTTCCAACAACAGGTCTTTGATTACGCCATGATGGTGAATATTTTGAAGAATGTAGATTTGATGGGTGACATCGGGGTTGAAACTTGGACTTCCCAGTACACCTATCCTCTGGTCGATTATCAAACCAAAGCCTATGGGCTGGGCTTGGCCTGGGATCTCCCCTGGGGCGGGAGCAAGATGGAAATCCGCTATAAACATATCAATTTCACCGACGCCAACGTGCCGAACAACGATTACTCGGGTGACCAGTATTACAGCCGTATGTGGTTCCTTTTTTAAGGCCTGGACGGAATGAGAATGAAATTGAAAAAAAACCAATTGATGGCGGTCCTTTTCCTGGCGGGGTTAACCTTGCCCGCTTACGCCGACCATGGCCGCCTTTCCACCACCGACCGGGACCCCTGGATCAACCTGGAAGCGGAGGATTTAGTGGACTCCGGCTTGGTGCCGGCGCCGGACAAACCCATCCGTGAACTGACCAACCTGGAAGTGGCCCAATTGACCGCCCAGGCCAGCGAAAAGCTTTACGCCCAAGCGGAACTTCCGCCGCCCCTGCCTGGGGGAAATCCGGCTCTGCCGCCGGCCCTGCCGGCGCCTTCCAATGGGCTGCCGGGCCCCGACCTCAACACTCCTTCCCAAGCCGCCTTGCCCGCCAAGAGCATGGCCGATTTAGTGGAGGAATTTCGGGCCGAGATTTCGGCCATGGGAGTCGACGTGGACAAACTGGAAGCCCGCCTCCAGGACGCCAAGGACCGGGATGAGGTTTTCTCCGCGCTCCAACAGGAATACCTGAAGCACACCGGCACGGAAGTGGGGGGCTTTTCCAGGGGTTATATCTATAATTACCGGGGTTTCGGCGCCGATGCCGTTTATCCCCCCATGAGTTACAACGCCCTCATGTTCATGGAAATGGACTTACGGAGCATCCCGGTGCCCTCCCTTTTGTTTGACGCGAGGATCCGCATCATCCGGTCCATTGGGATGTATTACGCGGACCCTGTGGAGCCCCATTATCAACTGCGGTGGATTTCTTTAAGCGATATCACCGACGTTTGTTCCCTGACGGCGGGGGATTTTTACAAAAGCTACACTCCTTTGACCCTTTGGAACTACGACCCCGTCTACAACTTCATCGAACCCACGTCCTTCAACCGCATGCGCAAAGAGGTGGAGGAATGGACTTACATGGACCAGGGTCCGGATGAACACCTTCGGGGTTTCCAGGCCGCCACGACAGTCAGCTGGTCGAAAGATCCGGTTTTAAGCGATTTCAAACTACAGGCCATGGGGGGACCCATGAATAGCACCGGGAGCTTTACTTTCGGAAGCTATTTCGCCGGGAGCGAATCTTCCATCAGCTTTTTCAATGACGACCTAGAGCTCCAGGGGACGGGACTACTGCTTTGGCAGGATCCCGACAGCGCCCCTGTGCCTTACATCCCCGACTTCCCCGACACCTACGCCAAACAATATGAAATCGGCAGCGTGGTCGTGCGAGCCACCGTTCCCCTCGCCGATAAAGCCGATTTGACGGCTTCCATGGAAAACGCGGGGAGCCAATACAACGATGATTCGAGGAACCCCCAGAGGGTTTTTGAGGATTGGGCGATGCTGGCCAATGCCTCCTTGAACATCGAGGGATTCCACTTGACCGGCAAATACCTCAACATCGGCCCCTACTTTTACTCCCCGGGAGCCCAAACCAACCAGCTATTCGATGCCATCCCTGGAGTAAACTTATTGGATAATTCGCTCACGGGTTATTTAACCGACTCGCCTTTCCAAGGGGTTTTTCGTCCTTCCGCCTACTTCGGCGTTTATGACCGGCTTACAGAAAACGCCCTTCCTTACGGGGATTCCACCCCTGACCGCGAAGGCATCGTGGTTGGTTTTTCGGGGGAAATCGGGGAGCGGGGGTGGCTGAAGCCCCAAGCCTCCTTCACCTCCCTCCAGGAAATCCAACCCAACCTGGTGTTGAACTCCATCGGAACGGGGCTGGTGGCGGTGGACAGCGGCACCACTACTGCCAACGCCAGGACCTTCACCGGATATGAGGGCGCCTTGACCGTGGATTTCGCCAAAGCTTTCGACCTCACCGGGCGGACCTATGACATCCAGTTCGACTACAAACACCAAGCCACCGACCTGGGGCTGGGCGTGGACCCCTTCACCGTCAACACGATTATCGCGGCCTGTGATTTCAATATCCCGGCCCACTTCCTCAATACCGTGGTCTGGTCCGCGGCTTTCGAGCAGGCCCAATCCACTGGGAGCGAATACGTAATGGGGGGGAACCCCCCCACCTTGGCTCAGTACCCCTTTTTACTGGACACGTCTACTTTAGGACAATATTCCTATCTTCCCTTGAACATTACCCGCCAAACCCTGGCCTTCGGGCTCGTGCTCCCCATGAGCGCCAACGTGAACTTTAGGGCGGATTATTTCCGGACCGAGTATACCTGGAGCGATATGCCTAGTTACGACCGCCAAGACCAAATTTGGAGATTCGGTTATTATGTCAAATTCTAACCCGATGTTTTTTTCAACCTTTAAAACTCGCTCAAGCGCGAAGCGGTTGCTCTGGCCGTTAAGCCTCGGTTTTTTCTTCGCGGTTGCGGGCGGCTTTGCGGCTGAAGCTCCCAACCCTTTCACGGTGGTGCCCTCGAACGATCCTAGCTATGGCGAATTGCTCCAATTAGAAACCAACGGCCTCCTGCCGGCAGGCGCATCCCAAGGACCCCTCACCCGCTTTGAGATCGCCCAGCGGATTTTCAAAGCTGAGAAAAAATACGACGAAATCGTCGTGGCCCAGGACACTGACATTCCTCCTCCCCCCTCGGATAACGGAACCGCCGCCCCGGCTCCCGCATCGCCGGCTGGAACCACTCCGGCCCCCGCCGCCGAGGCCGCGCCAGCCCCCGCCCCGTCAGCGGGCTCCACCGCGGTTTGGGCCAATCCGGATAAGATCGCTGAGATGGAAAGGAACTTAAAATCGCTCCGGGAAGCCTATGACGCCGAACTCCAATTGGTGAAGGACCAAAAGGCGGATCTGGAAGACCAAGTGGCCAAGACCGAGGCCGCCCAGTACGACCTTTGGACCAAGCTCCAGGGCATCAACGAATGGCCCGAAATCACCTGGCATGGCCTGGGACGAATGTTCGGTATTTCCCAACAATATTATGGGGACAGTTCCGCCGTTTCCCTCAGCCCGCCCTCCGACCGCTTTGCCTGGGGCTACATCGACTTTATGCCCGAAGGGGTCGTGTCCAAGGGAGTCCGGTGGGAAGCGACGGTTCGGTATGAAACCGGAACCTCGACATCTTCTCTGTCCTACAACAACTCCCTCGACACGCTTTTCATCCGCCGCGCCCATATTGATTTCAATCCCCCTTGGTTCTCGGTCACATTTGGGGATTTTGACGAATCCTATACCCCCCTGACTCTTTGGAACCGGAATAACCTGGACCTGCGTTATTACCCTGAAATGTACAGCCGTTTCGACGACGAAACAAAATATGAGACCTTCCTCAACAACGAACCCAATTGGCCGTTCCGGGGCATGCGGGTGGGGACCGACGTCCTCTGGCCGGATTCAAGCGCCTTGCAGGAGTTCAAGGTGTCCGCCATGGTGGACATGATCCGTAACGGCTTCAAGGACATGGCCACCGCCGGAAGTTATTGGGGGCCCTATTTGTTCACCGACTGGATTTTGGGGGGCAATGGGGAATTGAAGTCCAAACGGTGGTTCATGGGCGGCGACCTCTCCCTGCAACTGGCATTGAACGCCTACGGTGTCATCCTAACCGAGCCCCTGAACACGGATACTCCGGGGTCCCCCTACTCCCAGTTCAATCCTGCCACTTGGGCCCATCATTACCAATTAGGCAGCTTGAAGCCGTCCTTGGACGTGGGTTTGGGCGGTGACTTTTCCTTTGGCGGCGCTGTTGAAGGAGCCGTCGCCACCTACCAGGACGATGAGCAGGACGCCAACAAGGTCTTAAATGATTCCTCCGTTTTGGGCGGTCCTTACCTACGGTTCGGCCATTCAAAAGTCAATTTCAACTACCTCTACGTGGGCCCCAATTATTTCTCGCCCCTGGCCCAAACGCGCCAGGATGCCATCACTGTGGTTACGGGCGGTGGCCAACTGTTCGTGGGCAATACCGTGGGACCGGGCCTCATGACCGCCCCTTTGCGGACCCAGTTTTTCCTGACTGATGTGCCCCGTGCCGGCGGCATCTTCAGCTTTTATGATCGTACCCAGGACAACACCTTCCCCTATGGGTTGGCGACCCCCAACCGGCAGGGATTCGGGCTTGATTTGGACGTGAAAGCCCTTGAAAAGAACTCCCTCAAGCTTCCGGCCTCGGTCTACTTTGTCCAGGAAATTGGTGATAATATGGTTGTGAACGGCGTCGGGACGGGCTTTACCCCGGTGGATGGCACCGCCGCCGCTCCGGCTCCCCAGCGGAACTTCACCTACGTCAACGTGGGGCCCTCCTTTAATCTCGGGCCCTACATCGGTACCGGTGATTTGGAAGTCGGTGTGAACGTCCGGTATGAGAAAACCACCAGCGCCATCGGGGCCTTGACCAGCGCCTGGGTTTTGGGCGGAGTCCGGGCTGAATTCTTTCCCTGGTGGGAAGCATCGGCCTCCTTTGGGAGCGATAACATTACGGGATCGGAAGCGGGTTACGGAGGGAGTACCCTAGCCCGGTATTCCTACATCTTCGACAACACGGATTTGGGCCAATACCAAGTCTTCAATATCAATGGTACCAACCAAAGCTGGAGGCTTTCCACGACTTTCAAAGTGAACCGCAATTCCAGCCTTTACGCGGACTATGACCTGACTTGGGGGACAGCAGTTCCCTACATCGGAACCCCCCCAGGAACGGGCGGGACGCTACATAACCAGTACATGGGGCTGACTTATGAAATCGAATTTTAATTTGAGGGCCAATAGGCCGGAAAAATGGAACAGGCACTCCATTACCGGGGCTCTTTTCGTGGTCGCGGCCATCGCGGGAATGGCTTGGGGAATCCTGCCAGGCTGCACCAGCAAAACCCCCTTTGACGCAGCGGGCTTTCCCGGACTGACCCCTACGCCCAACGTGACCCCCGTTTATCCGGCCCCGACCCTGGTCCCCAACCGGACCCTCGTCACCAATTTCAACTCCGGTTCGGTCTCTATCAACCCGGAACTCATGGAATTAAGCAACCCCCCCGGTTATGTCCTAAAAACACCCGGTGCGGTGACAGCGGTCAATAATTTTCCAAGCAACATCCTTCTCACGTTCGGCGGGGTTCAAGCCGGAGGGGTCAACGGCTCTCCCAATGCCTTCCGCGTTCAGGGAACGCTCATGGACACGGGAAACGCCACCTACCCCGCCATTGAATTGGAAGCCACGATGGAAAATGGAAACGAATACGACGGAAGTTTTTTCACGGGAGTTCAGTTTTACCTCAAAATCGCCGCCGATGACAATACCACCAAGAGGGACTTTTCCATCCCGGTTTACCAAACCCAGGGAACCCCGCAAGGGGGTTGCGTTGGAGGGAACGCCGGGGGATGTTATGATAATTTCACAACGGATCTTTCGGCTGGGACAGCCGGCCAATGGGAGTTCTTCAAGGTACCTTTTAGTTCCCTGGTCCAGGCCTACGCGGGAGTGGTTACCAATCCGCCCACTTTCACCGGTGCCAACCTCCAGCAGATGCTTTGGCTGCAATGGGAGGAAAGCCGGAACAACACGGCAGGCACTTCGAATATCGATTATTGGGTGGATGACATTCAGTTTTACCAATAAGTGGTAAAATTAAAAGGAAAGATTAAGGTCCATTTTTTGAGGATAGTAGGGGAGGCTGTCGTGAACACTAGGTTTAAATATGCCATTTGCGCGGCTTGTTTCTTGATACCCGCGGCCGTCGTCCTATTCCAGGGCTGTGCTAGCCAGGTTCCGCCCGTCTCGGCCATGGTTCTCCCTAAGGCCCCGCCCCTTCCCTCCAACTACATCAGTAATTTTGAGAACGATTCCATCTACGTCAATCCCGACCTTTTGGGTTATCCAACCGGGAGCATTCCGGTGACCCAGGTCGCACCGAACGGGAGCCCCTCAGGAAGCGCCGCCTTCAACCCCGGTTATTGGTCGGACGCCACTTATGGCGGTCCGGCTGCTGCTCCTAATGTCATCAATACCCCTTTTGTCCTCCCTAATGCCGTTTCGGATGGCACCGACTCCAGTATTTACGCCATTCATATCGGCTTGGCCGCAGGCCCCATTACCTGCATCGCGGTGGGGGGATATGAGGCGGACCAATTGACCTGCACTCTGGAAAACAACCCCTCCAATCCCTACTACGATGCCACTCCTTTCCTGAATGGGGGAAACGGGGGAATCGCCTTTTATTACAACATCGGCGCGGATGACACCAGTACCTACCGCCAGTTCCAAGTTGAAACCATCAACACGGGGGCACCCAACTACAACCATTTCCATTATCTCCTGCCTAATGGGCCCAGCGGTGGATGGCAGTCCGTCACGGTTACATGGAACCAACTTGTTTATCCGGGGTTCGGACCCACTAGCGGCGCAATCACCACGACGGGTCCCACGGGAAACATGAATCATTTTGTCTTTTTGCAGTGGCAGTGGAGCGACAACGCCCAAGGTTCGGCTGGCGCCCCGGTCACCAATCTTTCCGACTTTTGGATCGACAACGTCCAATTCATACCCTGAGAACTTCAAATTTGCTTTATAAGGCGGCTCCATTCGGGGCCGCCTTTTTTGTTTAAACAGCCGCTTTTCAATCCCCCGGCCTTGCCTTGGACTTTTCTTCCATCCTGCTATACTAAGCGCCCTCAAAACAGCCAAAGGAAAATCCTCTTGTCGTTAGACCACATCCGCAATTTCTGCATCATCGCCCACATCGACCACGGCAAGAGCACGCTGGCGGACCGCCTGTTGGAGTTCACGGGGGCCATCCCGCCCCGGGAAATGCGCGACCAGCTGATGGACCAGATGGACCTGGAGCGCGAGCGGGGCATCACCATCAAGGCCAAGGCCGTGCGGTTCTTTTACAAGGCCAAGAATGGCCAAAAATACGAGATGAACCTCATTGATACGCCGGGCCACGTGGACTTCACTTACGAGGTCTCCCGAAGCCTGAAGGCCTGCGAGGGGGCGCTTCTTTTGATCGACGCCTCCCAGGGGGTGGAGGCCCAGACCCTGGCCAACGCCTTCCTGGCCTTCGACCAAAAACTGACCATCGTGCCCGTCATCAACAAGATCGACCTGCCCGCCGCCGACCCGGAACGCTGCAAGAAGCAAATGGAGGAATCCCTGGCGATTCCCGGCGAGGAAGCCATCCTGGCCTCGGCCAAGGAGGGCATCGGCATCGAGGAGATCCTGGAGGCGGTGGTGGCAAGGGTGCCCGCCCCCAAAGGGCGAAGCCGCCGAACCCCTCAAGGCCCTTATCTTCGATTCCATGTACGACATCTACCGGGGCGTCATGTCTTCGTAAGGCTCCTGGACGGCGTTATCGCCAAGGGAACCAAAATGAAACTCATGGCGACCGGCAAGATCTTCGAGGTGGAGGAAGTAGGGGTCTTCAAGCCCAAGATGGAAAAAACCGAGGGGCTTTCCGCGGGCGAGGTAGGTTACATCGCCGCCAACATCAAGGAAGTGCGCGACGCCAAGGTGGGGGATACGATCACGGATGAAATCCATCCCACGGCCTCGGCCCTGCCCGGGTTCAAGGACGTTTTGCCCATGGTGTTCTGCGGGCTTTATCCGGTGAATTCGGATGAATATGACGATTTAAAGGAAGCCCTGGCTAAGCTGAAGCTCTCCGACGCGGCTCTTTCCTATGAACCGGAAACTTCCCTGGCCCTTTCCTTCGGGTTCCGTTGCGGGTTCCTGGGGCTTTTGCACATGGAAATCGTACAGGAGCGCCTGGAGCGGGAATACAACCTCAACCTCATCGCCACCGCCCCCAGCGTCGTTTACAAAGTCAAAAAGACGAACGGCGAGATCTTCACCATCGATAACCCTTCCAAGCTGCCCGACCCCTCGGAAGTGGAAGAGATCGAGGAGCCCTACATCGACGCCAAAATTATCGTGCCCGCCGACTATATCGGCGCGGTCATGACCCTCAGCCAGGAACGGCGCGGCTTGCACAAGGACACCCATTTCCTGGACACCAGCCGTGCGGTCGATCACCTACGAGCTTCCGCTGGCCGAGGTAGTCATGGATTTCTTCGACAAGCTCAAGAGTTGCACCAAGGGCTACGCGTCGTTGGATTACGAGCCCATCGGTTATAAGGTGGGGGAAGTGGTGAAAGTGGATATCCTCCTGAACAACGAGCCGGTGGACGCCCTTTCCTTTATGGTCCACCGGGACAAGGCGGAGATTCGGGGCCGGGGAATCGCTGAAAAGCTCAAAGAGATCATTCCCCAACAGCTCTTCGAGGTGCCCATCCAGGCCGCCATCGGGGGTAAGATTATCGCCCGGGAAACGGTACGGGCCCGCCGGAAGGATGTTTTGGCCAAATGCTACGGGGGCGATATTTCCCGCAAACGCAAGCTTTTGGACAAGCAAAAAGAGGGAAAGAAGCGCATGAAGTCCATCGGGAGCGTCGAAATACCGCAGGAAGCTTTCATGGCGGTATTGAAAGTCGAAGAATAACAAAACAGCTCACAGTTGGCGGTCGACAGTCGGCAGCAAAGGCTTAACATCTTAGTGGTTTGGGTTCCACGGCCGACAGCGGACTGTCGACCGTCGACTCGATTTTGAAGGAGAAATAAATGAACTTAATCGAAAACTTGAATTCGATCCTCTGGGCGCTTTTCGGCGTGCTCTCGGTGGTGGAAGCCGTCCTGTTGTGGGGCCTCCCGGCCTACCGGAAGAACCCCTCCAACGCGGGACTCGTGGAAACCATCGATTCCTTCTGGATCGCCATGGCGGTGGCACTGTCGCTGAAGGCCGTGTGGGTCCAGCCCTTCACCATCCCCTCAGGCTCCATGGAGGATACCCTGCAGGTGGGGGACTACATCCTGGTTAAAAAATACGAGTACGGCTATTCCTTCCTCAACAAAACGCCACGTTTCTTCGACCTCCACAAGCCCCAAAGGGGAGACATCGTCGTTTTTGTGTATCCAAACGACCACTCCAAGGACTTTATCAAGCGTTGCCGCGGGGTCGCCGGCGACATCCTGATTTATAAGGATAAAGTGCTCTACGTGAACGGCGTTCGGCAGGACGAGCCCTTCGCGAAGCATATCGACCCCATGGTCCAGCCGCCAGGTTACGACGGGGAATTCATTTCCTCCCAAAACCTGGGCCCTGACAGCCCCTTGGCGGACATTTCCAAAACCAGCCGGGACAACTTTGGCCCGGTGACCATCCTGCCCGGCCATTACTTCATGATGGGGGACAACCGGGACAACAGCATGGACTCGCGTTATTGGGGCCAATTGGACGAGAAGCTCATCAAAGGGCAGGCCTGGTTTATTTATTGGCACAGCGTGGGTTTTGCCGACTTCCTGGCGCTGGCGGCGCTGGCGGTGGCGGCGGTTTCCCTTGTCCTTTTGCTTTTGGGTTTGGTGGGCAAGCGCTCCGCCAGTCCGGCGGAATCGGCGGATTCCAAGGCAAGGTCGGATTCCCTGAAAAACCACCTCGTGACCATCGTCGTTTGCTGCGTCCTGGCGGGAATTGTGGTGGGGGCCACCGGCCTCCAATCCTTTAAGGAGAATTGCCAGGTACTCAAGCAACGGATGTTCACGGTCATCCGCTGAAAGGCAGCTCACAGCTGACAGTCGACAGTCGGCAGCAACGTCTTAACACCTTGGAACCGTTGGGTTAACTGTCGACCGCGGACTGTCGACCGTCGACACGATTTTGGAGCCTTTAATGAACGCTTACATCCACATACCTTTCTGCACTTCCATTTGCAGCTATTGCGATTTCACTTCCTTCGCGGGGCAGGAATCCAAAATGGCCGCTTACGCGGACGCTCTTTGCCTTGAAATCGGGAATTCCTCCCTCCAAGGGCCTCTCCAAACCACTTATTTCGGAGGAGGGACGCCTTCCCTTTTGCCCCCGGAAAAACTGGAACAAATCCTCAAGGCGCTACGGGAGAAGGTTGGTTTCGCCGGGAACGCCGAAATTTCCATGGAGGCCAACCCCGAAACCGCCGATGGGGAAAGGCTCCGGGCTTACCGCGCCGCCGGGGTCAACCGCCTCAGTTTCGGAGCCCAAGCGGCCCAAAAGGAGATCTTAAGGAAACTGGGCCGCGGCCATGAATGGGACCGGGTGGAAAAGGCCTTCGGCGCGGCCCGCGCGGCGGGGTTCGACAACGTCAATTTGGACCTCATGTTCGGCCTTCCCGGCCAGACACTGGATATGTTCCAGGAGTCCCTACAAAAAGCCCTGGAATTGAACCCGGAACATTTCTCCCTCTATGCTTTGCAGGTGGAAGAAGGAACTCCCCTGGCAAAACAGGTGACCGAGGGCCTGGCCCTTCCCTCCGAGGATTTAACGGCGGATGAATATGCCTGGGCACAGGATTTTCTGGAACAGCGGGGTTTTGAACAATATGAGGTCTCCAACTTCGCCAAACCCGGCAAGGCCTGCCGGCACAACTGGAACATCTGGCGGGGAGAGGACTACTGGGGCTTCGGGGTTTCCGCCGTGGGTACGGTGGAAGGCGTCCGGCACAGCCACGGCGAGGATTTAATGGAATATATCCGGCAAGTGAAGGCCCGGGAGAACGTGCTTTTGACGGAATATTTACCGGAGAAAACCCGCGCCTGGGAGAAACTCATGCTGGCCTTGCGGACCAAGGATGGGGTGGAGAAAACCGAAGCCGACCGTTATGCCGGTTTTACCGGCTGTCCCCGGGAGGCCAAATTCAACCGTTTATTAGAAGAAGGGTTTTTATCCTTGAAGGAAGGCCGTTACCGGGTCACTTCCAAGGGATACTTTGTTTTAAACGGAATTTTAGAAGTTTTGGCGGCCTGAAAAGCAAAGGCAGGTTGAACCACCAAGGGCACCAAGTCCACCAAGAAAGACAAAAAAGATTCGATTAAATTTTGAGATTTGGCTGTTCTTGGTGACCTTTGTGATCTTGGTGGTTAAATGGGTTTTAGCAGGATGATGAAAAAGTCCAAACGGCGGACTTTTTCGTATCTGTGTCGCGAATCATCCCTTGAAAGAACAAGGGATTTAAGGCGATTCGCTCCTAACCCGTGGCTGTAGACAGGGTGGAAAAAGACTTTTTCAGCACCCTGTTAGGGGTTTTAAGGCCGTTCCACTAGCGTTGACTTTCCTTTTTCCCTACTTATTATGGGGAAGCCTGTAATGATCCCCCCGGAGCGAAAAACAGTGTCTTTTGAACCCTTACATGAACGCGAAGAAAACGTCCTTTCCTCGGTGATCCACCATTACGTGGCCACGGCCAAGCCCGTGGGCTCACAGGTGATCTCCGGAAGGATGGAGCTCTCCTCGGCCACCATCCGCAACGTGCTCATGGACCTGGAAAAAAAGGGCCTCCTCACCCATCCCCACACCTCGGCGGGGCGCATCCCACTGGACCAAGGCTACCGGTTTTACGTGGACCGCCTCATGCGGGCCCGGACCCTCAACCTCAAGGAAAAACACCAGGTCGAGCGGGAATACGTGAAGGCCAAGGACGAGATCGAGATCCTCATGCGCCACACGGCCAAAATCCTATCGGCCATGACCCGCCTGGCCGGGTTGGCGGTCTTCCACATGCCCCAGGAAATTTCCCTGGACCATTTCAAGATCATCGCCGTGGATTCCCACCGCATCCTGGTGGTCCTGGCCCTGGAAGAGGGGCTGGTGAAGGAAGAATGGATCCGGCTGGAAAGCCCGGTCGATTTGAAGGAAATCGCCAAGATCACCCAGCTTTTGAACTCCCGTTTCGCCGGGCTGACGCTGGCCCAAATCCGCGAAAGCCTGTTAAAGGACGTGGAGTCGGTCAAAAAAGCCAGGTTGAACATCCTGGAAACGGCCCTCAAGCTGATCGAAAAAGCCCTTCAATTCAACGGCGATGAACTCCATATCGAGGGCGTTTCCTGCCTGACCGAACAGCCGGAATTCCACAACTATCAGATGATGGAACAGGTGGTGCGCCTGGTGGAGCAAAAGCAGCCCCTGGCCCAGGTTCTCGGGCGGCAATGGACCAACCCGGGGCTGGCCGTGGATATCGGGCACGAGTTCACCCAGGCTTCCTTAAGGGCTTTTTCCTTCGTCCATGTTCCTTATTATTACCAGGGCAAGGTAGTGGGGGCGCTGGGCGTCCTGGGCCCCACCCGGATGGCTTATGACCGCGTCGCCGGCGTGGCGCAGCACATGGCCCAATGCCTGGAAAACACCCTTTCCCAAAAAGGAGAATGATAAAGGCAGCTGACAGTCGGCAGTTCGCAGTTGGCAGGTAAAATTTTTAAATCCACACCATTTCCACAACAAGATCCGGAGACAGCAGTGAACGACCCAAAACCCAACGAAGAACCCGAAATCGAAATCCTCTCCAGCCAACCTGACGCCTACGACGACGCGGGCAACGCGGCGGTCATCCCGTCCGAGCCCGTCATGCCGGCCCAGGCCCTGGAGGAACTCGAGGAATGGAAGAAAAAGCACGATGAGCTCAAGGACAGGCTCATGTGGATGGCCGCGGACTTCGACAACTACAAGAAACGGGCCTTGAAGGAAAAAGAGGAGTTCCTTAAATTTTCGCAGGCCTCCCTCTTGAAAGAGTTCCTGGTGGTGGTCGATAACCTGGAAAGGGCGGTCGGCTCCATCCCGGCGGACGACCAGGACAAGGGGTTTTTATCCCTGAAACAAGGGGTGGAATTGACCTTGAAGCAGTTCCAATCGGTGCTGGAAAAGCACGGGGTTTCAAAGGTCAAGACGGTGGGCGAGAAGTTCGACCCGCGGTTCCATGAAGTGATGTTCCAGGAGGAAACGGACAAGTTTCCCGACGAGACGGTGATGGAGGAACTGCAAAGCGGCTACCTGCTGCACGACCGGGTCTTGAGGCCCGCGCTGGTGAAAGTAGCCAAGAACCATAAAAGCAGTTAACAGCCGGCGGTCGACAGTCGACAGCCAGGCTGGAACGCGCACAATCTTAGGTTTTACTGTCGGCCGCCGACTGTGGACTGCCGACTAATGAAAGAGGAGTAGAACAATGGCAACGAACAAAGTATTAGGCATCGATTTAGGCACCACCAATTCCTGCATGGCGATCATGGAGGGCGGCGAGCCCAAGGTCATCGCCAACGCGGAAGGCGCGCGCACCACGCCGTCCGTGGTGGGTTTTTCCAAGTCCGGCGAGCGGCTGGTGGGCCGGGTGGCCAAGAACCAGGCCATCACCAACCCCACCAACACCGTTTTTTCCATCAAGCGCTTCATGGGCCGCAAACTGCATGACCCCGAAGTGGAAATGGACCGGAAGCTGGTCCCCTATACCTTAAAAGAATCTTCCAACGGCGACGTGCAGGGTGAAGATCGACGACAAGGAATACTCGCCGCCCGAGATCTCGGCCATGATCCTGCAAAAGCTCAAGGCCGACGCCGAGGCCTACCTGGGCAGTGAAATCAAGGAAGCGGTCATCACCGTGCCCGCCTACTTCAACGACGCCCAGCGGCAGGCCACCAAGGACGCCGGCAAGATCGCCGGGTTGGAAGTGCTGCGCATCATCAACGAACCCACCGCGGCGGCGCTGGCCTACGGCCTGGATAAGGACAAGAAAAATGAAAAGATCGCCGTCTACGATCTGGGCGGCGGCACCTTCGATATTTCCATCCTGGAACTGGGCGACGGCGTGTTCGAGGTGAAATCCACCAACGGGGACACCCACTTGGGCGGGGACGACTTCGACCAGCGCATCATCAATTGGCTCGTCGACGAGTTCAAGAAAGACAACGGCGTGGACCTGAAGAACGACCGCATGGCCCTGCAGCGCCTGAAGGAATCGGCCGAAAAGGCCAAGATCGACCTGTCCACCACGCAGGAAACCGACATCAACCTGCCCTTCATCACGGCGGACGCCTCGGGCCCCAAGCACCTGAATATTAAACTGACCCGCGCCAAGCTGGAACAGCTGGTGGGGGACATGGTGGAAAAGACCCTGGAACCCTGCGGCAAAGCCCTGAAAGACTCGGGATTGACCGTCGAGGAAATCCACGAGGTGGTCCTGGTGGGCGGTATGACCCGCATGCCCATGGTCGTCAAGATCGTGAAGGACTTCTTCAAAAAGGAGCCCCACAAGGGCGTCAACCCGGATGAGGTGGTGGCCGTCGGCGCCGCCATCCAGGGCGGAGTGCTGAAGGGCGAAGTGAAGGACGTACTGCTCTTGGACGTCACCCCGCTGTCCCTGGGCGTGGAAACCCTGGGAGGCGTCATGACCAAGATCATCGAACGCAACACGACCATCCCGGTCAAGAAGAGCCAGACCTTTTCCACCGCCGCGGACAGCCAAAGCACGGTGTCCATCCACGTGCTGCAGGGTGAAAGGGAAATGTCCTCCGACAACCGCACCCTGGGCCGGTTCGACCTGGTGGGGATTCCCCCGGCGCCGCGCGGCGTTCCCCAGATCGAAGTGACCTTCAACATCGACGCCAACGGCATCCTGCACGTGGGCGCCAAGGACTTGGGCACGGGCAAGGAACAGTCCATCCGCATCACGGCTTCCTCGGGATTATCCGATGAGGAAATCAAGAAAATGCAGAAGGACGCCGAACTGCACGCGGACGAGGATAAAAAGAAGAAGGAAAAGATCGAAGCCAAGAACCACGCGGACACGCTGGCTTACTCCACCGAGAAAGCCTTGAAGGAATACGGCGACAAGGTGGACGCGGACACCAAGAAGGCCATCGAGGAAAAACTGGAGGCCTTGAAGAAGGTCCTTCCCGGCGACGACCTGGAGGCCATCAAGAAGGCCGCGGAAGAATTGTCCCAGGCTTCCATGAAGCTGGGCGAGGCCATGTACAAGGCCACTCCCGGGGCACAAGGAACTCCAGGTGCGGCCCCCTCGGGCGACGGCGGAACGCCGGAAGGCGAGAAGCCCAAGGACGGCCCGGTTGACGCCGAGTACGAGCCGGTGGATAAAGATAAAAAATAATTCTGAATTCTGAATTCTAAATTATGAATTTTGAATTATGGAAGGCGGCCGAAAGGCCGCCTTTTTTGTTTGGCCTAAAAAAGCTCCTGGAAACAAATCATTTTAGGAAAAATTGAATGTTATAATCCTTCCCTTATTTGAGAACCAAATCCTTTTTCAAGATCCCCGCCTTCGCGGTAAAAGGTTTCTATGCAAAAAAAAATCGCCATCCTGGGTTCAACCGGCTCCATCGGCGTTTCCGCCCTCGACGTCGTCCAAAAGCTGAAACCCTCCTTCCAAGTGACCGGTCTTACCGCTTACCGCAACGCCAAGGAATTGGCCCGGCAGATCATAATCTTCAAACCCAAGATGGCCGCCATCATGGACTGGAAGTTTTTTCCCGAGCTGAAGGCCCTCACCAAAGGAACGTCGACCCAGATTTTGGCGGGGGAAGAAGGTGTGGTGGCGGTGGCGGCGGAATCAGGCGCGGACCTGGTGCTTTCCGCCATCGTGGGCGCGGCGGGGTTGAAGCCCACCCTGGCCGCCATCCAGAAGGGCAAGGACATCGCCCTAGCCAACAAGGAACCCATGGTCATGGCCGGGGAAGTGGTGACGAAGGCCGCCAAGAAATCGGGCTCCCGGATCCTGCCGGTGGACAGCGAGCATTGCGCGATTTTCCAATGCCTGGCCAGCTGCCGCTCGGCCAAGGAAATCTACAAAATCCTTTTGACCGCCTCCGGCGGACCCTTCCGCAACCTGGCCAAGAAACTTTTTCCCAAGATCACCCGCAAGGATGCCTTGAACCATCCCACCTGGCGCATGGGCCCCAAGATCACCATCGATTCTGCCACCCTCATGAACAAGGGACTGGAGGTTATCGAGGCGCATTACTTGTTCAACGCCCCCTTCGAGAAAATCGACATTGTCATTCACCCCGAATCCATCATCCATTCCATGGTGGAATTCATCGACGGCTCGGTGCTGGCCCAGTTGGGCACCACCGATATGCGGATTCCCATCCAATACGCCCTCACTTATCCCGACCGGGCCGACTCGCCGGTGAACCGGCTGGACCTGGCCCAGATCGGGCGGCTTCATTTTGAAAAGCCCGACCGCGAGAAATTCCCCTGCGTGGACCTGGCCTACGAAGCGGGAAAAAAAGGGGGGACCTATCCGGCGGTCTTGAACGCCGCCAATGAGGTGGCGGTTAGCCGCTTTTTAAACGATGAAATTCCGTTTACCCAAATCCCCAAAATCATCAGCAGGACTTTGCGAAAGTACCGCCCCCTGACAAACGGAACCCTGGATGGTATATTGAAAGCCGACCTTTGGGCCCGCCAGGAAGCCTCGGCGAAGTAAGCGCCCCATGGACCTTTCCCGGACGGTTCCGATCACCTAAATGAGGAAAAAATGAACCTTTTAACCTTTCTCGAAGTCATGCTGGCCTTTTGCTTTATGGTTGCCATCCACGAGTGGGGCCATTTTTTGGCCATGCGCCTAGTGGGCGTGGGAGTTGAGGAGTATTGCCTCTTTTTCCCTCCCCGGCTGGTTTCCAAAAAGTGGGGGAAGACCCTTTACTCCATCGGTTCCATCCCCTTGGGCGGCTTTTGTAAACCCCAGGGAGGGGATTTGAGCGGGGAATCGGCCGAGCAAATGTACGCCAAGGCGCCCGAGCCGGGGGATTACCTGGCCGCCTCCTGGTGGAAAAGAATTTTCATCCTTGTGGCCGGCCCCGCCATGAATTTCATCTCCGCCGTTTTCATCCTTTACTTCATCCTGATCGCCGGCGAGAAAGTCGGAATCGAAAACCCCATCCTGGGTTTTGTGCCGCCGGACAGCCCGGCTTACACCGCCGGTTTCAAGGAGAACGACCATTTGCTGAAGGTGGACGGAAAGGACATTAAAAACATGTCCACCGACCTGGACGACGCCTATGAAAAAATACTCAAGACGCCCGGGGCCTCCACCGTCATCACCGTGGACCGGGGCGGGAAAATGATGGACCTCACCTTAACCGTCGATCCCAAAAAAGAAGATCCGCGAAAGGCCAAGTTCGGGATGGGGCTTTTCCCGAGCGAACCTCCGGTCATCGGGGACGTACCCTTGGAAACACCTGCTTGGAAAGCCGGCATCCGCCCCGGCGACACGGTCTTGAGCGTGAACGGTAAAAAAGTCTCCGAGTGGATGGAACTCACTTACGCCATCAAAAGCACCCCCAACGACGCTATCCAGCTCCAGGTGCTCCGCAATGGCAAACAATACCCGGTGACCGTCAACCGGATTTACAACGGCGAGGATAGGGTCATCGGCATCGCCCCGAAGGAATCGAGCCAGTTCGAAATCAAGCGGATGGGCCCCCTGGAAGCGGTGCCCGAGGCTTTTGCCCGCGCCATCGGGTTTTGCGGGATGTACATCGACGTCATCGGCAAGTTGGTGACGGGCAAGATGGCCCTCAAGGACAACGTCGGAGGGGCGGTCGTCATCCTCCGGACGATGTACCAACAGGCCATGCAAGGCACGGAAAAATTCGCCAAGACGGTGGCCTCCATTTCCCTCATCCTTTTCCTGATGAACCTCTTACCCTTGGGCATCGTGGACGGCGGCCAGATCCTGCTTTGCCTGGTGGAAGGCATCAAACGGCAGCCGGTTTCGGTGAAGTTCCAGCAGGTTTACCAGACCGCCGGTGTTGCCCTGGTGGTTTGCTTGATGGGGTTGGCGATTTTCAATGACATCTGGAGTTGGGTCATGGAAAGTCTCCACCGGCAGATTCCCTGAAGGCCTTTTGTTTTTCCGTTGAAGAGCCGATAGATCAAAAATTAAATTTCCGACCGTCGCATTTCAGCTGTTGTTTTCAAAGAATTCCCCGCCCAAGGGAGGCGATTTTGAAACTTCACGAATACCAGGCCAAGGAGATATTCGCCAAATACGGGCTGCCCGTCACGCCCGGCGTGGTGGTGAAGCACCTTTCCGAAGTCGATGAGGCCCTGAAGCGGTTCCCCGACGCCCCTTGGGTGGTGAAGGCCCAGATCCACGCGGGAGGCCGGGGCAAGGCCGGCGGCGTGAAGCTGGCGAAGAACGAAACCGAACTGCGGCAGAAGGCCAGCGACATCCTGGGCATGACGCTCATTTCCCCCCAAACCGGCCCCCAGGGCAAGCTGGTCAAGAAAATCTTCATCACCCCCGCCTTGGATTATGTGAAGGAACTTTACGTGAGCGTGGTTTTGGACCGCGCCCGCCAATGCCCGGTCATCCTAGCCTCTTCCGAGGGCGGCACCGAAATCGAGGAATTGGCCGCCCACAAGCCCCAAGCCATCCAAAAGATGGCCGTGGACCCGCTCTTGGGCCTCCAACCCTACCAGGCCCGGCAGCTCCACCTGAACCTGGGCCTCTCCCGCGACAAGATCAACCAGGGCGCGAAGATCTTCCAGGACCTGGTCAAGATGTTCCTGGAACTGGACCTTTCCCTAGTGGAGGTGAACCCGCTCGTGACGCTCAAGGACGGGAGCCTCCACTGCCTGGACGCCAAGCTGGCCTTCGAGGACAACGGCCTGGCGCGGCACAAGGAATACGCCGAGTGGCGCGACCCGGACGAGGAGGACGCGCGGGAACTGGAGGCCGCGGGCCACGGGCTTTCCTACATCTCCCTCGACGGCAACATCGGCTGCCTGGTCAACGGCGCAGGGCTGGCCATGGCCACCGCCGACGCCATCCAGCACTTCGGCGGCTCGCCCGCCAACTTCCTGGACGTGGGCGGCGGCGCCACGGCCAAGGCGGTCACCCAGGCCCTCAAGATCATCCTTTCCGACAGCCGGGTGAAGGCCATCCTGGTCAACATCTTCGGCGGCATCATGAAATGCGACGTTATCGCCCAGGGCATCATCGAGGCGGCCAAGGAAGTGGGGCTGTCGCTGCCCCTGGTCATACGCCTGGAAGGCACCAACGTGGAGCAGGGCAAGAAGCTCCTTTCCCAGTCGATCCTGAAATACCAATTCGCCTCCAGCATGGATTCGGCCGCCAAAACGGTGGTGGCCGCGGCCAAGGAGGTGGGCTCATGAGCATCTATCTCGATAAAAGCGCGCGGGTTATCTGCCAGGGCATCACGGGCTCGGCCGGGCTTTTCCACTCCAAGGCCTGCCGGGACTACGGCACGAAGATGGTGGGCGGAGTGACGCCGGGCAAGGGCGGCACCGAGATCGAGGGGTTCAAGGTTTACGACACAGTGGAGGAGGTGGTGGGCAAGACCGGCGCCAACACCACCATGATTTTCGTGCCGGCGCTTTTCGCCGCCGACGCCATCCTGGAAGCCGCCGCCGCGGGCATCAAGCTTATCGTCGCCATCACCGAGGGCATTCCCGCCAACGACATGGCGCGCGTGCGGGCGGTCCTCAAGCGTTACTCCGATGTGCGCTTGATCGGCCCCAATTGCCCGGGCATCATCACGCCGGGCGTGGCCAAGGTGGGCATCATGCCGGGCTATATCCACAAGCCCGGGAAGATCGGCATCGTTTCGCGCTCCGGGACCCTCACCTATGAGGCGGTCTGGCAGGTGACCCAGTTGAAACTCGGCCAGTCCACCTGCATCGGCATCGGGGGCGACCCCATCGTCGGGACCACCCACCTGGACACGCTGGAAGCCTTCAACGCGGACAAGGCCACCCAAGCCGTCATCATGATCGGTGAAATCGGCGGAACGGCCGAGGAGGAAGCGGCCCAATACGTGAAAAAATACATGAAGAAACCCGTGGCCGCCTTCATTGCCGGCACGACGGCCCCGCCGGGCAAGCGCATGGGCCACGCCGGCGCCATCGTCTCCGGCGGCAAGGGAACGGCCAAGGAAAAGATCGCGGCCCTGGAAGCGGCCGGCATCGTGGTGGCGCAAAGCCCCGGCGAGATCGGCAACGCCCTGGTGGAAGCCCTTAAGGGCAAAAAAGGGAAGAAAAAGGCGAAGGCCAAAAAGAAGTAAGCCGCGCCGAAAAATGAGGCCTATGCGCCCCCCCTATCAACTAAACTTCGCGGCGGCGGTTTCCCCTCCTTCCCGACACCCGGGGCTTTTCCCTATGGGTTCATGGCCCCGTTGAACCATTCCAAAAGTTCTTCCCGACGACCCCGGGTTTCCCGTAAATCCTCCCGGCCCAACCCCCAAGGGTGGAAACCCGTATTTCTGGCCGTTGGCCTGGCCGCCCTAGGGCAATTCTTCCTCGCTTGTTCCGGGTCCACCTGGACCCTGCCATTGGGAGCGGCTTTTTTCCTGGCGGCGGGCGTGATTTGGGCCCGGGCCCTCGGCGGAAATCTTGGGGATGAAAAATCCGAACCGCCACTGCCCATCCACCGGGAAGCCACCATCCTGTTTTTCATCCTCCTGTTGGCGGCTTTTTTCCGGTTCTACCGGATGGACGAATTCCCGCCCGGCCTTTTCCTGGACGCTTCCAATATCGGCCTGGGCGGGTTGAGGGTGCTTCACGAGGGATGGCGCCCGGTCCATGAGACCGATTTCACGACCTTAGGCGGGCTTTACTACTATGTTTCCGCCATCTGGTTCAGCTTCTTCCCGCCGACCCAGCACTTCCTGGTGCTGTTTTTCACCCTCACCTCGCTTTTCATCCTTCCGTGGATCTATTGGGCTTTCCGCGAACTCTCGGGCCCCCGGAGGGCCCTCCTGGCCCTTTTCATCCTGGCGGTGGCGCGATGGGAAGTCGCCTATAGCCGCTGGGCCTTCCTCGTTTTTTTCATGGAACTTTTCGTTTTCGGCTCCCTCGCCTTCTGGCTGGCGGGGCTGCGGACGGGTAAAAAAATTTATTTTGCGGCGGCCGGTGTCTTCGGGGCGCTGGGCCTCTACACCTACCACGGTTACAAGGTCTTCCTGGTTTTGGCCCTGGCCTGCGGAATTTATGAGGGGTGGAACCATCGCGCATTGGCGCGGAAGCAATGGAAGGCCTGGGCGCTCATGGCGGCCCTGTTCCTACTGGTGGCCGCGCCGCTCCTGGCCCATTGGGTGAAGCAGGGAACCGTCGGTTCCTACGAGATGTCCCTTTTCATCGGCCAGCGGGTCGCGCAGGAAAAAAGCCTCGCGCCCCTTTTTCAAAGCGCGGCCCAGACCTTCCTCATCTTCAACCGCGAGGGCGACCCCTTCGCCCTCCATAATTTTCAATCCCACCGGATGCTGGACGACCTCACGGGAATCCTTTGGATTTTGGGGTTGGCCCTGGCCCTTTCGCGTTGGAGGGAAAGGAAATCTTTTTACACCATGGCGGGTTTGGGCATCCTCAGCCTCAACAGCCTCCTGACCGTAGACGCGGTCAACGCCAACCGGATGCTGGCCACCCTGCCCTTCGTCGCATTATTGGCGGCGTCAGCCTTCCAAACCCTGGCGTCGGTTTGGGAGAAGGTTGGATGGAAAAAATCGCTTGGTTTGGCCCTGTCGGTCGCCCTTGGGGCCGCCGTGGTTTTCCAGAATTTTCACCAGTATTTCGGCCTCCAGGCGAAAGACCCGGTGAACTTCCTGGAGTTCGACGCGGCCGCGACGGATGTGGGAAAAAGGATCGCTTCGGACCCCCAAACCCAGTATTACCTTCCCTTCCGGTACGGCTACCATTACACCCTCCGTTTTTTGGATTATTTCCACACGGGGGATTACCGCAATTGGGACTGGCCCAAGGACCTAGCCCTGGCCGAGGTCCCACCCGGCAAAAAAAGCGTCTGTTTCGTCCTGAGGGAAGGGGAGGAAGGCATCCTCCGGCTTTTGGAATCCCTTTATCCCGCCTGCCAAACGGAGACCGTCCGCGACCGGCAGGGGGTTCCCATGATTTTTTACGCGCGGATTCCGGCGGACCCCTTCCTCGCCTCCCGTGGATTGGTAATGACTTCCGCTTCGGGCCTCCACCGCACCTGCCCGGACTTCCCGGGGGATTTGCCAAAGGGCCCTTTCCGGGGTTCACTGGAGGGACAGATGTTCCTCCAACAAAGCGGCATCCACCGCTTTTGGGCGGACGCTACCCGGAAAACCGCCTGGAAGGTGGATGGGAAAAGCTTCGGAAACAAGGGCGCCCTTTTCCTGGAGCGGGGCTTTCACGACATGAAGGTGGAGCTCCAAACGGCGGATGCCTCGAAAGTCCGCCTTTTCGCCGAAGAACCGGAAGGCGGATTGGTTTCCCTCGACTCCAGCCGCCTGACCCAGCTTCCGTTGAACCGCGGGCTGGAGGCAAGCTATTTCCAGCCGCAAGCCTCCGGCCCAACCCCGGTTTATCGCCAGTGGGACCCGATGGTGAATTTCGTCAGCCGGACCGACCTGGCGCTTTTCACGGCACCCCTGAATGTCCGCTGGCGGGGGCGGGTTTTAGCGCCGGCCCTGGGGCGTTATGATTTTTTGGTGCTGACCGAGCCCGGGGACAAGGCCCAACTGGCGTTGGACGGAAAAATTTTAGCCGGTCCTTCCCCTTCACCCGCGGCCTCCGCCGTCTTAAGCCGGGGTTGGCACAAGCTGGACCTGGAATTCCAAATGGGAGGAGATTTTTTATCCGCCGTCAACCTGGCCTGGAAGAAACCGGGAGACATGAAGTATGAAATTATCCCGCCCCAGGATTTCGGGCCGGTGGAGGCAATCCCCGATACGGCGGAAAACGGCGCAAACCCCTAGAGCCATCGTTCAGTGATGTATCAGTTTCGCCTTATAGAAAGCCTTCGACACCCCTCACCCTACCCTCTCCCGCAAGGGGCGAGGGTTTCCGCTAGATTCCCCCTCTCCCTTGACGGGAGAGGGCGGGGTGAGGGATGAAATAAGGTTCATTCATTAAAACTGAGAAACTACGTATTGAACGCCGCTAGTGCCAATTCCCATTCAACATGGAAAGGATGATGAAATTGGCCTGGGGGCCCCAAATCCTCTCGTCGGTGCTGTTGAACACCGCGAAGGTCCTCAGGCCGCAAGCCGAAGCCAGTTGGGTGACGCCGCTGTCGTTCCCCAGGTAGGCCGCCGATTTGGAAAAAACCCCCGCCAAATCCTGCAAGGGAAGGATTTCCGGCAGGACTTTCACGTGATTCATTCCGGAGAAAGATTCCTTGACGGCGCCCAGGTTTTTTTCCTCCGCTTCCCCCCAAACCACCAGGACCTGTTTGCCCGCCTCGGCCCCCGCCCTTTCGGCGGCGTTCCGAAAAAAAGTGAGGGGCGCGTTTTTGGAAGGACTGCCGCTGCCCGGATGGATGACCAGGGGCGCCGCGGCTCCCAAGGACTCCAGGATTTCCACGCCCTTTTGCCGCAGTCTGTCGTCGATTCGCAGCTTGGCTTGGCGAAAAGGGGAGTCGGACGAAAGGGGACAGTCGAAGGCGGTTTCCAGCCAATATTCCGCCGCCCAGCGAGCTTCCCTCAAGAACTCCTCGAAGGGCTTCGCGGGGGAATGAACCTGGACCCCGGAAAGGGCCACCAGTTTTTCCAGGAGGGCCCCGTCCTTTTCCTTGAAGAAAAGATAGATGTGATGGAACCGCGCGAGAAAGGCCCGGCGGGTGGAATCCAGCGGCGAAGCGGAAAGAAGGGATTGGAGAAGGGGCTCCAGGGGGACGACTTCACCGATCCCCAAAAGTTGGGCCCCCAAGGAAAGGTAAGGGGAGGTCCCGGCAAGGGTAACTTCCGAGCGGGACTGCAGTAGTCTTAAGGCTGGGAGTGTCAGAAGTGAGTCACCCAAACTGCCGGCGGCCAGGACCAATGTCGCCTGTTTTTCCATGTGGGCATTATAAACGCTTTTATGTGGGTGGATATTGAACCACATCAAAATTAAAAGCGCTTTCGCGTGTTGGCGACGTCCTTTTTAGTTCGTTTTAACGGCCCTTCGTGGCATAGTTTCTGCTCTATTTCTTGATACACTTCGACTAGGTCCGGGTTTTCACTTTGATTTTTTGGGAGAAACTGTTGAATCGATTGAAGGAAAAGTTTTATCTGGGGGATTACTTTACCCGCCTCCTTGGTTGGGGGGCCTGCGCGGCCCTATTGGCGTTGGGCGACGCCCCGGCCTGGGGAGCCCCGCCTCCCCTAATGGTATCAGGGAGCCAGATCGTCACCAATTCGGGTTGCACGGTGATGCTGAAGGGTGTGGACGTGGACGGTTTGGAATTCTCCAACAACGGTTTTTCGGGAAGTTGGCCGGGCAGCCTCTTAAGCGTGGCTCAGGAAGCCGTCACGGGTTGGGGTTGCAATATCATTCGCCTCCCCCTGGACCAGGACTGGTGGTTCGGCTGCTCGAACAGCCGCGGGGCGCCTTCCAGCAGCGCGGCCTACCAAAGCATCGTCAGCAGCATCGTCCAATTTTGCAGCAACAACAACGCCTACGTCATCTTGGACTTGCATTGGTCTGGTACATCCAGCGCCACCACATTCACCAGCCCCTGCAGTGGGGCAGGATGGGGCACGGCCAATGGCCAACAAGAGATGCCGGATGCCAACGCCGTCACTTTTTGGCAGTCGGTGGCTTCCGATTACGGGAACAACCCCGCTGTCTTATTCGATGTTTACAATGAACCCAACGGGGCTTTGTTTCCCATTTGGCAGGGGGGAGGGTCCACCGGCGGAACACCGGCTTGGACACCCGGCATGCAAGCTCTTGTCAACGACATCCGCTCCGCGCTTGGAGGAGGGGTTTCGAATGTTTGCATCGTCGGCGGATTGAATTACGCCAAGGATTACAGCGGATTTGCCTCTTATCCTGTCACTGGAGCCAACGTCGCTTACGCGGCCCATTTATATGGTAACCAGGTCGGGGATACCATTCCAAGCTGGACCGGTTATGTGGCCCCGGTCACCAGTCACGGGCCAATTTTCATCGGTGAGTTCGCTCCTAGCACTTCCTGCGGTACGGATGTTCCCGCCTACGATACGAACATGTTCAATTGGATCGGGAGTCCGGGCATCTCGGGAGGCACGGCCTGGTCCATGACCTCGAGCTCCTGTCCTAACCTTTATACCGGAAATTTCGTCCCCAATCCCTGGGGAGCTGCCGTGACCGCCTGGCTGGCCACGCCGCCTCCCAATTGCATCTACCCGCACCCCCACGCCGACACCCACTTTCACTCCCTGCGGTTATCCGGGGAATACCTGCACCCCGACCAACACTCCCACGGTTACGAATACTCCTACGGCCACTCCCACCTTCAACCCTAACAACAATATCCTCTTCCCGAACCCCTGGAATGGGAACTCGCCGCTGTACATTTATCACACCATCACCACACCGGCTGACAAAGTGAACATCAAGGTTTTTACCATTAGCTTCCGGAAAGTAGCCGAAATCGACGGCTATCCCTCGGCTGTAGGCCAGCCCACCTATTACATCTTCTGGAACCAGATGAACAACCCGGCCAACGGGCTCTATTACGTGGTAATTGAAGAAAACCGGGGCCACAAGCAGACCCAAACGGTCTTAAAGCTCCTCGTCCGCCGGTAAAAAACGACCACCGGCATCTTGAAAAAATTTCCAGACAAAAGCACTTTTATGATGTTGGCCCTGATTGACTCCAGGTCAGGGGGTATAATTCCCAATAAAGCGCGCCTTTACTGACAGGGAATCCAAAACGATGAATGGAAAAAATTTTTACTTCAAAGCCCTGGGCCTTCTCGGCCTTTTAGGCCTGCCGGTTTTTTCATCGGCCCAGACCCTGCCCGCAACCATCACAGTGAACGCCGCCGCCACCCTGACCTCTTTTATTCCCATCAGCATCTTCGGGAACAATGCGGCCTATTGGATTGGCTCCAACAGCAACATGTCCGCCCAGCCCCTTGTCCAAGCGGCGGGGAACTACTTTATCCGCTACCCGGGCGGTTCCTCCTCGGACGACTACCATTGGAACGGGACGGGAGTTGGACCGGTGACTTTAAATGGAGTTGCCGGATTTAATTCCAACGGTTATTGGGTTCCCAGCGGAACCTCTTGGTCCTCAGGCTTCGTGGGGTACGAAACTTACCGGGGCACCACTTCCAGCTACGGCACGGCTTCCCACCTGACCGACGGCAGCACGGCCACCACCTGGATGTCCAACGTGGACACCGATTTTCCCAACCACCAGTATGTTATTTTGGATTTGACGGGGACCGGCAATACCACCGCTAACGTCAACGCGGTCACCATTGTCTGGGGGACCCCCTATGCCACTTCCTTCCAAGTGCAATGGTTTCCGGGTAATGCCTGGAACTCCCCCACCAACACCAGCCCGGAGTCGTCCGCTTGGACCACCACCAGCGCCGGAACGGTCGCGGGCACCGGGGGCACCCAAGGGGTGACTTTTACCCAGGTTTCGACCCGCTATGTCCGCATCCTCATGACCGCCGCCTCGGGAAACTTGACCGCCAATTTGGGTTCCGTCACCATCACCGGGCCTGCCTATGCGATCGCTGAGGTGACGGTTTATAACGGGGCCACATCGGTATCGAACAACACGTCCAACGCCACTTCACAGACCGTTGCGCAAGTTTCCTCCACCGATCCCGCCAGCACCATGAATTACACCACCAACTCACCCGGAAGCACGGACTTCGGAGCTTTTATGAACTATGTCAATCCCTTCTCGCCCCACGCCATTCCCCTGATCACGGTCAATTTCGGGACGGGTACGCCTTCGGAGGCGGCCTCCTGGGTGAACTACGCCAACAATATTCAGCATTACGGGATCCATTACTGGCAGATCGGGAACGAAACGGAAGGGACCTGGGAAACAGGGGGGCCGATTCCGACCCAGGATTACGTCAGGCGTTACATCGAGTATTACACCGCCATGAAGGCCGTGGACCCGACGATCATCATTACCGGTCCCGTGGCCGGCGGGTTTGGCGATGGCTCCAATATGTACGATGGAAACGGAGTCGTGCAGGATTTCATTTCCATCCTTGCCTCCAAGGGAGCCATCAGCAACCTGAACGCCATCGACTACCATTGGTATCCCAATTACGGCAATTACACTGCCGCATCAGCCTTGGCCAGTACTTCCACCCTGGACGCCTTTCCGAGCCAGTTGAACTCCTGGCTCACCAGCGCGGCGGTGCCCAGCCCGAAAACGGTACCTGTCTTAATGAGCGAATTCAACGTGGACCCAAGTGACGAGAATTTCCAAGTCCAGTTGGGGAACGGCCTCTGGGTGGCTGACGCCTTGGGCCATTTCATCACCGATTTTGGGAGCCGGGGTTATTGCAACCTATGGGACACCTTGAACGGGGGGAGCGGCGACACAAATCCATTGGGCGGGGATTTGGGGTATTTGGACGTCAATGACAACCTGTCCCCCCGTGCGACCTATTGGGCCATGAAAATGATGACCAACGATTGGGCGATCCCGGGTGACACCAACAACCACCAACTGATTTCCACCGCCGTTACCGTCGGCACATCCCCAGCCACCTTGTTGGCGGCCTACTCCGATTACCGGCCCGACGGGGTTTTTTCGATAGTTGTCGTCAACAAGGATCCGGCGAATGCCTATAAGACCCAAATCTCCGGATTGCCTTTCCCGCCGAACTCCAATGCCAATATGTGGACTTTCAACAACACGAATTACGCTTGGGTTACCACGGGGGCGACCCCTTACCACGCTTCCCCCGACACGGCCCCGACTACCGCCACTATTTCCAATGCCTCAGCCACTTCCTTTCCTGTGACCTTCCAGCCTTATTCGATCACGGTCCTGCAATTCACCAACTCCGGACAGCCCACCAACACCACCACCGCCACCCCCACCATCACGGCGACGCCCACCATCACCCCTACGCCCAATTACGGGCCCGCCACCCTGGTGGACGATTTTGAGAATTTAAGCCGGGACGGTACGCCGCCGGCCCGCACCAATCTTTGGGGGGGTACTTGGAGCACCTACTTGGATACCAATGGGAGCACCATCAACATTCAATATGGCGTTTCTCCCGGCGCCGCGGGAACCAATTACGCGGCTCGGATCTACGGCAACATCGTGGCCAAGACCGCCTCCAACAACCCTTACGCGGGTTATATCAGTTACTTAAGCCCGGTTTGGCCTCCGACGGCCTATAACTTGAGCGGAAGCGGAATCCTGGGGCTCGAATTCTGGATTTACGGGGACGGTAATACTTACCGGGTGATGGTGGACGACCAGGCCGTGACGACCGGGGACAATTACGGACTGAACATCACACCTCCGACAGGCCAATGGACTTTTTATCAAATCCCCTTTTCGTCCATGACCCAACAAGGTTGGGGAACCGAAACTGGTATTCCCACCCACTTTGCGGGGACGGACGCAACGGGGATCCAATTGGGCGTCGAGGGTTACGGGTTTAGCTACAACATCGAATGGGACCAGATCGCTTTCTACACCGCGGCCGCCATCGGAACGCCTACTTCCACACCGAGTTCCACTTATACTCCAACGGTTTGCATGGATGGTTCAGGGCATACCTGCACCCCTACCCCCACGCCTAGCGCCACGGGGACGCCCACGCCCACTATTTCCCCCACGCCCACTTCCACCGCCGCTTCCACCGCCACCCCGGTGCCGGTCAACCTTCTCTTCCCTAACCCGGTTAGGGACCAAACCCCCTTGAGCTTTTACTACAAAGTGATCGCGCCCTTGGACCAGGTCAAGGTAAAGATCTTCACTTTGACCCTCCGCAAGATCTACGAGGATGACACCCTTTCCACAACCGTTGGAGACAACCGGTACACGCTCAACTGGGATAAGCCGGGCTTGAACCTCGCCAACGGTCTTTATTATGTGGTGCTTTATTTCAAGGCGGGGGGGTCGGAAAACCACCAGGTCATGAAACTTCTCATCCAAAGATAATTTATTTAATGGAAGCGCTCTCAATTCCTCGAAGCCATGGGGAATATGTGATAGCCTTTGCAACATCCGCTTTTTTAGCGCCATCATCCTTTTGAGGTTTCCTTGGAACGATTAGAGAAAACTATTTTGTGCGCCGGGGCGCTGTTTCTCTTAACGGCCACCGGGCAGGCCCAGATCGCCGCCTCAATCACCATCAACGCCGTCGGCGCCGGCACTACGGTGACGTCCTTCGTGCCCATCCATGTTTTCGGGGTCAACACGGCCTATTGGGTTTCCAACACCGCTAACGAGGCGGTTTCGGCCCAGGTGATGGCGGCGGGGAACTACTTCCTGCGATATCCGGGTGGCTCCTCCTCCGACGACTACCATTGGAACAGCACGGGCAGTTACAACGCCAGCGACTATTGGGTCCCCAGCGGGACCACCTATACCGCCGGCTTCCAGGCTTGCGAGATCTACCGGGGTACCACCTCGGCCAGTTACGGCTATCCCTCCAACCTCGACGACGGCAGCACGGGCACCACCTGGCTCTCCAACGTGGACACCGACTTCCCCGACCACCAATGGGCCTACATGGACCTGGGCGCCACCAACACCACGGTCAGCGCGGTGACCATCGCCTGGGGCAACCCTTACGCGGCGACTTTCGTCGTCCAGTACTACAACGGCAACGCCACGCCCTATAGCAACGCCACCGAGACCATCTGGACGAATACTTCGGCCGCCACGGTCACGGGTACCGGGGGAACCCAGGGCGTGGCCTTCACCGCCGTGGGCACCCGGTATATCCGCATCCTCATGACCTCCAGCTCGGGCGGCGCCGGGGCGCCCTACGCTATCGCCGAACTTTACGCCTATAACGGGGCCACCCAGGTCAGCAAGAACACCGACACGGAAGCCAACCAATCCCCCGTGGTGGTTTCCAGCACCGACCCGGCTTCCAGCAAAACCTGCACCGGCGCCGTCACCTACTACGCCAACTACTACCAGACCACCCCGAACGGCTCCATGGACTTCGCGTCCTACATGAAGGAGGTCCAATCTTTCACACCCCATGCCATTCCCCTCATCACTGTGAACTTTGGCACGGGCACGCCCTCCGAGGCGGCTTCCTGGGTGCATTACGCCAACGTCGTCGCGGCCCCGACCTACGGCGTGAGCATCCATTACTGGCAGATCGGCAACGAGACCAACGGGGTGTGGGAAACGGGCGGGCCCATGAACGCCAACGACTACGGACGGCGTTACATGGAGTATTACAGCGCCATGCAGGCCGAGGCTTCCTCGGATGGGGTGCCCATCACCATCGTGGGCCCGGTTCCGGGTTCCCCCAATCCCAGTTCCAATGCCTATGACGGAAGCACCTATATCCAGACCTTCCTCAACCGGCTTTACACCAATACGGGCGGGAGTGCGGTGTCCGAAGTGGGCGGCATCGACTTCCACTGGTATCCGGGCGTTTCGGCCTACCCTGCGGGTTTCTCCACGCCCGCCCAGCTTTCCAATTTCGCTGTCACCCTTTCGGGATGGCTATCCGCCGTGGGGCTGAACATGAACAACATGCCCATCATCATGAGCGAGTACAACTGCAACGCGGGTACGCCTAACGTCACCGTCCAGCTAGCCAACGGCCTCTGGCTGGCCAACTGGCTGGGGCAATACATCACGGGTTTCGGCCCGACGGGTTACTCCAATCTTTGGGACGTGATCAACGGCGGCAACGACCATACCACCACGACCGGCGGGGACCTGGGCTACCTGGACAATTCCTCACCCTACCAGCAGCACGCCACCTACTGGACTATGAAGATGATGGCCACGGACTGGGCCATTTCGGGGGACGCCAATACCCATGAACTGGTGAACAGCTCCAGCAGCGCCACCACCCTCGCTACCTACGCGGATTACCGGCCCGACGGGGTGCTTTCACTGATGGTGGTCAACCGCGACCCCACCAATTCTTACGCTACCACCATTACGGTGAACGGCTTCGTGCCCAATACCACGGCCAATGCCTGGACCTTTAATTCCACCAATTATGCCTGGCAGACTACCACCACACCTTATAACGCCAACCCGGATACAGCCCCCACCACCATGACCCTCACCAACGTTGCCTCCTCCTTCCCAGTCACCTTCACGCCTTATTCCCTCAACGTCATCCAAATCACCAATTCCGGAATCCCCACCAACACTCCGACCTCCACGGTGACCGCCACGCCGACGAAGACCCCGACCAATTCCCCGACCCCTACCCCCACCTTTACCCCGACCGGGACGGCGACTAATTCCCCCACTCCCACCGTGACCGCCACCCCCTCAAACTCCCCTACCCCTACCTCCAGCGGGACCCCCACCAACACCCCGACCAATTCGCTCACCGCGACCGTAACCCCTACCCCCACCAACTCCTCGACCGGGACCGCCACCGCCTCGCCCACCAATACCCTGACGGCCACAGCCACTAATACCGTTTGCACGGATGGCTTGGGGAATACCTGCACCTTCTCGCCTACGCCCACCATTACCTCCACCCCGACCTCCACGCCCAGCTTCACCCCCACAGCCACGCCCAGCTTCACTTTCTCCCCCACCCCGACCAACAGCCCCACCCTTACCGCCACGCCCACGGTGAGTTCCACACCCACTTCCACCCCGGCCTCGACCGTGACCTTTTCCCAGCAGGTTTCCAATTCCAGCCCCAGCGCTGGCCAAACGCTGGTCTATTCGCTTTCCATAACGGTCTCAGGCGGCCCCGTCGGCCAAGCGGCGGTGACGGACGTCCTTCCTTCCAACGAAACTTTCGTGCAATTCACGGCAGGGGACCCGGTGGGGACGGATTCGGGCCAAACGGTCGTTTGGGATTTGAGCAGCCTCACTCCCGGCACTTATACCTTGGGTTTCAGCGCCAGCGTGGCTGCCAGCATCGCCACAGGGACGGTCTTGACCTCGGACGGAAGCCTGGACTTGGTGGTGGAAGGCTCCCAATACTCTTCCAATTCGTCCGTCACCATCGTCAATTTCACCCCGACCCCGACGTCCAGCCCGTCGCAAACGCCCACGACTAGCCCCACTCCCTCCTCTGTCAACGTCCTTTACCCCAACCCCCTCACCGGGGACCAGCCGGTGAATTTCAACTACAACGTGACCGCCGCCGTGGACCAGGTGAAGGTAAAGATATTCACGGTGTCATTCCGGAAGATCTACGAGGATGACACCCTATCTACCGTCTTGGGCCCCAACAAGTACACTCTCGATTGGGGCAAGAAGGGGTTGAACATCGCCAACGGGCTCTATTACGTGGTATTGGTCTACAAAACAGGCGGCAAAGAAACCCACCAAGTCATGAAACTTCTCATCCAAAGATAGTTTATTTATTGGAAGCGGTTCCAATTCATCGAAGTCCCACGGAATCCGTGATAACCTTTGCTGCACTCGTCTTTTCGGTGCCATTCTTCCTTTTGAGGTCCCTTTGAAGCGGTTAAAACAAATCATCCTGGACGCCGGGGCACTGTTTTTTCTAACCGCCTCCGGCAACGCCGCCAGCCTTACTTTCACCATTGATGCCGGCGCTCCGGTTTCGGCCATTCCCCAAGAAGCCTATGGCGCCAATTGGGACATCGGTGTGCCTCAGATCCCCCTTTATCGCCAGGGGGGGAACCGCCTGACCGGCTATAACTGGGAAAATAACGCCTCCAACGCGGGCACTGATTACGGCCCCAACCATGAGGATTGGTACATGGTGCCAACAGGCGTCACCCCGCCTGGTATGCCAGCGACCACCCTGACCACTTTTATTTCGGGAAACAACGCCAAAGGGGCCGAGTCCTTGGTCACACTGCAGGCTGCCGGTTACGTTTCGGCGGACGGGAACTGCAACTGTGACGTGACCGTCACCGGCCCCGCGGATACCAGTGGAACTTATTGGAAGACGGTCGTTTTCAGCGGAGGCCCCACGACCGGCTTACCCAACACCTCCGACAATGTGGTCTATATGAACGAGGAAATGGCTTATCTCCTCTCCGCCGTTGGCGGCGCTGGAACGGGTGGGGCCAAATTCTATTGTTTGGACAATGAGCCGGGCATCTGGAATGGAACTCATCCCATGATTTGCCCCACCCAACCCTCTTACGCCGTAATCACCAGCAAGGGTGTGAGCCTGGCCACTGTCATTACAGCGGCCGATCCCGGGGCCCAAGTCCTGGGGCCGGTAGAGGCCGGCTGGTGGTGGCTGGGCTATAACTATGGAACCCACGCCTTGGATAACGCAGATAGCTACCTCAGCCAGATGTCGGCGGCCTCTACCTCCCAGGGTCGCCGCCTGCTCCATTACCTGGACGTCCATTGGTACCCCGAGGTCTATTACATCAATGGTGGGGTCACGACGCGTATTACCAATACCAACGTTGACGGGGGAACAGGGAACATGCGGATGCAGGCACCCCGTTCCCTTTGGGACCCGACCTATGTGGACCCTAATGACAACATCTGCGGCGCCATCGGAGGTCAACCTCTGACAATGATTTCCCGTCTTCAAACTGCCGTTTCGCAGTATTACCCAGGGACCAAGGTCGCCATGTCGGAATATTATTACGGGGGGGACTATGACGTTTCAGGCGGCGTGGCCGAAGCGGATGCCTTGGGTATTTTCGGGAAAACAGGCACGCTTGCCTGCATGTTTGGAAACGGTGTCACTTATATCCGGTCCGCTTACAACCTTTACCTTAATTACGACGGGGCTGGTTCCAGTTTCGGGAATCTTTCCATGCCGGCTTCTACCAATAGCGTGACCTTATCGTCCCTCTACGCCTCACGGAACAACTCTTCACCCAACAAAATGTGGCTGGTGGCGGTGGACCGCAATTTTACCTCCGCGTCGGTGACCGATTCGGCCGCCTTCACAGTGAACAACCTGGCGGCAGGCCAGTCCATCATCGGTATCCGGGCCTTCCGTTTCGACGCCAACAATTCCACCCTTTACACCGTCTCGCCGGCCCCGGTCACGACCTCGGCCACCAGCTTTACGGACAACAGTATGCCGGGCCGGTCAGGCACGATTTACGAGCTGACCTTGAGCCAATCCTTCGCCACCTTTACCCCCACGCCCAGCGCCACCGCGACGGCCACCCCCACTTCGACCGCCACCCGGACCCCCATCAACACCCCCACCGCCAGTTTTACCTCCACCCCTACCAACACTCCCACCTCATCCGCCAGTTCTACCCCCACCCCGACCCCTTCCTCTACGCCCACGGGAACACCGAGTTTTACGCCCACGCCATCGGGAACCTGGTACACCTCCACGCCCACCGACTCACCCACTTCCACGCCCACTTCTACCCCCACGCTCACCCCGACCCCTACCGCTACTTTTACGCCCACCACGACCAAGACCCAAACGGCGACCTCCACCCCCACTTCCACGCCCACCCTATCCCCCACGATCACCAACACCTTCAGCTGGACGCCAACCCCCAACCTCTTAAATACCCTTTATCCCAATCCGGTCACGGGCAGCCAGCCCGTCAATTTCAATTACAACGTGACTTCGCCCTTGGACCAGGTGAAGGTGAAGCTCTTCACCGTGTCCTTCCGGAAGATCTATGAGGATGACACCCTGCCCACCGGGATGGGAGCGAATAAATATTCCCTGAACTGGAGCAACGCGGGGTTGAACATCGCCAACGGGCTTTATTACGTAGTGCTTTATTTCAAGTCGGGGGGATCCGAAACCCACCAAATCATGAAGCTGTTAGTGCAGCGTTAGAGGGGACAAACTTCTTTCCTGGAAACAAAACGGGAAGTTTCCACGCTTGTTCCAGATTTTCCTGTTTAACCGCCCATTCAGCCCTTTCACCGCAAATTCCAAGGTATACTTCACCTAAAGCCGGATTCACTCCGGCTTTTTTCTTTTTCAGCCGGCAAGCTTGTAACCCGGACTAAATGGAACCGTTACTCATCATCATGGACCTTAAAAAACCTCTTTTAATGATTGCCGCTTTCGGGCTGATTCCCCTGGCCGCCTCGGCGCAAACCACCGTCACGGTGAATGCCGCCACCACCCTGGTCGCCATTCCCAGCCAAATCTATGGGAACAACATGTCCTGCTACAACGAATCCAATAACGGCTCGGATTCCACCTATGTCACCGACATGCAGATCTCGGGCTGCCGCAACCTCCGCTGGCCCGGCGGTTCCTACGCCGACATCGTGAATTGGGACGACATCACCTGCCAGGAAAGTTACTACGCCACCACGCCCCAATTCGTTTCCTTCCTCCAGGCCTTCGGGGGAACGATGCAGCCCATCGTGAATTTCAGCGGCTATTGGTGCAATACCCAGTATTCGGACCCCTCTGCGCCCGTCAGCCTGGCGGAGGCCTGGGTCACCTGGAACAAGTCCAGCGCCGGTTCGGCGAGAGCCACTTATTGGGAAATTGGGAATGAAAGCTACGGGTCTTGGGAACAGGGTGGGCAGGGGTCGTCCGGCAGCACTTTGACAGGAACGGTTTACGGCCTGCAGTTCGCTCAGTACTACACGGGCATGAAAGCCATCGACTCCAGCATCAAGATCGGGGCCGTGGCCGTGCCAAGTTCCACCCAATACGGCGACTGGACACCGGAAATGCTCGCCGCCTGCAAGGCCGCCGGGACCATCCCGGACTTCCTCATCATCCACAATTATCCCGAGGGGGTGACGGGCACGGGAGCCACTTATGACGCCCAAACCCTTAACACCCTTTACCTGCCTTCGGCTCAAAAGACCACCCTGGACAATATCGTGTCCTCCGGCCTGGGCTCCTCCTATGTGGGACAGGTCAAGTACATGATGACCGAATACAATTCGAGCCTGGGGCCCAGCGTGCAAACCGTCGAATACCTGAACGCCATGTTCGTTTCCCAGTGGATCATGGAATGCGCCAAGAACGGCTGGGCGGGGGCCAATCTTTGGGCGGCCAAGAACGGCGCTTCCGGCGCCGGCGGGCCCGATTACGGCTTCCTGGACGCCAACACGGACAACCCCCATCCCGATTATTACGTCTTCCCCCTTTTGACGGGCAAGTTCGGGACGCAGATGGTTTCCTGCTCCAGCAGCACCACCACCGTGAGAGCTTATGCGGCCAGGGACTCCTCCAGCGACTTGACCCTCTTCCTGGTCAACAACAGCCCCACCGCCGCAACGACCGCCACCATTAATATTTCGGGCTTTTATCCCGAGGCATCCGGCAGCGCCTGGGTCCTGCTGCCCCAGGGGACGGCCCCCCCGGGGGCGCCCCAGGAAGCCACCGGCATCCAGATCAACGGCACCGCCAACCCGTCCCCCAGCGCGGTGGTCGGCATCGCGGGGGCCTCCCAGGCGACCGCGCCCTCCTTCGCCGTGCCGCTTCAACCCAGTGAGATGGTCCTTCTGGTGATACCCGAGGGGGCCACTCCCACCCCCACGGTCACGCCGACCCCCACTTCCACCCCCACCCCCTGCGGCTACCCTGGGAACACCTGCACCCCCACGGCGACTCCGACCCCCACGAACACGCCATTTGCCCCGGGGCCGGTGGTGGCCGTTCCCAACATCCTTCGCGATGGCCAAACCCAGACGGTGTTCCAGGTGCCCGAACCCGGGGCTACCCTGACGGTGACGATTTACGACCTCGCCGGGGAAAAGGTGGTGGGGGGCACCTGCAGCCAGGGTTCCAGCAGGTGCTCTTGGAATTGCAACGGTGTTGCCAGCGGCCTTTACATCGCACGGGTGCAGGTCACGGATGCCGACGGCTCCAACCGAAAGCAGACCCTCAAACTATTGGTGCTTCATTAAAAAGACGGGCCCCGCTTGTTTTTAAACAAGCCGGCGCTTGGAAAACCCCGGAAAAATCAGCGGTCCTGAAATTCATCCTTGGTGGTGATGTCAATCTCGAAGGTGCGGGTTTGCACGCTCATTTTTGAAACAACCCTAAAGGGATGACCCAGGGCCCATTGCCTCTTAAGTTCTGGGGACTGCTTCATGAGTTCCTTGATGTAGGTGTCCAGCAGCCTTTGGCCGTGCTCACGGACGGCCTCCAGGCTCCGGCGGTCGGGCAGGGCGGACCCGAATTTCTTGATCACGTCGGCTTGGACGACGGCTTTCAATTGGGCCACGATATTTGGGCTTTCCATGGTTTTCCTCCTGGAAAAATACGACTCACTATAATTGGGGGCGTGAATTTGGTTCTATGACCTGGCTTTTATTTTCCGGAAATGATTTTCCCATATTTTCCGCCCTTTTGTCGGCTTGAAACCTCCGGTTAAGTGCCGCATAATCTAGAACCAGTCGTCAGTCGGCAGTTCGCAGTCGACAGCAAGGCAAAACTAAAGAGGCATCGATGGCAGAGCAATTTTACGAAATCCAACGCCGTAAGACCCGCCCCGTGATGGTGGGGAAAGTCCAGGTGGGCGGCGATGCCCCCATTTCCATCCAGTCCATGACCAACACCCTGACCTACGAGGTCGATGAGACCCTCGACCAGATCAAGCGCCTGGAAGACGCAGGCTGCGAGATCATCCGCGTGACGGTGGAGAACCAGAAATCCCTCAAAGCCGTATCGAAGCTCAAAGCCAAGATGCGGGTTCCCCTGGTGGCTGACATCCATTTCGCCTACCAGATCGCCCTGGGCGCCATCGACGAGGGCGCGGATAAGATCCGCATCAACCCCGGCAACATCGGCGGCATGGACCGCCTGGCCCAGGTGGTGGAGAAGTGCAAGAAATACAACGTGGCCATGCGGGTGGGGGTCAACTCGGGCTCGCTTGAAAAGGACATCCTCGAGAAACACGGCCATCCCACGCCGGAGGCCATCGTGGAATCGGCTATGCGGCACATCCAGTTCATCGAATCCCTCGGTTACCACAATATGATCATCTCCGTGAAGAGCTCCCATGTGCCCACCATGATCCGCTCTTACCGGCTCCTGGCCCAACAATGCGACTACCCCTTCCACGTGGGCGTGACGGAAGCGGGCACCAAGATGCAGGGCATTACCAAGAGCGCAGCCGGCATGGGCGCGGTTTTGGCCGACGGCATCGGCGACACCATCCGCGTTTCCCTCACCGCCGACCCGGTGGAGGAAGTGAAGGTGGCCACCCACCTGCTGCGGTCCATGGGCTTCCGCAAGGAAGGCGTGGAGATCGTGGCCTGCCCCACTTGCGGGCGCTGCCATGTGGACCTGGAATCCATGGTGGACGCGGTGGAGACCGCCACCCTGACCATGAAGACCAATATGCGTGTGGCCATCATGGGCTGCGTGGTGAACGGCCTGGGCGAAGGCGCCGAGGCGGATGTCGGCCTCTGCGCGGAAAAAGGCCACGGGGTTATCTTCGAGAAGGGCGAGGTGAAGACCCGCCTGAAGGAAGAGGAACTAGTGCCCCACTTGATCGACGAGATCAAGAAAAGGGCGGGGGAAATAGAGAAAGCCAAGACTTCCTAAAAAGTCCTTCTAATTGTATATTGCTTCCTCTTAAAAAAGGGCAGGCCAATTGGCCTGCCCTTTTAATTTGGTTGTCATTGCGAGTCACGAATTTTGTGACGAAGCAACCTCAGTTCATGGGTTGTTTAAGCCGTTGCGCCTCTAACGTTATAATTTTTTAAACTGGGGTTGCTTCGCCGTGAACGTCCCGCTATTCGCGGGCCACTCCTCGCAATGACAGCGATTAAATTTTAAAAAGGTTGTCCATGCGAGTGTCCAAAGCGCTGATCCCGACCGTCAAGGAAACACCCGGCGAGGCGGAGATCCCCTCCCACAAACTGATGCTGCGCGCCGCGCTGATGCGGAAAGTCGCCTCCGGCATCTACGAATACCTGCCCCTGGGCCAACGCGCCCTCTTGAAGGTCCAACGGATCATCCGCGAGGAAATGGAGCAGGGTGGCGCCCAAGAAGTGCTCATGCCCATCTTGACCCCCGCCGAATTGTGGCAGGAGACGGGCCGCTGGCAGAAGTACGGCAAGGAACTGATGCGGGTCAAAGACCGCCACGAGCGGGACTACGCCCTGGGACCCACGCATGAGGAAGTCATCACCGACCTGGTGCGCCGCGAGCTCAAGAGCTACAAACAGCTTCCCTTGAACCTGTTCCAGATCGCCACCAAGTTCCGCGACGAGGTGCGGCCCCGTTTCGGCGTGATGCGCAGCCGGGAATTCCTCATGAAGGACGGCTATTCCTTCGATGCGGACGACGCGGCCTGCGACAAGACCTATTGGATCATGTTCGAGGCCTATAAGCGTATCTTCAAGCGCTGCGGCCTGACTTTCGCCCCGGTCGAGGCCGATTCGGGCCTGATCGGGGGCAGTTTCACCCATGAGTTCATGGTGCTGGCCGAAACCGGCGAGGCTGCCATCGCCTGGTGCCAAGACTGTTCCTATTCGGCCAATATGGAAAAGGCGGCGGGAGTTCCCGCGCCTTCCGCGGTTTCCCAAGCCACTGCGGAAGCCTATGCCTCCGTGGATACCCCCGGGAAATACACGGTGGAAGAGGTCGGGGCCTTGTTAAAACTCCCGCCCTCCCAATTCATCAAGACCCTGATTTTTCTGGCCGACGGAAAGCCGGTGGCGGTGTTGGTTCGCGGGGACCACGAAGTCAACGAGGTCAAGGTCCAGAACGCCCTGGGCGCCACGGAACTGGTGCTGGCGCCGGCGGAAAAGGTCGTGGAAGTGACGGGCGCTCCGGTGGGTTTTGCCGGGCCCGTGGGCTTGAAGGGCGTCAAGATCCTGGCGGACAACGCCTTGAAGGAGGGCCACGATTACGTGACCGGGGCGCTCGCAAAGGATAAACACCTGGTCCACGTGGAGATGGGCCGGGATTGCGCCGCTCCCTGGTACAACGACTTTCGAAGCGTTTCCGAGGGAGACGGCTGCCCCAAATGTGGGAAACCCCTGAAGATCGTTCGGGGCATCGAAGTGGGCCAGACCTTCAAACTTGGAACGAAATATTCCAAGGCCATGAAATGTGTTTACCTGGGCGAGGATGGGAAGGATCACGAGGCAATTATGGGTTGCTACGGTATCGGGGTCACCCGCACGGTGGGGGCCGCCATCGAGCAGCACAACGACGCGGACGGCATCCTTTGGCCCATTTCCATCGCGCCCTACGAGGTCCATCTCCTTCTTTTGAACCCCGCCGACCCGGAAGTGGCCAAGGTCGCGGACCAATGTTACGAGGATTTAAAGAAGGCCGGCTATGAGGTTCTCTATGATGACCGCGCCGAAGCCACGGCGGGATTTAAGTTCAAGGACGCGGACCTTTTGGGATTGCCTCTTTCGGTTCGCGTGGGCGCCAAGGGCTTGAAGGAAGGCGGTTTGGAAGTAAAGCGCCGCCGCAGCAAGGACGTCGCCAAGGTTCCGATCGCCCAGGTGTTGGACAAGGTGAAGGAACTGGCCGCCGAGGAATGGAAGCTCTGCACCCCCTAACAACAGTTGATAACTGCCTTTGAAAGGTTTTAATTGAAAATCGCCCTCGTCACCGACACCTATTTTCCCCGCATCAACGGCGTTTCCACTTCCACGCAGATCTTCGCGGAGGAATTCTCCAAGTTGGGGCATGAGGTGCACATTTACGCCCCGGCCTATCCCAACAACATCGACGAAAGTAACCACCTGAAGATCTTCCGTTTCCCTTCCTGGTACCTGTTCTTCGATCCTGAGGACCGCTTGGCCAAACCCTGGGAAGACCGGAAGTTGGTCCAAAAATTCATCGACACCAAATATGACATTGTCCACACCCAGACACCCTTCACTCTCGGCGGCCCGGCCGTGAAATGGGCCCGAAAATCCGGGGCTAAGGTGGTGCATACCTACCACACGCTTTTCGCCGCTTATACCGAGCATTACCTTTGGTTCCTGCCCAAATGGGTCGGCGTGTCGTACGCCAAAAGCGCCAGCCGCCGTTACTGCAACTCTTGCGACCTCATCATCACGCCCTCAACCGAAATGCGGAACGTCCTCCTTAGTTACGATGTGGCTAAACCCATCGAAGTGATACCCACCGGCATCCGGTTGCAAAGGTTCGAGGGAAAGGACCGGGAACGGTTCCGCAAATTAAAGGGTTATAAGCCCGAGGACCAAGTGGTGCTTTTCATGGGCCGCGTGGCGGAGGAAAAGAACATTGATTTCCTGATGCGGGTGGTCCACCGGTTGAAACCCCGGCTGCCGAACCTCCAGTTCCTCATCGCGGGGGAGGGAGCGGCCAAGAAGGGGCTCGAGAAGATGACCCAGGAATTGGGCATGGAGGATTATGTCCATTTTGCCGGTTACCTGAGCAAGAATGACTGGCGCGATTGTTACGCCGGGTCCGACCTTTTCGTCTTCGCCTCGGTCACAGAAACGCAGGGCCTAGTGGTAACGGAGGCCATGGCGGCGGAGACCCCCGTGGTGGCCGTGGGGGAAATGGGGATCAAGGATGTGATGGCCACAGGCCGGGGAGGACTGGTGACGCGCCTGGACGAGGACGAATTCACCGAGGCGGTTTATAAGATGTTGACGGACAAAGCCCTCTACGCCCAAAAGAAATCCGAAACCCTTTCGGAGTCGGAAAAATGGTCCTCGAAGGCCATGGCCCACCGGATGATCGAAGCCTACGAGAAACTCCTCAAAGCTTGATTTACCACAGAGTTCACAGAGGACACAGAGTTTAAGAATGTTTCGAATGAAGAAAAACCCATTTTGCCTTGCCGTTCTCTGTGCCCTCTGTGGTTCAATCCTGCTTTGTTTGGGTTCGGCCCAGGCGGAGGAATGGGTTTTCCTGTCGCCGAGGACACTTTTTCATACCCTCATCGGCGACCCCCGCGAACCTTATACTGGCATTACCGCCTACCTCAACCAGACCCGTTATGAGGGCGCGGTGGGGGAAACCTTCGAGTTTTTGCGTTACTCCCCCCCGGACCAGACCCAATGGGGATGGGGCGTTTTCGGGCAAGGATACATCCTGTTGGACGAAAACGGTGCCACCTTTCCCATGCGTGCTGGGGACTGGTACGCCGGAATGTACCTTTCCGAAGCCTCAGGACCCTTTTCCCACCGCCTGGAATTCGAGCACCAAAGCGCCCACTTGGGGGATTCCTTTCAGGAAGCGCGGGCCCCCATTTTTTTCAGTCGGGAAAACTTAAACCTGACCTCCTCTTTCCAACCTTTCGATGAATTCCGGCTTTACGCCCGCGTCGGGGATTGGGAGAACATCTATCCAAGGGGGAACGACCCCTTTTTCTGTTCGGTGGGAACGGAAATCTATTCACCCCCGACGGACTTTGCCGGAACCTTCCTGCGCACCTACTTGACCGCCGATTTCCAATGGAAAGGCGAAACGCAAAGCCTCAATAAGAATTTCGAACTGGGTATTCAATGGAAATTCAAGAAGGAAGAGAGCCGGGACGTGCGGCTGGCCCTTCTTTATTACAACGGACTTTCGGATTTCGGGCAGTTTTACCAGGACCCCGACGAGCACTGGGGCGTGGGGGTTTACTTTGATCCCTAAAACAACATCCACCGCCAAGACGCCAAGACGCCAAGTAAGACAAAAAAATGAATTTTTGAGAAACAAGAAAAACAAAATGTTTTCTTGGTGTCTTGGCGTCTTGTCCCAAATCCTTCATTTGGGTCAATTGAAAAAGGTCATTTGGGACAATCCCAATTTCCTTAAATCGTTATTGAAAATGATATTCGGGATGGCGGTGATATTAGTTTTGCCGGGTTGGCTACGGGCAGGGGAGGACCAGCTTCTCTTCCTGCCGACGCAGCCGGTTTTTAACCAGATCATCGGCGACCCACGGGAACCCCAGAATTACCTGATCGCGAACCTTTCCTACCCCCGCTTTGAGGGGGCCATCGGGCCGACGCTGGAATTCCTCCAATGGCGCCCGTCTGACGGGAGCCGGTGGGGCTGGGGGATCATGGGGGCAAGCTTTATCGAGCTGGATTCCTTGGGGAATTTCGTCTATCCCGAGAGGGTCAGCGATTGGTACCTGGGCATGTATTTCAGCGAGTCGTCGGGGGATTTCTCCCATCGTTTCGAATACATGCATGTCAGCTCCCATTTGGGTGATGAACTTTTTAATTTTATTCCCCGGATCATTTACACCCGGGAAAGCTTCCGATGGACGACCTCCTGGAAGCCCTCGGAATCCTTCCGCCTCTACGCCGGTGTGGGATATTACCCCCACATCGCACCCGCCGAGCCGCCTCTTTTCGCTCATGCGGGACTGGAATTTTATTCGGATTATTTCGGCTTCCTGCTCGGATCGGTGGGACGGGCCTATTTCACTTACGACGTGAAAGCCAAGGAAGAGGCGGGAGGCGTCGTGAACCAAAATTTCCAGTGGGGAATCCAGTGGAAATGGAAGAAAGAAACCCACCAGGCTCTTCGCTTCGCTCTTTCCTACTACAACGGCAACAGCGAATACGGGCAGTTTTACCAAACCAACGACAACCACTGGGGCGCCGGAATTTATTTTGATCCGTGAACGGGGCTTAAGGGCGATCTTTAACTACTTGGTAAACATCGAAGGTATTTCCATGGAAAACCCAAAGGAAGGCGGGGTTGATGCCATAGTGTTTCACCATGTATTGGCCATATAAATCCAAAAAATCCCTTCTGGCGACGAAATACACATCCTTCCGCCCAACCATGCCCGGCGCAAGGTCCTGGATATGGAACCGGGCCAGAAGTGCCTTGGCCGGGGGGGTGTTCTGGTCCCAGGTCAGCGAATAAATCGGAAATCCCTTAAAAAGGTCGTAAGGGCCGAAAACACTCAACTGATCCAGGGGAAATCCCCCTAAGGTCGCCCAAACCACGTAGAGACGATCGCTGCGGGGGGCTAGAGACCTGATGTCGTTTTCAATACTCCTTTCTTTTTCAATCTTAGCCTGGTTTTCCCGCCATTCCGCCAGGAGAACCGGTCCGGAAAGGACGACCCACAAAACCAAAACCACCCATGCTGCCTTTTCAAGCCAGGACGGGCGTTTGGTCGCGAAAAAGGCGGGTGGGCTGTCCGGTTCAGCGTAGTAGAGATAAAGAAAAGTTGGGTAAGAAAACAAAGGCAAAACGATCCAGGAAACGGTTTTTCTCAGGAAAAAAAAACAGAGAAAGACGAGGATCACCCATAGGAAATTGAAGAGCTCCAAGAAGTATCTTTTTCGGTTGGTAAAAAAAAAGAAAAGACCCAGAATCAAAAGGCGGTAAAGGAGGAAATCGGTGCGGAACAACCACTCCCAACCCGTTGTTTTTCCCATAAACGGAGGGCCCGCCTCCGATATGATTTTCTTCAGGTTATCTATATTGAATTGCGGGCCCTGCCAAAACCAGTTTTTGAACATTGAAAAGTCCAAATAATCCCATCCCACCGAATCGAGGATTTCAGTGAGCCGCGGATTAGCGTCAAGATTCCTGTATTCCACAACCCGAGCGTAAGTACTGAAATAAGGCTGCATTTCCTTCCAGCCGGGGAACCGGCCGCAATAGAAGCGGTCAAAACCGGTGGTGACCATTAATAGCCCTGCCAGGGCCAGAAAGGCAAGAAGAAGCCTCTTCCTTTGGGAGGGCTTCAATTGTAGGAATTCGAAACATACAAAAGGGGTCGAAACAGCCAGGGCCAGGAAAGTCGCCTCCAACCGAATGAGGGACGAAAGGAGGACCAAAAGAAATGCGAGGAAAAAGAAACTCCGCTGACGACCTTGTCGAATCGAGTCCAAAAGCAAAAAAAGCCTGCCAAGGCCGCCCAAAGAGAGGTGAAGGTGAATTCGAAATGCATAAAATAATGAAAAAACTCGAAGGGGAAAACGCCGAGAAACAAGGCAGCTTTTTTCCAATCGAAACCTTGCGGCAGCATTAAAAAGGAAAAACAAAGCATGGAAAGGAAGAACACCGAAAGGTGGAGACAGCCGTACCACTGACAGTGGGGGAAAATCGTATAGAGGGTTTTTAGGGGGAGCCCTAGAAGGACGTTAAAAAAGATCAAAAACTCCGAAGGCTGGACAATATCTTTCCCTGCTCCCTGGGCCATCAAGGTCATCAACGGGTCGTCCCCGGTCACGAAAAAAGGTTTGAAGAAGTAAAACCCGATGGCGAATAAAAGAAGGGTTACTCCAAACGGAAGCCAAAGGGCATTGGGAAGGGAGGAAAATTTTTCGGGGGTTGGGGGACTGGAAAGGAGTTTAATGAACGGTGGCAGCGGCCTTGATTCCGGCATTGGATTGATATATCGGATTGGTTTCGACCGATCAAGAAAAAACCGACGGATTTCAGGTTGAAAAGGAACAAAATTCACCTTCTTCCGGGAGCTGACCGTAAGAATGGTTTTCGTTTCGAAAGCTAATTTTAGGTCGCGGATTTTATCGGTCTTTGACAAATTTTTTCCATGCAAGAAAATCCTGGCTCGTTTCATGCCTAGCCTGAGGTGGATTCTTTTTTGAAAATTCTTGAACTTCTACTCAACCGGTTGTATAGTCCGAAAGAGTTAGCCCCAATCCCTTCCCAACCCCGATAAACAACCGCTGGAGGCAGGATGACCCCCGTTGAAAGCCCGTCTGCCGCCGGTACGGATCAAACCTCCTCTCCTTTTTACCAGCTTCTCCAACAGATCCCCCTTCAATGCTACGAGCAGGAACGCTTCCTCCAGTCCGAGCTTTTGGGCGTCCAGGTCTACCCCGAAAAGGGAATCCTGGTTTTGGGGATCAAAATGGCCGCCGCCGTTTCGCCCGAAACCTACGCCAATGTTTCCCGCTACTTAAAAGAAAGCCTGCCTAACGTGAACCGGGTGGTTCTGGACGTCCATTACGCCCCCGGCGCCCTGAACCTTTCCGATTACCTGGCCGCCCACGAAAAAGACCTCGTTTTTTGCCTGATGGAAGAGGCGGATATTGCCGAAGGATGGTTTTCCCACTACCGCATCGAGGTGAAGGGGTCGGACCTTTCCTTGCAAGTCCCCCACGAACTGGCCCGCCAGCAGTTGGAACGAAAGCAATGCGAAAAAATTCTTAAAGACCTTTTGAAGAACCGGTGGGGAAATGACCCAAAGGTTGGGCTTTCGATTAATCCGGAAATTCTGCCGGTGGTGCCGGTCGCCGAAGAAAAGCCAGCGGACTTTAACGCCGCCCCCAAGGCGCCCGCTGCCGTCATCGTTTTCGGCCGCAAGATCGCCGAGGAACCCCAATCCATGGACGTGAAAGACGAATGTAACGGCTTCGTGGCCCAGGGCGAGATCATCAGTTTCGAACAGATCCAGACCCGAAGCGGCCGGTTCCTTATCAAGATAACCATCACCGATTACACCGATTCCCTTGACGTCCGTCTTTTCCTGGAAGGCGACAAAAAACTGAGCGTCCCCTTGAAGGAAAGGGACTGGGTCAGGGTAAGGGGGGACTTGCGGCCCGACAAATACTCCCACGACGAGCTGACCCTGTCGGCCAAGGACATCATGAAAATACCGCCGCCGGAGAGCCGCAAGGACACGGCCGCAGAAAAGCGCGTGGAACTGCATTGCCACACCCAGATGAGCCGCATGGACGGCCTTTCCAAGATCGACCGGCTCATTGAAAGGGCCGCCAACTGGGGCCACTCGGCCATCGCTATCACGGACCATGGGGTGGTGCAGGCTTATCCGGAAGCCCGGGCCGCCGCCAAGAAGAACGGCATCAAATTGATCCTGGGGATGGAAGGCTACCTGGTGGATGAGTTCAAGCGCGAAAAAGGCATGAGCATCTACCACATCATCCTCCTGGTCAAGAACAGGGTGGGACTGAAGAACCTTTACCAGATGGTTTCCGAAAGCCACCTCAAATATTTCTATAAAAGGCCGCTCATTCCCAAGGCCCTCCTGCAAGAACACCGGGAGGGAATCATCGTGGGTTCGGCTTGCGAGCAGGGGGAAGTGTGGCAGCACCTGTTGCACAAGGGGAGGCCGCTGGAGGAAGTGGCCCAGTTCTACGACTACATCGAGATCCAGCCCTGCGCCAACAACGAGTTCATGATCGGGGACGGGGTGGTCAAGGACATGGACGAACTGCAGCGCCTGACCCGGCTTCTTTACGACACGGGGAAAAAACTGGGCAAGCCCGTGGTGGCGACCGGGGACTCCCATTTCATCGACCCCCAGGACGATGTTTACCGCAAGATCCTACACGCGGGAATGGGCTACGGCGTGGAGCGCCAAGCGCCCCTTTACTTCAAGACCACCGACGAGCTCAAAAGCGACTTTTCCTATTTCGGGGAGGAGATTGCGCACGAGCTGGTGGTGAAGAACCCGAAAATCATCTCCGAAATGGTGGAGGATGTGGAGCCCCTGCCCACCCAAACCCTTTCCCCCATGTGGGAGGGAGCCGACGAATTGCTCAGGGAAACCGCCACTCAAAAGGCCCATGAGCTTTACGGGAATCCCCTGCCGGATTTTATCGAGAAGCGCCTGCAAAAAGAACTGGGGGCCATCATCAACAACAAGTTCTCGACCCTCTATGTCATCGCCATGAAGTTGGTGAAGAAATCCCTTTCCGACGGCTACATCGTGGGAAGCCGGGGAAGCGTGGGCAGTTCCTTCGTGGCTTTCCTTTGCGGCATCACCGAAGTGAACCCCCTCATGCCCCACTGGCGCTGCAAGGAAGGGAATTGGTTCGAATTCCCGCCCAAACCCTCCTCCATGGCGGGGGTGGACCTGCCCGAAAAGAACTGCCCGAAGTGCGGTAAGGACGCCGTGCGGGATGGGTTTTCCATCGCCTTCGAGGTCTTCATGGGCTTCAAGGGCGACAAGATGCCGGACATCGACCTCAACTTCTCCGGCGAATACCAGCATATCGCCCATAAATACGTGGAAGAGCTTTTCGGCAAGGACCATTGCTTCCGAGCGGGGACCATTTCCGCCGTCCAGGACCGCATCGCCTTCGGCTTCGTGAAGAAGTTCGTGGAAGAGGCGGGCCGCAACCCGCGCAACGCCGAATTGAACCGGCTGGTCAAGGGCTGTTCGGGTGTCTCCAAGACCACCGGCCAGCACCCCGGCGGCATTGTCATCCTCCCGAAAGAAATGGAAATCACCGACGTCTGTCCCGTCCAGTACCCCGCGGATAACAAGGATGGCGACGTCATCACCACCCATTTCGACTACAACAGCATGCACGACTGCCTGGTGAAGCTCGACATCCTGGGGCACGACAATCCCACCAGTTTGAAAAGGCTGGAGGAAATGACGGGCGTTTCGGCCATCGGCATTCCCTTGAACGACCCCGAAACCATGAGCCTCTTTTCCTCCACCAAGGCGCTCAAGCTGAAGGAGAAAACCGACAAAGACTTGGGAACCCTCGGAGTTCCCGAATTCGGGACCAACTTCGCCATGGACATGTTGCGCGACACCAAACCCACCAAGTTCGAGCATTTGGGCCGTTTGTCCGGCCTGGCGCATGGCACGGACGTTTGGCTGGGGAATGCACAGGACCTGATCAAAAAGGGAACAGCCAATCTTTCCACCGTCATTTCCACCCGAGACGACATGCTCAACGACCTGTTGGCCAAGGGAATGGACGAGGCCCTTGCCTTCAAGATCATGGAAGACGTCCGCAAGGGCAAGGGACTGAAACCCGAGTACGAACAGGCCATGGTGGCCGCCAAAGTGCCCCCCTGGTACATCGAAAGCTGTAAGAAGATCAAGTACATCTTCCCCAAGGCCCACGCGGTGGCTTATTGCATCATGAGTTTCCGTATCGCTTATTTTAAAGTGCACCACCCCCTCGCCTTTTACGCGGACTATTTCACCAACAAAGCCTTCGGCTTCGACGCCACGGTGGCCTGCGGCGGCCTGGGCCGGGTGAAGGACTGCATCAAGCTCATCAGGTCACTCGAGAAGCCCACCAACAAGGAATTGGACGAGGCCTCAGTTTTGGACGTGGTGGAGGAAGTCTACGCGCGGGGGTTCAAGTTCCTGCCGGTGGACCTTTACAAGTCCGACACCCGGCAGTTCCTGGTGGAAGAACAGGATGGGGAGAAAAAACTGCGTCCGCCCCTGATCGGATTGCCGGGCCTAGGCGAGACCGCCGCCGATGCTATTGTGGAAGAACGCAAAAAAGGGCCCTTTGGTTCAGTGGAAGACCTGCAGGACCAATGCGGGGTGAATAAAAACGTGGTGGAGATCCTCAAAACCCATGGTTGTCTCAAGGATGTCCCCGATTCCAAGCAAGTTTCGTTGTTTTAATCCTTGCTCTTGAATAAATCCTTTATTTGCGGCCTTTTTTCGGGGCCGCCCCTTGCCAAACCAAACCCTTTCTGATATAAAAATATCGCAATTTAAGGTTGTCCCAAAAAGTGGGCCCTTTCCGGCCTGCTTTTTTTTTCGTATCTTTTTTGCCGGTAGCGCTGGACATGGTTTGATGTACCTTCGACGGCCGAAAGGCCGTTTGTTGTTTATGGAGCAAAGGAAATGGGACTCCTGGATGAAACGAAAAGCGCCCAACTTCGGGGTTTAGCCGAGGGGGCGGCCAAGGACAACTTCCTGGAGCTTTTTGACTTTAAGCTCAGGCCCCAGGGTAAAAAGCTTGTTTTAACCGTGGTTTTGGACAGGAAAAGCGGTCCGGTGAGCGTTGATGATTGCACGGTGGTCAGCCGGGACCTGGAAAAAAAGCTGGATGCAATGGACCTCATTGAGGCGTCCTACATCCTGGAAGTATCCTCACCGGGCTTGGACCGCCCCTTGCGGAATCTTGAGGACTGCCAAAGGTTCAAGGGTCGCAAGGCCCTCATGATCTTAAACGAGCCCCGGGAAGGCCAGGTGAGCCTGGAGGGCCGGCTGGGCGAAGTGAGCGAAGGGAAAGTGGAAGTCTTGATGGGCAAGGAGCGGGTCCTTTGGGTCCCCTTTACGGCGGTTAAAAGCGCCCGGTTGGTGGTTGAAATTTAAACTTAATTAGCAATTAGGAATTAGAAGTCAGGAATTAAAATTTCCTCATTCCTCATTCTTAATTCCTAAATCGAGCGGAGCGAGTGAATGAGCAACGAATTAGCCCTGGTGATGAGCCAGCTGGAACATACCAAGCGCATCGACAAGAAGAAGCTCGTCGAGGCGATCCAAGCCGCCTTGTCCTCCGCCGCAAAGAAAATCTACGGAGCGTCCCAGGAAGTCGACGTGGAGTTCGATGAACTCAACTACGAATTCAAGGCCTTCTATCTCAAGGAAGTCGTGGAGGAAGTCACTGACTCCAATACTCAATTCACCCTGGCCGAAGCCCGCAAGTTGGACGGTGCGGCGGAAGTCGGCGGCGTCATCAAGGTGCGCATTCCCGCCGAGCAGTTCGGACGCATCGCGGCCCAGACCGCTAAGCAAGTCATCGTGCAGCGCGTGCAGGACGCCGAGCGCCAGAGCGTTTACGACCAGTTTAAGGAGAAAGAGGGCGACCTCATCACCGGAAGCGTCCTAAGATACGAGGGACGCAACGTCATCATTTCCCTGGGCGACACCGAAGCCCTCATGCCTGCCAAGGAACAAGTGCCCCGGGAACGTTATTCCACAGGGGAACGCATGAAGTTCCTGGTGCTGGAGGTGCGCAAGACCCTGAAAGGGCCCGCCATCATCGTCAGCCGCGCCCATCCCAACCTGGTGCGCAAATTGTTCGAATTGGAAGTCCCCGAGATTTACGAGGGCTCGGTCAAGATCGAAAGCGTGGCCCGGGAACCGGGCGCCCGCACCAAGATTTCCGTGCGCGCCATGGGCGACGACCGCATCGACGCCGTTGGCGCCTGCGTGGGGGTCAAGGGCATCCGCGTGCAGAACATCGTGGACGAGATCCGCGGCGAAAAAGTGGACATCGTGCGCTGGGACGAGGAACCCCACAACTACCTCTCCAACTCCCTGTCGCCGGCCAAGATCGCCCGCATCGTCTTCCACCCCGAAATCCAATCGGCGGAAGTGATCGTGCCCAATGACCAACTGTCGCTAGCCATCGGCAAGAAAGGCCAGAACGCCCGCCTGGCGGCGCGGCTGACCGGCATCAAGATCGACATCAAGAACGAGGAACAACACACCCTGGAGGAAAGGGCCCGCATGGACGCCCACTTCCAGGAAGTTTCTCAGGAAACGCCGGAAGGGCTCGCCCAGGCCGAAATTGCGGCCCCCTCAGCGGGGGCAGCGACCCAAACGGAAGAAGAAAAGAAAGCTGCCCCGCCGGATGAAATCGATGAAGGAGCGGTCAAGGGTGAAGCGATCCCTGAGACCCCCGAGTTGAAGAAGGACGCGGAAGGCATTCCCGACATTCCCCCCTCGCCGGTGGTTCCGGAAGGGTCCGCGAAAGCCGCGGAAGGGGAGGGGACGGACACCCCATGAGCAAGCGCCTTTTTGAATTCGCCAAGGAACTCGGACTCCCCAGCAAAGACGTTTTGGAGCGTTGCAAAAAGCTGGGCCACAACATTCCCAGCCAGCTGACGGTGGTGGATGAGAAGATCCAGTCCGACGTCCGCCGCGACCTGGGACTGGCCGACCTCCATTCAACCTCCGCCGCCGCTCCCCCGGCCCCGGCCGCCACCGTTACCACCGCAGCCCGCCCGGCCCCGGTACCATCGGCTTCCCCCTCCGCCACCGCGGCCAGGACCATGGTCAAGCCCGCCACGGGCCTGTCCGGGCCCATGGCCACTTATCCGACTCTCAAACCCAGCTCGAAGCCCTCAAACCTTAAGACGACCACCGTCCCCCGCCGGTCGGGTCCATCGGTCAAACCCACGTCCATTAAGGGCGGGGGCCATGGCTTGGCGGCCGGACGCCCCAAGAACGTCGCCACCCTAGTGAAGGAGTCGACGGAGGAAAAACCGAAGACCGAGGAACTGAACGCGGATGGAACGCCCGTAACCCCCAAGGTCCTCACCCAAATCAAGGTCACCGAGGGTATCACGGTGGCCGAGCTGGCCCAAAAGCTCAACCTGAAGGCCGGAGTCCTCATCAAGGAACTGCTCGACCTGAAGATCCTCGCCACCATCAACCAGAGGCTGGACCTGACAGTGGCCGAAACCCTGGCTTCGGCCCACGACGCCGAAGTGGAGGTGGTACCCCTTTACGGCGCGGAAATGTTCCAGGATACGCCCGACGACCCCAAAGACCTGAAACCCCGGTCCCCGGTGGTCACCATCATGGGACACGTGGACCACGGTAAAACCCTGCTTTTGGACGCCATCCGGAAGACCAAGGTGGCCGAAGGCGAGGCCGGCGGCATCACCCAGCACATCGGCGCCTACCAGGTGAGGCAGGAAAAGGGCTCCATCACCTTCCTGGATACGCCGGGCCACGAGGCCTTCACCCTCATGCGAGCCCGCGGCGCCAAGGCCACGGATATCGTGGTGCTGGTGGTGGCCGCCGACGACGGCGTCATGCCCCAAACCCTGGAAGCCATCGACCACGCCAAGGAAGCCAAGGTCCCCATCATCGTGGCCCTCAACAAGATCGACAAACCCGAGGCCAACCCCGACCGCGTAAAGACCCAGCTGGCCGAGCGGGGCCTGGTTCCCGAGGCCTGGGGTGGAACCACCATTTACGTGGAGGTCTCGGCCAAGAAGCGCCTGAACCTGGACAAGCTTTTGGAAATGATCCTCCTGCAGGCGGAAGTTTTGGAACTCAAGGCCAACCCCGACCGCGCACCCAAAGGCGTGGTGCTGGAAGCCCGGCTGGACAAGGGCCGCGGGCCGGTGGCCACCTTCCTGGTGGAAAAGGGAACCCTCAAGGTCGGGGATAACATCATCGCGGGCAGCACCTACGGCCGCGTGAAGGCGCTCCAGGACGACCTGGCCAAGCCGGTGAAATCGGCCGGACCCGCCACCCCCGTGGAAGTCCTGGGCCTCTCCGACGTGCCCCAGGCCGGTGACGTGTTTTACGGCGTGGAAGACCCCAAGGTGGCCCGCGAAATCGCCAGCCGCCGCAGCGAGGCCCTCAAGGACAACCGCTTGGTGGGCGCCATGAAGCACATCACCCTGGACAACCTCTTCGACCAGATCAAGGAAGGGCAGATCAAGGAACTCAAGGTCATCGTCAAGGCCGACGTGCAGGGGTCCGTGGAAGCCCTCGCCCAGTCGCTGGAAAAGCTTTCCACTGAAAAGGTGATCCTCAAGGTCATCCACAGCGGCGCGGGCAATATCGTCAATTCGGACATCCTGCTGGCCTCCGCCTCCAACGCCATCGTGGTGGGCTTCAACGTCAAGGCGGACTCCAACGCCAAGGCCACCGCCGAGAAGGAAGACGTGGACGTCCGGGTTTACAAGATCATCTACGACGCGGTGGAGGATGTTCGCAAGGCCATGGAAGGGCTTGCTCGAGCCCACCTACCGCCAGGTTTCCATCGGCCGCGCGGAAGTGCGCCAGCTGTTCAATACGCCCAAGGGCACCATCGCGGGCTCCATGGTGATGAGCGGTAAAATCACCAGCAAGGCCAAGGTGAAGGTCCTGCGCGGGGAAGAAATCGTTTACGAGGGGGCCCTGACTTCCCTCAGGCGCTTCAAGGATGACGTTAAGGAAGTGAACAACGGGTTCGAGTGCGGGATCGGCATCGAGGGGTTCGATGAAATCCAGGTGGGGGACCAGCTGGAGGCCTATATCCTGGAGGCGGTCGCGCAGAAACTCGAAGACTAATAAAAGCAGTTTTGAGTTCTTAGTTTTTAGTTCTGAGTTGATGAATGTTTTCAATTTGACCTCCAAATTGAAAACCTCCGTCACTCAAAACTTAAAATTCAAAACTGAGAACCGGTGTTTGAAGTGGTCATTGGCCTTTTGCGGGTGGAAGTCCATTATCCCGAAAGCGGTTCCCTCAAGACCAAACGCTTCACCTTGAAAAGCGTCACGGACCGGCTGAAGCGGAAGTTCAACGTCTCCGTGGCCGAAGTGGAATACCAAGACCTCTGGCAGAGGTCGGTCCTGGCCCTCGTGACGGTCAACACGGACCGAAAACACGCCGATTCCACCCTTTCCAAGGCACTGGATCTCCTGGAGAGCGAGGGGGACTTGCAAGTGACCGGCATCCAGACCGAATATCTTTAAAGGCAGTTTTTAGTTTTGAGTCCTTAGTTTTGAGTTGAGGTCGTTTCCCGTTCGGGAATTCCAAATGGGAAACATTCATAAACTCAAAACTCAACACTTCGAACTTAAAACTAACAACGTTCTTAAGGTCGATAGCGGCAACAGTGACAGGCCAAGAGAGGAAAAGATGGGTTTCAAACGGGCGGACAGGGTTTCGGAAGCCATTAAACGGGAAGTGAGCGTCATGCTGGTCCAGGAAGTGAAGGACCCGGGAATCCACTTCACCACCGTCACGGCGGTGGAAACCGCCGATAATTTGCGCCACGCCAAGATATTTGTATCCATTTTAGGCGACGAAAAAACTCGGCAAGAATCCTTGGATGGATTGGAAAGGGCCAAGGGTTTTTTAAGGAGTGAATTAGGACGCCGTCTTCAGCTACGATATGCCCCTGAGATCCAGTTCCAGCTGGACAAGTCCCTCGACCACGCCATGAAGATTAAGGGCCTCCTGAACCAGATAAAATCCACCGAGGAAAAAAAAGACGATGAAGCTTAAGACGAAAAAAGCCGTGAAAGTATCCGCCAAGCACAAAGCGGACCCTTTTAAAGAAGTGGTCCGGCTCATCAAATCCCACCAATCCTTTTTAATCACCACCCATGTGACGCCCGATGGCGACGGCTTGGGGGCCGAATCCGCCCTGTTCCTCGCCCTTCGCAAGCTGGGCAAAAAAGTGCAGGTCGTCAACCACGACCCCATGCCCCATCGCTTCGGGTACCTCACCTTCGCGCCCCATTACCGGGCCAGCGATAACATCCCCCCCCATGAGGTTTGTTTCGTCCTGGACGCGGGGGATTTCAGCCGCATCCGGGAAGGCGTCAAGCGCGAGGAATTCGGGACGCTGGTCAACATCGACCACCATTATTCCAATGACCATTACGGGGATTACAACCTGGTGATGCCGGAAGCCGCCGCCACCGGGGAGGTGGTCTACCGCCTCATCCGGGCCCTCAAGGTGAAGGTGGACAAGGGCATCGCGGAGGGCGTTTACACCTCCATCGTGACCGATACCGGAAGGTTCCGCTATGCCAACACGACCCCCCGGATCTTCCGGCTAGCCGCCGAACTGGAGGAGGCGGGCGCGGATATTTCCCGCATCAGCGAGCATATTTTCGGCGATACCAGCCGGGAAGCCATGGAGCTGAACCGCCTTGCCCTGGCCACCATCCAGGTCTCGGACAACGGCTCCATCGGCTCCATGACCCTCACGCGGGGCGACTTCCTCAAATCCGGCGCCTCGGACGACGACACGGAAAATCTCATCAACGTAGTGCGCAACCTGGACACGGTCAAGATCGCCATCTTCCTGAAGGAAAGACCCGACGGGCAGATCAAGCTTTCCTTGAGGTCCAAGAACGGCGTCAACGTGGCCGAAGTCGCCAAACTCTTCCACGGCGGCGGCCACGCCTACGCATCCGGGGCCGTCCTATCGGGACCCCTCGAAAAAGCCCTCCAGGAAGTGCTGAAAGCCTGCCAAGCCGCCCTCCGATAGAACCCAAAAACCAATTTTGAATTGTGGACGTTTTCACGCAGTCAAAACAACTGTTCATTTTTAACTGCGAAGGTCAAATCCCCTGGACCGCGGGTAGTTAGTCAGTTTAGATGTCATTCCGAGCTTTGACCTGCGAAAAGGCAGGTAATGCGGCGCAGGAACGCCCCCTCATCCCAACCTTCTCCCTCCAGGGGAGAAGGGAGCTAGTCACCCTCGCCCCTTGAGGGAGAGGGACGGGGTGAGGGGTGCCGTTGTTCCTTAGAAGGAGCAAAGCCGATAGGCTTGAATTGCGACGTACCCCGATATCCATTGAATCTTTATGGTAATCGGGGTAATACCGACCTCCTTGAAAGCTTTATGGATGGTCGGCATAGGAATCCTAGGTTTTTGCCGGATTTGACTGAGATTGCCCGTTGGCCTTTCTCGGGCCAAGGGTGGTTGGCCAGAGGCCAACTACGACAAGCCTGGCCCAAATCGCTCCGATTGGAGCTGGGCCTCGCAATGACGACTCTTCATTCAAACGAACCCATCACCGAACCGCGGGGAATAAAAGGGTGACGGTTGTTCCCTTGGAGGGTTCACTCCTAATTTCCACGGTCCCCGCATGCAGGTCCATGATGCTTTTCACGATGGAAAGCCCCAGTCCGGCCCCACCCGAAGAGGGGGTGCGGGAGCCATCCACCCGGTAAAAACGTTGGAATACCCGGGAAACCTGGTCCGGGGGTATTCCCTTTCCCGTGTCGGAAACTTCCACGCGGACATTTCCACCGCCGTCGGTCGTTTTTAAGAGGACCGTTCCGCCGGCGGGAGTGTATTTCAAGGCGTTTTCGACCAGGTTCCCCACCGCTCGCTGGAACAAGGAACGGTCCAAGTCCGCCCGCAAACCTTCCGGGGCTTCCACCCGCAAAGCGATGCCCGATTCCCCCGCCGACAGGCCGTAAAAATCCTGGAGGAGCCCCAGTTCCTTTTTTAAATCCAACTCCTCCCGCTGGATTTGGGTTTGGGGATTCTCCGCCCGCGCGAGAAAAAGGAGCCGGTCAATCAGGTTGGAAAGCCGATGGTATTCCTCCAGGAAGGAACCCAGGAGGTCCTGGTATTCGCCGGTTTTGCGAGCCTTGCTTAAAGCCACTTCCGCCTCCCCGCGGAGGTTCTGGAGCGGGGTCCGCAGTTCGTGCGCGATGTCGGAACTGAAACGGGAAAGCCGGGTGAAGGAATCCTCCAAGCGGTCCAGCATCCCATTGAAAGTCGCGGCCAGGTCGGAAAGCTCGGAGGGAAGGCCCGACCGTTCCAGGCGCTCATCCAGGGTACTGGGACTGATCCGGGCCGCGGTTTCCGCCATTTTCCTCACGGGCCGGATGCCCCGGTGGGCGATCCAGTAACCCGCCAGGGCGCAAGCCAGGAGGGAAAAGCCCAGCGCGAGAAAAAGCTTCGCCCGGAATTTTTCCAGGATCGACTTGTCCGAACTCATGTCAATGGCCATCTGAATTGTCACGTCAGGGGGGCTATGCCCCAGCCAAAGGCCTTGGGTTGAGGAGACCCGGAAGGGATGGCCTTCTTCGGATCGGACGGTTGAATTCCAGCCGTTCGGGGGCCCCTTTTTGAAAAACTCTAAGGGCAAGGATCGCGACATCCCGGGAGTCTCGGTGAGTAGTCGGCCCTGGCCATCCACTATCCTTGTCCAAAAGGAGGTGTTCCGGTACCACACCGGCAGTTCACCCACGAATTCCTGGAGGTCATTCAGGTCGACCGTTGGATCCTTCAACCTGATGGTTAAATTTTCAAGTTTTTGGGAAAGCTGGACGTCATCCTCGTGGTCGAGACTTTCGGAAAGGGCGCGGTAGAGGAATCCCGAGGCCGTCAAGACCAGCGCGAAGGCCGAAAGGCCGTACCAGAGGGTCATGCGGGCGGCCAGGGAACCGGGCCGCCAAATCCCTTCTTTTTTATCCGCGGTCTTGGAGGACGTAACCCACCCCCCGCACGGTATGGATCAGCTTGCGGTCGAAGGGGTCATCCATCTTGGAGCGGAGACGGCGGACGTGGACGTCCACCACATTCGTGTCACTGTCAAAAGTCATGCCCCAAATTTGTTCCGCCAAGAGGGTCCGGGACAGGACATCGCCGGTGCGGGAGGCAAGGAAATAAAGAAGGGAAAATTCCTTTGGGGTGAGGTCGAGCCGCTGGCCCGACCGCTGGGCCCTCTGGCGGATGGGGTCCATCTCCAGGTCGCCGACCTGGAGGACTTCCGGGGACCGGGACTGGCTACGCCTCAGGAGGGTGTGCACCCGCGCCAAAAGTTCCGCGAAAGCGAAGGGCTTCACCAGGTAATCGTCCGCTCCCGATTCCAACCCCCTCACCCGGTCCTCCACCGCGTCCCGGGCGGTCAAGAAAAGAATGGGAAACTTCTGTCCCAACCGGCGCAGGTCCTCCAGGATGGACCAACCGTCCTTGTCCGGAAGCATGACGTCCAGGATGAGGAGGTCGCAACCGCCCGCCAGCGCCATCTGGAAACCGGTTTCGCCGTTCCCACTGCGATTGACCGTATAACCGTTCTCCGCCAGGCCTTTCGCGAGATAGGCGGCGGTTTTGGTTTCGTCCTCGACAACGAGAATTTTCATAATTTCCGATCAACTTTTTTTGAGGCCGGGTGGAAGGGCCTTATGAAAAATTCCAAGGCCGCCTCCTCGAAGCCGGAACATTATCACCTCCAGCCGTTATTTAAAATTGCGGGCAAATTTAATTTCCCCAAATTTAACAAGGCCTCAACCCCATTGGTCACAGGGAAAACGAAATTTAATACACCCCCTCGGTGGATAAGCTGAATAGCCAAATTTAAGTTAAGAACCGATAGCAAAACTAAAATTTTAATCTTTCCGCAGAGGCGCAGAGACCCATGCCAACCATCATTTTGATAGTTATTCAGAGTCTACAGCCACGGGCTAGGAGCGTATCGTTTTTAACCCCTTGTTTTTCAAGGGGTGATTCGCGACACAGATACGAAAAAGTTTGTCGTTTGGATTTTTTCATCATCCGGCTAAGAATAAAAATGTCGAAGGATTTGGGCGGTTTTGAATCCAAAGGGAAGATGACGATTTCGTCATCTTATCGTTACGTTCATTTTATTTTTCCGAAACCTAGGGAGTCCTAACCGTCCCTAAACTCTGCCGCGATTGAAGGCGGGCTTATCCGTGCGCCCGGCGGAAGTTCATTCGTGGAATCTCTGACAAGATTTCATTTAACAGTTTGAGAAAGGGAGTTTTTATGAGAATCAAGCAAAGCAGTTCAAGCCTTGCAGGGCTGGTGTTGTTCTCCTTTATCTTTTTACTTTCCTTCTCCAACGCCAAGGCCCAAGTGGCCGCGACAACCCCTGTGGAAAGCATGGGCAACACCCTCTCGGCCTCTGCGACGGGGATTTCCACCCTGCCCGAAGTCAATGTGACGGCCCACGGCATCGACCAGGCCGCCGCCTTCGACGAGATGCACGAATCCATGAACAAGGTGAACGTGCTGTCCCAGGACCAGATCAACCAGACGCCGGCCAAGTCCGTGGCCCAGGCCGCCGAGCAGCTGCCCGGCGTTGGAACCCTGCATGACACCAGCGAAGCCCGCTATATCACGATCCGGGGCACGGATCCAAACCTGGATATCATCACTTTCAATGAGACGATCATCCCCTCCTATGATGAGGCGTCCCGGTCCGTGGACCTGGACGACATCCCGGCGGGCTTGTTCGGCGAATTTGAGCTCTACAAGACGATCTTTCCGAACATGGACGCCCAAGGTATCGGCGGCCAACTCAACCTCGTTCCCAAATATGCCAAGGATTATCCGGGCGGACTTTTTGAACTGAAGGCCGAAGGGGAATATTTCCCGGAACGCAGCCAACCGGGCGTCAGGGGCGAGTTGACCTGGGCCGATACCTACAACCTGGGGGGGAAAACCAACCTGGGGATCCTCGTGGACGCCGGGTATCAATTCAGCCGGTTTGGGATCGACGACTTGGAAAATGATTACACCGACCCCTCGAAAAACCCTTTAGTTCCCAATTCCATCAAGGATTACCAATTCCGGTATTACGACTATGAGCGGGACCGGGCCGGAATCGGGGCGAACATCAACCTCGACATGGATCGGGACAACAAGCTCTACGCCAATTTGATGTACAGCGGTTATGACGAGTACCGCGATCCCGTATGGCACACGGAATATAAAAACATTGATGCCGTCGCGGGCGATGGCGCCATCGTCAACGCCGATGGCAGCATCACGATTCCCGACGTCACCGCCGGCAAAGGGCTCGATGTCAGCAAAAGCGGAACGGATAATTTGACACAGTTCCGCACCTTGGCCGCGGGGGTGGGGGGCAAGAACAATCTCGGGGGCTTCATCCTGGACTATAACGCCAACTTCGCCTATACGGAGACCTATCAGCCATGGAACTACGGCTATGGTTTCGATAACGCGAACGCGACAGGCTCATTGACCTATAACAACACCGGCAATAACGGGAACATGCCTTCCATCAACTTAAGCGGCCTGAACGGGACGGACACCAATCCGGCCAATTTCATCTATCAAGGCGCGGGTGGCGGTTTCAGCACTTACGAAGTGTCCCAGTACGGTGGAAGGGCCGATGGCAAGTTCGACATACCGCTTGGGGGGGACGATACCAGCACGGTCAAATTTGGCGCGGCCGCGCGGTTGAATTACTCCACCAACACCGGGGAAAGCCTTACCTCGACCCAGACGGCCGCCGGAACCACCCTTTCCCTAAGCTATTTCTCCCTTTACTCCCCCAGTTACTATCCCCCCAACAACATCTATAACATGGGGCCGATTCCAACCTTAGCCTCGACGAACATTCTCAACGGCTCGAACCAATTCCAAGGGGCCTTTATCCAAACCGATCCCAATGGGGACAAGGGGGGCGATTATAACAACTGGGAGGATGTCTTCGCGGAATACGCCATGTACACCGTCACAAGCGGCCCCATGGTGGCTATGGCAGGCGCCCGGATCGAAACCACGCACATTCAATACAACTGGTTTGAGGCTTACCAACTTGATCCCACCACCGGGGATCCGACGGGCCCCGAATTGCCCACCCCGCTGGCGGAAACGGGAACCATCGACTATACCAACGTCCTGCCGAGCCTGGGGTTCAAGTATACGTTCAATCCCCAGCTCACCACCCGGATGAACTATTCGCAGACCCTCTCCCGTCCAACCCAGAACCAGTACATCCCCGCGTTCAGCTTGGGGCAGGCCCTGAGCGCCCAGAGCGGGAACAACGACGTTTCATTCACCTTCGGCAACCCGAACCTGAAACCGGAGATATCTAACAATTTCGACTTCTCTTGGGAGCTTTATCCACAAAAGGGTGCCATCTTGGGCGTGGACCTGTTCCTTAAGCAGATCCAAAACTATATCGCGCTAAATTACTCCAGGGTGGAAGGCCCGGGTGGGGTCGGCTCCGGCGGGGTCACCGACTCCATCAACTACATTAACATTGCCGGTTCCGTTATCGACGGAATTGAATTCCAGTACCAGCAGCAATACACCATGCTTCCCGATCCCCTGGATGGTTTGGGTTTCCGCGGGTCTATGTCCGTTATCGGTTCTCAGGGAGAGCTTTCTCCGGGTGTCTACGGCGAACTGCCCAGCCAGTCCGACCTCATCTGGGAAACCGGCGTGTTTTATAAGAAGAGCGGGTTTACCCTCGACGTCGCGGGCAATTTCACCGGCAGAACCTTAACGGTGATCGGGGACCCAAATGCGGCGTCTTATTCCCCGAGCATTTATTACGACGATTATTTCCAGGTCAACGCGAAGGCCCAGTACGCCCTCACCAAGGACTTCTCGATCTATGCCGACTGGAACAACATCAACAACGCGGACCTCCGTTATTACCAGGGTTCGTCCAATTACCCGATCCAGAACGAGTTCTACGGGCCTTCCTACGATGGTGGTATCGACGTCACCTTTTAAACCTGGGTCGAGCTTCAAGGGGATATCTCTCAACCCCTCGTCCAACCCGGCAAGAGTTTAAAGACCCAGCACGGTTTCGGCTTCAGGGACCGAAATCGTGCGCCGGGTTCGGGCTTACCCGATAAGAGACCGGTTCTTTTGTATGTTTTAGATTTAATGATTGCGGTTGTTGCGGGGAATATTCGACCCTTCGATAGTCCCAGGGCAAGATTAAATGCCCTGAGCCTGTCGAAGGGTCGGTTGCTTTTTGAGGGGGCTTGGTGGTGTATCAGTTAGAATGAACCTTTTTCCACCCTCACCCCGCCCTCTCCCCTCAAGGGAGAGGGGGAAACTAGCAAAAACCCGCGCCCATTGGCTGGGGTTTTGGGGGTACATAGGGGGTTCTCCCTAATGAGTTCTTTCAGGGAGACGGGTATGGTGAGGGGTGTCGGATGCTTTCTGTAAACGAAAATGAGACGCTACCTGTTTTTGGGGGGCTTGAAGACGTTCCCGAAATGAAGGACCATTCCTAGGCCAAAGCCCCATGTTTTCTTAGTTTGAAAAACGAAACAAAGGAATTTTAAATGAGCTTGATTTTTATGCATATGGCCTTGTTGGGCGACACCTGGGTGATCGGGCTGCTGATCCTGGCCAGCGTGGTTTCCATCGGGGTCATGTTCGAGCGCTGGCTGGTTTTCCGCAAGAACCGGGGCGACCTTTCCTCTTTGCTGGACGGATTGGCGGCCAGCCTGGAAAAGAACGACATTCCCGAGGCGGTGGCCCTGGCCGAAAACAGCCAAAGGGTGGAGGCCCGGGTGGCCCTGGCGGGGTTGAAGAACTACCAAAAAGGCGCTCCGGCGGTAGAGGAAGTCATGGTCTCCCACTGGCTGAGGGAAAAGCTGGAGCTTGAAAGGTACTTGATCATCCTGGGGACCCTCGGCAACAACGCACCTTTCGTCGGGCTTTTCGGGACGGTGCTGGGCGTGATCAAAGCCTTCAACGACCTGGGGATGACGGGCCAAAGCGGCGTCTCGGTGGTCATGGCCGGTATTTCCAGCGCCCTGATCGCCACGGCCTTCGGCATCCTGGTGGCTATCCCGGCGGTTGTGGCCAACAATTTCTTCCTGACCCGCCTGGGCGAGATCCAGACCAACACCGACAGCCTTTCCCGCATCCTGCTGGCCTATCTCAAGCAAGAGAAGGCCAAATAATGCTTCCGGGATCCGGCGACCGGGGCCTGGTCACGGGCATCAATGTCACCCCTATGGTGGATATCACGCTGGTGCTGTTGATTATCTTCATGGTGACGGCCACCTTCATCAGCGAACAGGCCCTCCAGGTGCACCTGCCCAAGGTGGTCAAGGAGGAAAAGGCCCCCCAACCCGCCCTGGTGGTGACCTTGGGCTCCAAGGGCGAACTCAAATTCAACCAGAAAAACATCGACCTGGCCGGCCTGACCCAACAAATGACGGTCGAGACAAGCGTCAACCCCGAGGTGAAAGTGATCCTCAAGGCGGATAAGAGCGTCCCCTACGAGCAATTGGCCCAGGTCCTGGACTCGATCAAGATGGGCGGGGTCCAGAAGGTGGCCCTGGCCATGGACCGGAAATAGTGAACGGACCCTTCGGCGGAATTATGGTGAACCGGTACTTTAGCAACAATGAAATGAACCGACTCTTCGAGGAGTTCCTGGGGGAACCCCTTTTCAAGGGCATCCTGGTGTCGGGCCTCCTACACCTGTCCATCTTCGGCATCGCCCTGGGGATCATCGCCTGGAGCGAGGCCCATGCCGCATACCAGACGAGTATCGACCTCAGCGCCACCCCCCTTATGACCATGGCGCCCAATCCTGTCAAGCCGCCGCCCCCCGAACCCTGGATCCTGGCTAAAAAAGGCAAGGCCCCCCCGCCGCCCCTGGTCAAGCCCACGCCCACCCCCGAGCCGGCTTCGCCTTATGTTGCCGCCACCCGCCAGCCTTCCCTGGTGGGAGGCTTTATCGACGAGAACGATTATCCCCTCGAGATGCGGAAACAAAAGAAGGAAGGCCAGGTGATCGTGGAACTTCTCATCAACATCGAGGGGAAGGTGGATAAGGTGACGATCCTCCAAGGCGCCGATCCAGCTTTCAACCAGGTGGTCTTGGACAAGCTGAAGGACGCGAGGTTCCGGCCCGCCTTGGATAAGTTGGGCTCGCCCATCAATTGCCGGGTACGACTTCCCATCAGCTTCAAACTGGATTAAATCGCCTGTTGGGGGGCTTCTTCAAGGGGCGGGGTCAAACTAAGGAGAACAGAAAAGCCATGAATCATAAACATCATTTAATCTTTTCCTGCTTTTTGATGCTCGCGGTTTCCGCGCCCCAGTCTCTCTGGCCCAAGGAAACCTCCTCTTTCAAAAAAGACCTGCTTGCTTTCCATAAAAACCCCCGGGATTTGGATTTTCGGGAAAAAATCATCCAGGAAGTCCTCGCCATGAAATCCGCCCCTTCCCTGCCCGCTACGGCGGTCAGCCTGAAGGGCCAGGCGAAAGAAGCCTCCGAAAAGTCGCAATTCAAGGACGCGGCCCAATCACTTTCCATTGCCTCCGATTGGGCCCCTTGGGACGCCGGCATCTATTCCGATCTGGCCCAAGCCCAGGAAAAAGCGGAGTTCTATCCCGAAGCCGTCCAAAGCCTGACCCTTTACCTGTTGGCCGCGCCCAAAGCGGAGGACCGGCAACAGGTCCAGGACCGGATCGGGAAACTGGACGATCAGAATAAAAAATGGATGGCGGGCCAAATTGATCGCCTGGACGAGGATAGCGTGGAGAACGCACTGGCCGCCCGGCTCGTGAATATGGGGCCCGCGGCCAGGACCGAAGTTCCCTTCCTGGCCAAGGCCCTGAGAACCAACGACGATGATATCCGGTCCCACGCCGCCATGATCCTGGGGCAAATGGGGCATGACGCGGTCCCGGCGATCCCAGCCTTGTCGGCCCGGTTGGACGATCCCCAGACCCTGGTCCGGGAAAACGCGGCCTTCGCGCTCTCGAAAATTGGGCCCGAGGTCGTCCAGGTTTTGCCGGACTTGGCGGATTCCTTGAGGGACGATGATGTCCTCGTCCGGAACAGTGTTTCCTGCGCGCTGGGGAATATCGGACCCACGGCCGTAAAAGCGGTGCCGGCCCTGATCAAGGCTTTGAAGGACCCGGACCCCGCGGTCCGGGCAAACGTGGCCTATGCGCTGGGAAAAATCGGCCCAGGCGCCAAGGAAGCCTTGCCGGCCTTGGAGGGGATGTCGAACGAGGTTGACCCGACGGCCAAGAAAAATGAGGCCTGGGCGGTCAAGCAAATCAACGCAACAGCCGAATGAAGCCTTTGCGAAAAAGCATTTTATAAAACCAGGTTGCTGGCTTGGATCCCCCCCTGGGGGCAGAGGGATTTTGTTCTGGCCGAAGAATGGTGTAAGCGGGTTCATTGATAGGATGGCGCCGAAAGTTTATTTTGGAGGTAGAAGCATGAAAAAGTTTTTGAAGGTTTTCGCTCCCATAGCTTTGGGGTTGGGAATGCTGGCCCTGGCTTGTTCCAGCAACAATAAAGGAAATCCCGCCGCGCCTTCCAGTCCTCTCCCACCCACCAATACGCCTTGCGTGGACTCCCAGGGTCATACCTGCACCCCCACGGTGACTGCCACGCCCACCAATACTTTTACGCCCACTCCCACCATCACTCCCGGGCCCCTGAATGTTACGGCGCCCACGACCCTGACCACGGGCGGATATGCCTTCACCACCGTGGACATCGGACAAGCCCTTTATATCAACGGCGCGGTGACAATTGACGCGGGGACTTACTTCAACCTTCCGGCCGGGGCCACTATCATCGGGGATGGGAGGGGATACACGGCGGGAACAGGTCCGGGAACAAGCACCAATATTGGCGGTGGGGGCCATGGCGGGGCCGGGGGAGCTTCCGGGACCGGATCGGATGCCGGACCGGCGAATGACCTTGCCGCCGGGCCCACTTTGATGGGAAGCGGCGGAGGTGGTTCAGGGGCGGGATCCGGCGGCGGCCTCTTGACGATTAACGTCCCATCCGGGCCGGCTACTTTGGACGGTTTCATCAGTATGAACGGAAATGCCGGGACAAAGGGAGGCAATGAGATAGGGAGTGCGGGAAATCCAGGAAGCGGAGGGGGCGCGGGGGGAGCGATTTACGTGAAAGCGGTCACCATCGTGTTCAACGGGGGGACGCTTGAGGCTAACGGCGGAAACGGCGGAAATGGGGGCAACTCGGCAACGGGTGGGGGCTACAGCGGATCTGCCGGCGGAGATGGGGGCGGGGGCGGGGGTGGAGGAATCATCTCACTGCTGTACCATGCGTCTTTGGCAGGTTCCGGGAGCATGGCAGTAACCGGAGGCGCTGGGGGGGCAAATGGTACAGGCAAACCCAATGGAACTCCTGGCGTGGCGGGAAACCCGGGGAGCGCCGGACAATCCACGTATTAAAACATGGATTTTAACCGCCTGAGATTGTCCTTGGGTTAAAGCCCAAGGACGGTTGGCCGCAATGAGGCCAACTACAACAAGCTTGGCCTAAATCGCCCCGTTTGGGGCTGGGCCTCGCAATGACAAAACAACATCGAACTAATGCGCCACTGATAGGAGCTGTTCATGAAACCAATTCGAATCGTCTTGAACCTAATCATCACCCTGGCCCTGGGCTTGGCCTTGTTCCCTATCCTTTCCGCCGCTTCCTCCCGGCCCCACGGGAAGCCCATGGTGGAACTGCTGCCGGACACAAGTGACCTCCAGGTGGCCCCCCTGGAGGTTCCCGAAACCCAGGAACCGAAGCTGGGACACAAACAGTTGCTTTCCCTCCTGCGCCAGCACGTCAAATATGTTTTCGTCCTCTACCAGGAAAACCGTTCCTTTGACTCTTATTTCGGCAGCTTCCCCGGCGTGGAGGGCATCTATTCCCAGCCGGCCAGCCTGACCCCCGGCTTTAACCAGTCCGTCCAAAACCCCGACGGCACCCAGCAGCCCATCCAGCCCTTCCTCATCGGGGCCAAGCAATTCGCCTCGGACCTGGACGACACCAAGCATTCCCACATCGCCCTGGTCAAAAAGATGGATGTGGTGGATGGGAAACCGAAGATGGACCAGTTCGCCCTGGCGGAGGAATTCAAGAACGGCAAGAACGGCCTCCCCTCCCTGGCCGACAAGCAGTTCGGGGAGCTGGCCATGGCCCACGTGGACGGCGACACCATCCCCTTCCTCTGGCGCTGGGCCAACCGGTTCGTGATTTTCGACCACATTTTCCAACTGATGGTGGGCCCCTCCGGCCCGGGCAATTTGTCCATCATCGCCGCCCAAAGCGGACAGACCCAGGCCGCGCTCCATCCCAAGGAACTCGAGCAGGATGGCGGGAAAAAGGCCCCGGGGGAGCCGGTCCTCAACAGCACCGACCCCTTCTGGGGCTCGCCCCAGGACACGTCCAACCCCAAGATGCCCGTGAACCCCAAGGAATATTCCGGCAAAAACAAGGACAAAGTGAAGGACACCCACTTGAACCAGACCTACGCCACCATCCCCCTTTCCCTGGCCGGTTCCCAGGCCCAAAGCGAGACCGACGCCGACCCGCAAAAGGACACGGATATGGAGGACCTTCAGGATGACGTGCCTACCTGGATAAGAAGGGCCAGGCGCCCATCTCCTGGGGCTGGTTCCAGGAGGGTTCGGCCACCCCTTTGCCGGAGACAAAGACGCCACCGACGCCGAGGGCCAGCATTTTTCCTATGTCACCCACCACAATGGCCCGCAGTATTTCGGCTATATCGTGCATAGCCCGGCCATGGCCGGCGGCCTCCACGACCTGCAGGATTTTTTCAACGCCGTGAAACAGGGCACCCTGTCGGACCAAGGCGGGGTCTATTACGTGAAGGGTGGGCGGGCAAAACCTCTTCGGCTTGAAGCCGCTCGATCCGGATGGGGCGGTGCAAAAGCGGTTCCAGGGGGATGACGACCATCCCGGGGATTCGGACTCCCAGATCAGCGAAGCCATGCTGGCCCATGCCATCAACGCCATCGCCCAAAGCAAGTATTGGGACCAATGCGCCATCGTCATCACCTGGGACGACGAAGGCGGGTATATACGACCATGTCCCGCCGCCCCTGCACTCCTTCACCCCGGACAAGGAGCCCCTCACGGACGGCCCCCGGGTGCCCTTCCTTCTCCTGTCACCCTATTCCCGGGCCCACGCGGTGGTCCACGAGAACGGGGACCACGGGTCGGTCGTCAAATTCGTGGACGAGGTTTTCGGGCTGACGCCCCTGGCCAAACTGCCGGATGAGATTAAAGGGAAGGAAGATCGGCAAGAAAAATTGGGGCCAGGACAACTGGGGCCCGGACGACGCGCTCACTCCGGACGTTTCCGACCTGTTGGCCGGCTTCGATCCGGCCCGGTTGAAGGGCGATGCCCCGCCCCTGCCACCCGATTACGCCATGATCCCTGATGACATCGTGGGCAAACTCCCGCAGGTGAGCGGGTACGGCCTCAAGGACATCGGGATCGTTCCCGTCGACCAGGCCCAAGGGCTGTCGAATCCCATCCCGGTCGACTTCAACCCGAGGCCCAAGACCAACCCTACCCAAGCCCGGTGAATCTAACCGTGGACGATGTTTCTTGCTTTGAAGCGAGTGGAGTTTTAAAGAAGAATGAGAGAGAGGGGCAAGAGCAGTTAAAGGAGTTTTCGCAACCTTTTGTAAAGACCGGCGGCGTCCAAACGCCGTCCAGAAACTAATTTGAACCGGAGGAAAGTGATGAAAAGTTTGAGCAAGCTGGTTTTTTTGTTTTTAGCCGTCCTTTGGACGGTTGGAACAGCCGAAGCCCAGGAAGCGGGGCCGAGCGGCTACAAGATCTTGCAAAAAGTTTCCCTGCCGGGGGACGGCGGATTTGATTTCCTGACCGTGGATAGCGATGCCCGGCGGGTTTATATCACCCATAACGACAGCGTCCAGGTGCTCGACGCCGATACCTTGAAATTGGTGGGAACCGTCGAGAAGGTCCCCCATCCCCACGGCGTGGTCTTTTTGCCCGATTTGGGCAAAGGCTATGCCACCAGCGGCGACCCGGGAAGCGTCGTGGTTTTTGACTTGAAGACGTTCCAACATCTTTCCGAAATCCCCACCGCGAAGGACTCGGACGTCGTCATTTATGACAAGGGCTCGGGAAAGGTGATGACCTTTAACGGCGACAGCTCAAACTCCACCGTCATCGATCCCGCCACCGACAAGGCGGTTACCACCGTGGACTTGGGAGGCCAGCCCGAAGTCGCTGTTTCCGACGGCAAAGGCCATATCTTCGATAACTTGGAAAGCAAAAGCGAGATTATCAAGATCACTTCTAAAACGATGAAGATCACCAAGCATTGGCCCCTGGCGCCGGGCGAATCCCCTTCGGGCCTTGCCATGGACGTGGAAAACAACCGCCTCTTCAGCGGCTGCCACAACAAGCTGCTGGTGGTGATGAACGCGAAGAACGGGAAGGTCATCCAGACCCTGCCCATCGGCGACCACGTGGACGGCACCTATTTCGACCCCGCTTCGGCGACCATCTTCGTTTCCTGCGGCGACGGCACGCTGAACGTGATCCACGAGGATTCGCCGGACAAATACTCGGTGGTGGAAAACGTCCAGACCGAGGAGGGGGCCAAGACACTGGCTTTCGATTCCAAGACGGGCCATGTTTTCCTGACGACGGCCAAAAGGGAGTCGGCCCCCACGCCGACAAAAGAGGACCCCAAACCCCACCGCAAGATCGTGCCGGGCAGCTTTGAGGTGTTGGTGGTCGGGAAGTAAGTTTTCATCCAAGGGGCTGCCCCGTCACCGGGGCGGCTCTTTCTTTTGAGGGTTGAATCTTAGAACCTATAATAAAACCTCAAAACAAAGACGATTTTCATCGCCAAGACGCTAAGTCCGCCAAGAAAGAAAAAACATTCAGGGTTTAAATGTTTTTGGGTTTTGATTTCTTTTGTTGTTCTTGGCGTTTCGGCGGTTAAATTTTCGAGTTTTTCGGAGGTTACATCACATATGAAAGAAAGCGGTTTGAGCAAAGTTCCCGAAGTGACCTTCCTCTTTTGGGTCATCAAGATCGCGGCCACTACCCTGGGTGAAACAGGGGGGGACATGGTCACCATGTCCATGAACCTGGGCTACCTGGTGGGAACCGCCATCTTCGCCGTTATTTTCCTGGCGGCGGTCGCCGTCCAGATCAAGGCCAAGGCTTTTCACCCCTATATTTACTGGTTCACCATCATCGCTACCACGACCGTCGGAACGACCTTGGCCGACTTCTCCGACAGGTCCCTCGGCATCGGCTATGCTGGCGGTTCGGCGCTTCTTTTTTGCCTGCTCATGGGTTCGCTTTTCACCTGGCATCGAACGCTCGGTACAGTGGCCGTGGATTCGGTCAAGGATCCGAAATCCGAGATGTTTTATTGGGTGACCATCATGTTCTCGCAGACCTTAGGAACCGCCTTGGGGGATTGGACGGCCGACAGCGAGGGGCTGGGTTACCTGGGGGGGGCCACCTTGTTCATTATCCTGTTGGCGGTGGTACTCGGCCTTTATTTTTGGACGAAGATATCCAGGACCCTGCTTTTCTGGTCCGCCTTCATCCTCACCCGGCCCCTGGGAGCGGTCCTGGGCGACTTTTTGGACAAGCCTCTCGATCACGGTGGCCTGAACTTGAGCCGTTACGCCGCCTCCGGGGCCCTCGCCCTTTTCATCCTAGCCTGCGTCTTTTTCTTCCCGCACCGGGCCGCCCGAAAAAGCCATTAAAGAGAAAGAGTAAGGAATAAATTTTCCCCTTTGACGGGGTTTTAACCGATTGGAGTCCGGAATGAACCGTATGCGCCGCTTTCACCTGCTCTTGGGCTGTTTCTTTGCTCCGGCCCTACTTTTTTTCACCCTTTCCGGAGCTTTCCAAACACTCCGTTTGCATAAGGACGTGAAAAACGGCTATCAGGCTCCCGAAATACTGAAGGTCCTGGCGAAAATCCATAAGGATCAAAAATTGCCCGACGCGACCTCCCCAACCTGGCCCCTTCAAGGGTTTGTCCTCTTGATGTCCGCCGGGTTCATCTTCAGTACCGTTGTAGGGTTGGTGTTGGCTTTTAAATATTTTCGCCCCCTATGGGTCGTCTGGGCATTGCTGGCGGCGGGAGGGATCGTGCCGGTGGCTTTATTGATGGTTAGATAGCCCGCACCCTTCGGGTGGAAATATGAGACGTCCCCATGTTCATTATGAATTTTGAAAAATGAAACATAGGGGTTTGCGGCCTGCTAAAGTAAATGTTATGAACGGCGTCCTCAACATTAACAAACCACCCCAATGGACTTCCCACGACGTGGTGGCCAAGGCCCGGGGTCTTCTCAAGGAAAGGCAAATCGGCCACCTGGGCACCCTGGACCCCCTGGCCACGGGCGTCCTTCCCCTGGCCGTGGGAGCCGCCACCCGCCTGATCGAGTTCGCATCCTATCCCAAGGAATACGTGGCGACCTGCCTCTTGGGAAAAACCACCGACAGCTGCGATGTCACCGGAAAAGTCCTTTCGGAAAAGCCGGTTAACGGCCTATCCGAAGAAACAATCCGGGTCGAGGTTCTCCATCTCGCGCGCATTACCGAACAAATCCCACCCATGGTTTCAGCATTGAAAAAGGACGGGCAAAAGCTTTATGAACTGGCCCGCAAGGGTGTGGAAGTGGAGCGCAAACCCAGGCCGATCCTAATCGAAAAGGTGGAAGTGATCGGCGTTGAACCGCCCCGCGTGGCTTTCCGTGTGAGCTGTTCAGCGGGTACCTACATTCGGGTACTTTGCCAAACGTTGGGGGAGAGGTTGGGGGTCGGCGGCTGTATGGAGGCCCTGGAGCGCACCCGGGTTGGCCCTTTTTCCATTGAGGATTCGCTGACCCTGGAGGAAGTGAAAAAAAGGGTGGAAGAGGGAAATCTTTCCGGTATGTTGCTTGCCGCAAGCCGGTTGGTGGACCACCTGCCCCCGATAAAGCTGGAAGGGAAAAGGTTGACGGATTTGTGCCTGGGCAAGGCGGTTGAAACGGAAAAAGGTCTCTCCGGCTTGTGCCGAGTTTTAAATGACCATGATTTCGTATCCGCCATTGGGGAAATCCAAGTGGATGGACAGCTAAAACCAAAAAAAGTTTTTGGGTTGGAAGGTATTGCTTGAAATCTAAAAAAACCATCGTCCTCACCATCGGCGTATTTGACGGCGTCCACTTGGGGCACCAGGCCCTCCTGCGGCGGGCCGTTCTCCTGGCCAAAAAATTGAAAGCCCGGCCCGAAGCTCTTTCCTTCCACGACCACCCCATGCATGTGTTAAACAGGGGTCCCCGGATTCCTTTCCTCCTTCCCCGGCAAGAAACTTTTAGCCTCTTGAGGCAAAAGGGCGCCGAAAGAGTCCACATCCTTCGGTTTACCAAGGCTTTTTCCCAAAAGAGCCCTGAACAATTCGTCCAATGGCTTTGTGGTTTGGGGAACCTTAAAGGAATCGTGGTGGGGGAAAACTTCCGCTTCGGACTGGGAGCGAAAGGGGATGTGGCGTTGCTAAAAGCCCTGGGAAAGAAGCAGGAGTTTGAGGTCGCGGTGGTTTCGGCGGTCAAAGTGGGGACGAAGGTCGTTTCGTCGAGCCAAATCCGCCAATTGCTGGCCGAGGGCAAGACCGAGTTGGCCAACCGGATGCTGGGCCATCCCTATTCTATCGAGGGGGAGGTGGTCCATGGGCGGCATGTGGGACACCAGATCGGCTTTCCCACCGCGAACCTCCATGCCGTGAAGCAATTCCTTCCCAAGGACGGCGTTTACGCCTGCGCGGTCAAATTGGAAAAAAAGTTCTACCGGGCGGGAATGAACCTGGGGAAGAGACCGACCTTCCGGGAAGACGACCATCACCGCCAAGCCGAGGTCCATCTCCTTCACTATTACGGCAAGCTGTATGGGAAAAACATGAAGGTTTACCTCCTGAAATACTTAAGACCGGAGAAAAAATTCTCCTCCACCCAAGCCTTGGTGAAGCAGATTCAAAAGGATTTAATTCAGGTTCGCCGGACCGCCCTCCCCGGCCTTAAACAAAGGTGAAATGAGGTTTTTCTCCAGGCTTATCTCCTTTACACCCCCCGGTAAAGTCCTTAAAATACCCCTCCCCTGGAAGCTTCAGGGCGCAAGGCGTCGATCCTTCTTCTTGGCCTCCGTCCTCTCTGACGGTGAGCTCGGAAGAAGGGGAAGCACACCATTTCTTTTTTTGAAATTGGAACCAGGAAATGGGTGCAATCCCACCTTCTTTAATTCCGCTCTTCAAGCGGATAATTGGGATGCCCGGCAAAAAATTTCACTTGAGGAGTTCAAGGATGATCACGAAGGAAAAGAAGACCCAGCTGATCCAGGACTTTAAGCAGAAAGAGGGAGACACGGGGTCTCCTGAAGTCCAAATTGCCATCGTCACCGAGCGCATCAAATACCTCACGGACCATTTCAAGACGCATCCCAAGGATCACGCCTCCCGGCGCGGCCTTTTGAAATTGGTCGGGCAAAGGCGCCGGCTTCTCGATTATTTAAAAAAGAACGACGTCAAGCGTTACGCGTCGCTCTTGGACCGCCTGGGCCTTCGCAAGTAAAGCGGAAGGCTTTTGAACCGAGTTAACCACGGAGGCACGGAGCCACAGAGAAAAGCAATAGTCCGGGACGTTTCCGCCTATTGCTTGTTTTTGTGCCTTTGTGTCTTTGGGGTGAATTTTGACGAGCTGTTTTTTAGCTGGGCTGATTAGCTTTACCCAAAACACAGAGGAGGATTTTTCATGGAACGTGTTAGCTGCGCTTTCGCGCATTCGACTTTTTCGATCGAGACGGGCCGCATGGCCAAACAGGCCGACGGGGCGGTGTTGGTGCAGTTCGGCGAGACGGTGGTTTTGGCCGCCGTCGTAGGAGCCAAGGAACCCATGCCGGGCAAGGATTTCTTCCCCTTGACCGTGGAATACCGCGAGAGGTCGTCCTCCGCGGGCCGCATCCCGGGAGGCTGGTTCAAACGCGAGGGCCGTCCCCGTACCAAGGAAACCCTGACTTCCCGCCTTATCGACCGGCCCATCCGGCCCCTTTTCCCCGACGGTTTTTTCAACGAAGTCCAGCTCCACGCCACGGTCATTTCCTCCGATCAAGAGAATGATTCAGACGTTTTGGCCGTTTGCGCGGCCTCCGCGGCCCTGGCTGTCTCCGACATCCCGGTGGCCGACATGTTCGGCTGCGTGCGCGTTGGACGGATTAACGGCGATTTGGTCGTGAACCCCACCTTCAAGCAGATGGAAACCAGCACCCTGGACCTGATCGTGGCGGCCAGCCGCAAGGCGGTGGTGATGGTTGAGGGCGGAGCGAAGGAAGAATCCGAAACCGTCATTTTCGAGGCCATCAAGCTGGCCCACAAGGAATGCCAGAAGATCATCGACCTTCAGGAACAACTGGTGAACAAGGCCGGCAAGGCCAAGCGGACCTTGACCCTCGTCAAGGTTGACGAAGCCCTGGACAAGGATGTCCGCACCTTCGCCCTTCCAAAGATGAAGGAAGCCATGGCCGAGAAGGATAAGCTCAAGCGCCAGGACAAGATCGCCGCCGTCGGTAAGGAAGCGGTGGAAGCCCTGAAAGCCAAGTATCCGGAGAAAGAAAAGGACATCCACGGAATCATGCATTCCATCGAGTCCGACCTGGTCCGGGAAGCCATCCTGGATCGCCATGAGCGCCAGGACGGCCGCAAAATGGACGAGTTCCGCCCCATCACCTGCGAGGCGGGCGTGTTGCCCCGCACCCACGGGTCGGCCCTCTTTACCCGCGGCCAAACGCAGGCCCTGGTGGTCTCCACCTTGGGAACCAAGGACGACCAGCAGATTTTGGAAGAGCTGGAAGGCGAACAGAAAAAGACCTTCATGCTCCATTACAACTTCCCACCCTATTCGGTGGGCGAGATCAAACGCCTCTCCGGTCCCGGCCGCCGGGAAATCGGACATGGGTCCCTGGCCGAACGGGCATTGGAGCCTTTGATCCCAAAACACGATGAATTTCCTTATACCATCCAGGTGACCTCGGACATTCTTGAATCCAATGGTTCGTCCTCCATGGCTTCGGTTTGCGGCGGGTCCCTATCCCTGATGGACGCGGGAGTTCCTTTGAAGAGCCCCTGCGCGGGAGTGGCTTTGGGCCTGGTTTCCAACGCCGACGTCTCCAAGTACGCCATCCTGACCGACATCCAAGGTTTGGAAGACCACTTCGGTGACATGGATTTCAAAGTGGCCGGCACCCGCAAGGGCATCACGGCCATCCAGATGGACATCAAGATTTTTGGGCTTCCTTTCGAAGTGGTGGAGAAGGGATTGGCACAAGCCAAGCAAGGCCGGTTGACCATCTTGGATATCATGGATAAGACGCTTTCCTCGCCCAGGGAAAAAATGTCGGTTTACGCCCCCCGCATCGTTACGATCAAGGTGCCGGTGGATAAGATCCGTGAAATCATCGGCAAGGGTGGAGCTACTATCAAGAAAATCCAGGAAGACTTCCAAGTGGAAGTCAACGTGGAGGATGACGGAACCGTGAATATCGCCTCACCCAACGGGGCCAGCATCGACAAGGCCAAGGCTTTCATCGACGGCCTGATGGCCGAAGCCGAAGAGGGAAAGATTTATTTCGGCACGGTGAAAAAGCTCATGGATTTCGGCGCGTTCGTGGAAATCCTTCCGGGAACCGACGGCTTGGTACATATTTCCCAACTCGACAAAGGTCGTGTGGAACGGGTCGAGGACGTCTTGAAGGAAGGCGACGAGCTTTTGGTCAAGTGTATCGGGATTGATCCCAAGACCAAAAAGATCAAGCTTTCCCGCAAGGAAGCCCTGGGGTTGAACATCAAGGATTATAAGAAGTTATAAAAAAAGAAGTTTCTGTTGTTTAAGGCCCTGGTTCAAAAGAACCAGGGCCTTTTTTATACCTAAAGGTGTAAAATTTCCTTACGCCCTCTATCGCAAGATTCGTTAAAAGTCCAAGTTTTCGGGGAGACCCCGTTTCATGAAAGATCCGCCTGTCCAGAAGACCATGTTGAAAAACGTCGATTGGGGCGGCCTGACGATCGTCAATCTTTTAGGCGTGATCGCCTTTCCCCCTTATTTCATTTATTTGATGACCTTGGCCGCCTTGACGGCTTCCGGGTTCCTTTGGACAACCCATTTATCCGAAGCCGAGCAGCAGCGCCTGATGGAATTCGAGAAGGAATTCCGCAAAGGCTATAAGTTGGAAAAAGCCGGGAAGACCAAGGAAGCCCTGGATTGGTACCGAAAGCTACAGCAAAGCTACGCCAAAAACCCGCATGCCCATCACTTGGTCACCTTCCAAATCAAGCAACTGACTTCCGGCAAGACCCCCGAACCGCCCTCCGCGAAAAAGCCTTCTTCCAAGAAAATCCGGCGGTCCAAAACCAAGCCGGGGGAGGCCTAAGCCGTGGCCGCTTTTACCTGCCGCGAATGCGGCAACATCTTGGAATCCGAGTTCCGGTTTTGCCCTATTTGCGGGGCCGGCCATGAGCCGTTGGAAAAGGCCACCGAGGAGGGGATAGCCGCCTTCGAGGAGGGCGAATATGAAAAGGCCCTCCAGCTTTTCAAATCTGTGGCCCAGAAACAGCCTTTCAGCGCCTTCGCCCTGCGGGACGTGGGCCATGCCGCCTTCCATCTCCAGGATTTCAACACCGCGCTGGAGTATTACGACAAGGCGCTGAAAATCCACCCGAACCTCCTGGACGTCCATTTCAACATAGGCCTTATCCACATGAATCGAGGCCATGTGACCGACGCCATGTTTTCGTTCCTGGAGACGCTGCACCTGAACCATCCCCTGACGCCGGGCAGTTACTACCTGGGGCTTTTCCATACCCAGGAAACCCTGGTCTTCCAATGCCGGCTGAACCTCGGTGTGCTTTTCCGCCAGAGGGGGGAATTGGAAAAAGCCCTGGAACAATACCAATTGGTCCTGGCCGCGAGCCCCAAGAACGTTTTGGCCATGGCGAGCCTGGGGGACTGCCTCATGGCCCTGGAACGTTTCGACGAAGCCATCAAGATTTACAAAAGGGCCCTGAAGGTCCTGCCGGAGGGGGAAGAAAAGCTGAACATCCAGAACGACCTGGGCATCTGCTATTTCAAGAAAGGGGAATTGGAAAAGGCCATCGCGGAATTCAAGGCGGTCCTTAAAAAAAACCCCGACCACGTGAACGCCATCTACAACCTGGGTCAGGTTTACTACCACGAGGGACTGACGGGGCGAATGAAGGAGGATTACGAGGAATTTGTGAAGTCCTCCAAGAACGCGGCCTCCATTCTTTTCGCCCTTTCCAAATCCATGGTGTCCGTGGCGGCCGCCGGCAAGAACCGTCCCACCGGGGAAAATTCCTTGATCGGCGACAGCGCCCCCATGCGGCACATCCAGGACCTCATCAAGCGGGCGGCGGCCAGCGACGCCACTGTCCTCATTTTGGGCGAAAACGGCACAGGGAAGGAATTGGCGGCCCGTTCCGTCCACCAACAATCGAGCCGTCACGACAAGCCCTTCGTGGCCCTGGCCTGTTCGGCCTTGAGCGAATCCCTTTTGGAAAGCGAGCTTTTCGGCCATGAGAAAGGGTCTTTTACTGGCGCCATCGGCCAAAAGATGGGGAAGTTCGAGGTTGCCAACCAGGGCACGGTTTTCCTGGACGAGATTGGGGAAATTTCCCTTTCCACGCAGGTCAAACTCCTGCGGGTCCTCCAGGAAAGAGAATTCGAGCGAGTCGGCGGCACCCAGACGGTAAAGGTGGATATCCGGGTCATTGCGGCCACGAACCGGGATTTAAAGCGGGCCATCCAGGAAGGAAAGTTCCGGGAGGACCTTTTTTACCGCCTGAACGTGATCGTCATCGAAATGCCGCCGCTCCGGGAGCGGGAGGGCGACTTTCTCCTCTTGATCCGCTATTTCCTGGACCGCCTGAAGGCCAACCGGCCAACGCGGTTCGAGAGTGTTTCGAGGGAAGCCCTGGGGCTCATGCAGCGCTACCGTTGGCCGGGCAATGTGCGGGAGCTGGAAAACGTCATTGAGAGGATAGTCACTTTGAACGACGACGTGGTCATCAAGCCTGAGCATCTGCCCCAAGAAATGACAGGTTCTCCGGCCACGGTTATACCCATCGAGAGCGCCTTTTTACTTCCTAAAGCTGGTGTTTTAGAATCGGTGGAAAAAGACATGATCTTGAGAGTCTTAAAGGAATCCCATTTCAACAAGAAGCAGGCGGCCAACCGATTGGGGATCAGCCGCCCCACGCTTTATCAAAAAATAAAGAAATATGGGATAGGCGCAGGTAGTAGCTAAAGTGTAAAATTATTATACAACTTTAATAAAATGTAATTTAATTTTACATATGGAGTAAACCTAAGGATTTGGAATACGTTGAAAATGTGGCCTTTTTCCTCTTTTGTGGATCTTCAACGGCCTGGCACAGACATTGCTCTTTATGACATTGAAGCTGGCTGGCGACAACTAGCGAGCTTCTAAACAAATCAAAACTCACCTCCTAAAGCCTCGGTCCGACCCACCGGGGCTTTTTTTTGCCTTTTTTAAGGGTTCCCAGGGCCTTTTGGGGCTTTTTCCCTTTGTGTTATAGTGCCTACCGACAGTTGGCAGGTGACAGTTGGCAGTCGGCAGCCTAAAGATTTTACTGCGAACTGCGGACTGTCGACTGCGGACTGCTTTGGGAGGATGCCCCTGGACGCCAACTGGATCTTATTCATCGTCACTTTCGCCCTTTCCCTGGGGTTGACACCCCTCTTCCGTAAAATCGCCCTCCGTTCCAACTACATGGATAGCCCCGTTGGCCAGTTAAAAAAACACACGGCTCCGGTGCCTTACCTGGGCGGGCTGGCCATTTATTTTTCCTTCCTCCTGGGAATCCTGGGAGTCCTTATCCTAGCCCAGCCCTCCGATTCACCCCGGGCCCTGGCCATCCTCGCCGGGGGGACCGTGGTGGCCCTGATGGGCCTAGCGGACGACCTTTTTTCACTGGGCCCGGCGGTCAAGTTCCTCTTTGAAATCCTAGCCGCCGTTCTCTTGATCCTCTTCGGCGTGCAGTTGGAGTTTCTACCCAGCCACCCCGTCCTGGGCTGGCTTTTGACGGTCCTTTGGGTGGTGGGAGTGACCAACGCGGTCAACCTCATCGACATCATGGACGGCCTGGCGGGCGGTGTTTCGGTGATCGCCTGCCTGGGTTTCGTGCTCGTGCCCTTCCTGGGGGCCCAAAGCTACGTCCACCTGACAGCGGCCGCACTAGGGGGCAGCGTCCTGGGCTTCCTGCCCTATAACTACCAGCCCGCCCGGATCTACATGGGTGACTCAGGGGCGCTTTTCCTGGGTTTCGTGCTGGCGGCCATTGCCATGGGACACGGCTATACCCAGGTGAACATCGTAGGCCTTTGCGCGCCGCTGTTGATCCTCGGCATACCCCTTTACGACACGGTCCTGGTAATGGTACTGCGGTTTCTTAAGGGCCGGTCGATGTTCCGGGGTTCCAACGACCACCTGGCTTTGCGGTTGCGCGCCCTAGGTTTGACGGTGAAGCAGGTCGTCGGCCTGCTTTGGGCCCTTTCGGCCATCCTGGCGGCCTCGGCCGGGTTCCTGGTGCGGCTCTCGGAGAAGCGGGCCCTGGTCTTGATGGTGTTTTTTTCCTTCGTCGTGCTTTTGTTCACGGTGGTCGTTTCCAGCATCCGCATTGACGAGGGCCCGAAGAGAATTAAAGAAAATCCCTTCCGCGTTTTCCTGGAAAAGGCGCCTAAAACCCGACGCCGGGCGAGGCGGAAATGAAAGTCGAAACCCTGATCGCCGGGGGCGGGCTTGCCGGGCTTTCCTGCGCCCGCGAACTTCATCGGGCTTCCCGTCATTATCTTTTGGTGGAAAGGGAAAAGGAAACGGGCGGCTTATGCCGCACGGTTTTCGACCGGGGCTTCACCTTCGATTACACCGGTCATTTCCTCCATTTTCAAAAAAATGAAATAAAGAAATGGGTTCTGGACCTGGTGGGGAATGAATTAAAAACCCGCACCCGCCACGCGGTTATCTACAGCCGGGGCAGTTACAGCGAATATCCCTATCAGGAAAACAACGCGGGACTTCCTTCAGACGTAGTGCGGGAGAACGTGCTGGGCTACCTGGAAGCCGTCCTTCACCGCCGTTTCATGGGTGTGGAACCCTCAAAGGCTCCTGACTTTAAAACCTGGTGCCTCCAGGCTTTTGGGCCAGGCCTTTCCCGCCATTTCATGTTTCCCTATAACGAAAAACTCTGGAAGGTTCCGCTTTCCAAACTCACCACCCATTGGATGGGGCGGTTTGTACCGTCGCCCCGCGTTTTGCAGGTGTTGAAGGGGGCCTTCACCCGGCAGTCCTCCGCATCGGGATATAACGCCACCTTTTTATACCCGGACCAAGGGGGCATTTCCATCCTGCCCCGGGCCATCGCGCAAAACCTGCCCAACCTTTGGAGGGGCGTGGGCCTGAAAAAGCTGGACCTCGTCCAGCGCAAAGCCATCCTCACCTCGGGGTTGGAAGTTCGGTTTGACCGGCTGGTGTCCAGCCTTCCGCTCCACCGGTTGGCAGCCCTCACTGTAGGGATGCCGCTGTCCCTGGCCAAGTCCGCCCGGAAGCTTCGGGCGACCTCCATCTACAACATCAACCTGGGCATCCGCGGCAAACAGCCAGTTCCCTACAGTTGGGTTTATTTTCCCGAAAGGGAGGTTGGGTTCCACCGGGCGGGTTCGGTGTCCGCCTGCGTTCCCACCGTCGTCCCCCAGGGCCACGCCTCGATTTACGTAGAGTTCTCCTATCGGGGAACAAAACCCGATGCCGGGAAGCTGGGGAAACACGCCGTTAGGAAATTAAAGGAATTAGGCTGGATCAAGGGCGAAAACCAAATCGTGACACGGGTGGACCTGAACTTGCCCGGAGCCTACGTGATTTACGACGCCAAAAGGGATGAAACGGTGGAGGGCCTTCTTTCCTATTTCCGCAAAAACCAGGTCCATTCCGTGGGCCGCTACGGGAGATGGGAGTATGGGAGCATGGAGTCGGCCATTGAGCAAGGCCTCCAAGCCGCCCATGAAATCCTAGGGAACCATTGAAAGCAGGGCCCCATTCCCGAAGAAAAGGGAAGCCTTCGGAAGGCATGCTATAATCACCGGCAACTTATTCTCAACGAGGCAATATGGCTCCTCCTTTAGATCTTGAAACCCTCAAGCCGCTGCCGCTCTTTAAAGACCTCACTTCCTCCGAACTCGCCAACATCGCCACGCTTTTTTTCGAGAAATCCTACATGCAAAACGCGACCCTGTTCGTGGAGGGCATGACGGGCGAAATCCTTTACATCATTAAGAAGGGGACGGTCCATATCACCAAGAAGGGTTCCAACAACCAGGACATCGTCCTGGCCACACTGAAGGAAGGTGAATTCCTGGGGGAAATGTCCCTCATCGACAACCGGCCCCGGACCGCCACCGCCAAGGTGGCGGAGGAATCCCTGCTTTTGGTCATGACCAAGAAGGCTTTCACCACCCTTTTGGAGAAACATCCGGATATTGCCTTGAAAATCCTATTGGTCTTCTTGAAAATAGCCAACGAGCGCCTGAGGAAGGCCAACGAGTCCATCAAACAGGTCTGACGCGTCTAATATCAGCGGCGAAATCCCGGGAAGCCCCGGGCTGGGCTTTATTATTGCGAAACGGTTTTGATCGCCTCAGGATTAAATACTCAAAACGGACTGTCTCCATGAAAAAGAAACTTCATCTCTTGACCGCGCTTTTTTTGGGCGCGGGGCTCTGGCTTTTTTCCTTCAGCTTCCTCAAGGCGGAGATCGACGGGGAGGAATTGTCCGTTGACCCGCGATCTTACTGGTACTACGCCTGCGCCTTGTACGCCCAGCGTGTAGGCGACCCGAGCCAAGCCCTTTCCGATTTCCAACAGGCGGCCCGTTACGACCCCAAATCCTCCGCCATCCATGACCGCCTGGCCTACCATTACTACATGGAGGGATTGGAATACAAAAGCGTAGAAGAACTCCAGAAATCCATCGACTTGAAGCCGAACAACACCGATACCCGGAAGATGTTGGCCCAGCTTTTCGCCAACCAGGGAGAGTACGGCAAGGCCCAAAAGGAATACCAGGAAGTCCTCCAGATCGACCCCAAGGACCTCGAGGCGCGCTATTACCTGGCGGGAGTTCTGGCCAGCCAGAACCACGTCGACGACGCCTTACAACAGTATGATGTCATCCTCCAGGACAACCCCAAGGCCGCCGGCGTTTACTACAACATGGGGTTGATTTACACCCGCGCCAACCAGGCCACCAAGGCGGAAGAATCCTTCAAGAAGGCCATCGAATTGGATCCCGAAATGGAGGCCGCTTATACCTCCCTTGGCCTGATTTACGAGCTGGACCAAAAACCCAAGGACGCCATCGACGCCTACCAATCCCTCTTGAAGGTGAACCCGGACAATGCCCAGGTTTACCTGGCAATGGGCGAGCTTTACTACAACAACAAGGAAGACCAAAAGGCCCTGGACGCCTTCCAAAATTATTCCCGGTTGAAACCCGACGACTCGACGGTGGATGACTATATCGGCCTGTGCTATTTCCGCCTGGAGCAGTTCCCCAAGGCCATCGCCAGCTTCCAGAAACTCCTGGACAGTGAGCCGGCTAACGCGCTGGTGCGCTTCCGCCTGGCGGCGGCCTACGAGGAGATGAAGGATTACGACTCGGCGGAGGAACAACTGGCGGCCGTCCTCAAGAACGACGACAAATCCGTAGACGCCTGGGTCCGGCTGGTCCTGCTTTATGACAAGCAGAAAGACATGGTGAACGCCCAAAAGACCGTTACGGACGGGCTCAAGGCCCTGCCCGACCATCCCGACCTCCTCCTGATCCAGGCCATGCTGTACCAGGAGCAGGAAAATCCCGATAAGGCCGGCCCCCTTTACCTCGAAGTCATCGGCATCGAAATGGTCTACAAGCACAAGCAGGCCCCCGAATATAACGTGGGCACCCTGAGCCAGGCCCATTTCAACCTGGGGGCGCTCCTGGACAAAAAAGGCAAGTTCAACGAGGCCATCGACGAGATGAAAAAAGTCATCGAAGTCCAGCCCGACAACGCCGACGCCTACAATTACATCGGCTATTCCTACGCCGACAAGGGCATCCAGCTGGACGACGCCCAACGATACGTACAAAACGCCGTCAAATTGGACCCCGGAAACTCCTATTACCTGGACAGCCTGGGCTGGGTTTACTTCAAGCAGGGAAAATTCAAGGATGCCCAAGAGCAATTGGAAAAGGCCATCGCCAACCTCAAGACCGCGCTCAAGGACGACGCGGTGATTTATGACCATCTGGCCCAAACGCTGATGAAGCTGGGACAAAAGGACGAGGCCGTTGCCCAATGGAAGAAGGCCTTGAAACTGGACCCCGACAACAAGGATTATTCGGCAAATATCGAGAAGAACTCCTCCTCCGACTTGTGATTTCCCAGGTTACCCTCCGCACCCCCGCGAAGATTAATCCCGTCTTAGAAGTCCTAGGCAGGCGCCCGGACGGCTACCACGAGCTAGCCTTGGTCTTCCAGGCTATCGGCCTTTTTGATGAACTGGAGTTTGTCCGTGGTGGAAACGGGTTACGGGTGGAAATCCTGGAATCCCCTTCGCCCCTGGCCGTGGATGATTCCAACCTGGTGGTGAAAGCCGCCCAGCTTTTCCTCAAGGAAGTCCTGAAAGGGGGGGCGGATATCCTGATCCGCCTGCGGAAAAAGATTCCCCTGGCGGCGGGTTTGGGCGGGGGTTCCAGCGACGCGGCGGCGACGATCATAGGTTTGAACCTGGTTTTCAATGCCATGACATCTCCCGAAGCCTTGGAATCCCTGGCCGCCCAATTGGGCTCTGACGTGCCTTTCTTTTTAACCGGCGGCATCGCCCTAGGAACGGGCCGGGGGGAAGTCATTACCCCCTGGGGGGCGGCACCTAAAATGCCGCTGGTGCTGGTCAAGCCCAGCCAAGGTCTCTCCACTCCGGCCGTGTACCAGTCTGGGAAAGCGGTTTTCAGTTCCGGGAAAAAGACGGGCGAGTACCAGGTTCTCTTGCGTGAAAAAAAATTGCCTAAAATCGCAGGTTCTTTGTTTAATAGCCTCCAGCCGGCCGCCTTTTATTTGATGCCCGAAGTGGAAGCCCTTCAAAAGCAGCTGGTTCAGGCGGGAGCCTTGGGAGCCCTAGTCTCCGGCAGCGGGCCCACGGTTTTCGGCATCGCCGAAAACAAGGCGGCCGCGGAAAAGATCGCCGTTCAAATGGAAAGTGAAGGCCGCACGGTCTTGGTCACCCAAACTATTGGAACTGGTATTCAGGTAATGGAAAAGAAATGAACCAAAACGGTTTAAAGAAAAAAAACCATATCATCCTCAAGATCCTCTCGGCGGTTCTAGTTGTCCTTTTGGGGGCCGGCCTATACTTCATCTATAACGTCCTGCCCGAAAAAGTGGCCGAGGGCATCATGGCTAAGGCCCAGGTCCGCCAACCCTTGACCGAGACACCGAAGGATTACGGAATTACAAACTACCAGGATATCACCTTTACCACCTCGGATGGGGTGACCCTTTCAGGCTGGTGGCTGCCGGTGCAAGCCTCTAAAAAGCCGCTAGGGACCATTCTTCTCACCCACGGGGTTTTCAAAAACCGCCAGCAGGTCCTAGGCCGGGCGGTGTTCCTATCGAAGTTGGGCTACCAGGTGCTCCTTTTCGACCTGAGGGGAAACGGTTTGAGCGGGCCAAGCCCGGTTTCGGGAGGCCTTTTGGAGGCCAATGATTTCCTGGCAGCCGAGCAGTTCCTGGAAGGAAAACATGAATTGAAAAAGCCAGTGGTCTTCTTTGGCTTTTCCCTGGGAGCCATCACAGCCCTGCGGGCGGCGGCCAAGGCAACCCTCATCGACGCGGTCATCGCCGACAGCCCCCTGGCCAATATCAAATCCTACGTTTCCCGCCGAACCATCGGGGGCGCTTTTACCTCCCTGCCGGGGTTCCTTTCCCAATGCCTGAAGGATTACGACCGGCTGACCGGTCTTACCCTTACCGAAAAGGACCTGGATCTGATGCCTGTGGTGGAACAGTTGGGTGAAACCCCCGTGCTATACATCACGGGGGAGGGCGACGACCTGGCCAAGTCCAACGAAGTCCAGCAGCTTTTCCAACACACTTCGGCCCATCACCGCAGACTGGCTTACATGCCCGACTCGGGGCATGAGGAGACTTACAAGAAATACCCGATGATTTATGAGAAATTAGTGGCGGGGTTTTTAACGGATTTGCGGAACGGATTTCCCAAACCGGAGGAATGGTCGGGGGGAAAGCCGGTGCCGACGGCGGGTGTTTCGCAGGCCCACCCTTAAATCAAACGGCGGGCGTATTTCCTAGGCCGGTCAACAGGCCCTTCACGCGGGCCGCTTCCTCGGGCTTCAGGTTGACCTTATTTCCATCCAAAAGCACCAATTCATGCACGTTCTTAGCATCCCTCAATAAGATGATGTTGGCGGTATTAAGGGTGTATTCCACCCCCACCGCGTCTGTCACACTCAAAAAAGACATCGATTCCTCCTTGTTCGAACCCTAAAAAGTATAGCTGAAATCCGCGTTAAAACGGAAACCGCTCAAATCGATTGTGAAGGGCATGCTGTTGTTGATCGTAGTTGGAGTCTCGTTAAAGGCTGAAAGCTGGTTTTGATTGTCCGGGATGTAAATGATGTAGTTTTGGCCCGCCGTAGGGTACTTGTACATGTGAAGGGAACCGTGGCCGTCAGCGTTGGAAAAATAAGCGTCATTTAAGTTCCCTTGAAAATTGGAAGCCGAAGCCCATTGGTAGCTACCAGACAGGGAAAAAAAGGAGTTGGGGCCCGTATAGAACGACAGTCCCAACTTCAGGCCGCCTTCCAGGGCCATATCGCTGTAATCCGCCGAAGTCTGGTCCGAGGACGGGGTTGCGCCCACCCCCGCATAATTATAGGCAAAATGAAGGTAGATTGGCTGCAAACCCGCGAAAGGTTCGACGTACAAGCGGACGTCCTTCGGGGAGGAGGAGGGGAGGTAAAACCTGCCTTTTAGAAGGAGCTCCAGGGTGTTGATATCCCATTCCGTGTGGATGTGATATTGGGGGATCGCCCCGGCGGTGACGTCGTACTCGACGGTTGCGGTGGGCCAATAAACGAAGGCTAGGCCCAATTCGATATTCGGGTCGATTTTCAAATAGGGGTTTAATTCCAAGGTCGGATTGACCGAGGGAAGGGCGGTTTGGAGGTTGATGCCGTCATTGGGGTAGGCCGCCTGGAGGCCCGATACAAGGTATTGGTGGAACGACAGGTCTTGTTGGAAATCGGCGAGGTTGAAAAAAGCCAAACCGGCGGAAAGCCGGAATCCGAACCTGGAGCGGCTTTCCGGGGCCGAGGCCGCCGGGATGGAGGCGAGGGTGTAGGCTTCCTGTATTTTCCAAGCCGCCAATTGGTCGTTCACCCATTTTCGGTCTTCCCGGGAAAGATCCTCCATCTTCTTGTCCGCATAGGCCTTTAATTCGGGATAGGATGCCAACCGATCCGAAATGTAGAAATGCAGGACCGTGTCCCTGGTGTCCCCCATCGCTTTTTCGCATCTCCCCAGGTAGTAATAGGCCTTTGCGCTGGAAGGGTCCTCCTGGATGGCCTTTTGGAGGAGGGACAGTGCGGTAGAGTAGTCCCCAGCCTCAAAAAAGGTGATCCCTTGTGAGAGGTGGCCCGTGGAGGCGGCCGATGCGGCTGTTGAAGCCGGTGCGGGGGACGCCGCCGGAGTCGGGGAGGCGGGGTTAGAAAAAGCGTCCAAATGTTTCTCCACCCAGTCTTGGTCCTCGGGGGAGAGCTTGTCCATCAGCTTGTCCGCATAGGCCTTCATTCCCGGGTCCGGCGACAGTTTATTGGAAATGTAATAGTTCAGCACTTCGCCCCGCAGGTACCCAACCGTTTCCTGGCAGCTTCCCAGGTAGTAATAGGCCATGGCATTTCCGGGATCGTCCTGAATTATTTGTTGGAAGAGGGGCAGGGCGGCCCGGAAGTTATTGGCCTGGAAAAGGGAAACGGCCTGAGAATAATCGGCGCTTGGGGCCGAATAAACGGCCTGCGCCTGCAATAGTAACGCTGATAAAAACATCCAAAACCAAATCCGACCCAGCTTCATAAAGAATCCTTTAGAATATTTTTTGAGACTGATAACCGGCCACTATCCTATCATCCACCCAATAATTCGTTCACCTTTTCCATCACCTTGAAGGCATCGGCTACGTAAAGCACGTCGGCCTTACCCTGGGCCCAGCCGCAATTCGGGTTCAAGTTGACCGCACGGCGCTCGTTCACGAAGCGCCATCCCACGGTGTGTGGTTCCTCGCCGTGGCAGCAGGTGGAAAGTCCCTTGGCGTGCCGGGGCGTGGAACCGGTCTGGCCCACCTGGTTTAAGTGGCTCATGAAGGATAGCACTGCGCCCTCGCCGGTTTGGTCCACCACCGATTTGCTGCCGCCCAGGGACGATTGGGTTTTTTCCAGGAAGCCCAGGATCAGTTTCTCGGCCTCACCCACGTGCAGCTGGCCGTCCGTTTGCTTCTTGCACCAACCCGCTCCGGCCACCAAGAGGACTTCGGCGTCCGGGCGGATGGTTTGGGCGCCGGAAGAAGGAGATCTTTCGCCTGTGACTTTGGTTTTGGTTTCGGGAATGGTAACCTGGATCTTTTCCGCCGCCAGGGATCCCGAACCCGAAAGAGCCGGGTGGATACCGGGGTCCACGGTCATAAACCAGGGCCTTTGGGCGCGCTTCAACTGTCCCGACATGCGCTGGCGATAGAACCAGCGGGTTACCAGGGGCGCGCCGTTTTCGACACCGAGGGTTGTCAAATGGGTGTCTACCTTGCCGCCGCAACGCTGGGCCACGCCCGATATCACGCGCTGGAGGCGGGAGGTGGCGGGAGCTACCACGATCGTGGCCCCGGAAGCCTTAACAAGGGCCTCGCAGGCGGCCGCGTCCGTGGCGTAACAGGCTTGGGAAAGGGAATCCGATTCCACGGCCAAGGCCTTTTCGAAGCCAGCGCCCGCCAGCTGGCCGGAAGCCTGGGAGGCCTTCACCCCGAAAAGCCCGGCCAGCAACTTGGCGCCGCCCAGGGCCGAAGCCAGGTCCTTGGCCGCCGTGGCGGCCTCCAGGGCCGGCTTGCCCAGTTTTCCATCCGAATCGGTTGCCGCGAGCAAAAGAATCATTTCCATTTTCTTTTCCTTAAACGAGAAGAATTATTTAAACATTAATCTTTATCCGGCGGTGCCCCGTGTAACTCTTGGGTTAAATCGACTTCACTTCTTTTGGATCCAATCCACGATTTCCTTTGCCACCTGCTCGACCGGCATATCCTTGACCACTTGTGTATCCCGCTTCTGCTTGGGGAGCACCACCGATTGAACGGAAAAACCTTCCGCCGGAAGCTTCACGGCCTTGGCCTTTTGCAGGGAAGGCATCAGCGTCCGCATGTTGGCCATGCCCACTTGGGGATTATTGGGCGGTTCGGGCCGGTTGCCCGTGGCCCAACCCAACACCGCGGGTGGGGCGGCCAAAACCGATACCTGGTGCTTGCCGCCCTCCACGCGTTCCAGGATTTCCATGGAACCATCCGCGTTGACCGCCAGGCGGTCCACGCCCTGGAATTGCTCCGCCAGTCCCAACTTTTCGCCCAGGATGGACAAAGTGGATCCCGCACCGCGGGAAGCGGATTCCCAGCCGCCGAAAAGAAGCAAGCGGAACCGGTCGAGTCCGGCGATGGACTGGACGGCCTCGGCCAGGGCCAAGGCGCATTCGGTGGCGTCGGTGAAACCGCCCACCGGGGCATCCACGGCCACCAGTTCAAAAGGCGCCTTCTGGGCCAGGGCCATCAAGACTTGTTGGAGCTTGGCCTTGGGGGCGGCCGAAACCAGCCAAACCTTGCTTCCTGGGTTGGCCTTGGCCAGCCCGTCGGCCTCATAAAGGGCGTTGGCCGCCCAAGGATCGAGAATGGAAGGCAGCATGGCCTCGTTCTTTAAGGCCCAGCCCCCGGGACCCGATACCGGCTCCAGGGTCTGTAAAGGGTCGGGCACCAGCCCGCCGCAAACGACGATGTGGAAAAAAGCCATGAAAAACTCCTTCAAAAAGTTTGAACTACCAAGGGTGAATCATTGCAGCTGGCGGATGGCCCGGCTTATGGCCGACGACTAAAGATTGAAAACCGGTTTTTAATTTTCAGCGGAGTGCAATCCGCCCGCACCCGCCCCAAAATCCAGGTTGGACCGGCCCGTTAAGGCATCGATCAGGTGGGCGCAGTTCCAAAGGCAAGCCCCGCAATGAACGCATTTTTCCCGGTCAAAGGTGACCCCGCCATCCTCCACCACGGCCAGGGCCTGGCCCGAGCACATGTCCACGCAAAGCTTACGGTCGCAGATCTTGCAAACCTGGGGCTTTAAGACCATCACGTGGTCCGCGAAACCCGGCGTGGCCTGAACCTTGCCGCCCACCAAAAGGGCGTCCTGGTGCGAAACCAAAAGCTGGCCGTCATAGGGTACGGCGGGCCAGCCCATCTTATCCATCAGGGCGTCATGCAGGCTCCGGCCCGTGATGCGGCAGTCCTTGCGGATTGCGTCGATCTCCCCCTCGGTCAATCTCCCGTAGTAGAAATCCGCCAAGCTGGGAACGCGTTTGTAGGGCGGCAGGGGCTTGCCCGGCCATCCCAAAAGACCGCCAGTGACGCCGGAGAGGGCCATGCCCAGCACCCCCTGCACGGAGCCCTTCTGGAAACCGTCCCGGGCCTTCTCGGCCATTTGGCCTTCCCGGTAGACCCAGCTTTCCCGGCGCCGCCGAACGTAGGTTTGCTCCAAACCGGTTTTGGTGAAGGGATTGTGTTCGTGTAAAAGCTGCAGCACGCCCTCGGCCAGCTGCACACCCGTTTCCCAAGCCTCGTCCACGCCGGAATTGGTCAGCACGTTGGTGGAACCGGACCCCTCGCCGATACGGGCGAATCCGTCGCCCACCAGATAGGGTTCACCCTTCAACCCCGATTCCTGCAGGGATTTGGCGCCCCAGGACCGCAGGGAGGCCCCCTTCAGGTGTTTCCAAATGGCGGGGTGGAGCATCCAATGCTGGAGATAGCGGTAACTGGTGCGGACCGGGCTGTCAAACCAGGAGGGAACGAAAATGCCGGCGGTGGCCACGTTGCCCGGATACACGTAAAGGAATCCGAAAATCTCAGGCTCGGGATAACCCATGGTATGCAGCACCATGCCGGGTTTTAAGGAAGTGTCGGCCGGGAGATCCACCACCACCTTCATCCCCAAGGCCCACTCGTGGGTGGAATGCTCCGGTGGCATGCCGTAATGCATATCCAACTGGCGGCCCACGGGGCCCACGGGGCCGTCGCCCACCACGGTCAGAGCCGCCTTAATGTCCATGCCCGGCAGATAACCCGGCCCCGGTTCCCCCTTTTTGTCCACGCCTTGGTCGGCCAATTGGATGCCCACGACCTTTCCATCCTCAAAGAGGGCTTTCGCCACCGGCGTGCCGGGCCACAATTGCACCAGGCCGGAGGACATCAACTGCGAACCCACCCATTGGTTGAACTGGCCCAGGGAAAAAACCAGGCCGTCCTTCTTATGAAGGTAGGGGGGGACATAGGGAAGGGCAAAGGCCATATCTTTCTTAATCCCGGGAAGACGTTTCAGGACCGCGTCGGCGGCTTTCACCAAGAAAGGCCTGCGGCTGGCGCCCACGGGATCCAAAAGATAAAGTACCTTTTCTTCCGAGACGGGGGCGCAAAAGGGAATCTGCTTGAATTCGCCGTTGGGGAAGGAAGCCTGGAGGCTCCGGGCCCGGGAAACCACGCCCGAGACGCCGTAACCCAGGTCGTCGGCGCGCTCGTAGCAGACCACTTGCAAGGGTAAGCCGGGCGAAACCCGGCTCTCAAAGGCCGGCGTACCGTCGGACTTGGTCAGGCCCCGGGTAAGGGTTGTCAGGAAGCCGCCGGTGGCGGGGCCGAAACCCACGCAAACGATGTCGGCTTCCATGGTCATGCGTTCGACCGCCGGGTGGTGGTGATGCGGGTGAGTGGTGCTCGTGGAGGCTCAAGGGACCGATCAGTATCCGCATCACGTTGCGGGTAGTCCAACGCCTCGGGGATCATCACCGGGTCAAGGCCTGCGCGGCGCGGTCCTTGGCCAGGCGGCAGCCGGTCATGCAACCGTCCAGCTTGGAGCGAAGGCTGATAAAGGGTTCCAGGCCTCCCATGAGGGCGCAGGGCCCGCGTTTTAAAGGATGGCTTCCGTCGTCATCCACGACGTCCGAGTAACCGTAAGCCACGCTCTCAATGCCCGGTACGTAGTTTTCCAGGCCCTCCAGTTCCGATTCGTTGAAACAGGCCTGGCAGCCCTCCGCGTCCCAGCGGGGGTGCCGGTTGTAACCGAAAGCCAGCTCCGCGCAGATACGGGAAACTTCGCCCCCCGCGCGGGCCGCCTGCACTTGGCAGAGGTCGGTCAGGAAGGCCAGGGTTCCCGGCAGGGTCTCGGCCAGGGCGGGGTTGGAGGCGCCCTTTTGTTCCAATTCCAAGAGGTCAAGGATCTGTTGGCGGGAAGCCAAGAGCCAGCACAGGGCGTCGGCCATGGGGAAGGACACCCCCTGGCGGTTGGGACTGAAAAGCTTGTGACCGTCCGCGTCGGTGGATTCCTTCAAATGGCCGAGGGTCCACAGCCACATCTGCATGGCGGTGCCCAGGCCGCAGGCGCCGGTCTCGGGGTGGTCGGCGGCGATGGCCTTCAGGTCCATGATCCAATGCCTGAATTGCTCCAGGAAAAGCGGATGGGCCATGGTGATGGAAAGCTGGCGGCGCTGTACGGCCTCCGGCCCCTCGTAGGTGGCTTCCAATTGGGCGTCCATCCACTTGTGGCCCAGGAAACCCGGGCAGTCCTCGGTGATGCCGTAGCCGCCCATAAGGCTGACCGCCTCCCGGAGGGCGTTGGCGCCCTGCCCGGTGTTCCAAAGCTTGGTGGCGGGGCAAAGCACGTTGGCGACCGGTTCCATAACCGCGAACTGGACCAGGGGATCTTTTTTCAGGGCCTCAAACTGCGACGCGTTGCGGCGTCCCTGCGGCATGCGGGTCATCTGGAGGTATTCCAGGGCCTGGTCTTCCACCTTGGCCATTTCCTTCATGCGGGCCCGGGCGCCCTTGATGCCCTTTTCATCCAAGATCCGGTTCTTCTCCTTTTCCAGGGGGTCCAGTTCGTCGTAAAGGCGGGTGGTGGCGAACCCTAAGGAAGCCCCGGCCTCGCCCATGCCCCAGACGTCCACCAAGCGGTGAAGGGCGTCTTCCTTGGTTTGGATGCCCAGGTCGTAGCGCGGGGTGCCCGGCGTGGCGGAAGCGCCGCCCCGGAACCTTTGGCGGTGGTAGCGGATGACGGGCTCAATGGCTGAAAGAAGTTTGGCCGCGGTGATGAGCCCCACGGTCACGCGGGTGCGCTTGAAGACCGACTCGATGATCTCGCTATGGGTGTAGTTGGGGACGATGACGCCGTCCTTCACGGTGTAGCCGCCTACGATGCGCGAGGCGGGGACCTTCATGTTGAAATTGGGGTCACGGGTGGAGGAAAGCTGGTGCACCAGCTTCTTGGTGGCCGTGCCCCGGTCGAACACGCCTGGGTCGCCCTCCTCCAGGATGACCATGCAGGAGGATTTGATGCGCTTGTCGTCGGTATCCACGGCCGCGGTGACGAAGGTGGCGTAATCCATGTTGGTGATGAAGCGGCCCCGCTTGTCGATTTCCAGCATCGGTTCCTTGCCGTCCTTCCATTCGGCCACGCGTGCCTTGCCGCACAAAAGGCCGGTCTCCACGCCCACGTAGGGCAGGGGTTCGGTGAGGGCAAAGGCGGCCCGCATGGTCTTGCGGTTCTCGCCCGGTTTGGCCGGCGCGGCCATCTTCATATACTTGGCCACTTGCTCGGGGGTGCCGCACTCATGGATGGGGGCCAGCCCCAGGTTTCCGGCCAGGGAAGCGGTAGCGGCCCCGCCGTCCACCCAGGCCAGTTCGAAGGCCACCAGGGACATGATCAGGTTCTTGGGCCCCTCGAAAAGGCCGCCGTATTCCGGGGGAAGGAAAGCGCCCGTGATGCCGGAATCGTCATACACTCTCAGGAGGGAATTCTTCTCCTCGGTCCACTCGTGGCTGTTGCGGGCCCCCTGGGCCACCAACCGGGCCACGGGCCCCCGGGCCACGGACCGAGCGGATTGGACCAGCATCTGGTAGTCGAAACGGTCCTGGTAACGCCAAAGGATCTGCCGGATTTCGTCCCCCGGGAGGGTCTGCAGCACGGGCGTCTGGGTGTCTGTGGAAGTCTGGGACATATACATCTCCTTGTCGAATTTGGGGAGTAGGGGCTTGGCGAACTGCCCAAATGATAACGGTGGGAGGAGGGGCCTTATATGACCGGAGTCATCCTAAATAGGATGCTTCGAGAAGGTTTTTGCGACAAAAACAAAGCAGGCTAGAACTTGATTTACTTGGATTGGAGAGAAAGAAACGGTTTGTTAGGGAGTATGTTTTCGAACCAAGACAGCAAGGCGGGAGAGGCCTTCCTCCATGTCCGATTCCGAGGCATGGCTGAAGTTCAGCCGCAGGAACCCGTGGGGCGCGGGCTGCTCCACGAAAAAGGCCTCGCCCGGCATAAACGCCACCTTTTTGCGGAGGGCCTTCTGGAATAGGACCCGGGTGTCCAGTGGCTTGTTCAGGGCCAGCCAAAAGAAAAGCCCGCCCTGGGGGATGGACCAGGACGCCAGGCCCGAGAAGCGGCTTTTCAGCACCCGGGCAAAGCGGTCCCTTTTGCCGCGGTAATGAAAGACCAACCGGCCCATGCGGGCCTCGAGCCCACGGGAATTCAGGTGTTGAAGGACCAGCCATTGGCTGAGGCGGTTGGTGTGCAGGTCCGCCGCCTGCTTCAAACGGGCCAGATGGGGAAAGAGGCCCTTGGAGGCCGCCAAAAAACCGATCCGAAGGCCCGGCGCAAGGGTTTTAGAAAAGGAGCCTTGGTAAATCCATTCGGTTTTTTTCAGAAAGGCGCAAACCGGCGTCCGATCGCAGGGGCCGTAGGCCAGGTCCCGGTAGGGATCGTCCTCCAAGACCGGAATCCGCCGCCGGTCGCATTCTTTGGCGACCGTCTGGCGCTCCTCGGTGGAAAGGCAGCGGCCGGTCGGGTTTTGGAAAGTGGGGTTCAGGTAAAGAAGGACCGGTAAAGGACGTTCCCAAGTGGGACGTGAAGGATCGAGGATATTGAAGCTGGCGCCGAAAAACCGGAACACCTGCAGGGCGGCCAGGTAAGCGGGGGATTCCAAGGCCACCGGGCTGCCCTTGTCCACGAAAAGCTTGGCCGCCAGGTCGATGCCCTGTTGGGAACCTGAAAGGATGAGGATTTGATCCGGCCCGGTATGGATTCCCAACCCCTGAAGTTTTTTGGCCAAAAGGTCCCGCAATTCCGGTTCGCCCTCGGTGGGGCCATATTGGAGGTATCGGGCGGGAACGGATTCGGCCCGCAATGAAGGAAAGAGTTCCGCATCTGGAAGCCCACCGGCGAAAGAAATCACACCCCGGGAGACCGACCGCAGGACCTCGCGGATGGGAGAACCCTGGAGGTTTTCGACCCTTTTTGAAAAAACGGGGGTTTTCAGCATGACCGGCCTCGTCCCGATAATAAGTCAAGAGTATTGACTTATTGAAAGCTTAGCCCGGCAGCGATAACATGTCAATATGATTGACCTAAAAAGGCAAGCCGAACTCAAACGGGCAATGGAACTCTTCTTTTTCGCCTACCGGGCCTTCACGGCCCGGCCCGACCGCATCCTCGAGAAGCGGGGCCTGGGCCGGGTCCACCACCGGATCCTCCATTTCGTGGGGCGCAATCCCGGCATTTCGGTGAACGACCTACTGAAGATCCTGGGGGTGAGCAAGCAGGCCTTGAATGCCCCCTTGCGCCAATTGGTGGGAATGAAGCTCATCTCCGCCGGTGCGGCAGACCATGACCGGCGCTATAAGAAGCTTTATTTGACGCCCGAATGCAAGGCGCTGGAAGGCCAGCTCAGCGGAACCCAGATGGAACTTATGGAGAAGGTGTTTTCCCGAATGGGTCCGGCCAAGGAAAAGGCCTGGCGGGAGATCATGGAGGAAATCGCGGAACTGAAAAAAGAAAGCGAAGGGAAAAAGGGCTGATCGGGGTGGTGAAAATAGGACTGGTGACACATAGGGGAAATAACCTGGCCCGAATTCTTCCACAAATAAAAAAACCCAGGCTCCCTGACGGGGGGCTGGGTTTAATTGGCTTGGGCGGTGAATGACGAACCGCTTTGCTCACAAGGGAAAACACCCTTGTGTATCCTTTTTAACGACCATAGGGGTGTACCCCTATGGTACCCCAGGTTCGAATCCCTTCATCCCAAAAATAAAAACCCTAGCCCCTCAAATACGAGGAGCTAGGGTTTTTATGGCTGGGGCGGTAGGATTCGAACCTACGAATGCCAGATCCAAAATCTGGTGACTTACCACTTGTCGACGCCCCAATCACCGCAAAAACTCTTAAGGCGGGGTGTTAATTTAATTGCCTGAAAAGCCTTAATCAAGCACCAAATGAAGGCTTAATCCACCGTTGAGACGCAGAAAAGGTCGTGTTAACCTGGATTCATGGATGAAAATCCGCTTCAACCCGAACCAGCCATAACACCCCTACCTTCCCTTCTTGAAATCGGCCAAATGACAAAACCAAGTTCCTATAACAACGAAACTGAACAGCTTTTTTATACCTGCCCCCAGTGCGGCCAAGGCATGGTGACGAAAAAGTGCAAGATCGTCTGCTATCACTGCCATTATTTTATTGGATGTGTGGAGTAACGTTACCCGATCCCCCTTCGTTAAGGTTGAATCGGGTCGATTCCTAAAACCCAGTTCTCCGAAAAGGAGGTTGGGTTTTATTGTTTACTTCGAAACAAGCTTGCTTGCCAGGCAGCATCCCGGCGCGTCCAGCTTGGTGAACCTTAAGCCCGCGTAATAAAGCCGGATTCGGCCGTCCTCGCGGGTGGCGTGGACCGTGTCGCCGTCGGGGTAGAAAAGGCCTGCGATCACCGCGTCGTTATCTGAAACGGCTTCCAGGGTGATCAAGTATTCCGTGTCGGTCACGTTGAAGACCTTGCTGGTGATTTTGGCATTGACCGTCAGGAGCCCGTTGCGATCCTCCAGCTTCATGTCCTTGAACTGGGTTTCCCCGTCCGGGTCATCCAGCTCGTACCGGCCAAGGCATTCCTGCCAGCCCGGGGGGATCATCACGGGCCGTATCTTCTCGAAAACCACCGGATCGCCCAAGCCGCTCAAGATAGCCACGTCCCGGCCCTCCACCGTTGTAAACTCCACCCCGTATTGGGGGATATGAATGGGGAAGAAGAGGATCATGATCCTCGGGATGAACTTGTTTTCGGCGGTGGGGACCAGGTCGAACTGGTGGTTCATCAGGTCCGCCCTCAGGTGTTCGCCACCCTTCGAGATCTCGGCGGCCTTGCCGATCCCCGAGTAGAAGCCGATGAATTTGTTGATCTCCTCCTCCGGCACTTTGACCAGGGGCGGCATGACCACCTTGGGTTTGGCCAGGTTGGCCGGGATGCCGTATTTTGCCTCCCGCATCCGTTTCAGCGCCCGAAGGGCGATTTCCCCGCCCAGTACGCGCGCTTCAGCGGTGTTTGAAAGCACCACCACCCCCAGCTTCTCCTTGGTCAAGAGGGCGACCCGGCAGAAATAAGGAACGTAATCCCCGTCATGTCAGGCTAGGTCTTGGGAACCGTCGAAGTCCAAGCCGTTCAACATCCAGCCCAGCCCGATATGGTGGCCGAAATCCAGCGGAAGTCCGGGGAATTGTTCCTGGTACATTGAGCCCAGGATTTGGGGAGGGACGAGGGCGGGTTTCCCCGTGAAAAGGAAGCGGATGAAGCGGGCCATGTCGTCGGCGGAGGAAACCATGCCCCCCGACGGGATGTCCCGCAGGTAAAGGGGCGGCGTTTCGTTGCCGTTTTGGTAACCCTTGGCCATCCTCTCCCGGACCATCGGGTTCAGGTCAAAAGTAGAGGAATCCATTCCCAGGGGCATCAACAAACCGTCCCGCATGGCCTGGGCGAAGGGTCGGCGGGTCTGGATCTCGATCAACCGGCCCAAAAGGCTGTAGTCCAGGTCGGAATATTTATAAAAGCTTTGGGGCGGTGTCGCCAAGTAGTCCTGTTTCAGGTCCTCAATCAACTGGGCCAGGGATTCGGGGTTTTCAACCCACATGCCTTGCTGGTAGGCGGCCGGCATGCCCGAATGGTGGGCCAGGAGAGAACGAAGGGTGATAGGTTTGGAATGATGGAACCGGCTATGGATGAAAAAGTCAGGCAGAGCCTGGGAAAGGGGTTCGTCCAAACCGAGGCCCCCTTGGCCCAAAAGCCGCATTACCTCCACCGCCGTCACCACCTTTGAGACCGAGTCGACCCGATAAAGGGTGTCCGAGGTGGCGGGGGTCCGGTTTTTCTCGTCTGCGACGCCGAAACCCGTCTGCCAGACCACCTGGTCGCCATCCACCAGGGCGATGCTCAAGCCCTTCACGTGGTCGTGGTCCATTCTCTGACAGATAAAAGAGGTCAAATCGTCCTTAGTGGAGGTGTAGTCCACCTCCCCGGCGAAAATCGGAATAGGCAAAAAAACCCCAAAGAGAAAATATCCAAAAATAAATTTTAACCGCCAAGGCGGCAAGGCACCAAGTAAGGCAAACCGCACCAACCCTGATGGTCCAAAGTAAAAGGGAGTCTTCGGCCTTCGTAAAGCCGAATAATTTCTTTGGCTTTCTCGGCCACTACCCTTCAGGTGCAACCCCAAAGGGTTTGGCGTCTTGGCGGTGAAACTGTTTTTGACGGCGAAGCTCACGCAGGCACTGCGATTCGGAGCCTCGGGTCGCCTTCCCTTTCCAGTTTCTCTATGTCCACCTTGAGGCGGTCCAGGATGACATCCCGGAATTTCTGGAAGTGCAGGTAAAGGGCCATCAGGGAAAGCGCATCCCGGAAGGCCCCGGGGTTCTTCCATAGGGTGATCGCCAGTGTTTTCCAATAGTGGTAGCCCGTGGAAAGTTTGGCCATCATTTGGGCGGAAAGGAAGAAAAGGGCCCGCAGGTCATTGAAGATGTTCAAAGGGTTAAAATGCTGGCGTCTTTTCCTGGCGTTGAGCATCAGGCAGCTGCGCTGTACCCGGCCGAAGTAGTTCTTAGGCGTGAGGACTTCCTTCACGACCCGCCCGTAATCCTTGAGGATGTCCAGCCGGGGCCGGGTCGTTATAAAGTTGAGCCCGCTGATGCATTGGTCGCCCGTGGAGTCCATGGGGGTCTCGAAACCCTCATCCAGGCGGCCCTCTTTCTTCAGGCGCCGCGTGAGCTGGGTATTGGGCACGGCCATCATCAGTCCCACCATGTTGACCGCGATGTTGGTGGCCTCGATGTTGTCCAAGATCCTTTGGGCCACGTCGCCCTGCTCCCCGTCGAAGCCCACGATATAGCCCGCCATCACGATCATGCCGTGCTGGTTGACCCTGTGGATGCTCTCAGCGATGGAGCGGTGGGTGTTCTGGCGCTTCTGGGTCATGATCAGGGTGGCCACGTCGGGCGTTTCAATGCCGGTGAAAAGCCAGGTGAAGCCCGCCTCCTCCATGAGGTCCATCAGTTCGTCGTCGTCGGCAAGGTTTAGGGAGGCCTCGGTGCTGAAGTCGAATGGCCAGTTGTGGGCTTTCTGCCACTCAATCATGGCCGGAAGCAGGACCTTGACGGCCTTCTTGTTGCCGATGAAGTTGTCATCCACGATGCCCACCTGGCCCCGGTAGCCCAAGTCGTAGATGGCCTGGAGCTCGGTCTGCAATTGGGTGATGGTCTTGCCCCGGGGAACGCGGCCGAAGAGTTCGATGATGTCGCAGAACTCGCACATGAAGGGGCAGCCGCGGTTCCATTGGATGCTCAGGTTGAGGTAATTGGAGAATTTTAAAAGGTCAAAACGGGGCGTGGGGGAAGTCTTCATATCGGCCTTCCGTTCGCCCGCCTCGTAGCGGTGGCGGGCCTGGCCCGCCTGGTAATCGGCCAGGAATTCTGGCAGGGTCACTTCCGCCTCGCCCAAAACTAGGTGGCTGGCCCGGTCATAGAGATGGGGGCTCGAGGTGGCGTCGGGGCCACCGATAATGACGGTTTTCCCCAGGCCGCGGAAATAATCGATGAGGCGCAGGTGTTCCTTTTGCTGGAAAATCTGGCCGCCGATGAAGATTAGGTCGGCCCATTCCACGCTTTTGGCGTTCATGTCCTCGACGTTCAAGTCATTCAAACGGACTTCCCAGGAGGGCGGCAGCATGGCCGCCACCGTGGTGAGGCCCAAAGGGGCCTCGGGGTACTTGGCGCCGACCAGCTCGCAGGCGTCGATGAAATTCCAGAAGGATTGGGAGGTGAAGCGGGGATAAACGAATAAACAATGGGGGGAAACAGGGTTCATGCCGGATCCTTTTAAAAAGTTAAGAGGGCTGAGGGAACGCAAAGGATCCGGCACGAAACAACGGGCTTGATCAGGACTCAACAACCGACTTTTAATTCATGTCACATTTCAAGCATAGGGAAATTCCAGGGCAGATGTAAGGGTAGTCCGGGATAAAAAAGGGGGGAAATGGGACGTCCCTTTACCCAACACGCTCAAATTAGCGTAAAAGTGCAAAAAAGCGTGTCTTCCTGGAAAGAAAAGCCCTTTTGTGTAAAAAGATAAAATCAAAAAGGTTTTTCCTGGGATTTTCTGAGGGCTATCATTTTGAGAGGGGTGGATCCAGATCCAGTGATGAAAGATGGGCTTCGGGAACAACAACCCATTGAGAACCCAATATCGTCCGGAATTTTGCTTTCGAAAAGCTTACTCGGGAAGCCCCGTTTTGTTTTCCACGATTGCGCAAAAGAGGTTGTAGAAGTATTCCCTTTGCCCCGGATTTTTCAGGTTCTTTTCGTAGAGACGGACCAAGTCGTTGATGACGTCGAGGTTTTTGTGGGCCAACTGGTGGGCGCGAAGCAGGCATTTTTCCGCGTCCCGGAGTGTGTATTTGGATTGGGGGGCGAGCTGGATGAGCGAAGCTTTCTGTTTCAAGAACCCAATGTTTTTGGGGCTTTTCACGAGCGCCGCATCCACCAATCTCAAGGCTTCAAGGTAGTTTTCGGCAAGACAGAGATTTTCCAATCCCGGTAGTTCCTGATCCATGTGACTTCTCCTCACTTCATCGATCGGTACTTGAAATAGGGAAGGCGAAAATCGATTTTTTTAAAAAATATGTCCAACCGGGGGTATTATTATTCGATTTCGCGATAAACGTCAAATTAACATCGGTAAAGATGTGGTAAAGGGGAAGGGTTTATCTTAAAGAAGCCCGAAATCCGTCTCAAAAAGAAGGCGGAGTGTTAGAACCAGACAGGTTTTAGACTCTTCTATGGCTTGAAAAGTTCTTCACGACTTTTATTTCGAAACGACCCTGTTCCCAGCAGCACCCCTTTGGGTCCTGCCGGGTGAACCGGGGCCTGCAGGCTAAGCCCAATTTGACCGCCCTTGCGGATGAAACTAGCGTTCCCGAAGAATTTCGAAAGGAGTATTATTTGGGGCGGGTTGGACCAAGATCCGTTTATGAAAGGCACTCCATGAAAAAAGAACCGGTTAATCATTCGGCCGTCCTCCGGCCCGCGCTCTCCCGAAAGACTTTTATGGTCCTCCTCGTTTCCTCGGGTGTTCTCCTGGTCGGGATCGTTTGGCTCATCTCCCTGCTGCACCCTCTCCCGCCCCACAGGATCACGATGGCCACGGGTCCGGATGGGAGCTCCTACGCTTATTACGGAAAACGCTACAAGATCCTTCTCGCCAAGTCGGGTATCGAGGTAAAACTGGTCCCCACCGCCGGGGGCGTGGAGAACCTCAAGTTCCTGCGCGACCCGAACTCAGGGATTGACACGGGGTTCGTGGAGGGAGGAGTGGCCACCGAGGACGACTCACCGGCCCTCGTTTCACTGGGAACCCTAGGGTATGAACCCCTGTTTTTCTTCTCACACAAACTGGCAACGGACCGGGTGCTGTACGAACTCCTGGGAAAACGCGTCGCGGTGGGGCCGGAGGGAAGCGATTCCCGCGCGCTGGTGGAGGAGCTGCTGAAGCGCAACTCGAAGGACTTGGGGGCTTTCCAAGCCCTGAACCTCTCCCCGGAGGAGGCCACGGACCAATTGTTGAAAGGCCAGATTGACGCGGCCATCCTTATGACGAGCTGGGGGTCACCCCTCATCCACAAGCTTGTCACCGCCCCGGGCATCGACCTGGCCAACTTCAAGCGGGCCGACGCCTATACAGCCCTATTCCCCTCCCTTTATAAGCGGGTGATCCCGGAGGGCGCGGCGGATTTGGACAGTGACCGGCCGCCCCACGATACGACCCTGCTGGCCACCAAGACCAGCTTGATCGTGCGGGGAAACCTGCACCCGGCCCTGCAGTATCTTTTGCTGGAAGCCGCCTCCGAGATCCATTCCCGGGCCGGGGTATTGCAGAAGGCCGGCGAGTTCCCGGCGCCGGAGGCACTGGAAATATCCCTTAGCTCCGACGCGAGGCATTACTACAAGTCCGGTAAACCCTTTCTCCAGCGTTACATGCCCTTTTGGCTGGCCGCACTGGTGGAGCAATTGGTGGTAGTGCTGATCCCCTTGGTGGGCCTCATGTATCCCCTGGGGAAGGGCCTGGCGTCGTTGTACGGATGGGGCATGCAGCGGAAGATTTACTTGATTTACGGCGAACTCAATTTTTTGGAATTGGAAATCAACAAACTGGGGAACCGGCCCCCGACGGAGGAAATCCTGACCCACTTGAAGCACCTAGAGGACCGGACCAACCGGGTGCGGGTCTCCTCGACCTATATCCCGATGCTCTACAACCTGAAGGAAACCCTGGCTTATGTTCGATCCCGCTTGGAAAATCAGGGGCACGCCAAGTAAAGCCGGAAATAATTAACCTATCGCTTAATAGTTTTCTTGACAATTAAGCTATTGCTTAATAATATTCCCCTATGAACCGCAGACCCGCCCACGAGGATGTTTTCCAGGCCATCGCCCACCCGGCCCGGCGCAAGCTGTTGGAGCTGTTGGAAAAAGGAGAATTGCCCGTAGGGGAACTGGCTAAGGATTTCCACGCCACCCCCCCCGCCCTATCCCAGCACCTCACGGTCCTGAAGAAAGCGGGCCTGGTGCGGGAACGCCGGGAAGGGCGCCAGCGCGTTTACCAGCTGACTCCGGAACCGTTAAGGGAAGTTTCCGAATGGGTCTCGTCCCACAAGACTTATTGGGCCGTGAAGCTGTCGGCTTTGGGGGAATTTTTGAGGAGGAAGCATGGCCAAGATTGAACTGGAAGCCTTTTATCCCTATCCCATTGAGCATGTTTGGAGCGCCCTGACCGAGCCAGAGGCTTTGGAACAATGGCTCATGAGAAACGAGGGGTTCAAACCCGTGGCGGGGCAAAAGTTCAAATTCTTCGCCAAGCCTGTGATGGGCTGGGACGGTACCGCCCGTTGCGAGATTTTGGAGATTGAGAAGCCCCACAAAATTCGTTGGAGCCAGGCCGGAAACGACGAGGGGAAAGACCCGTTTCTTATTACCTGGACGCTTAAGGAGGAGGGAAAGGGCACCCGCTTGACCCTTCTGCATGAAGGTATTCACGGTATCCGGGGCGTGCTCATCAAAAAGTTCATGGGGGATGGTTGGAAGCGCATGTTCGATAAGCGCATTCCCCTGGTCCTGCAGTACGCCTCCCAAAACGGCTGGAGTAAGTTCCCGAAGGACCGGCGGCTTGTGGAAACGGACTGCCACGCTTAAAAGCCCCGGGTTGGACTTTAAGGCGCTTTATTGGAAAATAGGGCAATGAAAAAAGCACTCCCAACCGTGGACGCTTATATCGCCAAATCCCCCAAAACGGCGCGGGACAAGCTGCGGGAGCTTCGCGAGGCCATCCGGAAGGCCGCCCCGGCGGCCAAGGAAAGCATCAGTTACCGGATGCCCTATTACGGCTATAAGGGCCGCCTGGCTTATTTCGCACTAATGAAGAACCACATTGGGCTCTATATCCCGCCTCCCGTCCTGCAGGACCACTCCAGGGAGTTGAAAGGCTATAGCACCTCCAACAGCGCCACCGTCCGTTTTCCCCTGGATCGGAAACTTCCCCTCGCGCTCATCCGCAAGTTGGTCAAAGCCCGGATGAAATATAATGAGTCAAAAAAGTAGATCTTTCTTTAGGCTGGCCAAATCTTCCGGCCCCCACCAACGGGCGTAACGGTCTCCAACTTTCTCAAATCCTCGGTGGTTAAAAAGGGCAGGAGACCGGCGGAAACATTAGCTTCCACCTGCTTCGGGTTCTTGGCCCCGGGAATGACCACCGACACGGCCGGATGAGCGAGTGTGAATTGAAGGGCCAGTTGGGCCAGGGTCTTGCCCGCCGCAAGGGGCTTCAATTTTTCCACTTTTCCCAAGTCTTCCATGAAAATCTTGTTCTGGTCGGGTTTTTCAATCCAGTTGCGGCGGAAATCGCCCTGCTCAAACTGCGAGTCCTTGTTGAATTTTCCGGCCAGGAGGCCCATCGCCAGGGGCCCCCGGATGACCAGGCCGATGTTTTCCTTGGCGCAGTAGGGCAGGATGTCCGCCTCGGGGGTGCGGTTCAGGATACTGTAATCGATCTGCACCACCGAACAGCCGCCGTTGGCGTTAAACTTCTTCAAGTACTCGAAATCGCTAGTGCTGACCCCGTAGCCTTTCAGCTTCCCTTGCTTTTGCAGTTTACCGAAGCCCTCGACGAAAATAGGCATGGTGGATTCGGAAAAGTTGATGTGGTCGAAAATGATATCCAAGTAATCGGTCTGCAGGCGCTTCAGGTTAGATTCCACCCCGGCGATAAGCTTGTCCACCGTGGTGTAGGCACTATGGCCGTCATTGAAACCCCTCCAGCCGATCTTGGTGGAAACCACGAATTCTTCCCGCCGCCCCTTCATGGCCTTCCCCAGCAGTTCCTCGCTGTGCCCGTCGCCGTAAACGTCGGAGGTGTCGAAGAAATTCACGCCCATTTCCAGGGCCTTCTCGATGGCCTCCAGGCTTTCCTTGTCGTCGGCGTTGCCCCATTCGGAACCCTGGACGGCCCAGAGGCCCAGGCCGATTTCGGCCACGGAAATATCGGTTTTTCCCAAAATCCTTTGCCGCAACGGCATAAGCGCTCCCTGTTGGTTTATCCGGCGGGTTCAAAAATGGCCATTTGAAGTGCCTAAACGTCCGAGGTTTTCAGGAAAAGGCTACTTCCTCGCCTCAATGGCCACGTAGGGCCTTTGGGTCGGACCCTGGTAAACCTGCCGGGGGCGGTTAATGCGGGTGTGACTGTCGTGCCGCATCTCACGCCAATGGGCCAGCCATCCAGGCACGCGGCCGATGGCGAACAACACGGTGAACATATTGACGGGGAAGCCCGCCGCTTTGAGGATCAATCCGGAATAAAAATCCACGTTGGGGTAAAGCTTGCGGCTGAGGAAATAGTCGTCTTTCAAGGCGATTTCCTCCAGCTTCAGGGCGATGTCGAAGGCCGGGTCATTTAGCCCCGGCTTCTTCAACAGCGAGTGGCACAGCCCCTTGATGATCTTGGCGCGGGGGTCGAAGTTCTTGTAGACCCGGTGGCCGAAGCCCATGAGCTTGCCCTTATTGTTCTTGATGGCGTCCACGAAGGCCGTGGGGGAAGTTTTGGTGTCGCGCAACTGTTCCAGCATCTCGATGACTTCCTGGTTGGCCCCGCCGTGCAGTTTACCCCACAGCGCGCTGATGCCCGCCCCGATGACCGCGTAGATATTGGCCAGGCTGGAGCCGGCCATGCGCACGGTGGAAGTGCTGCAGTTCTGCTCGTGGTCGGCGGAAAGCAGGAAGAACATGTCGAGGGCCTGCACCACATCCGGGTCCAATTCATAGTCCCGCACGGGCGAGGCGAACATCATGTTCAGGAAGTTCTCCACGAACTTCAGCTTGTTGGAAGGGTACACAATGGGCTCGCCGATGGACTTCTTATAGGAGAAGGCCGCGATGGTCCGGATCTGGGACATCAGGTTGGCGATGATGATTTCCTCATCCCCCGGATCCAGGGTGTCCTTGACGGGGTAGAAGGCCGAAAGAGAAGCTACCACGCTGGTCAGGATGGCCATGGGATGGGCGCCTTTCGGGTAGCCCGTGAAGAAGTGCAGCATGTCCTCGTGGATGAGGGAGGATTTGTTCAGCCTCTCGGAAAAGGAACTCAATTGGCCCTTGTTCGGCAATTCGCCGTACATAAGTAGGTAGGCAGTTTCGGTGAAGAAAGACTTCTCGGCCAGGTCCTCAATAGGGATGCCGCGGTAGCGCAGGATGCCCTTGTCGCCGTCGATGAAGGTGATGGAGCTCTGGCAGGCGCCCGTGTTGCCATAGCCGTTGTCCAGGGTGATATAGCCGCTGTCGGCACGCAAAGTAGAGATGTCGATGGCTTTTTCGCCTTCCGAGCCAACGATCACAGGATATTCGTATGTTTTTCCATCCAGGATAAGTTTCGCTTTGTCGGGCATGACGGCCACCTCCACCGGACGGGTCCGGGTTGTTGATAGGGGATTCTAGGAAAAATTACACAAATAAAACAGAAACTTTTGAAAAAATCCGTCGGTCCAAGGCCGCCTCTTAACGTGATTGACACTGGCACTTTACCGGTCTTTCGATTTAAATAACGGTCATGAAAGCTTTCCAACCGCTCATCCTGTTTTTTTTCCTTTTGGCACTGGGGGTCCCAGACGCGGATTTCGCCGGCACCGAAACCACCGCTTTTCCTCCCAATCAACCCATTGAAACCCGGGTGGACCTTGGTTTTTTGGACCTTTTTGGAGGCGGCCTGAACTACTCGGTGGAAGGGAAACCCATTCGCCGCTACGAGGATTTCAGGGACCTGATTTACCCCCTGCGGGATGAAGAAGCTTCCCGGTTCATCCGGGACGCCCAGGAGGAGCATTTTGCCGCCTGGATGTTGTATGTTTCCGGCGCGGCCGCCGGAGTGGACGTGGCCTTGGTCTTCAAGCCCGTGCCTCTCCTGAGGGTGGATTGGTTTGACCGGGTCGCCACAGGGGCGGTGGCCGCGGAGGTTTTCTGGACCGCCGGGGTGCTTTTGGACCAAGCCGCTGAGGGGCGAAAATACAATGCCGTCCAGCGCTACAACCAGCTGATCCAAAAAAAGAACGAGGCGTTTCTCGAGCTGAAGCCCCAAGTGACCCTGGCCCAAGAGGGCCCCCGGCTGGGCTTGAGCTGCGACTTTTAACCATGAGAACCTGCCCTAAAATTCCCCGGTTCCTCTTCGGGCCGATTCTTTTCCTGGCTGCTTCCTGCCTTGGGGCCGGCCCCGCCGAAAACACTTCAGGAACCTGGGAAGGCTTAATGGGGTCGGGGACCCACGCTTTTCGGGTAGCTTTTGTCCTGGAAGAGGGCCGGGGGGAATACCACAACATCGACGACGGCATCCATGGCGAACCTATGACCCTGAAATGGGACGGGAAAAAACTCCACGCCCAAACCAACGGTGGAGGAACCCTGGAACTTCACCCCTCCCAGAATGGGAAATCCATGACTGGGGTTTTCCGGCAGGGAGAGGGGAAGGATTCCCAACAGAGCCTGGTGGGAAGGAACCAAAGCTACCCCGTCAGCCTTCATCCGGGGGAGGATTATCTCCATCCAAGGCTGGGACCCGATGGCCGTGAGCAAATCCACTATCAATACCTGTCCCCGGTTGAAATGACGGATGGTTGGAAAGCGGGAGACTTAAGGCAAAGCCGCGCGGACCTACCCAAAATCGAAAGCGCTGTCCAGGGTATCCTTAAAGGCAAGTTCCCCTACATCCATAGTCTCTTGATGGTGAAAGACGGCAAGCTGGTTTTGGATGAGTATTTTTACGGCTATGGCCCGGACGATCCGCACCCCGTCATGTCGATAACGAAGGATATCTTCTCCCTCTTGTTCGGCATCGGAGTGGGACAGGGATTGGTCCAGCCCAACCAAAAGCTTTTCAATTATTTCTCCGACTACCGTTTTCGGCCGGGGTGGGACCCGGCCAAGGACCAAATCACTTTGGAATCCCTTCTCACGATGACGTCGGGCCTGGGCTGCGACGATTTCAAGGGTTCGAACGATTGCTCTTGGGCCATGGTCCAGTCCCCCGACTGGCTGGATTTTTCACTGAGCCTCCCGAATGAAAACAAACCGGGTTCCCATTTTGCCTATTGCGGCGCCTGCCTCTCGCCCTTGGGAGCGATCCTGGAAAAGCAAAGCGGCATGGAATTATCCCAATACGCTCAGAAATTTCTGTTTGGTCCTATGGGGATCGAGAAGCCCCTTTGGTGGGAAGGACCGAGAGGTTTTCATTCGCCGGCCTTCGGCCTGGCTTTAAGGCCGCGGGACATGGCTAAAATCGGACTCCTGGTATTAAACAAAGGAGGCGGTCCCAACTGGAACCAAGTCGTCCCTAAAACCTGGATCGAGGAATCAACAGCCCCCCATGTGTTATCCCCACGGACGGGGAAGGAAGCCGACTACGGTTATTTGTGGTGGGAAAGGGATGTCCAATGGCATGGAAAGAAACTTCACGAGTTGGACGCTTGGGGTGTCGGAGGACAGCATATTTTCATCGTCCCAACCCTGAACCTGGTTTGTGTCCTGACCGGCGGCAATTATAAGGACGGAAACTTGGCCAATAACAGCTTTAAGATTTTTCACCAAGTATTGGAAGCCATTCAATAAAATTCGGGCATAATTAGTCCATGAATCTTTTTACCAATCCGGCTTTTCGCGGCAGGGTTCTCTTGGGGTTCCTGCTGGTCTGGCTGGGATTGGTTTTCGGCCATTATTTCCCCCTGAAAACAGCGTTCGATTTATCGTTCCTTTCCACTGTCGTTTCGACTTTTTCCCAATCAGATTTAAGCAAGCTAGCGGGGAATTGGCTCAACTTCCTCAAAAACTTTTTTTGCGCTGTGGCTGTTGGCTTCGTACTGTGGCGGCTGGGGCGAAATCTATTACGTTGGATAAAACTGGAGGAAACCGGTATCGCCCTGCGGTTTTGTATGGAAATAGCTTTTGGAATCGTCGGCGTCAACATCCTATGGCTGGGATTGGGGTTGAATGGGCTTTGGTTTGACCCGCTTTTATGGACAATCGCCGTGGTTTTGATGGGTTGGGCCTTTTGGGATTTTTCCCGGAATTTCCTCAAAATTCAAAAGTTCCCAAAGCTTCCCAAGCCGGGAAGATTTTTCCTCCTCCTCGGGATTTTAGGGGCGCTGGGTTTGGCCCTGGATATCCTCCAAGGCGTGGCACCGGACGTTTATTTCGACGCCCTGGTTTACCACCTTTCCACGCTCCAATTCTGGAAGTTCCACCACGGCATCGCCGATTTCTACACCAACCTTTATTCTTATTTTCCCTTTGGGGCGGAGCTTTATTTCGGGAACGGTTTTTTCTTCGCGGGGAGCGAGGTGGCCAAGCTGTTGAACGCTTTTTCCGCCGGCCTTTGCGGTTTGGCGGCGGCGGGGTGGGCGGCGAAAGAAACGGGGGCGGACCGGGGCCTGCTGGTTTGGGCCATGGTGTTGACCCTGCCCCTGGTTTCAGCCACGGTTTGGACTACCCAGAATGACGTTTTTCTCGCCTTCCTACTGGTCCTCTTTTTTTATGCCCTGGTCCGTTGGCTTCAAGGTCCGAAGAATGGCCCTTGGGCCCTTGCCGCCGGGCTTTTGGGCGGAGCAGCGTTAACTGTCAAGTACACGGCGGTAGTAGGTGTTGCCGCGGGCCTATTCGTAACAGCCTTCAGCTTCAGGACAGAGGCTTTTAAGCGGACAAAAAGCAGGGGGTGGATTCTTATCTTTTTCCTCGTGGCTTTTTCCATAACTCCCTGGCTTTTGAAAAACATTGTCTTTACTGGTAATGGGGTTTATCCTTATTTCTCATCGGTGTTTGGCGGAAAAGCCCTGCCGGCTGAAAACATGAAGGCCCTCATGGGCGATCATGAGGCTGTATGGAACGGTTCCTTTTCGCTGGGGACTTGGATTGCCCGGGTCCTGGGAAAAGACATGGATAAAACCATCGCCCCCCTTCTTTTCGGTTTTCTGCCCTTCTTATTCCTCGGAGGCAAGCGGCGGCCTATCACCCGTTACCTACTTTTGCTCAGCGCTTTGCTCCTGCTATCCGGCTTCCTCATCTCCCACCAGCTCCGGTTGCTGATTCCCGCCCTTATCCTGAGTTTCGTCGCGATGGCGCTGGTCTTGGGGGATACCCGCCGGAAAGAAGCGACACCCTTTTGGGGGGGAGTGGCGACGATCTTCGCGATCTTAAGCCTTCTTTCCCTCGGCCGACTGAGTGCGAACTATTACCAGACGGATCATCTTTGGCTGGGAGAAACAAGCCAGTATGAATATTTGACCAAGGCTCCCCAAACCCAATCCTATTTCTGGATGGCCCGGGCGGTAGACCGCTTCGTTTCCGGACAGGTGCTCGTCCTCGGGGATGCCCGGGGGCTTTATTACACCAATCCGGTCCTCACCAACAGCGTTTTCGACGAACAGGTTTTTCAAAAACTGGCCCGAACGGAAAAAGACGGAGATGGTATCCGGAAAAAACTCAAGGAGATGGGAGTGGATGCGGTCGTTATCTCAGGGGATGAAGAGAAGCGGCTTTCCGCCCAGAACCCATTTTATGTTTTGGATGCGGCCGGGGAAGGTAAATGGCGGGAATTCCTGCAACGTTGGACAGATCCCATGTTTTGGGACGGCAATTGCTGCCTGTACCGGGTCCGTTCCACTCCAGCGGGTTCACGGCCAGCGGCGCCGGATTTCTTAAAGGTTTTTGAAACAAACCCTTAACCCCGAAATAGTAGGGGGAATTCCATTTCTGCATTATCATAAAGGCCGATTTCAAAATCTTGGGACAGGTGAACCCATGGCCATTCCTTTAGTGGCGGTCATTCTGGCGGCGGGTGACAGTACCCGCATGAACTCCAAAACCCCCAAGGTCCTCCACCCGGTGGCGGGGCAGCCCATGATCGAATATGCCCTTCAAAACGCCGAGGCCCTTTCCCCTTCCAAAATCCACGTGGTGGTCGGGGCCCAATCCCAGGAAGTTTCCCGCTACTTGGGGAAAAGGGCCGTCCCTTTCCTCCAAAAAAAGAGGCTCGGTACCGGCCACGCCGTGGCCCAGCTTTTGCCCCGGTTGAAATCCTTCAGGGGCCATGTGCTCATCCTTTACGCGGACGCCTGCCTGGTACGCCCCCAGACCGTCGTGGCCTTACGCCAATTCCACCTGTTGCAAAACGCCGCCGCCACCCTTTTGACTGCCCGGGTGGAGGAACCTTTCGGTTATGGGCGCATCGTCCGGGGCGACGGAGGGGAATTGGAAAGAATCGTGGAGGAGACGGAAGCCACCGAGGAGGAGAGGCACATCAACGAAATCAACGGCGGCGTTTATCTTTTCAAATCCGAGGTCCTGGCTCCCGCCTTGAAAAACATCAAGCCCAAAAAAGGGAACAAGGAATATTACCTACCCGACGCCATTCCCCAAGTACTGGCGCGGGGGGGGAAGGTTCACGCCCTCATGGTGCCGGACCGAACCGAAGTCCTGGGCGTCAACAACCGCGACCAAATGGCCCGAGCCCACCGGCTTTGGAACCTGCGGCGCGTGGAAGAGCACCAGCGCAACGGAGTGGCTTTCCTGAATGCTAAAACGGTCGAGATCGGGCCCCGCGTGACCATTGCCCGGGACACGGTCATCGAGGGCGGCGTCAAGCTGTCGGGGGATACGGCTGTCGACGAGGATTGCCGGATTGAATCCGGCAGCGTCATCGAATCCTCCCAGCTAGGGTGGGGGGTGGTGGTGCGCTCGTCGCGCATCATGGAAAGCCGGTTGGCGGATGGCTGCGACGCGGGGCCCTTTGCCCACGTGCGGGGTGGATGCGAATTGGGGAAAGGCGTACACGTGGGGACGAATACGGAACTCAAGAACGTCCGGATCGGTACCGGAAGCAAGGTGGGACATTTCTCCTACGTGGGGGACGCGGTTTTAGGAAAGGACGTCAATGTCGGTGCCGGCTGTGTTTTCGCCAACTTTGACGGCAAAAACAAACACGAGTGCCGGGTTGGCGACAAGGTTTTCTTGGGAAGCAATTCCACCCTTGTCGCGCCGGTAATGATCGGCACCAAGGCGGTTGTCGGGGCTGGGGCTGTTGTCACGCGGAATGTGCCCGCAGGAGTGACGGTTGTTGGTGTTCCGGCAAAACCTTTCCCAAGAAAAAAATGAAGGGCGAAGATTAAAACGTCTTGGTTGCCGCTTTGTTTCATTTGTGGTAAAAGATTGCCTCCGGTTTTCTCCAACACACTCTCCGACATCCTCGTCGCCTGGTTTCGAATTGAAGGGTTATTCACCTTTTTGATGTCGGAAAACTAAAAGGAGCCATCATGAGTCCGAAGGGCGTGGGGCCGAATGGGATGAAAATCTTTTGCGGGACGGCCAATCCAGATCTGGCGAAGGATATCGCCAAGGCCCTCAATATTCCCCTGGGCGAGATCATGGTCAGCCGTTTTTCCGAGGGGGAAATCCGCGTCAAGATCAACGAAGACGTCCGGGGCCGCGACATCTTCCTCATCCAGCCCACCTGCCCGCCCGTGAATGACAACGTCATCGAGCTTCTCATTATCCTGGACGCTTTCCGCCGGGCTTCCGCGCGGCGCATCACCGCTGTCCTCCCTTATTACGGCTACGCGCGGCAGGACCGCAAGGATCAGCCACGGGTGCCCATTACCGCCAAGCTGATGGCCAACATTATTACCGAGGCGGGGGCGGACCGGGTCCTGACAATGGACCTGCACGCCCAGCAGATACAGGGTTTTTTTGACATCCCCCTGGATCACCTCTATGCCTTTCCGGTCATCGCCTCCCACTTCCGCAAGAAAAAGCTCAAAAACCTCACCGTGGTCTCGCCCGACGTGGGCGGCATTAAGATGGCCCGCGCCTACGCCAAGGGCCTGGACGCCGACCTAGCCATCGTGGACAAGCGCCGCACCGGCCCCAACGAGGTGGAGGCCATGAACCTGATCGGCGAGGTCAAGGGCCGCACGGTCCTCGTCCCGGACGACATGATCGCCACAGCGGGCTCGCTGGTGGAGGCCGTCAACGCCCTGGTCAAGTTCGGGGCGGGGGATATCTACGCCTCCTGCACCCACGCCATTTTGTCGGGGAACGCCGTGGATAAGCTCAAAAAATCGGTCTTGAAAGAAGTCGTGGTTACGGATACCATTCCTATCCCCCGGGAGAAGCGGATCGATAAACTCACCGTCCTCCCGGTGGCCCCCCTTTTCGGGGAGGCGATCCTTCGAATCCACAACGAAGAGTCCATCAGTTCGTTGTTCAACGATGTGATCTAAATAAAAACTAAAAAAAGAAACTTGGGTTCCGTGATTGCTGCGTCCGCGCGGTTACGCCCCAAGCGGGAGTCGAGCCATGAAGCAGGTACCATTAGCCGCCAAAATTAGGACCATCCGGGGCAGCAGCCGCACGCGCCGCCTGCGGGCCGGGGGATTCATCCCCGCAGAGGTCTACGGGCATCAAGAACCCAACCAGTCCATCGAAGTCAATGAGAAGGAACTGACCCTCATCCTGGCCTCGGCCAAGGGCGACAACATTTTCTTCGCTTTGAACATCGAGGGGGCCAAGAGCAACGAACCGGTCCTGGCGGTCATCAAGGAAATCCAATACCACAAAATCAACAGCCGGGTGCTTCACGCGGACTTCCATAAAGTGAAGATGAACGAGAAGATCCGCATCAGGATCCCCATCCGCATCCAAAACGCCGACACTTGCGAGGGCGTGAAGGAGGGTGGTGTGCTGCAGTCCTTCCTGCGCAGCCTGGAAGTCCAATGCTTGCCGACCCAGATACCGGATGCGATCCCCGTGGACGCGGCCCACTTGGCCGTCGGCCATTCGGTGCACGTATCCGACTTGAAACTGCCCGAGGGCGTCAAGGCTGTCATCCCCTCCGGCAACGTGGTAGTGTCCGTGGCCAAGCAGATGGCCGAGGAAGTCAAGGCTGTTGCGGCCCCCGTGGAAGGCGCCGCCGCCGCGCCTGTCGCCGGTGCTGGGGAGCCGGAAGTCATCACGGCCAAGAAGAAAGAAGAAGGCGAAGCCGGGGCCAAACCCGAAGCCGGGAAGGCAGACGCCAAAGCCGCCCCAGCCGCCAAGGCCGACAAGAAGTAAACCGGGGTATCCCCCTGTTCCCGAGGCCATCCAGGATTATTCCTGGGTGGCTTCTTTTTTTCGAGGCGACCCATGTCCCCTGAAAACTGGCTGGTCGTGGGCCTGGGCAACCCAGGCGAAAACTACCGCTTCACCCGCCACAACGTGGGTTTCCGGGTGGTGGAAGCCCTCGTCTTGAAACGCAACGTCACCCTGCGCGAGAAGGACGAGGCCATCTTCGGCGGCTACTCCCTGGAAGGCCACGAGATCTTCCTCTTTTTCCCCCAAACCTTCATGAACGAATCAGGCCGGGCGGTGGCGCCCTTCGCCCGCTACCGCAACATCCCCGTCGAAAGAATCCTGGCCGTCTCCGACGACCTGGACCTGCCTGTTGGAAAAATCCGCTTGAGACCCTCCGGCGGATCGGGGGGACACCATGGGTTGGATTCCCTGATCGCCCACCTAGGAAGCTCCGCTTTTCCCCGGCTCCGCATCGGCATCAGCAAACCTCCTTCACCCACCGAGGGCGCAAACCACGTTTTGGCGACCTTCACCCCCGAAGAAAAACCCAAGATGGAACAAGCCGTTGAACGGTCGCGGGACGGGGTCGAAACCTTTATACTGAAGGGGCCTGAAACCGGGATGAACGAGCTAAACCATGATGCCTAAAGTTAAAATCCTCAATGTTCTTATCTGCCTCTTTGGGATGGCCCTGATGGGACGCATTTCAACCGTTTGGGCCGGGGAAAGCGGATCCTCCGCAACCTCATCGAAGGATAGCTTGGAAAGTTCTGATACGGACGTGGACAAGGAAGTGGACAACGGCACGGACGACGACAAAAGCGACGCCAGTACGGACTCTAGCAAATTCCAAAAAGATTTGGACGACACCTATGACGATACCTCGGCGGATAAGGACGACTCCTACGACTCCAAATTCAAGCAAGACCAGGATAAAGACGACAAGGACACCGATGTTTCTGATGGTACTTCGGATAACGGCTAATCAAGCCCGACTCTTTTTTTACTCAAATTCGTGAGATGTTCAATCCCAAGTTAAACCCTCCTGATGGATCGCTTTTTTCCCTGGAATTCTTTACCATGAATTTGGTCGGAAGATTTTGGCCCAAAATGAAGGCCCAGACGTCTAAACCATTGGCCAAATGGCTCATTTTCCCTGGGGAGGTTTCTCATGAAAGTTAAAGCCGGCTTTTATCCCATCCTGGCGGCTTTGCTTGCCTTATGGCCCCGCCCCTCAGACGCCGTGGACGACTCGGCGGCCAACTTGGTTGCCGAAGGTGGTATCAACCTCACCCAAATGACCGATGCCCTCAACCGGAAATACCCCAAGGAAAAGGAAGCCTTTTGGAACGTCTCGGGTATCGCCTACCATGATTTTTCCGGGGCTCCCCAGTCGGACGTCATCGTCGGCTTGTCCGGTTACCGCGACAAGGGCATGGTCTATAACAATGAAAAGCAACTGGTGGAGGACGCGGGGGCTGGGTTCGCTTATTTTCACCTCGAAAAGGACGAATGGAAGCTCCGGCAGGTGGAACTCGTGGAAGGAAAGCGATACGAGGGTTTCGAGGGGGCCAATCTCATGGGATCGGGGGGAGACCAGTTGGTGATCTATACCTCCGACGGCAAGAAACAAATCGCCGCCGTCTACGGGATCGGAAAAAACAGGAACTTCGCCAAAATCGCGGTCATCACTGGCTACGGCTTGGGGCCGAGGGTAGCTTCAGAATCGGGCAAGCCCCTCATGGTGGATTTTCAACCCGCTCTCATCAACAACCAGGACGACTGGGCCATTTATTTCGGAAGGGCTTATCCTTGGGACGGCAAAAAGTTCGTGAAACAAAACGACGATTTCCTTGACCATGTACAGGCCTTCGACCCGTTCCACTCCACGCCGGATGAAACCACTCAGGAGCTGGCTTTCTTTGAGGGCTATCTTTCAACCCATCCCGATGATTTTTGCACCCTGGCCAATTGTTATGAGCTCAGCAGCCGGATGGGTTTGAAGGAAAAAGCGGATGGATACCGAAAGAAACTGGCCCATGGGGACAGTTCCATCGACTGCAAATATTGCGACGAATGGTTGATGGACAAGAACAAGGCGGGCCAGGAAGTTTATCTGGACGAAATCCTCGGCAAAAAAAAGTTACCCAAAAACCAAGAGTAATCCCATCCCTTAACCGGTTTTTTCGCCCCCAAAACTTGAGAGCCTTCGCGCCCAACAGCCCTTCTTAAGTAAGCCCTACCGCTTCCGGTTTCTGGGCCTTAGTTTGGCGACTTTGTGGGATGGTTCATGATCCCCCTGGCCAATACCCTTGCCATGGTGTTCCTTGCGGCGTTCCAGGCCAGAAAAAAGGCTGTAAGCGCAGGGTACCACCACCAAGGTCAGGAGGGTCGAGAAGATGATCCCCCCAATGATGGCGACCGCCATAGGCTGGCGAAGTTCCGCGCCCGGGCCCAAGGCCATCGCGGCGGGCAAGGCCCCGGCCACCGTGGCCGAGGAAGTCATCAAAATGGCCCTTAAACGCACCGGACAAGCGTCCATCAGGGCCGCGTGAACGTCCATGCCCTGGTGGCGCCGCTGGTTTGTGAAATCGACCAGCATGATGGAATTCTTCTTTACCAAACCCATCAGCAGGATGATCCCGATGATGCTGTAGATCCCCAGGCTTTGGGCAAAGAGCCACATCGAGAAGAAGGCCCCCGTCACTGAGAAGGGCAGGGCCAGCAGGATGACAACGGGGTGGATGAAACTGTTGAACTGGCTCGCCAAAACCATATAGGCCACCAAGATGCCCAGCGACATGACGAATATCAGCTGCGTCACTGAATCGGAGTTAGCCTGGGCGGAACCGGTCAACTGCACGTTATAACCCTCGGGCAGGATGCTCTTGCAGATGTTGACGGCTTCCTTGACCGCATCCTGTTGGGAGGTCCCGGCGCCCACCCCGGCCGTGATGTAAACCGCCCTCTGGCGGTCATCGCGGAAAATCTGCTGGTAGGATGGCACCTGGACCAGGTCGGAAACGGCGGATATGGGGAGAACCTCGCCGCGGTTGTTGCGCACGTAAATCTGCTTGATCGCATCGGGACCCTTGCGCTGGTCCACGGGAACCCGGATGGCGATGGGGTTGTCGTGGCCGCCCTCGTGAAAATAAGTCCCCTCAAATTGGTAACCGCCGATGGTGGCGCTTACCACGCTTCCCAGGTCGTCCATGGCGACTCCCATAAGGGCGGCTTTGACACGGTTGGGAACAATCCGCAATTCGGGCTGGCCGTCCAGGAAGTTGTCGTTATAGTCCGCCAATTTGGGGCTGGCGCGCATGGCCTTGCGGATTTTTTGAACGCAATCCGCCAGGGTGTCCCAGTCAGGGCCCATGACCATGAGTTCCACGGCGTAACCCTGGCCGGTGGACATACCCCTTTGGGAAAGATCCAGGCAGTAAACCTGCATGTCTGGCGAGACCTTGGCGATATTTTTACGCACCCAAGCCATGAACTCGAACTCCGTCAAGACCTGGGGAGTGGCTTTTCGCCACCAAGAGGTGATGAAGGCCAAAGGCCCGGTGGGCTTGAACTTCTCGGAGATATCTGCCTTGGGCCGGGCCCCGGGCTCTTTCATGGTGAGGAACATCACCGCCTGGTTGGGAGCCGAACCTCCGAACCCCCCCACGGGGGTGTAAATGTGCTTGATTTCACCCCTTGTTTTGACGATGGCCTCGCATTGGCGGACGATCTGGTCGGTGTGGTCCAGGGAATAGGTGACGGGAAATTTCATGTTCACGATGAAGGCGCTTTGGTCGGTAGCAGGGCTGAAATTCACCGGGATGAGTTTCATCATAAAGAGGGAACCAGCGAAAACAAGGAACGAAGCCAGAACCACCTTCCATCGATTCTCCAAGGCCAACTGAAGAATCCGAGTGTAAGCCTTCCTCAACCGATCGAATTGGACATTAACGAAATGGGCGAAACCGCTTTCCTTACCGCTTACGTGCACGAATTCACTGCAACGCATAGGGGTCAAGGTAATGGCTTCCAACAGGGAAATAAGCACGGCGCCCGAAAGGGTGACGCCGAATTGGAAGAAAAACTTGCCGATGATGCCCTGCATGAAGGCGATGGGCAAAAAGATGGCCACGATCGCGATGGAAGTGGCCATGGCGGCAAAGGTGATCTCCCGTGCGCCCACCAGGGCGGCCTCGACTTGGCCCTCGCCTTTTTCCTGGTGGCGGACGATGTTTTCCAAAACCATGATGGCGTCGTCCACCACGACCCCGATGGAAAGGGAAAGGGCCATCAAGGTGAAGGTGTTGAGGTTGAAGCCGAAGAGACTCATGACCATGAAGGTCCCGAAGATCGAAGTGGGGATGGCCAGGAATACGTTGATGGTGGAGGACCAACTTCCCAGGAAAAGGAAACAGACACCCGCGGTCAGGAAAGTGGCCAGGAGGATGGTTAGTTCCAGCTCATGCACGTTGTCGGAAATGAACTTTGTGGTGTCGAAGTTGAGGTCCATGTGGTAGCCCTTGGGCAAGCCCTTGCGAACTTCCAGCATCCGGGCCTTGGCGGAGTTGCCGATATCCACGGCGTTGAATCCGTCCTGCATAACGATGCCCAAGCCCACGGCGGGAACTCCGTCGAAACGGGAAAGGCGGGTAATGGGGGTCACGACGCCGTCCTCGATGGTGCCGATGTCCTTCAGGCGCGTCAGGGTATAGTTGGGGCTGCCTCCCCGGGTGATGACGGGAAGGTTGGCGAAATCGGGAACCGTATAGGCTTCGCCCATGACCCGGATGTTGTATTGGGTTAGGGGTGTTTCCAGGGACCCGGCGGGGGTTTCCATGTGCTGGTGCTGGATAGTGTTGATGATGTCCTCGGCGGTCAGTTGCCGGGCGTTCATCTTATTGTTATCCACCCAGAAGTTGATCTCACGGTTCACAAAGCCGCCCAGGAAGACGTTGGCGACCCCGTTGAGGCTGGTGAACTTATCCTGGATGTGGTCGCGGCTGTAAAGCATCAGGTCCCGCAAGGTCAGCGGGGGGTCGGCGGTGACGGCGAACCACAGAATGGGTGAGGCATTGGGGTTTTGCTTGCGGATGACCGGTGGAAAGACGTTGGTGGGAAGCTGTTTCTGAACCGAAAAGACCAGGGTTTGGACGTCCTGGACGGCGGAGTCGACATTGCGGCTCAAATCGAGGAAAACCGTAGTATTGGCGTTGCCCTGGGTGCAGGTGGTCTGCACGTCCACGACGCCCTGGGCTCCCAAAACCGCCTGCTCGACGGGGTCGGCCACGTCTGATTCCACGACCTCGGGTGAGGCATTGGGCAGGGTGATGGAGATATTCACCACAGGGAAGTCCACGTCCGGTAGGTTGGAAACCCCCATGCGCATGAAGCAGATGAATCCGAAGATGATGAAGCCCGCCATGAGCATCCAGGCGAACACCGGATTGCGGATGGATATGTCGGATAAAGTCATTTTTCAACTCCCTTAAACTTAAAACTACGAACTAAGAACCTCGAACTTACTTCGAAGTTTTGGGCAAGTTCGCCTGTGGCCACACCTAGCCATATCTGATCGTACAGGGTCTGGTACTTGGTCTTGATGTAGCTGACCTGGGTGTTTTCTAAAGAGGTCATCACCTGTAAAAGCTCCAAGTTCGTCGTCAGGTTCAGCCTTAAGTCATGCAGGACGTCCTGGTAATCCTGCTGGTAGGCGTCCACGGCTTTTTGGTAGGCGTCGGTTTCGCCCATGGATTCCACCAGGCTTTTGTAGGCCTCGCGGATATCATCATGGGCCGTTCTCCGCAGGAGGGATAAGTTCATCTCCGCCTGGCGTTTCCGGGAGGCTGCCGCATCCTCCTGGGCGACGACCTGGCCGCCCTCAAAGATAGGAAGCGAAGCCACCAGGCCAACGGTCCACACGTTGGTATCCGCGGGCTTATCGTAATCCAGGTAGTAATTACCTTCCGCGATAATGGTCGGCAGATGCAACCCATGGGCTGCTAACAATTGGGCGTCGGCTACCACCACGCTTGCGGCAGCGGCTTTGACATCAGGCCTGTTTTCCACCTCGGTTTGGGCCTCATCCGCGGAATAAGAGGGTGTGGAATAAGTCTCTTCCGAGGCGAGTTTTTGGTCGGGTTGGATGTTGGCCAGGGTGGCGAGGGTTTCCCGGGCCTGGGCCAACTGGTATTTGTCGTTTTCCAAGTCGGCCAGGACCTGCATGAGTTGGGCCTGGGTATTGGAAACGTCGGCGGTCCGGGAGCGGCCCATGACTTGCCATTGTTTTTCCAGGTCCAGGGTTTGCTGGTTTAAGTCCCTAGATTTTTCCAAGGCCTGCAAGGATTCCTCCAGCCCGAGAACGTTGTAATAGGCGTTGGCCACGTTCAAAAGCAATTGTTGGGATTGATAACGAAGGTTGTAGTCCTGAACGTCGACATTGGCTTCGGCACCCTCAAGGGCCGCCGGTTCGCTAAGTCCGGATAAAATCGTTTCGGAAGCCGATAAATAAGCCACGTCACTGGCGGGATTGAACAATGTATTTGGGGTACCGGTGCCAATATAACTTGGTGAAACCCATGTTTTGGACCCGTTCAGATAAACTTGTGGAAGGGCTGCTCCCACGGCCTGGGAATTCAAGGATTTAGCCTGTAGGACATTTTCGGCGGATGCGGCGAGCGTTTCGGTGCGCTTGACCGCCAGAGCATAAACGTCCCATAGGTTCAATTGGGTTTTTTGGGCGGCGGTATCCGCCGCGTCCGGAGCTAGTCCTGTGACATCATGCAAGACAGGCTCGATTTTTCCCTCGCCCACCTTCACCGGTGCTTCGGCGCATCCGCAGATAAACGCCAACAAAAATCCCGAGGTTAAAATCGGGTAAAAGAAATTACGGGTCAAAAAAGTTCTCCTGAATTGAAAATGAAAAACCGACGTGATACACCCGTTACCGTGGCATGGGGACATTATGTTGATTCGTGGTGCGGTTTCAATAACGAACGGCTGAAAATCACGAAAGAACAAACGGGTTAAGAAATTATAAAGGACCCGGGCATCAACGGAAATGCCAGATCACCTGGGAGTTACCGGCCGGTGACCGGCTCCATGGATACCGGCGCAGGCGCGCATCCGAAGAACTGCTCCTGTTTGCGCATGCGTTGGTCCGATTGAGCCACCATTTCGTCATACTTTTTAGCCTGGTCGGCATTGAGGAGGGCTCGCAACTGGGAGCGGAAGGATTCCCGCAGAGCCTTGAATTTTTGTTCCCCTTCCTGGCGCAGGGCGTCCGCCTTGGGGAGTTCCTGCTTTAAGAGAAGGCCCACTTTGTCCTTTTGTTCGGCGGTAAAGGCCAGTTTGGAGTCCAGGTGCTTAAGGATCCTGTCGGCGTCGGCGGAGCCGGGGGGATGATGGGGATGGAAGCACAGGCGGAACGCCACACCGGTGGCCGCGACGCCCACCAAGAAACTAATGAGGATGAGAAAGGTTGTTTTAAGCCAGGGTTTCATTTTCGTGCTCCCTTAAGGAACTATTTCTTCGGAGGAGTAAGAGGCCAGCATCACCCCGTTGCCTGTGGAAGCGGGGTAAGTGGTTTCAGAGGAAAACGCCGCCTCCGCGCTATTGGAAGAAAGGTCGGTGGTATCGGGAAGCACTGAGAAAAACACCCAGCCGGCCAAAGCGGCGGAACCCACCAGGGGCACCAGCCACCGGAGGGTTAGGTTCCAAACGGACTTTCCCGTTTCCAGGGAAGAAGACCGGACCCGGTCCATAACCTTGGCGACGAAGAAATCCTCGGAGGCTTCCGAATAAGTGTGGGGCGGGAACAGGCGGGCCGAGACGGCCTTCCATTGCGCGATGGCCTTTCGGCAGTCGGTGCATTGGGCCAAGTGGCCTTCCACCAGCTTCCTTTCCTTTTCAGTCAAGGGGCCGTCGTAGAGGGCGAACAATTTTTGTTGGATCATTTCGTGTGTCATTTTCCTACTCTTCTTTATAGACGTCTTTTTCACTCAGGAAGTGTCGTAAATTCTCCTGTAGTTGCTTGCGGGCCCGTGAGAGGCGGCCCTTGACGGCGTCGAGTGAACAATCCAAGGTTTGGGCGATTTCCTGGTATTCCAGGCCGTCGGCTTCCCTCAAGGTGAGGATTATCCTGTAATCATCAGGCAGGGTGGAGAGAATTTTGCCTACCAAATCCCGGTTCTCCATTTGGGTAGCGGCTACGGGGGCGGAGGAAAAAAGTCGGTGAATTTGATCCCCTTCTTCCTCCACGAGGGCATCCAAGGAATAAGTCTTGCGCCGGGTCCTTTTCCGCAATACATCCAGGCAATGGTTGGTGGTAATGCGGTAAAGCCACGTGGAAAAGGTCGAATTGCCCTTGAACTTGGGCAGCGACCGGTAGGCCTTCACGAAAATATCCTGGGCCGCTTCTTCGGCCTCGGTATGGTTTTGGAGCATGGAAAGGCAATAGCCGATGACCTTTTTGTGGTACTGGCGGACGAGGTCGGCGTAAAGTTCCTTTTGACCCGACTGGATTTGCTGGATGAGTTCTTGATCGCTGATGGTTCGCTCCGGCCTCATACTATCTATTAGTTGCTTATTTTACCCTCATTTTCATTCGCTTTATAAATCGGGCTTCGCCCGATGAAGGTAATGAGGGTGATGCAGTTGTCCATATTGGGGCCAGAGGCCCCATCTTTATGTGGCTGCAACTGTATAGACGTTCCGAACCCCCTCAGGGTGTTTCAATGTGGAAATCCTTATTTCCAAAGGATTCGGGAGGGTGAAAAGCCGGGGGCACATCCCAAGAATGTCGCCCTGGACAGTTACCCCTTATATAATTAAGCGCCTTTGTGGAACGCCGGTTGAATGGAGGGTTTCCGTGCCGATTGTCTTGACCTCCCAAGAAAAGAAAGTTCTCGGCTTCATCGCCGTCATGGTCGTGTTGGGCCTGTTAGTGTTGGGAACCAAAAGATTAACCACTCCGGAATCCAAACCAGGCGAAACTACGGTTTTTGCCGTACCGACAGCCGTGAATAAAGCTCCCTAACGAAAGGAAAGCCGGTGACCCAAGCCCTATCCCTCGATGGAAAGTGGAGATTCACCAAGCTGGCCGAGTCCACCTTGGATAAGCGGTCCATCCCCTTAAAAACCCCTAAAAGCCGCGGGATCGATGTGCCGTCGAATTGGTACCTGCAAGGCGAGGACTTCGCCGGGGAAGCTTCATATGAAAGAGAGTTCAAAGCCCCCCATCTCAAAAAAGGCCAAGCCGCCTTCCTGCGGTTCAAAGGCGCGGATTACTTCCTCAAAGCCGAACTCAATGGCCGCCTTCTGGGAAACCATGAGGGCTATTTCCAAACTTTCGATTTCGCGGCCACGGCCGCCCTTCGCGATCAAAACCAATTAAAGGTCTGGGTGGAATCCCCCAAGGAAAACCGAAAAATCTGGCCCCATGACAAGCACCTCATCAAGGGCATCTTCAACCACCATGACGCCCGGCCGGGGAGCTGGGACATCGAACACGGACAGGACCACAACAGCGGCGGCCTGTGGAACGGGGTTGAGCTTCTCCTCGTGGACCACGTTTTCTTGAAGCGCAAGCAGGTGGATTCAGTGCTTTTGAAGAACGGCCAGGCGGTGGTAAACCTGAAGCTTGTTCTTATCAACGTGGCCGAATCAGGCACCTACGATATCGAAGTGGATTTTAAAGGCGAGGGTTTCGCGGATCGAGCGAGGACCAAGAAGAACGTCCACCTTCAGCGCGGGCAGACCGAGGTTCATATCAGCCAAACCTTCAAGAACCCGCGCCTTTGGTGGACCTGGGACCAGGGAGAACCGAACCTGTACAAGGCGTCCATCGCTATCCACCATTCGGAAACGGGCCATGTGGTGGAAAAGGGTGAAGTGCGTTTCGGCATCCGCGAAATCCAAATCACGCCCGAATGGAAGTTCATCTTGAACGGCCGGGTCTTCTTTCCCAGGGCCACGAACATCATTCCCACCCAGTGGCTTTCGGAGTACACGGCGGACAAGGCGAAGCGGGACGTCAAAATGATGAAGGACGCCAACCTGAACGGCGTGAGGGTGCACGCCCACGTGAACCGCGAGGAATTTTATTCCGCCTGCGATGAGGCCGGTTTGTTCGTCTGGCAGGACTTCGCCCTGCAATGGAGCTACGAAGCCACCGACGCCTTCACCCGCAATGCCTGCCGCCAGGTCAAGGACATGGTGAAGCTGCTTTACAACCACCCCTCCATCATCGTGTGGTGCTGCCATAACGAGCCGTCCCATAACCGGGAGGTGCTGGACCCGGTTTTGGCGCGGGCCGTCAAGGAAGAGGATGACAGCCGTTTCGTGGACACCGCCAGCGATTTCCGTTATCACCCCTACCCGGGCTGGTACTGGGAAGACTCGGTGATCAAGGACGCTTTCGGCGCCATCGGCGGGCCGGAAACGAGCTTTTTCTCCGAATTCGGCGCCCAGGCCCTGCCTGGTTTGGAGTCGCTGAAAAAAACATTCACGAAGAAGGAGTTGTGGCCGCCCGATTGGAAGGCATGGGCCCTGCACGACTTCCAGTACCACCAGACCTTCAACATCGCCCGGGTCGAAATGGGGAAATCGCTCCCGGAGTTCGTGGATAACAGCCAAAAATACCAAGCACACCTATTGAAGGAATATATCCAGAGTTTCCGCCTGAAAAAGTACAGGCCTTTGAACGGCTATTTCCAGTTCATGTTCGTGGACTGCTGGCCTTCCATAACTTGGAGCGTGGTGGATTATTTCCGCAAGCCCAAGGAGGGCTACTTCGCCCTTCAAACCGCCTCCCAGCCCCTTTTACCCATCTGGCGCATCCAAACGACCCAGTACAACCGCGGGGATGTCCTGAACTGGGGGAGCTCCTTCCTCATCGGCCTGCAGATGATCAACGACTACCCCTATGCCCTCAAAGGTTTGAAGGTGGAGGCGCGGGTCGTGAACCCAAGGGGAAAAGTGCTTTTCCACGAGGCCCGTACCTGTGGCGTCCCGGCCGATTCCGTCACCCAGCCCTTTGCCGTTCAGGAACGTTTCAACCATACGAAGGGATTCACCATCCCGGAGAAGGGCCTCTATGGAACCTACCGGGTTCAATTGAAGGTCTGGGATAAGAAGGGGAAACAAATCGCTCGAAACTGGCAGGACTTTGAAGTCGTGCAGAAAAAGGGATAGGGAAAACATGAACCGCCAAGACGCCAAGGTGCCAAGCGAAAATATCAAAAGAAAAGCCGTCTATTCCGGAATTTTTACTTTTCTTGGAACAACGAAATCTTGGCGGTGGATTGTGGTCTTTCTGTTGGCGACCGGGCTGGCTTTCGCCGCGGGAGTGAAGGTGCTCAAGGACGTCCCGTCGACTTATGTTTATCCCGCCGAGGGGTTCCTGCCCTTCAACCTGCACCGGGGCACTCAGACCATGCTATCCCTCATGCTGCCCGGATGCAGTTTCGACGATCCCCAGGGCGTAGCCTGCGCGCTTCTGAAAGCCGACCACGATCCCAAGTCGCCCCAGAACGACGTGGTAGTGACGGTCATTGGGGTTAATTCCGGTGCAGGGGAGATTGTCTTTAACGTCAGCCTGAAGGACATCCGCCGTTTCGGATCCCCGGGCCAGGGCGACGGGCAGTTCTTCCATCCCATGGGCGCAGCCATCGACCCGGACGGGGATGTGGCCATCGCGGATACCGGCAACAATCGTATCGCCCTCCTGCACCACAGTGGTTTTAGGCTCACCTGGGTAAAGGCCGTGGGCCGGATGGGGAGCCGCCTGGGCCAGTTCAACGCGCCCAGGGGGGTGGCCTATGATTCCCAAGGAAACCTTTATATCGCGGATACGGGCAACAACCGCATCCAGGTCATGGACCATAAGGGCCGGTTCCACTTATTGAACACGGTTCACCTGGAGGAGCCCTCGGCTATCGCGGCGATCGACGCCCATGAAGCCTGGACTTTTTACCAGCAGGGCCCTTACGCCAACCGGCTGGCCGTCATCGACCAAAAGGGTACGAGGCTCATCACCCTGACCCTGGAGGGGCAGCCCCTGGCCGGGATCTCAACCTACCAGGTTCCCGACCCGCCAATGCAGTTGTGGGGCTGTGCCTTCGATTACTACGGCAACGTCGTTGCCACGGATTTCGGGAAATCCTGCCTGCGCAAGTTCGACAAGGACCTCAAGTATGTGGTGAGCTTCGGGGATCCGGGAACCGACGATTTCCAATTCACCGAGCCTCGCGGCATCGCCATCCAAAACCAGTTCGGGCAAGTCATGATCGCGGAAAAGGACAGCGTCCAATATTTTTGGAACGGGGCTGACGCCGTCAACCTGAAAGTGAATCCGGCGCCGCCCCCGGCGAAAGGCTTCCACGCCTCCTTTTTCCTGACCGAAAGGGCCCTGGTCAGCGCGGATATCCTGAACGAGGCGGGGAATCCCGTTACCTCATTGGCCCAAAACAAGGACATGGAACAGGGCCCCGAGGCGCTCGATTGGACGCTCGCCCCCCCGGTACAGGGCGGCACCTATACCCTGAAGATGGAAGTGATGGCCACCTACTCCTCCCGCGACCGCATCGAGAAGGAAATCAGCCAGCCCGTCACTTACATGAAATAGGGCCATGAAATTTTCAAAATTCCAAAAAATACTTATTCTTCTATTTTTACTCGCTTCCGTCCTCTGCTTTGTCGGTCTTATCATCCGGGAAAAACAAGCGACACACTCCCAGCCGCCCCTTCCGGAGGTGGATTACTTCCAGGCCAAAGCCCTCTGCGACATCGTCGCCAATGACCTGATCCGGAAGGATGCGAAGGACCTGTTCAGCCGCTTGGATATTGGGTTCCGTACGATCGTGAGGGGTCCGGAGGATCTTCAAAAAGTCGTGGAACAGATGTACGGCCTTTACGGCCGACCCCAGAAATGCGATTACAAGGTCGCGCAATCCGGAGTCCGCACCGACGGTACCTGGCAGAGGTCCAGCCAGACCTTTTTCTACGCCGTCCAGACAACAAAGTACCCCATGGGAAAATATTTCCTGAAGATCGAGATCGTGACGGCCTTCAGTGGCGGCACCATCGACGTTTCGGGATTCGGTTTTTTCACTTTTGACAAAGGCGCTACCGTACCGGATTACCTGCGGTAAATTCCCCAAAAAATAACGAAGCGCTATTGAGGAAAGTCCTTCATGAACCGGTGGCTTAAATCGCCCGTCCTTTTCTTGTTTCTCGCGCTGGTACTGGGTCTGCGTTATTGGCAGGCCGAACAATCCTTTGAAACGCAAACCGAGATCTTTGGTCCGGCGCAGAAAGGCTTTTTTAAAGTTCGGATCTCAGAGGAACCAGAAGTCCTATTTGAGCGCCTTCCCGGCAGCCATGATACCGGGCGGCTGGGAGGCTTTTACCAGCCCTCCGTCAAGGAAGTGCGCGCGGTCTGCACGCTTATTTCCGGCGACGGCCGGGTTGTCCCTCCGGTCCAGGTCCGTTGCGCTTTCCGGCTCTCTCCTGATGATCCCCAGCCGGCCCTTTCCTATGATAGCGTGGTGGAAGTCGAAGGCAAGATCCAAACGCCGGCCCCCGCCATGAATCCGGGCCAGTTCGATTACGCCCACTACCTAAAGACGAAGGGCGTAGCCTATGTGATGTACGCTTCCCCGGGGAAATGGAGGCAGGCCGGACAAACCGGGACGGCCGACCGCGACCGGCAAGGCTGGTTTTTCCTGCGCTGGGCCTGCGGGCTCAAACGCGCCGCGGAGGACACCCTCTACCGTTACCTGCCCTTTCCCGAGAACGCGCTTTTGGACGGCATCCTTTTGGGCGAGCGCTCGCCCCTGCCGGACGAGATCGTGCAGTCCTTCTTCCTCACGGGAACCATCCATATCTTGGCCGTTTCCGGCATGATTACGGCCTTCATCGCGGGGCTTTTTTTCACGGTTTTCCGGGCCCTCCAGCTCAACCGGAAATGGGCGGCGGGTCTGACCCTGTTGGCGTTGGTCTTTTTTATTTTCATGACTGGGGCCCACCCGCCCGTGTGCCGGGCCGGGCTCTTTTCCACCCTGGCGCTTTTGGCGCTTCTCTTCGAAAGGCGTATTCATGGCGGGGTACTGCTTCTCACCACGGCGGTCATCCTTATCGCTTTTAATCCCTTCGTACTGGAGGACCTCTCCTTCCAGATTTCCTTCCTGGCCACCGCCGGGCTTATGGTGATGGCCCCCTGGATGATGGAAAAACTTTCCTTCCTGTGGCGGCCCGCCGCGCTGCTCGTGACCGCCACGACGGCGGCCCAACTGGCGGTGTGGTGCCTCATCCTCTACGACTTCAACCAATTGTCGGTTTATTCCATCCTCTCCAACCTTCTTATTGTGCCGCTGGCCCTCTTCTCGACGGCGGGCGGGCTGACCTTGTTGGCGGGCGCGGCGGTTCATCCTGCCTTGGGAACCCTATTGGGGGCGGCTTGTGAGGCGCCGCTGAAGCTTCTGATCCTGTTGTCGGACAGCCTCGCAAAACTGCCGCAGGCCGAATGGATCGTGGCCTCACCGCCTTTATTTTGGGTGGCAGCTTTCCATGCCCTGCTCTTGGTTTCGTTCTATTGGTTTTGGCCCCATCCACAGCCAGAAAAACCGTCGGAAAATTGGAAGCGGTGGAAAGAAAGGGCCTTGAACGGACGGCGCTGGACGGTCCGGACCTGGGTTCTTTTCCTATTGGCAACAGGAGTTTTTTGGGGAATTTCGGCTTTAGGTTCCCAATCCCTTCGGGTCACCTTCCTGGACGTGGGCCATGGCAACGCCGTGGTGTTGCGGTCGCCTCAGGGCCGGGTATTGGTGGTGGACGGGGGAAAAGAAACTCACGGCCCGGACCGTTACAGCCTGGTGGTGTCCTACCTCCGACACGTGGGAGTCCAAAGGGTGGATGGCGTTTTCGACACCCACCCGGATGAGGATCACGTGGGGGGCTTGGTGAACGTGATGGGGGTCTATCCGGTGGCGGCAGCTTATGAGGGCGACCAGGCCCAATCGGACAGCCAAATCTACCAGGCGTTCAAAGAAGCCATTGAAGAGCACCATGTACGGCTTCAACCGCTCCAGGAGGGTGACGTCCTGACGGAACTTCAACCGGCCCAAATCAAAATCCTTCACCCGCCAGACAGCTACATACCCCGCTTGCACGCGGACAATAATCGGTCGCTTGTTTCGTTGGTTTCTCTTGGAGGGTTCAACTTAATCCTGCCCGGGGACTTGGAAAAGGATGGGATATTGAAGCTCCTCAAGGACAACCAGCCCTTTCCCCGGGTGGATTGGCTCATGGCGCCCCACCACGGCCGCTTGAGCGGGGAACCGTTTCTTTGTGCCGAAGGATTCAAGCCCCGGTTTGTGGTCCTAAGCGACTGGCGGGATTACCCGGACGACCACGCCGATTTCCAGTCGGTGGTTCCCAACGCGGTTGTGTTATCCACTGCCGAGGAAGGGGCCATTGAGGTTGAGATCACGTCCAATGGCCAAGGGCAGTACCGTACTTATAGAAATAAGGAGTGGAAAAGCTTTAGTGGGCAGTCGACAGTCGACGGTCTACAGTAAAGACCGCCGGGAAGTCTTTACTGCCGGCTGCGGACTGTCGACTGTGAGCTGTCGTTACGTCGGAAGTTTTACAGGGCTGTGTTAATTCGTTTACCAGTCGTTGACTTTGCCCTAAAAAAAGCCATATAATTTAATACATGAAGGTGGTCCTACAAGATATTGTGCGCGAAGTTTCAAAGGCCACTAAACTTGCCCTGCCTGACGCGCAGGTAGTTGTCCGCAGGCTCCTTTCCACGCTGGAACAAGGGATTTTAAGCGGACAACACATTGAAATAAGGGGTTTTGGGGTCTTCCAAACCAAGACCGTTCAGGGTAAAAAGGGCCGCGACATGGCCCGGAACCTTTCTATATCCATCCCCGCCTACAAAAAGGTTTCCTTCAAAGCTGGCAAGCATTGGAAAAGACGTTCCTGGACCGGATTGGAAGACCCCCAACCGGTAACGGCGCCCAATGGGCAATTGGAAATGCCGATTATGCTGGAAGCTGTTAACCGGTAAAGTGATTTAGTTATTTTTGTTCAGCAAAAATAACCAAGGAGGTTAGTGGATGTCCACCACGGTTCATTACTTCGGAAAAATCAAAAGCTCCGAAGCCATCCGGGAAATTCAAGAGGAGTTTCGTGAGATCGCCCAGGTCAGCGGCTGGTCGCACGAGATGGTGGACCATGTCTTCACCCAGGAGGGTGAAATGCCGGCGACCCGGTTGACCCTGCGGGGCATCCGCATCACCTTGAACAAAACCACCAGCCCTCTCCAGTTGACCTTCGATAAGGACGGTTACCTGTCCCACATCTATTATGAAAAGGCCCCGGCCGACCTCATGAGCCCCTTGCCCCAGGGCAAGGCGACCCGCCAAGTCTTGCACCAGGTCCACACCAGCACAGGCGCCCGTGCTGGCGACTCCGCCACCCATATCACGGTCGTGAAGCTTTTGGACTACGTCAAGAAGCGCTATGTCCCCAACCTGGAAGTCATCGACAACACCGGCTATTGGTACTCGCGGGACGAATCGGTCCTCGCGCCCAAAAAGCTCGAACTGGCGAAGAAATAGTTTCACCACCACCCCTTGGCCTATGGCCAAGGGCAGTAAAAAACACGAGACACCAAGGCGCCGAGAAAGAATAAAGATTCTTCCGTTTCAAAAAGCCTCCTGCTAGTCAACTATCAGGGGGTTTTTTTGTTTCTTGAGAGAGGCGTGTTCTTTTTGAGAAAAAATAAATGAAAAAAAGTTTTTTTGTAAAAAGCCTTTCTTGGTGTCTTGGCGCCTTGGTGGTTCAATTGGGCGCCGATGTTCCGGTTTTTGCCGAATCGTTCCAGTTAAAGATCGGCAGGATGTTCGCCCAGGGGCAAATCTCCGAGATCCGGGAAGCCATTGCCCAGCAACTGCAGGAGAACCCCGGTGACCCGGAGCCATTATTGGAACGGGCGGACCTGGACAAAAGCCAGGGCGATTACCCCGGCGCCATCATCGCCTATCAGGACTACCTTTCGAAAAAGGACGATTGGAAGGCCCACCGGGCCATAGCCCTCCTGCGCGAAGAGATGGGGGATTTCGCCAACGCGGGACCGGACTTGCGGATCCTCAACCAGGAACATCCCAACGATCCCGAACTCCTTTTGGGCCTGGCGCGCCTATGCCTTTACCAGTCGAAATGGAAAAAAATCCGCACCCAGGCCACGCCGCAAGAAGCCTTGAAGGAGGCCCAGGCTTACCTCATCACCCTGACCGGCATAAAACCGGGTTTCGCGCTCGCCACTTGGCAGCTGGCGGAGGTTTCCCGGGAACTCGGCGATGACGCCCGGGCCCTCAAGGCCTATGAGGAAGTGGTCAAGGAAGATGCCAGCTACAAGCACGCCCACCGTTACATCGCCCGGCTCCTGGCGCAACAAAAGCGGTACGCCGAGTCCCTGGCCAAGTACGACCAAGCCATGGCCGTGGAGCCGGAGGACCCGCAACTGAAAAAAGAAGCCGAGCGGGTGGCCCGGTTGGCGCCCCAACAGGCGAAGGCGCGCAAGAAAGAACGGCTCCAACAGTGGGAAGGCTGGACTCCGCCGGAGGAAAAGCCGATCGCCCCCTCCCCGGTGACCATCCGCGTGGGAGTTTTAACGGGAATGGGGAACCTCCTTTTCCGCTGTGCTTCGGACCTCCAGGTGACGACCCCCGCCCAGACACCGGTAACGGTCTTGAAAGCCGGAACGGACTACGATATTTCCTATTTCCGGGGTAACGGCAGGCACCCCAAGGATTCCTGGGTCCTAAGCGATGCCAAGGGAAACAACTTTGTGACCTTCAGCGAAAGGCTCTGGATCGCGCCCAAGGACTCCCAAAAGCCGGTGGTTCTTCACGCCGTGCCCACGGGAACGGGCTATTTCTTCGCCCGGGAGGAGGACAAGGCCTATCGGGGTCTCATCGAAATTTCCCCGCGCCCTGGAAAGGGTTTTAACGTTATCAACCGTGTGTCGCTGGAGGATTACACCGCGGGGGTGCTCCCGGCTGAAATGATGACCACTTGGCCTTTGGAGGCCCTCAAGGCCCAGGCTATCGTGGTGCGAACCTACGTGCTTTCCAAACTGGGAAACCGCAACGAACAGGGCTTCGACGTTTTTGACAACGTCCAAGACCAGGTTTACCGGGGCTTGAGGGCCGAGACCGCAAGGTCCAACGAGGCCGTGCGGCAGACAGCCGGGCTGGTAGTGAAGTACCATGGAAAGGTGATGCCGGTGGTCTTTTCCGCCGAATGCGGGGGCCATACGCAGGATTACCAGGAAGCCTGGGGGTTCAAATACCCCGTCATCGGGGTGGAGGATTACGACCCCCGCTACAACCAGGACATGGAATTCCCCCTCTCCCCCGCCCGAATGGAAACCTGGATCAAGGAAGACCGGGAAGCCTGGTGCCGGGTTTACGGCCTCAAGGGGTATGACAATTACCGGTGGGTGTGGATCGTTTCCGCCGCCGATATCCAAAAAAAGGTTCCCGGCATCGGGCGCATCCGACGGTTGACGGTCACGCACCGTTCCACGGCGGGGTGGGCCGACAAGCTTTTGGTGGAAGGCGAAGCCGACAGCCGTGAATTAAGGTCCGACAGTATCCGCCGCTATTTAGGGGGGATCCGCAGCAACTTGATTTGGATCGAGCCGCAATTTAACCCCAAAGGTTGGCCCGAGGAGTTTATTATTTATGGGGGCGGCTGGGGCCACGGCGTGGGGATGTGCCAGGTGGGCTGTTACGGCCTGGCCCAGGCCGGCAAGGACTGCGACGAAATCTTAAGGCATTATTTCCCCAAAGGCAGCATTGAAAAACTGGGGTCAGTGACAACCTAATGACCGGTAACAAAATTTAGCCACAGAAGAACACGATAAACACAGATGAAATCAAATGCAATTATCAAAATCAGGAATTAAATTCAAAAGAAAAACAAGTTTTCTGTTGTTTTGCCATGCGAATTCATCCGTTTTAATCCGTGGCAAAAATAGTTTTTTGGTTTTGGCGTTGTTGTCCGTGGTTGTCATTGGGTCTTTCATCTTGTTTCGGAATTGACCGGGATATGGGGTTGGCGCATGTTCCTGATATCCAACAACGGGAGGGAATTACCGGAACCCAGGCCAACCCGACTCCCCTCGACCCTTTCAAACGGTACGATCTTGTGATGGCGGCCAATGAGTGCCGGTTTTTTACCATGAAGGTCCCATCCCAATGGTATTGGAAGATCTACCTGACCGCGGCCGACCACGAGGAATCCCGCAGGGGAAGCCTCACCGCCGAAATCGCCCCCGCCAACCCGCCTTGGGGGCCCCTGCCCGCTACCAGTTTCAGCAAAAATTTCGACTTGTCGGGGCGCGAGGGAGTCCAAGCCGTCCTCGCCGTGGGTAATACCCAACCCGACCGGCTCGCTTCCTTCACGCTTTGCCAAGACGGGGCGCCTATCCATATCACCATCCAAAGCGAAGTTTCCGCGACCCATGCTCTTTTAGGGCCGAACAATGACCAGGCTGTGACCACCCTAGGACAGTAAAGCCGGCATTTGGTCCCCGGCCGCCAGCTGCCGCTTGAAAACCGAGGTTCGTATGCCCTTCTACTTCGCTTATGGTTCCAGCCTCTTGCGCGCCCAGATGGAGCGCCGTCTCATGGGCAACCGTCCCGTCACTCGCGCTTATTTGCGGGGTTACCGCCTGGCCTTTATGGGAAATTCAACCGAGCGCAAGGGGCCGGTGGCGAACCTCCTTCTCGACCCCTCCCGGTTTGTCCCCGGAACCCTCTATGAACTCAACGAAGTCATGATCAAATACCTGGACCGGGCCGAGGCCTGCGAGAAGGGAACCTATAAACCGATGGAAGTAGAAGTTGAAAAGGACGATGGAAGCAAAGTTCCGACTACCTGCTACCAGCTGGCCGCCGTTGATCCACCCTTCGGCCAGCCCAACCTGGGGTATCTCCTTCAGGTAAAACAGGGCTATAAGGAATGGGGCCTGCCGGAGGAAGTTTTAGAAGAGGCCGTGGAATGGAGCAAGGAAAACTCGAAATCCTCTTGAGCGTTTTTTTGACCAGAACCCTAGGCTCACATCCGCCGGGAAACCCGATTAACCCAGTGTTTACTTCTCCCGCCTAAATCAGTTGCCGCCCCATTGAAATAATTTTCAAAAAAATTGTTGAATGACTATTGACATTTAAATGAGGTTATTGTATTTAATCATTTAGTTAATTAACTAAGAGGTTAAATATAATGCCCGTCGATCAACTCAGCGAGACATTCCAGGCCCTGGCCGACCCCACGCGGCGGGCTATGCTGGCAAAGCTCACGGAGGGAGAAGCTTCAGTCCAGCAGCTGGCCAAACCCTTCCGGATGAGCCTGCCGGCCATTTCAAAGCACCTCAAGGTTTTGGCAAAAAGCGGGCTGATCGTGCGCCGCAGTGAGGCCCAACGACGGCTTTACAAGCTCCAAACGAAGCCCATCAAGGAAGCGGTGGAATGGTTGGAGCACCACCGGAAGCTTTGGGAGCAGCGTCTGGACCGCTTGGATGAATATTTAAAGGAGCTTCAACAAAAGGAAAAGAAACAAGGCCATAAGCCTTAACGACGACGTGAAATTAAATACGAAAAGGACTAGGAGGAAACTATGCCGACAGAAACAGGAAATTTCGAATCGAGGGTCCATCCCAAGGACATCGTGTTGAAGCGGACCATAAAGGCGCCGCGAAAACTGGTCTTCGAGGCCCTCACCCAGTCCGAACACCTCGTTCATTTTTGGGCTCCCAAGCCTTACACCACCCACAACAGCAAGGTGGACCTGCGGCCCGGGGGGGAGTGGACCTACACCTTCCGCTCGCCCGAGGGCCAGGAACATCACAGCAAGCACATCTATAAAGAAGTGGATCCCCCGAAAAAATTGGTGATGGAAGCCGGCGTGCCCGGTCCCGGCGGCAAACCCTTCTTCCGCATCCTCCAGACCATTACGTTGGAGGACAAGGGGAAGGAAACAGGCCTGGTGTTTGAGGCTAAGGTGTTGGAAGCCAACGAGGGTTCCGATCCTTTCCTGGGCGGAATGCTGCAGGGCACCAACATGACCCTCGACCAGATGATCGAATACCTGGAATCGGGGAAGGTGTGAGGCTCGACCGGGAACGAGGCGTCAAAGTATCGTTTTTTTTCCTACGGGCGGTATCGGGGTTTCTTTTCCTGCAGGCTGGCGGGCTCAAGCTTTTCGGGTGGTTCGGCGGCATGCCGCCCGAAATGCCCTTCCGCCTGTTTTCCGAAATCGGACTGGCGGGGGTGCTGGAGTTCTTTGGTGGTTTGATGATCCTGCTGGGTCTTTATACCCGGCCCGTAGCCTTCCTCCTGTCGGGGGAAATGGCGGTGGCCTACTGGCAAGCTCATGCCCCCAGGGGCGCCTGGCCCATCGAGAACCAAGGTGAGCCCGCGGTTTTGTTCTGTTTCATCTTCCTTTACCTGGCCGCGCGGGGCGGGGGAGAGTGGAGTTGGGATGCGTATATCGAAAACAAAAAAAAGGAGAAAAGAATGAGCCCCCCATCCAAAGAAGCGGGGAACACCATCGACCGGGAAATCCGGTCCACCCGCCTCCTCGAGGCGCCCCGGGACCTGGTTTGGAAGGTCTTCACACAGCCGGAACACATCGCCAAATGGTGGGGCCCTGACGGCTTTACCAACACCATCCACCAGATGGACGTGCGCACCGGCGGGGCGTGGAATTTCGTCATGCACGGCCCCGACGGGAGGGATTATGAAAACAAGGTCATTTTCGTCGAGGTCGTGAAGCCTGAACGCCTGGTCTTCGATCATGTTGTGCACCCTTTCCACCGGACGGTCGTGACTTTTGTGGAAGAGGGTGGGAAGACCCGGTTGAACTTTGGGATGACCTTCGAGACCGCCGAATTGAAGAAAAAGGTGGCGAAGGAATTTGGGGCCGTGGAAGGCCTCGTCCAGAACCTGGACCGGCTGGCGGCCTACTTGGGAGAAATCCGTAATAACAAGGAGGCCCAGGATGGGTAAAGTAAGAGTTGCCGGTATAGGTGTCTCCATGGATGGCTTTGCCGCTGGTCCGGATCAAGACCTGGAGAATCCCTTGGGGGTCCGGGGCCCGGAGCTGTTTGGCTGGTTTTTCCCAACGAAAATATTCAACGATATGCATGGAAGCGGCGGCGGAACGACCGGGGTGGACAACCAATTCGCCGAAAGATCCTTCAAGAACGTTGGGGCCTGGGTATTGGGCCGAAATATGTTCGGCCCCGTCCGCGGGCCCTGGCCGGATGAATCCTGGAAAGGCTGGTGGGGAGCCAACCCGCCTTACCATTTGCCAACTTTTGTCCTGACCCACCATGCCCGTCCGCCGCTTGAGATGGAAGGCGGGACAAAATTCATTTTCGTGACGGACGGGATCCAATCGGCCCTCCGGCAAGCCCAACAAGCCGTGGGGGATAGGGATGTGCGTATCGGCGGAGGTGTTGCGACCATCCGCCAGTATTTAAAGGCCGGCTTGGTTGATGAAATGCACCTGGCCCTGATGCCGGTGCTGATGGGAAAGGGCGAGAATCTTTTTTCAGGACTTGACCTGCATGAGCTGGGTTTTAAGTGCGTCGAGCGTGTTTCCACTGAACAGGCAACCCATGTGGTGTTGAAAAAATAGGAGGAAATTTCATGAAAAAAATAACGCCGTTTTTGTGGTTCGACACCGAGGCTGAGGAGGCGGCCAAGTTCTACACCTCCATTTTCACGAAATCGAAGATCCATACGGTCACTCGCTACGGAGACGAGGGCGCGGGCCCGAAGGGCAAGGTCATGACCGTGGGGTTTGCCCTTAACGGGCAGGAATTCTTGGCCTTGAATGGCGGCCCCCAATTCAAATTTACCGAGGCCATTTCGTTCATGGTGTACTGCGACACCCAAAAAGAAGTGGATTACTATTGGAAAAAACTCACTCAGGGCGGCAAGGAAATCCAATGCGGCTGGCTGAAGGATAAATACGGATTGGCCTGGCAAATCGTCCCCCGGGTTTTCTTTAAGTTGATAAGCGGCCGGGATCCCGAAAGAAAGAAAAGGGTCATGAAGGCCATGATGCAAATGGTGAAAATGGACATCCGGGCCTTGAAAAAGGCTTACGCGGGGAAATAGCATGACGGGCCGCTTAAAACAAAAAGGAGAGAGAGCATGCTCAAGAAAATCCTGATCGGCTTAGTTGTGGTCATCGCCGTCATCCTGGTTGCGGCTTCCTTCCAACCCAACACCTTCCATGTGGAGCGCACGGTGACCATCGCCGCGGTGCCGGAGAAGATATTCCCCCAGATCAACGACTTCCACAATTGGACCGCCTGGGATCCCTGGGCGAAGATGGACCCGTCCATGAAGGTGACTTACAGCGGCGTGGCCAACGGCAAAGGCGCGGTCTACGAGTGGCAGGGTAACGGCCAGGTGGGACAAGGGCGCATGGAAATCACCGATTCCACCCCAACGAAGATAACGATCCAACTCGATTTCATCAAACCCATGTCGGCCCGCGACAGCGCCACTTTCACCTTGAACCCCAAGGGGAACTCCACCGATGTCACCTGGGCCATGGACGGTAATGTGCCCTTCATCGGAAAGATATTCCACCTCTTTATGAACATGGACAAGATGATCGGAGGGTCTTTTGACCAAGGGCTAGCCAGTATGAAGGCCGTCGCCGAAGCCCCGAGTAAATAATAAAACAGGGGGAGTCCCAGTGCCTGGGCACGGTGTTTAAGCCGGGGAATGTATTGCTTTATTACCAACCCGATGGAAAATAACCGGTAAGAAGAAAATTATTTTCCATGGGAAACTCCGTGCAAAGCTCCCCTATCTTAAAAATCATGGACTTGGTCTTAAAGCAGGATTCCCGGCCCTTCGCCCGACTGGTGAAGGGCAAGCCCATTGCCGAAGGCCGCAGGGCGGTGGCGACCTTTTCCGAAAAGGATTTTAAACCAGATCAGAATCCCCAAACCCTTCCTTTCATCCAAGCCGCACTTTACCTCTGTTTCGATTGTTTCGACGAAGCTCACCAGATCGCCCAGGACCACGAGGGCGTCATCGGAAACTGGATTCATGCCATCGCGCACCGGCGCGAGCCGGACGCCTCGAATTCCAAGTATTGGTACCACCGAGTCCATGCTCCGGCCAAGGTTTTCGCGGGTATCGGCGGGGATTCTCTGGCGTTCCTCAAAAAATCACTTGTTCCCGAGTTGGAAATCCTGGCAAAGAAGATGGAAAAGTCAAAGGCCTGGGAACCGGAAACCTTCGTAGATTTATGCGATCAATTCCGGGAAAAAGATATCCAGAGTCCTACCTACAAAACCTTGGCAGGTATCCAGGAAATCGAATGGAAGGGCCTGTCTGAATATATCCTTTCCCCAAAGGATGGCGGGTAACCATTGCTTTTGGCGCTTGCGGCTAATAAAAAACCCTTGCCCCACAGGGAGCAAGGGTTTTTTTTGAGATCGGCTAATTCGGTCGAGACTAATTTTTAATGATGCGATTCCGCTACCCCCAAACCAATCCCAATCAGACCACCCTTGACGCCGGTGGTGCTGGCGACATTGGTGGTCCAGCCAACGGCCTCGTAAGCCGAAATATATGTTGCCGGCGAGGAAAGAGAATAAGCCGAAGAAGGGAAAGGAAAGGGGTTGCCTGAGGGTGAAGTTGATTGGTAAGTCAACGAACCGGTTGTGCCGCTAACGCCATAGGCAAAAGCTGCATCGATTGAACCTAAGCTGTTAATGGCAGCCGTCACTCCGCCGTTGGAGGCGTTATAAGTGAAGGCATAACCGCCCGGCTCGGTCAATGAACAGGTTGCCGTGTCCCCGATGTTGGCCACCGTCAAGGTGTAGGAAGTGCCGCCCAGGTATGAAATTTGGGCCGGGGAACTGACACTGCCACTACCGGTGGAAGCGTAGCAGGAGAAGTTATAACCGTTGTAGGAAGCGGAAGCCAAATAAATGAGTGGTATGGCCGTTCCACCGTTGGGGGTCAGAGTCACAGCCGCGGTGGAAACGGCTTGATTGGCTACCGAGAGGTCCACCATAGCTAGGCCATAAGAAACGGGCGTCCCTCCCAACTGCGAAGTGTCCTCGTCAATCCCCAGGATCATTCCGATGGCCCAAGTTCCATTCCCACCCGCAGCAAAGGGAGACACGGAAGAGAAGGCGGGTGAAAAGGCAGAGGAAAAAGCGCTGGCCATGCTGTTGTTGGCGGAGCCCGAAGCACCGCTCGCAACGGAAGTGCTACCGTTGGCGAAAGGGAACAATGCGGACATGGGAACCCCGTTGTTGTTACTACTGGACGGGCCTACAGAACTTGTTTTGGTGCAGCCCCATTGGAACCCCGCCAAAAGACCGACCGTTAAAAGGGTTAACAAAGCCTTGAGATTGTGATTCCTCATTCCATCCTCCTCAGAAATATAAGCGAGACAGAAAATTCCAAAAACGTCCCTTGGTTTCTGCCTTGCCCTAAAATCGATTGCTGGGAATTATATCAGATTCTCGCCGCTCCCATCTTTCAAACCGGTTAAAAGTTAAAATCACCTAAAACACCTCAAAACTATGATAAAACGCTTAAAACCATGGCCATTCTAAATAAAGCCGTCCTGCCCGCTAAGCCATACCGGCATCTTTCCCGCTCCAAAAAACTTGGAGTGGTGGTTTTACTGGCTTGTCTTCTTCTCGGAAAAAGGGTTTGGGCGGACCCTTCCATTCATTTTCAATTGGAATCTCTTGTCGTTACCGGAACTACCAGCTATGACATCACTTTTTCGAGTGTCAGCTCCACCTATGGAAATTACAACGGCGAAAGTAAGCTCCAGTACAACCTGAACGCGGACATGGTTGGGCTGAGCTGTGGGGTTTCTTTCGACCCCTTCCCCCTGGCCCTAAGCGTGGAATACGCCTTTTCCGTGTCGGGGGACGGCCAAATTCTCCGGGACAGGGATTGGGTTTACGATCCCGCTTACAACGCTTCTTATGGAACCTTAGTTGGAGACACCACTTCCACGGGCATTTCTACTCCCGCCCAATTCTTCAGTGTTACTCTCCAATCGCCCCTCATTTCGTTTGGGACCGGCAACCCGAGGTTGGGTGTCGAGCTGGGTTTCGAATCCAGGTATTGGGGAATCTTCGACGTTTATAACTATTCGGGGAACTACTACCAATTTTTTACCAATAACGGGCAAAATTCCGTCAGCGTGGTTTCTCCCACACCCGTGCTTAGCTACCAAATCACAACCCATTCCTACTTTGCCGGCCTTAATTTCCAAGCGGGACTATTTCCAGGAATCCAAGGGGAAATCGGGGCAAGGGCCGGCCTGGCTGATTTCAACGATTTCGACGACCATTATTTGGACCAGAGAATAGCGACGGGCGCGGGAAGCGGGTTCGTTTGGGATTTTGATTCTCAACTATTTTGGAACCTCGGAAACGACTGGATTCTTTCAGGTGACATCGAGGCCATGGATTTGTGGGCAACCGGAACCCAGACCCAAGCCTCCCAGGTCTTGCCATTCAGCCTGGTGGTCAACGACCAAGTGGAAACTTTTCAACTCAGTTTCGGACTTGAACTGGCTTTTTTGTTCAACTTGTAAAAAGGAGTGCCCGAAAAAACTCCTCTTTGTGAAAAATTTCATCCGAAACGACAAACGATATCAGCTTTCTCGCCTCCCGTTCAACCTACCCGAAATTCATGGGGTAAAGCTATTGCCTTGGTTTAACGAAGAATCAACTTGGGTTGGATCGGTTCCGTTCCTAAACTATGAATGAAGGTCCCCAATATCAACGGCGGCTGATTCCGCTGTGCTGAAGCTGGCTACCGGGAGACGCAAACCATGATCAGGGCAACCTTCCCTTTTAAAAACGGAGGTTTTGTATGAATCAGGATGCTTCCAGCATCGGTTCAGTCGTCCTATCCGTTCTTTTCTTTCCCACCTTTTTCCAGAAAGCCCTTTTGGAATTCACCTGGGGCGCGGGAGACCCGCTTTGGCTGGCAAGCCTCAAGCGGGTTTTCCTACTCCTCCCCACAAGCGCCGCCATCGTGTGCTTGTGGGTGAGCATCCTCTGCATCCTGACGGTGATCGTCCGGCAGCGGCGGGTGGAATTCCTCAAGGCCTTTTTCGTTACCTGGTGGGATTTCCTGAAAAGCGTCTTCGCTTATTGGGGGGGCTTTTTCAAGTTCCTCTTCGTGCTGGCGGCGGCCCTCTATGGCCTGGTGCGCATCATCGTGCTGGGCACCTGGTTCATCCTGCAGGACATCCTGTTGGTGCCCTTCCGGATGATCCGATCGGTGGCCAAGAGCGCCTCCACGCCAGGGGTGCCCTGGATCGCGGTGATCCTCACCTTCTTCTGGTGCCTGGTGGAGGCGGTGGTTTTCACCTACGTCATGACACCCCTAGTGATGGACACCCTGTCCAACCTGACCGGGGGCGAGCTTTCGGAAGGTGTCATCCGCATTCCGCTCTTCCTCTTCATGCTCTTCCTCATCCTAGGCAGTTACGCGGTGCTGGCGGCCTGGACCCAGGCCCTGGCCACGAAGAACATTCCCACCATCCTCAAGATCACGCTGGTGGAGTGCGTGGCGGCCTTCGTGGAAGTCCTCTTCCTTTACCGGGAACTTGTGGATTCGCTGGTGCCCTGGTTCGCTCAACACACATCCCAGGACTTCGACCTAGGGATGGGCGGCACCTTAGGTCTGGGGCTCCTCGCTTGGCTGGGGGTAAGGGGCATGACCTGGTTCCTCTTCGCCTCCCATGGTGTGCCCGTCATCACGTCCATCATCCAGGGAACAGGCTTGAAGAAACCCGAGCAATCCGGGACCAAGACGATGGAGGCTACCTTCGCCTATACGGTGAGCTTTTATTATCACTTCAAGGCGGACGCCGATTGGGTGAAGGAGAAGTCCGACGAACTACTGGGGGCCTTCATCCTACCGCCCCTGCAGGTGGTCTCGGCCACGGTCAATTTCTTCATCCTGCTTATCGCTTCCCGCCACCTCTTCGACCTGCCCTTCAAGGGATTCCGCGATATTATGCGCTCTAAGGAACTTTTGCAGGCCAAGCCCCCCATCGTCAAAGGGGGCAAGAAGTCCAAACCCAAGCTGGCGGTGGTGGGGACGGAAACGTCCTCCTCGGAGGCGCGGTCATGAGGGCGCACGGATTGTTTTTGCTAACCGCCCTGGCGCTCCTTCCGGCGGGTTCCACCCAAGCGGGGTGGCTGGACATGACGCCCCAGCCGCGCCTGGTCATGTTCGTGGGCATCGACATGAGCGGGTCCTTCCTGAAGGGGCCGGACTTCGACGATTCGATCTCCTTCCTTTCCCGCTACCTCTACGCCCACTTGAACGGCCTGGAAGGGCTGGACAAGCCCGCCGCCCTTTTCGTGGGAACTATCGGGGGAAACAAGGCGGACGAGGCGAAGGTCTTCTACCCCATCGAAATTTTCCAGAACAAGTCCCCGGAGGAGATCGAGGCCAAGCTCCACGAGCTTTTCCCCAAGACCCACGAGGACCTCTACACCGATTACAATGCCTTTTTCGACAAGGTCACCGAGATGGTCAAGGACCGCAAGATGATCCTCAAGCCCCTTACGGTCATCATGGTCAGCGACGGCATGCTGGATATTCCGGGGAAGAACGGTCGGCACGACTACCGCTCCATCAACCTGATGCCGATGGAAAAGCTCTCGCGCAACGTCACCCTGAGGCTCCTTTACACCAGCCCGACGGTGGGCAAGAAATGGGAAAGCCTGATTCCCCGGCGCCGGGTCAAGGTCTGGACCCAGGAGGCGCCGGTCATGGAGACCTGGAAGGACCCCAAGATCTTCATTCCGGCGGACCCCATGGAAAAGCAGGGCCTTTTCGTCAAATGGGTGAAGAACAACGTGGATTTCGGAGTAAGGATTAAGAGGGTGGATTGAGGATCCACCTTGTTGAGGCAAGGCTCTCTTCCTTCACCGGGGGAGGGCCTTTTTTATTGGTGGAAAAATTTTAAATGCGCGTGGTTTAACGGACAAAAAAGTTGTTGTTTAAACTGAACAGTTTTAAGGAAAACGAAATTTTAGTAACTTTTCTAAAAAAGCGCGGTATGATCTGGGTCATGGTTGAAGACCACTAAGTGGGTGGCTGACCCCTCCCTTTTTCGTTCCCCATAGAAACAAAATTTTTTTTTCCATCCGTGAGGTGTCCTATGAAAGCCCAGTTATTACTTGTCGAAGATGACCATGCTTACCAAGAAATATTACAAGTCCGCTTGGAAGCCTTGGGTTGCCATGTTCAGGTTTCGCGATCGCCGGAAGAGCTAAAATCCCTGACCTCCCGTAAATGGGACCTGGTCGTCAGCGATTCGGAATTCGATGGGTTGGACACGGATAAACTGTTGAATTTGCTGCAACCTGCCGTCAATCCGGTTTTTTTTTACACGGAAAAAAACGCACAGGAACTGGCTCCTTTTTGGAAAGAAAAGGGTGTTAAGGAGGTTTTCCACAAATTGAGGCGGGGCGACTTAATTAAGGCGGTCCAATCCTATATGGATTCCAATCCGGCGAGTGGGGAAGAAAAGGCTGACGCCCCGGTGACGCGACTTAAAACCTTGAAATTCCTTTTGGTGGACGATTCCCCGACCATTCGAAAATTTGTCCGCAATGTCCTGGAAAGGGGTTTTGCCGGATGCCAAATCTTTGAGGCGGAGGATGGAAAAACCGCCATGCGCGAATTGACAGGCCAGCGGATGGACCTCATCGTCACCGACATGCAAATGCCGGGGGTCGACGGCCAAAGTTTCATTAAGACTTTGCACCGCAATCCGCTTTTAAACAAGAAACCCATCATCATTCTCTCGGGAATGGTGACGAAGGAAATGAAGGAAGAATTCGGGGTCGTTTCCACAGTCCGGATTCTTTCCAAACCAGCCGAGCCCGCTCTCATCGTTGAAACGGTTCATTCGCTTTTAAAAAGATAAAAAAATTTGACCAAGAGTTTTAACGCGAATCCTACAAGGAGCTTGGAATGAGCCTGCCTCATCTCCTGCTGGTTGACGACAGTGATGCCATCTTGAACTTCGAGAAGGCGGTGCTCGCCGGGCTCTACCAGTTTTCCACCGCAGGGGACGGTGTGGAAGCCCTTGAGAAAATCCGCCAACTCAGTCCCGACGGCGTCCTCCTGGACCTTTCCATGCCCCGCCTGGACGGAGACGAAGTGCTCAAGATCATCAAAGCCGACCCCGCCACTTCCGCAATCCCCGTTCTGGTGGTTTCCTCGGAGAAGGACCGGGCCGAGGCCTGCCTGAGGAACGGCGCTGAAAGCTTCCTCATCAAGCCTATCCTGGCCGACGACCTCAAAAGCCGCGTCGCCCTGATGCTGGAGTCGGCCCGGGAAAAAGAGCGGCGCAGGAGTTCGGCCTTCCTCTTCCTGGAGGTGGGACCCTGGGAGATGGGACTCCCCTTGAAACCGGTGATCTCCGTCCATTCCCAGCCGGCCACGCGGCCCCGGGAAACGGCCGAACCCCACCGTTCCCAGGACGTCGACTACTTCGGAGAGACAGTCGAGGTCCTGGACCTGGCGCCCGCCCTGGGCGTAAAGCACCGCCGGCCCCTGGAAGATCGGAAACTCCTTTTCCTCCAAGGCGGTAGGAAGTTGGCCGTCAGTGTGGACGGAGTTTGGGACCCGGAGGAATTGATGCCCGACCAGATCCACTCTTCTGACAGGGAAGGGGAACCCTGCATCCTTTCGAGGGTCGAAAGCAGCCGCGGGCTCCTGCCCGTGGCGGACCCTGAAGCCTTTTTTTCCGAAACGCGGACTTCCTCCCTGGGGGAGAGCCTGCGGCGCTTGAGCCTGCCTGATCCTTCTATTCGGAAGGCAGGCCGATGAGCAAGGAAACCTGCCCCATGAAAACCACCGACCCTGCCCTGGAAGCCCTGAAGGAATACCTGACGGATCTCTCTTCCCGGGTGACGGGGTTCCGCCGGGATGCTTTCCGGGTCGGGGCTATCGAGAAAATGGCCCAGGAACTGGCGTCCCGGGTGGTTTCCCTTGAGGAACTGTCCAAGGATGCCCTCTGCGGGCCTGCCGAGCTGGTCTCCCGCCTGGCCGAGGCCGTACCCGTGGGCGAAACCTATTTTTTCCGCGAGCCCGAGCATTTCCGCTACCTGGAGGAAAAGCTCTTCTCCTCCCGCCCCCCGGGGCCCTTGAAGGTTTGGAGCGCGGGATGCGCCACGGGCGAGGAAACCTATTCCATCGCCGCCTGTCTCCTGGGCTGCGGGTACGGGGCGGCGGAGATCCTGGGAACCGACCTGTCCCAAGGGCACCTGGAGATAGCCCGGAAGGGAAACTACCATTCCTGGTCCCTGCGTGATTCGGGTGAGCTTTACCCGGCTTTCGGGAAAACCGGCGGGCCTTTGTTGGAAGTCCGGCCGGAGCTGAGGGAAGGGGTGCGTTTCCTGAAGCACAACCTCCTGGAGCCCCTGCCCGAGGGGGAAGGGCCTTTCGACCTCATCTTCTGCCGCAACGTGCTGGTTTATTTCACCCCCGAAGCGGCCCGGCAGGTCCTCTCCCACATGACCCAGGTCCTGGCCCCCACAGGCCTTCTTTTCCTGGGGCCGGCTGACCTGCCTTTCCCGCCGCCCGGCTTCAACCTCCACGGCCCGGCGGAACTGTCGATCTACGAAATGGCTTCCCCCGCGCAAACCAAGGCTCATCCGCCGGTGCGGCTGGTTCCGGCGCCTTGGCCCGATCCTCCCCGGCGGAAAAAGACGCCGGCGGCAAGAAAGCCCAAAACCAAGGCCCTCCCACTGGCTTTGCACCTCAAGGTCCTGGAGGCCCTGGAGAACGAAAACGGACCGGAGGCAGGCCGCCAACTCAACCGCCTGTGCCAGGACTTTCCCGAATACCTGCCGGGACTTTACGAAGCCGCCCTTTGGAACTTCCGGAGCCACAAAAAGGCGGCTGCTGAGGGACTGATGCGGGAATTGCTCAAGAGGCTCAAGGGCAAGGGGAACAAGGAAATCGTCCCGGGCCCCCAACCCTTGACCGTCCACTTTTACCGGGTTTCGGCCAGGACCTTCCTGGCCCGAAGGGCGGATTAATGCAAGACCCACGCCCCCAAGCCCCGCTCGACGAGGTCACGGCCAAGCTGCTCCTCTCCCGCGCTGAGCGCCTGCGCGAAAGGCCCGCGGAGGAAGCCCAGGACGTTTTTTGGGCTGCCGAATTCCCCCTGGGCGCCGAGGCTTATGCCCTGCCCCTGGAATGCTTGGTGGCCTGCCAGCCCTTGAGGCTGGTGACGCCGGTCCCGCTTTCGGACACCCGCTTGACGGGGGTGGTGAGGTTTCAAAGGAGGCTTTTAAGCGTGATGAGCCTCTCAGGTATGCTGGGCTCCCCCGGTTGGAAGCGGGATCCCTCGGTCATGCTGGTGTTGAAACTGGACGGCGAGCACCTGGTGGCGGTGGATTGCGAAGAGATACCCCGCACTTCTAGCCTCCCCCTCAAGGCCCTCGAGGAGGCCCGACGGAAGGGGAATGGAGCCTCCGTGTTGTTGATCGAAAGGCCGGGCCAGGGTCCGCTTCACCTTATTGAAACCTCCGGGCTTTTCGGGAAAACCCGCTCCGGGAGCGGCCATGGAAAATGAATTCTCCTTCATGAAGGAACTGGTGGCCGGCTTCGAGTCCGAGGCCCGGAACCTGGTGGATTCCATCACCCAAAACCTGCTGGCGGCTGAAAAGGGAGGCCTTCCTGCCGCGGGCTACGCGGCCCATTACCAGAAGATCTACCGCGACCTGCACACCCTCAAGGGCAGTTCAGCCACCTGCGGGCTTGCCGAGGTTTCGGACCTTTCCCATCGCCTGGAAGACGTGGTGGCGCCCTTCAAGACCGGGGCCAGCCTCCTTCCCCCGGAAACGGTGGACCTGCTCCTGAAGGGGCTGGACGTGATCCTCTCCCGGGTGCGCCTTCACGTTGCCCAGGAAGCCCCCCCTCCCATGGACCCAAAGGAATGGGAAGTTCTTCTTCAGGAAATCGAGTCGGCCAAGGCGACCCCGGGGGTCAAGATCCCCGAGGCGGCGGCCGAATCCAAGGAGACCTTGCCCGCGCAGGCGGAGGAAGCCGTGGAGACCCTGGACCTGGGGGAGGGCGGCTGGAAAGTGAACGTCCAGCAGGTCATCCGAATGATGAACGAAGTGGAACGCCTGAGGGAACTGCAGCTGCGCTTGACGGACCAGAGCCGGCGCCTGTCCCAGGCGATGAAAGACAAGAAGCTCCTCCAGGACCCGGCGGCCCTGGAGAGCCTGCTTTTCCAGCTCCAACCCGCCCTGGTCTTCAATGCCGAGGAAACGGCCAACTTGGTGGATTCCCTGGAGGAACACCTGAAGGACATCAGCATGCTCTCCTTCAATACCATCGCCCAACCCCTCCAGCGCCAGGTGCGTGACCTCTGCCGCAGGTTCGGCAAGCAGGCCGCCCTCTCGGTGGTCGGGGGGGAGATCCTGCTGGACCGTCGCATCCTGGACGGCTTGAAGGGACCCCTGGTGCACCTTATCCGCAACGCCGTGGACCACGGCCTGGAAACGCCCGAGGAGCGCGACGCCAAGGGAAAGCACAAAGAAGGCGCCCTGGTGATCCGGGCCGAACAGCAGGGGAACCTGCTTTTTCTGGAGGTCTCGGACGATGGCAGGGGGGTCGACCCGGAAAAAATCCGGGAGCAGGCCGCCAAGCGCCAGCTCTTCTCCCGGGAGGAACTCAAGGCCATGGGGGAAGTCCAGTTGCGGCAGATCCTGTTCCATTCGGGGTTCTCCACCAAGGAGGAAGTGACCAGCATTTCGGGGCGGGGCGTGGGCCTGGACGCGGTGAAGACCGCCGTCCAGGATATGAAGGGGACGGTGGAGATCACCAGCAAGCCGGGACAGGGCACCCGGTTCATCCTGACCCTTCCCGTGGAACTGGGATCCTCGCCGATCCTCACCGTCCGGTTGGGGCCCCAGACCTTCGGCCTGCCGCTCCTTTCGGTGCAGAACATCGTGCGCTCCCATCCCGAGGCGATGAAGCTGGCCCAGGACCGCTGGGAGCTGGATTACGAAGGGCGCAACCTGCCGGTGAAGGACCTGGGCGCCCTCCTGCGCATCCGCCTGCCCCAAAAACCCACCTCGGGCCAGCCCCTACTCCTTATGCCCTTCGAGGGCCGCGAACTGGCCCTGGCCGTTGACGAAGTGCTGGGGGACGAAAGCCTGGTCCTGCACCCCCTGCCGACGGAATTCGCCGGGGTGGAAGCCTTCCAAGGGGCCAGCCTGCTTCCCAGCGGCGAGCTGTTGCTGATCCTCAAGGCCGCCTGGCTGGGCCGACTGGAGGAGGGCCACGACCCTTTCCAGGACCGGCTCAAGGCGCTCGTGGTGGACGATTCCCTGACGGCCCGGGCCATGCACCGTAACATGCTCGAGTCGGCGGGCTACCTGGTCCACGGGGCCGGCACGGCCCGCCAAGGGCTGGACCTTTTGGAAACCTCCACCTACGACGTGGTGCTTTGCGACGTGGCCATGGAGGGTATGGACGGCCTGGAGTTCACGCGGGTGGTCAAGGCCCACCCCCGGACCCAACACCTTCCGGTTATCCTGGTTTCGGCGCGGGACGAGGAGAAAGACGTACGGCGCTACCTGCAAGCGGGCGCGGACGCCTTCCTCAGCAAAAGGGACTGCAGTTCGGGCCGCCTTTTGTCCGAAGTTTCCAAGCTGCTCAAACCCAAGGGGAGGAAGCCATGAACCGCGAAGTCCGCGTCCTGCTGGCCGACGATTCGCCCACCATGCGGCGGGCCCTGACCATGTTTCTGTCCCAGGACCCGAGGCTGGAAGTGATCGGCACGGCCCGGGACGGCGAAGAAGTGCTCCAGATGGCCCGCTTCCTTAAGCCGGACGTTATCAGCATGGATGTGCAAATGCCCCGGTTGGACGGCCTGGAGGCCACCCGGCGGATCATGGCGGACTGCCCCTGCCGCATCGTGGTGGTCAGTTCCCATACCGAAGACGCCGAAATGAATCTCTCCTTTAATGCCATCCAGGCCGGGGCCCTGGAATTGTTCGACAAGCCCCAGGCAGGCGCCCCCCCGGACCTGGGGGCCTGGGGCAAAAAACTCTCGGACCTCGTGGCCCGCGTGGCGGAAATGCCCTTGGGCCTGACCGGCAAATCCGGGCCTTCCGTCCCTCCCACCCTGGCCACCAACCTCGTTCCACTCGAGATCTTCGGCTTGGCGGCCTCCACCGGCGGGCCGCCGGTCCTGGCTGAAATCCTGGAAAAACTTCCCGCCGACACATCCCTGCCGATCCTCGTGGCCCAGCACATGACTGAGGGCTTCACCCGGGGCTTCCGGCGCTGGTTGAGCCAGGTTTCCCATCTTCCCGTGGACATCGCTGAGGCGGGACAAAAACCCATGCCGGGGAGGGTCTACCTGGCTCCCGATGGCTGCCACCTGGAAGTCGAAAATGGGGCCTTCAAGACGACGCGGTCCACGGGCGGGTACTGCCCCTCAGGGGACCGGCTTTTCCACTCCCTGGCCCGCTCCTACCGCTCCAAGGCCGGCGGCGCCGTTTTGACCGGCATGGGCGAGGATGGGGGACGGGGCCTTTTGGAACTTAAGAAGGCCGGGGGCGTCACCCTGGCCCAGGACGAGGCCTCCTGCGTGGTTTACGGCATGCCGAAGTTCGCGCGGGACCTGGGGGCGGCCCAGCAATGTCTCACGGCGGAGCAGATCGCCCTTGTTCTCAAGCGGCTTTGTTCCACGAACGCAAGTACAACCAAATAAGGTTTTATATATAAATGGAAAGGGATGGTATGGAAAAAAACGGAATGCAAAAGGTTCCCGCCGCGAGCGAAGCCGAGCGCAAGGCGGCCTTTTGGGAGCGGCGGAACCTGGACGAGACGAAAAAAGAAATTACGAAAGTGCCGGTGGATGTGACGGTGGATAGGGCGGTGGACCGGAAGGCTTCCTTTTGGGGGCTTCGCAACAAGGTTCTGGTCCCCGCCGTCCTCATCACCGTACTGACCGCCATTCTCCTGACGATCCAAATGGCATCTCAAATCCGGTCGATCATTTACCAGTACGAGACCACGGAAGGCTTCCTCCATTGCGACTTCCTGCTCTTTGACGCCAAACAAAAAGTGATGGACGCCAAGCCCGAGGCCGCTCGCGAATACCTGCAGGACTACCAGAACTCCCACGGCGTGCCCTATGTTTTCGTCCTGGATGGGGACGGCCATGTCGTGGCCCATACCTTCGAGGGGGATATCCCGCCGGAAGTCCAGAAACTGATCGGGCAGGAGAATGGAAAATTCGGAATGCAAAAAATCGAAGTAACTGTAGGGGGGCGACCCATGCTGGACGTTAGCGCCCCCATTCCGGACGCCCCGGGCAGCGTCCATGTGGGCATGGACCTGGGGTCGGTACAGCAACAGGTAAGGAAAGTCACCCTTTCGGCAGTCCGGACAGTCCTGGTAGTCCTTGTGGTGGGAGTGGCTCTCCTCTGGCTTATGATGAGCCGCACCCTGAAGCCCATCAAAGCCCTGACGGAAATCGCCCGCAAGATCGCCACCGAGGGGGACCTGACCCAGAAGATCAAGATCGAATCCCGCGACGAAGTGGGCCAGATGGCCGGCTTTTTCAACGAAATGCTGGAAGCGCAGAAAAAAATGGTCCAGGACCTGTCCTTCACCATCATTACCCTCAATGAAACGGTCCGCGACATGGAGGCCCTCTCGGAGGCCCAAAACCAGTCCGTCACGGTCCAGGCCACGGCCCTCCAACAAACCCAAGTCACAGCCCAGGAGATCAAACAAACTTCCCAGATGGCGGCCCAGAAAGCCGGCGAAGTCCTGCAAAAGGCGGAAAAAGCCGACGAAATCGGCCGCCTCGGCGAGGAATCGGTTGAACAAAGCCTCCAGGGGCTAATGGACATCCGCCAGCAGGTCCTGGAAATCGCCGGCAAGATCGGCGACCTGACCGACCGCACCAAGCAGATCGGAAGCATCACCGACACGGTCAAGGACCTGGCCGACCAGTCCAACATGCTGGCCTTGAACGCCGCCATCGAGGCGGTCCGTTCCGGCGAGCACGGCAAGGGATTCGGGCTGGTGGCCCGGGAAATCCGCCGGCTGGCCGACCAATCCATCCAGTCGACTGGCCGGGTGAAGGAGATCCTCGACAACATCCGGGACGCCATCGAAAAGGTGGAGCAGATCACCCGGACCGGTTCCAAGCGCATGGAAGGGGGCCTGGAGCTGGTGCGGCATTCGGGGGAGAACCTGCGCAGCCTGGCCGGGGTGGTCAAGGACAACTCGGTCTCGGTCAAGCAGATCGCCGCGGCGGTGGAACAGCAGAACGTGGGCATCAGCCAGATATTTGGGGCCGTCACGGACCAGACACGGATGATGACCGAGGCCGTAAAACACGTGGAAGCCACCGGGGGGATGGTGAAAGTGCTGAAGGACGCCTCCGGACGCCTTTCGGGAGCCATCGGGAGATACAAGGTTTAGTTGGTGAAAGGAGAAACCATGGCGGATGAAAAATTCGACAAGGTGGTGCTGGAGATCCCGGGGGAGCCGGCCAAGGAGTTGACGCCGGGCCAATTCCGGGCCTTTCCCATCGCCCAGAGGGTGGACCTTTTGGTCAAGGGGTGCTTCAAGTTTTACAAGAACGGGGTGGTTCTCACCCCCCTGGAAGCCCTGAGGGTATCCTGAAAAACGGAGCGTAAGGAGAAAGGGATATGGTCAAACGTTGGATATTGATCGTTGCGGGCATCGTCTGGCTCGTGGTTTGCGTAGGGGGGAGCGCGGTGCTGTTGCATTACGCCTCCACCCCGGGCGAGGAAGGAAAGGCCGGACCCCGGTGGCCGGACCAAAGCGGCCTGGCTTTGAACCGCGGCGGGGATACCCTGGTCATCGCCGTCCATCCCCATTGCCCCTGCACCAGGGCCAGCATTGTGGAGCTGAACGACTTAATGCTCTCCCTCAAGGGACGGATGAAGGCTTACGTGCTCGTGATGCGGCCAAAGGAATTCCCCCAAGGATGGGAAAACACCGACCTGGTTTCGAGCGCCAGGCGGATTCCCGGCACCACGGTGGTGGTCGACGTGGACGGTGTGGAAACCGCACGGTTTGGGGCCAGGACATCGGGCCAGGCCCTCCTTTACGACCCCCAAGGCAGGCTTCTTTTCAGCGGAGGCATCACCGAGGGCCGGGGCCACATCGGGGACAACGCCGGCTTCCAGCGAATAACCTCGCTTGTCAAAACAGGAAAAGCCGACAGGAACGACAGCCTCGTGTTCGGGTGTCCGTTGGACGCGAAATACTGTCCCTTGGAAAAAACGGACAAACCAACAGCCGGATTAAAAGGAGAAACATATGCCAATTGAAGCGGTTTCCAAAATGACCTCGAAGGAAAAAGAGAAGGTGGGGAAGCTGTTCCAGGAGAGGCGGGACGCCCATTTCCGGAAAATGGACCGGATGTTCCAATACCTGTTGGGAGCCCAATGGATTTTCGCCATCCTGATCGCCGCCGTGATCTCGCCCTATGCCTGGGAAGGAAAGGAGAAGGTGTTCCACATCCACCTTTACCTGGCGATTTTTATGGGAGGGGGGATCAGCCTTTTCCCAATCCTTTTGGCCCAATTCAGGCCGGGGTGGGTCGGCACCAGGCACGTGATCGCTTTCACCCAAATGCTCTGGTCGGCCCTTTTGATCCACTTGACCGGCGGGCGCATCGAGACCCATTTCCACGTCTTCGGGTCCCTGGCCTTTCTTGCCTTTTACTTCGACTGGCCGATCCTGGTGAACGCCACTCTGGTGGTGGTGGCCGACCACCTTTTACGGGGGTTTCTCTATCCCGAATCGGTCTACGGAATCGTGAACCCCGAATGGTGGCGCTTCCTTGAGCACGCCTTTTGGGTGGTTTTCGAGGACATCATCCTTTTCTGGTCCTGTTTCAACGGAGTCAAGGGTATGCGGGAAAGCGCCCAACGCCAGGTCGAGGTGGAAAGCCTTTTAGAGAGCAATCAGCTGAAAACCGCGGCCCTGGAAATGACCCTCGCCGAACTACAGACCGCCCAAAAGGTTTGAAGCGGGATAAAGAGTTTTACAAAGGAGAGAAACGATGAATAAAACTTTAATGCAGGAACTGCTTCTTATCCTGGCGGTGGGCTTGGGATTGGCCGCTGGCCGGATTTACGGGGCGGGCGGGGATGGCCAATCCTTTTATTCCCCCGAAGAGCTGGAGAAGATCGGCGCGCTTTCACCGATCCCCAATCCCCCGCCGGACAAGTCCAACGCCTACGCCGACAACGAGAAGGCGGCTAAGCTGGGCCAAAGCCTGTTCTTCGACAAGCGGCTCTCCGGAGCGGGGAACGTTTCCTGCGCCACTTGCCACGACCCGGCCCATGGCTGGCAGGACGGCCTGGCCCTTCCCAAGCTTTTCATGGACCCCCATTCCCCCGCCCATCGGGACGGCTTCGGGGCGCGGAAGGTTCCTTCCCTCTGGAACCTGGCCTACAACCACTGGTTCTTTTGGGACGGGCGGGCCGACTCCCTCTGGGGACAGGCCCTGGGCCCCTTCGAGAACCCCAAGGAAATGCAGGGCGGCAGCCGCCTCCAGCACGCCCATGTGGTTTACGGCGACCCGGCGCTGAAGGGCCAATACGAGGATCTTTTCGGCAAGTTTCCCGACCTTTCGGACAGCCGGCGTTTCCCCCCCAAGGGATGCCCGGTTCCGGACGACCCCAACAGCGACACCAATAAAGCCTGGCAGTCCATGGCCCCGGCGGACCAGGAGGCCGTCAACCGGGTCTATTCCAACCTGGGCAAATCCATCGAGGCTTTTGAACGCAAGATCGTCAGCCACGACTCGAGGTTCGACCGTTTCGTCGAGGGATTGAAGACGAGCGATGCCCAAAAACAGTCCCTCTTGGACGACCACGAGAAAAACGGCCTCAGGCTTTTCATCGGCAAAGCACGCTGTGCCTCATGCCACACCGGGCCCAATTTTACCGACGGAGCCTTCCACGACCTGCGGGTTCCAGAAAAAACCCCCGACGCGGGGAGGTTCGACGGCATTGCCAAGGTCAAGGACAGCCTCTTCAACACCGCAGGCCCCTTCAGCAACGACCCGAAGGGAGGGCAGGAAAGGCTGGAGCACCTGAAGGCCAAGCCTATCAACCAAGGCCAGATGAAGACCACGGGCTTAAGAAACATCGCCTTGACCGGCCCCTACATGCACCAGGGGCAGATGGCCAGCTTGAAGGATGTGGTGGAATACTATTCCACCCTCAAAGGGGCCAGGCCGCTCCAGGGGCCGGACGAGGGCCTGTTGGTGGCGACGCACTTAAGCGGCCAAGAGATCGACGACCTGGTGGCTTTCCTGGGAACGCTGACAGATGAAAGCGCGGACGCCTCGCTGGTTCCCGCGACGGAATTAAGCCGGAAGTGATTTTGAACAAATCCAAGGAGGATTTCATGCGTTGGTTCATTATTTTTTGCGGCTGTACCCTATTAGCAGCGGCGGGAATTCCCGCCCAGGGCGCGGAAGGAACAGGGGAAGTTTCAGGGCAGGTGAAGGTCCTCACCCAGGACAACCAGCCTACGGGGGACAACTCCGGCGTTGTGGTTTATATCCGGGAAGTCAACCAAAACAAGGGTTTCAAGCCGCCCCAAGCCGCGATGACCATGGCGTCGGAAAACATGGAGTTCGACCCGGAGGTCCTGCCCATCCTGGCTGGCACCGCGGTCGCCTTTCCCAATAACGACGACACGGTCCACAACGCCTTCTCGATCTCCAAGGCGGACCCTTTCGACGTGGGTACCTACGGCCGGGGAGCCGGGAAAAAAGTCGTTTTCAAGAATCCCGGCCAGATCAACGTGAACTGTAACCTTCATCCCCATATGGCGGCTTACATCCTGGTATTGGGAAACCCTTATTTCACCCTCACCGACGAGAAGGGAAGCTTCACCCTCCAGGACGTGCCGGCCGGGAGTTATACGGTGGTTTGCTGGTTTCCCTATGGATTCATCCAACAGCAGACAGTGGAAGTGAAGGCGGATGGAAAGTCGAAATTGGATTTTGAGCTTGTCAAAATGCGGGATGAAATACCGCATAAGAATAAATACGGGAAAAGTTATTGAGGGAATTAAACCCGTTGCGTTGATTGGTACCCGGGTTGGTTATTGGTCGAAAATCCAATGGTTTTGCCGGGCCGTTCTTATTTCATCGAGGGAGGGTGATTATGTTCAATCGTTTATGGAAGTGGATCCTGCTGGCCGTTTTTGTGACGGCTTTTGGGCCTGCTAAGGCGGAAACCGGGGTAAGCCCCACCGAGATTGTATTAGGCCAGTCCGCCGCCTTCAAGGGCCCAGCCGCCGGGTTGGGCGCGGAGGTTTGGCGCGGGGCCGAAGCCTGTTTCGACAAGGTCAACGCCGAAGGCGGCGTGAACGGCCGAAAGATCCGGGTTGTGGCCCTGGACGACGGCTATGAGGGAGATATCACTCTTCCCAACACTGTGCGCCTCATCACCCAGGAAAAGGTCTTCGGCCTTTTCGATTACGTGGGCACCCCTACCCTGGTCAAGGCCCTTCCCGCCATCCAGCAATTCTCGGGCGACGGTCTCTTCCTTTTTTCCGCCTTTTCCGGCGCCGAACCCCAAAGGCAGGCCCCCAACGACAAGTTCGTCTTCAACATCCGGGCCTCCTACCGCCAGGAAACCGCGGCCTTGGTGAATAACTTCACCAAGCTGGGTTTGAAGAACATCGGCGTTTTTATCCAGGATGACGCCTATGGGCGATCGGGGGAAGACGGGGTCATCCGGGCCCTGAAATCCCAAGGCCTGACCCTGACCGCCGAAACTACCTACCAGCGCAACGTGCCTTACGAAACCAGCATGGTCCAAGCCATGGGGGCTCTCAAGGCCTCCGGTACCCAGGCGGTCATCGCGGTCGGGGCCTACACCCAGTGCGCCGCCTTCATCCGTGATGCCCGCAACGCCGGATGGAATGTGCCCATCGCCAACCTCTCCTTCGTGGGGGCCGACCAGTTGCTGAATAAGTTGCAGGAAGAGGGGAAAACCTCGGGCAAGGACATGACAGCCCACCTGGTCAATTCCCAAGTGGTTCCGCCCTGGACCGACACCTCCGTGCCTCTCGTGGCCGAATACCGGGAAGCCGTGGACAAGGACAATCCCCAACTTCCCGCGGACCTGCAGGATCCCGCCTACAAACCCGCCACGTATAGCTTCGGGGCACTGGAAGGATACTTGGATGCCAAGGCCTTCGTGGAAATCCTGAAAAAAACGCCAGCGGATTTGACCCGGGCTTCCTTTATGAAGGCGGCCGAATCCAGCAAATCCTTAAACGTAGGCTTGGGGGTTCCCCTTTCCTTCTCCAAGACCAACCACCAGGCTTCCAACAAGGTCTTCTTCACGACCGTGGAAAACGGGCAATGGGTGACCTTGAAGGATTGGAAGGGATTGGTGAAATAAAGTGGAGGACCTCTACCAGGGCAAGACGCCCATGACCGAGTTTCTTGGAAAATTGTCCAAGCGGCTGGGGGGGTGGGGATTAAGGAACAAAATCCTGGCCCCCACCATCCTAATTACAATCCTAACGGGCTTGGTGCTGAACTTCCAGTCCGCTTCCCGCATCCAAAAGATGCTGCACGGCGAGTTGCAATCCAAGGGTACGGCGCTTTGCCACGCCCTGGCCGCCAACGCCCAGCAGTCGCTGTCTACCCAGGACGTGACCACCCTTCAAAGCCATATCGACGAGTACCGCCAGACCTCGGGAGTGGCTTACGTGTATGTCGTTGATGCCAAGGGAAAGGTTTTGGTCCATACCTTTTCGCCCAGTTTTCCAGAAGGGTTGCAGGAAGTGAACAGTCCCCCTGCCGGAACCTCGGAAAGCCAAGTCAAGACCGTCGACTATATGGGGGTTTACGCCCTGGACATCGCCACCCCTATCCTGGCGGGGATCATGGGAACGGCCCATATCGGGATGGACCTGAACCTGGAAAAGGCCCAGGTGCGGGCCAACGCTTGGAGTTCGCTTTTTTCGGTCGGCCTGATCCTGCTGTTGGGCATCGTGGCCCTTTGGGCGGTCACGAATAGGATCATCAACCCCATTTTGGCCTTGAGCGCGGCCACCGAAAAGATCCTGAAAGAAGGGGACCTGTCCCAAAAGATCAAGGTCGGTTCCCAGGATGAAGTGGGCCGCTTGGCCAGTAATTTCTCGTTGATGGTGGAAAAGCTCCGGGAAATCCCCTTAGGCCTCCAGGCATCGGTGCAAAAGCTCTCCCACGCCCTCTCCGGCCTGGAGAAGGCCGCTGATGAGCAAAACAAGAGCGTGACGGCCCAGGCCGCCTCGCTGCAGGAAACCCAGGTAACGGCCCAGGAAATCAAGCAAACTTCCCAGATGGCGGCTCAAAAAGCCACCGACATCCTCCGGATGGCGGAAAAGGCCGATGAGATCGGCAGGACGGGGGAGGAGTCGGTGGAACTGAGCTTGAAAGGCCTGATGGGTATCCGGCAACAGGTGCAGGAAATCGCGGCAAAAATCGGCGACCTGACCGACCGCACCCGGCAAGTCGGCAGCATCACGGACACGGTCAAGGACTTGGCGGACCAATCCAACATGCTGGCCCTGAACGCCGCCATCGAGGCGGTGCGGTCGGGTGAGCACGGCAAGGGCTTCGGCCTGGTGGCGCGGGAAATCCGGCGGCTGGCGGACCAGTCCCTGCAATCCACCGGACGGGTCAAGGAGATCCTGGACAACATCAGCGAGGCCATCGACAAGGTGGTCCAGATCAACGAATCGGGGTCGGCCCGGATGGAAAGCGGGCTGGTGCAGGTGAAGAACTCGGGGGAAAACCTGAGGGCCCTGGTCAACGTGATCAAGGAGAATTCGGACTCGGTGAAACAAATCGCCAACGCGGTCAACCAGCAAAATATCGGCATCAGCCAGGTTTTCATCGCGGTGAAGGACCAAAACGGCATGATGGAAGAGACGGTGAAGCGGCTGGAAACCACCACGGAGGCAGTGAAGGTGCTGCAGGAAGTGGCCAAGTCGGTTTCAGACATCGTGGGAAGTTATAAGGTTTGAGGACTGCTAAACAGCGGTTTCTGCATATGATGCAGAAAATTCAAGATCGGAGATGAAGAGATGAAAAAGTTAGTCTTGTGGGGATTAGCCGGTTTTATGGCCGTGGGCGCTGCTGGGGCTTCGGGTGATTCCAAAAAATCGGACAAGATGGTGAAGAGGTGCCTGCCCGTGATCCAGCAATTGGCGGCGGAAAAAACGGTCGTGTCCGATACTGTGGACCAGAACGCGCATCCCTTGAACGCAGACGCCGCACAAAAGCTCCAGGAGGATTGGGAGGAAATCGGGATTGCCGACTCGGTGAAGCCCTACCTGAACAAGCCTTCCTGCGCAACCATCAAGGCTTATAAGGACAAACTGCCCACCGCCGTCAAGTTCTTCACCCTGGACGCCCAGGGAAACGTGGTGGCTACGGTGCCTAAGTCCAAAGATTTCATCCATGCGACCGAGGAAAAGTTCGTGAAGTGCTACAACGGCGGCAATGGAAAGGTCTTCGTGGATAAGGCGAAGCTGGACGTTTCCACCAAGATCTATTCGGTCCAGGTGGCCGCCCCCATCCAAGATGGCGGTAAGACCGTCGGTGTCCTCGTCGTCACCCTTTCTTTGGAATAAGGACCGGTCGTATTCGCAATTGGACCCCTTAGGTAGAGGGGCTCTGAGGGAACGAATTAATGGAAAAAGTTAAAAAGTCCAAAAGTTTTACACTGAAAAAGCGTTTGGGGCTGAGCGTTGGGATCATGTCCCTCCTCTTTTTAGGCCTTTTTTATATTGGGTTCTTGACGGCCAGATCGTCCAACCAGAGGGTTAGGGATGTTTATGAGCAGACCAACGCCAAGACCATCGCGGCCGTAGCGCTCGAGAACGCCTTTACCAAGAGCCTCGTTACCCTGGTAGACCAGCTGGCGCTCGAGGTTTATCCCTGGGATGTGGCCCCGGACCGCCTGGCGGAAATCCAAGGGATCATCCACGACAACCTGGATTTCCTGCACAAGACCCCGCTGGACGACGATGAGAAGGCTTTGGCCGAAGATATCTTTTCAAAGGTGGATAAAGCCAACGACTTCCTCGCGAAATTCGGGAAGACCGTGGACCATAAGGATTTGGCGGCTTTAAGGGCTTTAAGGCCCGACCTTTATCCGGCGGTTCAGCCCATTGGCTATAGCGTCCAGGAATTCCTGGACTATGAACTGGGCAAGTCCAAGAACCTCCTGCAAAAAAGCGATAGGACCTTCCAGAATTCCTACCGGGCCATCCTGGGCCTTTCCGTTCTTTTGGTCTTACTGATCGGCGGAGCGGCCCTTTGGTTCATGAACCGTCAGGTCATACGGCCCATCGAAATCCTTAGCGCGGTCACGGAAAGGATCGTTCGGGAAGGGGACCTGACCCAAAAAATCGAGATCCGGTCCCAGGATGAAGTGGGCCGCTTGGCCAGTAATTTCTCGTTGATGGTGGAAAAGCTCCGGGAAATCCCCTTAGGCCTCCAGGCATCGGTGCAAAAGCTCTCCCACGCCCTCTCCGGCCTGGAGAAGGCCGCTGATGAGCAAAACAAGAGCGTGACGGCCCAGGCCGCCTCGCTGCAGGAAACCCAGGTGACGGCCCAGGAAATCAAGCAAACTTCCCAGATGGCGGCTCAAAAAGCCACCGACATCCTCCGGATGGCGGAAAAGGCCGATGAGATCGGCAGGACGGGGGAGGAGTCGGTGGAACTGAGCTTGAAAGGCCTGATGGATATCCGGCAACAGGTGCAGGAAATCGCGGCAAAAATCGGCGACCTGACCGACCGCACCCGGCAAGTCGGCAGCATCACGGACACGGTCAAGGACTTGGCGGACCAATCCAACATGCTGGCCCTGAACGCCGCCATCGAGGCGGTGCGGTCGGGTGAGCACGGCAAGGGCTTCGGCCTGGTGGCGCGGGAAATCCGGCGGCTGGCGGACCAGTCCCTGCAATCCACCGGACGGGTCAAGGAGATCCTGGACAACATCAGCGAGGCCATCGACAAGGTGGTCCAGATCAACGAATCGGGGTCGGCCCGGATGGAAAGCGGGCTGGTGCAGGTGAAGAACTCGGGGGAAAACCTGAGGGCCCTGGTCAACGTGATCAAGGAGAATTCGGACTCGGTGAAACAAATCGCCAACGCGGTCAACCAGCAAAATATCGGCATCAGCCAGGTTTTCATCGCGGTGAAGGACCAAAACGGCATGATGGAAGAGACGGTGAAGCGGCTGGAAACCACCACGGAGGCAGTGAAGGTGCTGCAGGAAGTGGCCAAGTCGGTTTCAGACATCGTGGGAAGTTACAAGGTTTGAGCCGTTGCTGGGTTGTTCTTTGGCCGTTGTCGTTCTGACTTCGCTGTGTTGTCTCTTAGCGGTGCTGGTTGGTATCAATTCATTTCAAGCTTCCCTGAGTTTGAAATGAAAACTTATTTGGGAGGTTTTGAATGAAATTTGAAATTAAGAAATGGGTTTTGCGCGTGGCTTTAGCCGGGGTTCTTTCCATGGGAATGGTTGATGTGGCAAAAGCCGATTCCTCGGAAACCGCAGCGGTTTCCGCAACGCCGATTGCCACTCCGGCGGTTGCCGCTCCGAAGTGGGGCGTCTTGCTTCAAGAGGAAGGAACGCAGGTATTCGGACAAAACGAAGCCCCGAGTTCCTTGAACTTGGGTTTACAAAACATCCGTTTAAAGAGCACTTTTGGCATTGACGCCGCCGATACCGCTGTCGTACAAGCCGGGTTTGCCAACGCGGGCATCAGCGCGTTTGAAATGTTGGACGCTTACGATGTCCATAACCTGGGAGATATCAACCCGGGCCTGGCATTGAAAGCCGGGCAGTTCAAGTACCCCTTCGGTTGGGATAAAGCCCTGAGTCCGGATCAATTGACCCGCACCCAATATTCCACCATCGACGCGGTTGTCCCGGCCGGTCTTACTAATACGCCCAGTAATTCATGGGATGTGGGCGTGGAATTGGATCAAATCTACAACGACTTGACCCTTCGATTGGCCGCGGTTCAAAATCCAAACTCAACCTCGCCTACGAGCAACAAGGATTATGTCGGCCGCGTTCAATGGAAGAGCGCCAACTTAAACTTGGGGTTGTCCGACTATTACTCGGCTTCTACGCTGGTCATTGGCGGCGATCCCAGGGCCAACAACCTCAACACCGTGGGCGCCAACGCCACGGTCAAGGTGGATGTGTTCAATTTGGACCTGGAAGCGGTTTGGGGCGATGCCAACGTCAACGGTTATACCGGCACTTTGTCGGCCAAGCCGATTCCCGGTTTCCAGCCGGCTGTTTGGTATGAATTCACCATGAACAACAGAACGGTTGTGGCACCCCACAATAGTGTTTTGAGCAACGATTTGGGGGCCGGCCTGAATTTCTGGCTCGGAGATCAAACCCGTTTGGCGATGGATGCGGATTTTACCGGTTGGGCCGCTTCTGGCTCGTGTGACATCTTGAGTTACAATAAGGAAACCGTCCAACTTCAAGAAGTGTTTTAATAAAGTTTGTATAATTCGAATATGGGGTTGATTCTTTAAATCCTATTCCTTCTTTTTTTGGAGCTCAATTCAGGGTTGGGCTTCACTTGGGAAAGCAGAGTATTCCACCAACAACTTTTAACGGCTGAGGTTCAAGGCCCATTCCTGAAAGGGGATGAGCCTTTTTTATTACCCTGATCCCCGGCGCCGTAGTTAAAAAGCCCAAAAAGGGAATGACGAACGTCTAAAAAGAAAGGCGGGTGGAATGAAAACGATCAAACGGTTTTTGCTGATCCCGGCGCTTTTAATGCCGGTGGTTCTCCTGATGGGTTGTCCCGCCAAACCCCCGACTTCCCCGAACGCGGCCTTGATCCAAAATAATTGGAACGGGCAAACTCCCACCGGTTACACCAATCTCATCACCAGTTCGGGCTTTTACGTCCAACCCTATCCGGGAAGCACCATGTCCAGCGTTGTGTTGTGGTTCCTGGTAAACCAAACGGGAAGCTATAACTATAATTTGACGGTTACGGATTCGGCCTATAACGGCAGCGTCATTGGAACCGCCTCCAGCGGGCCCGTTTCCCTTTCCTCGACCGCCCTTTACCAGCCGGTCACCTTTACCCTTAGCGGCGACCCCGGCGTCACCAAGGGCCATACGGTGGCTTTCGCCGTGAATGCCACGAGCGGCCCGGGCACCACTTCCTATTGCCCCCAAGCGTCCAACGCCAACAACGTCAATATCGTGCTGACCATCGGGACCAGTCCCCCGCTCGGAACCGCCCAAGGCACCGGTGTGGCGGTGGTGATCGACGGCAATAGTTAAAGCCGGTTCCCGATGGCGCAGCGGGGAATTAAAACCATTCCCGGTTGAAACCTTCCGAAATCCCCCCGCTCTCTTCCGGCTATGGACGGGACTGGGCCGCGTGTTAAACTAAATCCCCAATTTCCATTTCCAAGGAAGCCCTTCCCTATGATTTATTTCGACCACGCCGCCACGACGCCCCTGGACGACCAAGTCCTTGAGGCCATGATGCCGTATCTAAAGGAAAACTTCGGCAATCCCTCCAGTGTGCACGGGCCGGGCCGGGACGCCAGGGCCGCCATGGAGCGGGCCCGGGAGCAAATCGCCGATACCCTGAACGCCGACCCCCGGGAAATAGTCTTTACCAGCGGCGGCACCGAGAGCGTGAACGCCGTGCACAAGGGGGCGGCCTGGGCCTTCCACGGCAAGTATCGCCACCTCATTATCTCCTCGGTTGAGCACGCCTGCGTGCTGGAATGCAGCGAATGGTTGACCAACCATGGCTTCGCGGTGACCGAGATCCTCGTGGACGCCGAAGGCCGGGTGAACCCCAAGGATGTCCAGAAGGCCATCCGTCCCGGCGAAACCGGGCTCATTTCCATCATGGCCGCCAACAACGAGGTGGGCACCCTCCAGCCTTTCCGCGAGATCGGGGCCATCGCCCGGGAGCAGGGCGTCCTTTTCCACACCGACGCGGTGCAGGCCTACGGCAAGATCCCCCTGGACGTGCAAAGGGACCACATCGACTTCCTCTCGGTCTCGGGGCACAAGATCTACGGGCCCAAGGGCACTGGGTTTTTCTACCAGCGAAAGGGGGTCGAACTGGTCCCCCTGATCCACGGCGGCGGGCAGGAGCGGGATCGGCGGGGCGGCACGGAAAACGTGGCGGGCATCGTGGGGCTGGGCGCGGCGGCTATGAAGATATGCGCCGAGGTCAACGAGGGTGGGCGGCTGCGCGTGATGACGGACCTTTTCCTGCAGGAACTCAAGAAGCACTTCCCGGAAGCCCGGGTGAACGGGCCGGAGAATTCCGACCAGCGGGTTCCGGGCATCCTCAACATCACCCTGCCGGGCCTGGAGGGGGAAAACCTGGTGCACAGCCTGGACGCCGCCGGCTTCGCCGCCTCCTCGGGCGCGGCCTGCGCGGCCGGGTCGGCGCCGCCCTCCCACGTGCTTCTTTCCATGGGCCGCAACGCCAAGGAATCCAAGCAGGGGTTGCGCTTTTCCTTCGGCCGTTCCAATACCGGCGAGCAGGTCAAGCAACTGGTGCAGGCCCTTCCTTCCATCACCAAGAACCTGACGATGATGTCGTCCTTCTTCGACGACGATGAACCTGCGAAAAAATAGTTTGAAGTCCGCTTCTCCGTTTGACGCATTGGTGGTGTTCGCCAAGGTCCCCCGATCGGGGAAAGTCAAAACCCGTCTGGGTTCAGTTATCGGCAATCCATCCGCCGCTGAACTTTACGGCCTCTTCCTGAAGTACCTTTCCTGGCAATTCCGAAAACTGCCGCAGGACTTAAGACTTTTCATCGCGGTGGACCCCCCGGGGGGTTCCCGACGAATCCACCGTTATTTTCCCTCTTCGCACCGGCTCACAGTCTTCTCCCAGAAAGGGCGGGACCTGGGGGCGCGGATGCTTCAGGCCACGGAGGAAGTAAAGCGAAGAGGGGCCCGCAAGGTCCTGATCATCGGTTCGGATTGCCTGGAATTGTCCGTTGGGCATTTGAGGGAGGGGCTGAAGCTTCTCGACCGCAAGGACCTGGTTTTGGGGCCCGCGAAGGACGGCGGCTATTACCTGGTGGGTTGGAAAAGGCCACTGCCCGCTTGTTTCAAGGGAGTGGCTTGGGGAACTTCCCGGGTGCTTCAGAAAACCGTGGGAAACGCCCGAAAGCAGGGGCTCACGGCCGGCTTCTTAGGGGTTCTTTCCGACGTGGACCGGACCGAGGACCTGCCCCGGCTGTTCCGGAAGCTGGATGGCCGCAACCCCGCCACCCGGAGCTTGAGGGAGGCAGCCCCAGGCGTCAGTTCCCGGCGACGTCGACCGAGGCAATGACCTTTAAGCCCTGGTTGTTGGCGATGTCCTTATCCGAAACAAACCCGATGGCGTCCCCGTTTTTCCCGACTTCCCGGATGACGTCGCTGGAGGAGGGCAGCATGGTGGGCGCTGCCAGGCCGTCGATGAAGGCCTTTCCGCTCCAGATCTTCTTGTACTGCGCCTTGGTTTTGTTCAGCACCTTCTTGAGAAAAAGGTCGTTCAGGTCGCCGCCGCCGTTGACCAGGGGCTCGATCTTATCGCCGTTCTGGAACTGCTTGTCCCCCAGGTAGATCGCCGGAACATCCTTGGAATTCAGGCCCGCCAGGGCCCCGTCGGCCTTCACGATCACCACCAGCTTGGAGAATTTCCCCGGCGCCTTGGCGAAGGCCGCGGGCAGCGCCACCGAGAAGGCCGCCAGGAAGAGGGCGCCGGTTTTCCATCGATTCATTTTTTCCATGAGGTTTTGACCCGTTTTTTTAAGGTTGTCCATTAGAACCCCCAGCCCCAGGCCGTCGCCACTTCGGTGTTATTCACCCCGCTGTCATCAATCAAATGAAGCTCCAATTTAAGGGAGGAAGACACGGGGACGAAATCGTACCGGATTCCCGCCATGTAAACCGTTTGGTTGGACTGGGCCATCGCCTCGAAAAAGGGATCGGAACCGTCGACGGTCAGGTTTTCAACGCGGACATAGGGTTTGAGGTCGGCGGTCGCCTGGTAGGCGAGCTGGACATAAAAGGCGGTGTTTTTGGCGCTACCGTTTTCGCTTCCCCAGCCGATGGCGTCGTCGAAGTTGTAGAACTCGCTGAGCAACTCGAAGTTGTCGTCGGTGTAGATGACCTCGCACTCGAGCAGGAGTTGGGCCAGGTCGGTGAAGAGCAGGGCCTGGTTGTTGGGGATTCCCCCGGGGACGGTGCCATAGTGGCTCAATACGGAAGCCACGCCCAGGGCCAAGCCCCCGTCCGACTGGGGCTTGAACACCAGCCGCGCCGCCAGGCGCTTGGCGTTGAAGGTATCCCCGCCCGAGGGGTTGAAATTGATCGTTGAATCGGTCGGGTTGCCGTTGGAGTCAACATTGTAACCGACGGTCCCGTTGTTGCCCGCGTTGAGCTCGTATTTCAGCGAGGAATCGCCCAGCCCGAAGGTGCCATAGCCGAAGACGCCCACGATATGGTTGGGCACTACGCCGGCCTTCTTATAGGCCTGGTCGCTGCCGCCGCCGTCCTCGAAGGCCAGGAAAAAGGGACGGTCGATGGTGGTTTGGAATTGAGAGCCGTGGTGGAAGGTGCGGTTCCAGTAGCCGAAGGCCGTATGGTCGCGCCCCGCGGCCAGGCGGAACTCGTCGCTGAAGGTGTAGTAAATCATGGTCCGTTCCAGGTCGATGGAGGGATTCTGGCCGTCGAACTCCACGACGTTCTCGACCATGGCGCCCAGGTGGGGGCCGTATTCGGCCATGATCATCAGGTCAGTCTGGCCGAGATAAAAGCCGTTCTGCTGGGGAAAGAAGCCGGAAGGCCCGAAGACCCGGTACTCGTCGTCCCCATAAAGGGTGAAATGAAGGCGCAGCTGGTCCTCGTGGATCTGGTTGAACTTCTGATCGGTGGATTGCTGGTAGAGGGATAGCTGGTCTTCCAGGTCCTTCACCCTTTGGGCCAGGGACTTTGCGCTGTTGTCCGGGGTCGGGGCTGGGGTAGAGGTGGCCTGTGTCGAATTGTCCTCATCCGCCTTGGCGGGGACTCCCGAAAGAAGAAATAAACAAACTAGGGCCCCTAAACCGGCAGTTTTATATGATATTTTTCCGTCCATTTACTTGGCCCCTTTCGGTGTTACAAGGTTGAAATACATAAAAATATCCCGACAGGTTTAAAACTTATGCGGGGATTATACCTTGGGAATCACCAAACGAGGGGGTGGATGATGAGCCGGGCAGGTGGGGGCCCGCAGGGTTCCACCCGAAGCACCCGAATCAGCCTAAATTGATGGGCAAAATTCCGTGTTTTATCCCCGCAAAGGGCCTGGCTATTTGTTGGGTGGCGCATGGGGAATTCAGGTTAAAATACCCCGCGTTCCGATCCATCCTGTCTTCGTTTCTTATAAAAGAAAGGCGCCGACCGTGTTCCGAAGCAAGCTGGGCCTCCGCGTGGTGATGGCCGTCATTTTTTCCTTCCTGCTGGTGGAAACGGCGATCGGTACTTTCATCCTGTCGCGGCAAAGGCAGGCGGTCCTGGATAAGCGGCTGGATTCACTGCGTTTTTCCATGGGTCTGTTGGAGATGGAGTTCTCCAATTCCGTCCGCCACCACCGGACGCAAGAGCTCACCAAGGTCCTTTCCGACCTCACCAGCAGCTATAGCGCTTCCTTCTATACCCTCTTCAACCTCCAAGGCAAATCCATCCTCCAGGCACAGCTCTTGGACGGATTCCCCGGCCACACGGGCGACCTGAAGATACAGCTGCCCCTGGTCGACGGGGATAAGGTGCCCCCGGTGCAGGTGATTCAGGGACCCAAGGGCGGAGTGCTTCGCTACATCCTCCCTTTCCACAACGAGGACGGCGACTTGATGGGCGGCTTGGAAATGGAAACCCCCGTTTCGGCCGTGGAGCCGGCGGTCCAAAAAGCCATACGGCAGAACCTGGAAATCATCTTGGGGACTTCGCTGGCGGTGGTCGTGCTGGTGGCGCTCATCATCCTTCCGGTCTTCTCCCATTACGTGGTCAAGCCCATCAACACCGTGAAGGGGGAACTGGAGGCACTCTCCAAGGGCGAGGCCGACCTGACTTTCCAGATCCAGGTCAGGACCACCGACGAGATCGGGGAAATGGGCCAATGGTTCAATTCCTTCATCGGCCGCATCCGGGCCATGGTGTTAAGGGTGCTGGAGCATTCGGGCCAGCTGACCCAGCAAGTGGAGACCCTCAGCCATTCGACGGCCGAGGTCTCGGCCATGAGCGGCGACGTCACCACCACCGTCCAGCAGATCGCCAAGGGCGCGGAGGAGCAGGCCGTCAAGATCGCCGAGGTGAACCAGCTCATGCAGGAAGTGCAGGACAGCATGAAAGAAGTGGAGCGCAAGGCCCATGAGACCTCGGGCGCGGTGGACAAGGCCACCCAGACGGCCCGCGTGGGCGGCAAGCTGGCGCGCGGCACCATCGACAAGATGGTCGAGCTCAGCGAGACGATCCTCAAGAATTCCGACATGGTGGGGAAGCTCGGCTTCAAGAGCCAGGAGGTGGGCCGGGTGGTGGAACTCATCTCGGGCATCGCCGAGCAGACCAACCTGCTGTCGCTGAACGCCGCCATCGAGGCGGCCCGGGCCGGCGAGCAGGGGCGGGGCTTCGCGGTGGTGGCGGAGGAAATCCGTGCCCTGGCCGACGGCGCCAGCCGGGCAGTGCAGGAAATCACCTCCCTGGTCTCCGAAATGCAGGACGAGACCAGCGGGGTGGTGAAATCCATGGAAAAAAGCGCCGACGAGGCCCAGGTGGGGAAGGAATCCATCCGCGGCATGGAGTCGGCCCTGGACGAGATCGTGGCGGTCATCGAAACCGTGGTGGTCCATACCAAGAGCATCTCCGAGAGCATCAATTCCCAGTCGCTTCGCTTCACCCGGATCCTCCACAGCATCCAGGACATCAACGCCGTGTCCGAGCAATCGGCGGCCTCCACCCAGGAGGTATCGGCCTCCACCGAGGAGCAATCGGCCAGCATGGAACAGGTGTCCGCCACCTGCCGCGAACTGGCTGCAATGGCGGTGGAATTGCGGTCCATGGTGGAAAAGTTCAAGATCAAGTAACGGCAGTCAACAGTCGACGGTTCACAGTTGGCAGGAAAATCCTTAAAACAATAAATATCTGAGCTAGATATCGCTTTTGAACCTGGTTTTATTTATATTTTTCTAGCTGTCGACCGTCGACCGTCGACCGCCAACTGCCGACTAAATTTCGCTTTCAGGAGTTGCCCATGACCTCACCGCTCGCGCTGGACCTATCCTATATTTCCGATTTCGCCGCCGAACTGGACATCGCCGCGCTTTCGCCGCAGGTCCGGGAAGCCCTTCAGTCCCTGCTGGATAAAACGGGCCGGGGGTCCGATTTCCTGGGCTGGATCGACCTGCCCTTTACCGCGGCAAAACAGCTACCGGCCCTCAAGAAAGCCGCCAAGGCCTTCGAGAAATGCGAGTCCGTGGTGTCGGTGGGCATCGGCGGCTCCTACTTAGGAATTAAGGCCACCATTGAGGCCCTGGGCGGGTCGGACAAAATCCATTACGCGGGCAACCATCTTTCCCCCACTTCCTTTAATAAGCTCCTCCGGGATTTGAACCCCAAGAAGACCGGCGTTATCGTCATCTCCAAGTCCGGCACCACCACCGAGCCCGCCGTGGCTTTCCGCATCCTGAAGACCTGGCTGGAAAAGGCCGTGGGGAAAAAGAAAGCCAAGGCCCGCATCGTGGCGGTCACCGACGCCTCCAAGGGGGCTCTTAAGGGCATGTCCGACGCCGAGGGCTACCCGACCTTCGTCATCCCCGACGACGTGGGCGGCCGCTACTCCGTGCTGACCCCGGTGGGCCTGCTCCCGATCGCCGCCGCCGGCTTCGACATCGCGAAGCTCCTCAAGGGCGCGCAGGACGCGGCCCAGGAGATGAAGTCCCCCGATATTTCAAAGAACCTCGCGGCCCGTTACGCCGCGGCGCGGTACCTGCTCTATGAGAAGGGCAAGGCCACCGAGGTGCTGGCCAATTTCCGGCCCGAACTGCATTACGTCAGCGAATGGTGGAAACAGCTCTATGGCGAGTCCGAGGGCAAGGAAGGCAAGGGCCTTTTCCCGGCCAGCGTGGACCTGACCACCGACCTCCACAGCATGGGCCAGTACCTGCAGGAGGGGCGGCGCAACCTGATGGAAACCATGTTGTGGGTGAGTGACGAGGAAAAAGACGTCGTGATCCCGAAGGACAAGGACGACCGCGAGGGGCTGAACTTCCTGGCGGGCAAGAAGCTTTCCTGGGTGAACGAACAGGCCTTCAAGGCTACGGCGGTGGCGCACAAGGACGGGGGACTGCCCGTCATCCGCCTCACCTTGGACGAAATCTCCGAGTATTCCCTGGGCTACCTTTATTACTTCTTCGAGATGGCCTGCGGCATCTCCGGCACCCTTCTGGGCATCAACCCCTTCGACCAGCCCGGCGTGGAGGCCTACAAGAAGAACATGTTCGCGCTCCTGGGCAAGAAGGGCTTCGAGAAGCTGGCGGCGGAGCTCAAGGCCAAGGGCGTTTAAAAGGCAGTCCTCAGCGTCCGAAAAGGCCCCAATGACCCGGCGACTCTTGATGCTCCATAAACCCAAGGGTTATGTGGTCACCCGGCCCAAAGCCTCCCCCGCTGGAAAAGAACCGGGTGAAAGAACCGTCTATTCGCTCCTCCCCCCCGAATTCCACGGCCAAGGTTGGGTGCCGGTCGGGCGCCTCGACAAGGATTCCACCGGCCTGCTCCTGTTCGTCCAGGAAGACCCCCTGGTCTACCGCCTCCAAACGCCGGGCCACATCGATAAAACCTACGAAGTTTGGGTGAAGGGCCGTTTACGGCGGGAGCACCTGGAGAAAGTCCTGAAAGGGGTCGAAACCCCGATAGGTCTCCTCAAAGCAAAGTCGGTTGAGGTCTTGGGGGCCGTGGGCCCGAACACGCTCCTCAAAGTCATCCTGGACGAGGGAAAAAACCGCCACATTCGCCGTATGTTTGGCGCTCTTAAGGATGTTAAACTTAAAAAATTCTTCAAGGCCCTGGACCTCACGAGGGTCGCCATCGGGCCGGTCCATCTGGATATAGAGCCCGGCCAATGGCGGTTCCTGACGGATGCCGAAACGTCCTCACTCTTGGTTTCGGCTCAGGGGAAGGCGCGGGTCAAAACCGGCCAAGGCATAGGGGTTCCGCGGTCGCCCGGCTCCAAGCCCCAGGTTGTCCCCGATGGGAGGAAGTAAGTTGATAAATCTATCGGGGAAATGGGCCTACGCTTGGGCGGTTTTCTTCACTGTTATCATTCTCGCCGTTCAAAGTCTGGGCCAATTACTGTTTCAATGGATCGGTGGTCAATTAGGATTGGAAGGGGGCGTGGTGATGGCTCTTTTGGCCGCCCCCCCTTTTTTATGCGTACTTATAACCGCCTTTTTCGTCATGAAGTTAAATTCGATTTCTTGGGTGGGAAGCTTTTGGTATTTGGGGTTTAAAAAACTGAATCCCCGGCAATTGGCGGTGGGACTTTTATCGCTTGTTCCGGTCGCGGTGGGTGACGGTCTCTCCTACTTGTATTGCTTTCAACATGGCATTTCGGTGGAACCTTTTAAACATTGGTTTTCCTTGTGGCTGGTGATCCTGGTTACCGCCGGTTTTTTCGAGGAAGTTTTCTTCCGTGGATTCATTTTCCAAACACTCCGCCAAAAAGGCGGCCTTCTCAAGACCGCGGTTTTTTCCAGCGCCTTGTGGGGTGTCTCCCACGGGGTCAATTTTTTGGGTGGGTTTGACCAAGAAATCTTCCTCACCACGATCGCAACCGCCGGGGTGAGTTTTTTTCTAGGCCTGGCTGCGGCTTATGTATTCGAACGGGGCGGAAACGTTATTTGGGGCTGGTCCTTGGCCCATGTTTTATTTGATTCCATGGGGAAGGCAAATGTGGACCATAAGGGTTTATTTTCCCTGCCAACGGGTTTACCCCTTTTGTATCAGGTGGCAGGCATTGCTTTGTGCGTGATGATCACCTTCCCACTGGGGCGCTGGCTTTTGCCAGTGAGTAAGAAAAAAGAGATTTGAAGAATTAGATAGTTGTTTTGCTCCGGCTGGACTTAGGCTGGGCGGGGAATCTTGAAAGCCGGGACGAAGCTCCACTTAATCCAGATCAATGGCGAGGTTTGAAATGAACCCTTTTTTCTATTCCTTTTCGATTTCACTGTTCGACAGCCTGTCGACCACCCTGCAAATCATTGTTTTCATCCTCCTGTTGACGACGGCCAAGCCGCTGAAAAACTCGCTTTACTACCTGGCGGGCCTCAGCGGGGCCTATTACGCCTGCGGCGTGGCGGGTTACCTCGCCCTGGACCAGCTGCAGGGCTTGTTGGCCGCGCTGACCGCAAGCCAGAACGCCTTGCCCGGCACGGTTTATTACTCGGCCGAATTCCTGACGGGGGTGGTGATGGCGGGGCTGGGCGTCTGGTACTTTTTCTGGAAAAAAAAGAGGGGCTGGTCCAAAAAGGAAAATTGGATCATCTCAAAACTGAAGACCATGAACAGCCTCTTCGCCCTCGGCCTGGGCCTCTTCATTTCCCTGACCTCTTTTCCCCTTTCCTTCCCCTATTTCATCGCCCTGGGCAAATACTCGGCCCTCCACCTGGAGCTTCCCGCGGTGGCCGGGTTCATCCTGCTCTATAACATCGGCTATGCCTTGCCGATGGTCCTGATCCTGGGGGCCTATCTCCTCGCCCGGCGGGGCATCGGGGACGACCACGACGCGCTCCATGAAAAAGCGAAAATGCTGAACCTGCATCTCACCGCCTGGACCATGGTAGGCCTGGGGCTTTTTATCATGGCGGACGCGGGATGCTATTTTGCCCTGGGGCAAGCGCTGTTGAAGGAAAGATTTCTTTAATCCGGCAATGAAGGATTACCCCCAAGGGCCCTCCCTTGGACAAGCAAAAGGGAAAGGACGCGGCATGAAAAAATACCTGCCCAGGGTTTTAGGGGCGCTTGTCCTCTCCATTGGCTTTTCACTTTGCAACCCTTCCTTTCTCCTGGCCCAGGATTCGGACGATTCGGGGGAAACCCAAAACGTAAGGGACTTTTTTGAAACGGTGAAGTTTAAGTTGCAGAGGATTTGGTACCAAAGGGCCGCCGAGCGGGGGGACCCGGGTGCCGAGTGCTGGATGGGTGCCCTTTACACGGATGGGGACTGGGTTCCCCAAGATTACCCGGAAGCGATGAAGTGGTTCCAGAAGGCCGCCGAACAAGGGAACGTTACCGCGGAAAGCAATGTCGGCTACCTCTATAACAACGGGTACGGCGTTCCAGTGGATTACCCCGAAGCGATGAAGTGGTACCTCAAGGCCGCCGGGCAAGGGGACGCCTATTCGGAATGTGGTATCGGCATCTTCTATGACCAGGGCACCGGCGTCCCACGGGATTACGGGAAAGCCATGGAGTGGTACCAAAAGGCCGCGTCGCAGGATTCGGCCGAAGCCGAATATAACCTCGGATGCCTCTACCGGTTTGGGCACGGGGTCAAACAGGATTATAAGGAAGCCATGAAATGGTATTTAAAAGCCGCCGACCAAAATGTCGGCGAGGCCGAGTGCGATATCGGCGATTTGTATGAAAACGGCCTTGGAACAACCACGGATTACAAGCAAGCCATGGACTGTTATTTAAAGGCCATTGACGACGGGTGCCTTTTGGCCAAAATCGGGGTGGGGGACCTTTACGCGAAAGGGCATGGGGTGGATAAGAGTATCGCGGTGGCCATGGGGTGGTATCAGGAGGCCGCGCAAGAGGATCTCGACCCCTCGCCGGAAGGGGACGACGTGGCCCAGAAAAGAATCGACGGGCTCCTCAAACACACGGCCAAGTGACTGGGGTTAAATTTTAAAGCAATCATCGTTCGGTTTGTCCACGACGGGGACCCGTCGTGGACGATATTTAGGTTGAAAAAGAAGTTGTAACCTCTGAAAAACTCCCTGTTTTGGTTTGAAACTCTTCTCACCAGGGTTTTCAACCCCGCTTGGAGATGTTTTTGTTTCTCCAAAGGTGTTGCACTTACTCCTAGAACTCCTTTTTCGACCCTTCTTGCGTCATCTGCCTCTGAAAAAACTCCCCTTAGCTCAGGCCGCCGCCAACTTTACGGCTCTTTTCCCATTAAATGCGATGCCACAGATCAACACCCAAATCTTGTTTCGGGCCATCCCGTAGTACCTCATTCGTCCCATCGAACACCACCGCTTCAAGGTACTCATTGTCGCCTCGATCCCGCACCTCACACGGCCCCAAACCTTGTTTTGCTTTAATTGCCTCTGGGTCAGCTTCTGTCCCCGCCAAACACGATGTAACACTCGATTCCGAATCCCTCGTTCCTCCAAATATTCATCGTGTTGCGCCGACCGGTAAGCCTTGTCAGCAAATGCCTGTTCTACCCCGCGAGGAACCATGTCTTTGAAATGTTCGTGATCGTGTTCCTCAATATGACTTAGATCCATCTTTCGAATCAGGCCGCTTTTCTCGTCCTGACCCACATGAACCTTCATCCCATCCACGGCTTTTCCTTGCCGGGAGGTGTAATGAACATCTTCATCCACCGGCTTTCCCTCTTGATCCTTGGATTCCGGTTTACAGGCTCCTTCCACCAGGGTGGAGTCCACAATGGCCCCTTTCTTGACCAAAAGTCCTTTGCGATCTAAACCCTGTTGCACGGCCCCCCAAACCCGGTCTATCAAACCGGCTTCCCGGAGTCTTTCCCGAAACTTCACCAAAGTGGTGTCGTCGACGGTGCGTCCAGAAAAGGCAGGTGTGTTCAGCAAGAGATAGTCTTGCATGGGTAATAGCCAAAGCCCATTAGCTAGGATGGCAGGCAAGCGGGAAACCAAATGCCTGAAGCCCATCAACAAAGCCATCGAAAGGATGGTGAGCGAGTCGTCGGGCCGTAACGAAAGTAAATGCACAGGTGGCCCCGAAAACACTTGCCTCGGAGGCTGAGTCCGCCGTCGTGGGACGAAAGCATCATGGGACAGCGCGGAGAAATGGCTGAAGCGCTGGAACACTCCGACGGGGTGATAGCAACGGCACGAAGACAAGGACACGCCAAGCAACTGGAGAAACCCTCCTTGCCCCAGGCAGAAATGCTTGGAGAAAGGTAGGCCGTATAACCGTGACGCGGGAAAACGGTCGAAGGTGAGAGGGTTTAGGATGGGTTCATGGTAGCGATGAAGCGGGGTAATGCCCGTGGAGCGAAGGAACCCTGCTGTTGTTAAGTCCCTCGACAAAACGGAAGGCAGTGACGGTATGAAAAAGACGTCAATTAACCTGCAAGACCTGAGACGAGAGATATACGTCAAAGCGAAGGCTGAAAAGAACTGGAGTTTCTGGGGACTGTACACCCATGTTTGCAAGATGGAAACGCTTCAACAGGCTTACCGAATGGCTAAGGTAAATAACGGAGCCCCTGGAATAGATGGGGTGACGTTTGATGCCATTGAGGAGGCCGGAGTGGAGTCGTTTCTGGAAAGCATCCGGGGTGAATTAGTTCAAGGCACGTATAAGCCCGTTCGAAACCGGAAGAAGGAAATACCCAAGGGAAATGGGAAGGTAAGAGTCCTTGGGATACCCAACATTCGGGATAGAGTAGTCCAGGGAGCACTGAAGTTTATTCTGGAACCGATTTTTGAGGCCGATTTTCAAGAAGGGTCCTATGGGTATCGACCCAAGCGGACCGCTCATGCGGCTGTGAACAGGGTAGCATCGGCAATCGTCTGTAGAAAAACCCGAGTCATTGATGTAGACCTCAAGGCATATTTCGACACGGTAAGGCACGACCTTCTGATGAAGAAAGTTGCCCGAAGGGTTGAGGATGAAACGGTGTTGAGATTGTTGAGGATGATCCTGAAGGCCAGCGGCAAAAGAGGAGTCCCGCAGGGAGGGGTTATTTCCCCTCTTCTGGCTAATCTCTACCTCAACGAGGTGGATAAGATGCTGGAAAAGGCAAAAGAAGTGACTCGGCAAGGGAAGAACAACTATATCGAATATGCGAGGTTCGCTGACGATATGGTGATCCTTGTTAATGGATATCCGCAATGGGAATGGTTGGCAAAGGCTGCCTACCGAAGGTTACTTGAAGAATTGACCAAGCTCGACTTGCAAATCAACACGGACAAGACGCGGATAGCAGACTTAACGAAAGGTGAAAGTTTCGGGTTTCTGGGGTTTGACTTTCGACAGGTGAAAACCCGTCGAGGGAAATGGGGGGTGAAGTTCACGCCGAAAATGAAGGCGCGAGCAACACTTCTGGGTAAGCTCAAGGAAACATTTGGAAGCTTCCAATCTCAGCCGGTGCAGAGGGTGATTGAGATTATCAATCCCAAACTGCGTGGGTGGGTGAATTACTTTCGGATAGGGAATTCTAGGCGCTGTTTTAACTACGTGGAAAGATGGGTCGAGAATAAAATCAGACGGCATATGATGCGTGCGAAGAAGCTCGACGGTTTTGGGCGGGATAGGTGGAGTAGGGAGTGGATATATAAGTATCTGGGGTTGTACAGAAGCTACCAAATACGATATTACCAAGAACCGAAAGCGCTACCCGTCTGATAGGTCACATAAACTTTGACAGGAAAGCAACAGGTGAGCGTAGTGCGGGAAATCCGCACGCTACGTTCGAGGAGGCGGGGACTGGAAACGGAGCCAGAAGGCCACCGCACCAGTCCTCGACCCTACTGGTACTCTCGCACCCCTTCACCCACGAACCGCTCAAAACTGCGCCGGTCGTGGATTTCTTGGACTACTTCCACATCCGACAGGCCGTACCAGGATTCCAGCAAAAGGCATTTAAACAAGATCAAAGGCGGGATGGGAGGTCTCCCCGTGTTGCCCCGGTACATTTCCATCAGCAATTTCTCGATCTTCGGAAAGTCCAGAACCTTATCCACTTCCTCTAGCATGGTCTTTTTGAGTCGCCGGTTCTTGTCCTCGTACATCCCGAAGCTGATTTGCATGGAATCCCTCCGTCTGGAATGCTGCTATTATATTTCAGCATTTAGACGAAGGAGTTTTTCAGAGGTTACAAGTTATTTTTCAAACAAAGCGGGAAGATAGCTGATGAATGAAAATTATGCTGATTTTTATAAAAGAAAGAAAACTTTAGAAATTAAATTGTTGTCGTCTTTTTTTATAATTTTCCCTGTGATTTTTGTTTCTGGTTATTTTCTTCATGTAGGTGCGCCATTAATTCTCGGAATCATATGGGTTGGGTGTTTTATTTATTTTAGTTGCCGGCTTTTCTTTATAAAGTGCCCAAAATGTAAGAAATATTACTACATGACTAGCTGGGGTTTGGGAAACCCATACACTTCAAAGTGCATGAATTGTGGATTGCAAAAGGAACAAACCGATAAAGAACGAAAGATTGAAAAAGTAGTTTCTGTTCTGGTTCTGATTTTTTTGTTATTGGCATTCGCGTTTTTGTATTTCACTGGTGCTTTCAAATGATTCAGAGCTTTTAAGCTTATACGGATACTGGTTAAGGCTTTTGATGAGTCGTCCACGATGGGGAGCCGTCGTAGACAAAAAATTTCAAAAGGCGATAAGTCATGAAAAAGCGATTTGTCCGGAGAACAATGGTTTTTTTTATCGGTGCCGGAATCCTGGTTTATTGCCCCCTTTCCCTTTTTGCCCAATCCTCCCCGGTCTCCCAGGCGTTGGAACAAGCCAATAAGGCTTTTGATGCCAAGGACTATGTCCAATGCATGAAGTTGAATTTGGAAGCGGCGGCCAAGAACAATGCCGAGGCCGAAAGGCATGTCGGTTACTTATACGCCAACGGCCTGGGGACAAAGCAGGATTACCCCGAAGCCATGAAATGGTACCTCAAGGCGGCCGCCCAGGGGGACGCGAAAGCGGAATGCAACCTCGGCATCCTTTTCGGCGACGGCAATGGAGCGCCGAAGGATTACGCGGAAGCCAAGAGGTGGTTTCAAAAAGCCGCCGACCAGGGCGACCCGGTCGCGGAAGTGGATCTTGGCCAGGCTTATGAATGCGGAAACGGCGTCCCGCAAGATTACCAGCAAGCCATGAAGTGGTACCAGGAAGCCGCCGCCAAAGGGAATGAAGCGGCCATCCAGAAGATCGCCAAACTCAAAGAAAAAATGGCAAAGTGATTCGGTTATCCGCAGCCGGGAAGCAAGGTTTAATTTTAAAGCGAAGTATTTAACAATGGGAGGGGTATGAAACAGACCTATCGGTTCGCAATAGCTCTCTTGAGTTTGGCCTTAGTGGCGCAAATGCCCGTCCAGGCGCAGGAAGGTACCCCCGCCCCGGCAGCCGCCGTCCGCCTTTCCCCCGCAGGGCTTCCGCTGGTGGATTTGGAAGTTAAGGGAACCACGGTTACCGCCGAGGTAGCCAACGAGACCGCCGACCGGGAAATGGGCCTGAGGTTCCGCAAAAGCCTGGGCAAGGACGAGGGCATGCTGTTCGTCTTCGCCGCCCCCCAAACCCTCAACTTCTGGATGAAGGACGCCCCCACCCCCTTGGGCATCGCCTTCCTGGACGAAAAGGGGACCATCCTCAGCCTGGACGAAATGGAGCCCAACACCGAAACGGTCCACCCCTCCAAGGGTCCGGCCCAATTCGCGCTGGAAATGAACAAGGGCTGGTTCGCGGCCCACGGCGCCCAGCCGGGGGACCAGGTCGCCGGCATCCTGAACGCCCCTCCCGACGCCGAGTCTTCCCAAAAGCCGCCTTACACCCTGGATGCCTTCCAATTGGCCTGGGGCAAGTCCCAACTCCAGCAGATGCTCAAGGACCGGCCTGCGATGGCCAAATATATGAAAGAAGGAGATGGCCTTTGGGGTTGGACGGTGCGGCAGTTCGCGGGGGAATACGCCAAGGGCGGGGTCCAATGGGACCCGGCAAACCCGAGAGGGGATTTCGACTCCATGGCGGAAGGCGCCAACCCCTCCAAGGGCCGGAAGGCCTATATCCAGGACAGCCCGAACTACGCGATCAAGACCTTCCACGCCGGGAAGCCGAAAACCGGGATGGTCCTTTGGTGGGAAGCGGCTTTGGAACTCTGCAACCTCCAAAACCGGCCTCTTTTCGACGCCATCGACGGGGAGGCCCGCGCTGGCCGGATCGGCCGCACCGACTACGCCTTTGAAATGATGGCCGCGGAGGATCTCGTCACCAACCGCAATGCCTACCATTTTTTCTACGACGTCTGGAAGCCCAACTGCGAAAAGCTTTCCCTGAGGCCCATGGACGATGACTTCACCGGGCGCTTCGGCTCCACGGTATCGGACGGCGGGAGCCAGGGGAATTTCCTGGAGGCCTTCAAGAACCAACTGAAACCGAATACGGCCCCAGGCCAGACGGATTTCAAAAATCTTGTCGCCCAAGACTTTGCCCATCATTACCAATGGTATGTTTCCATCTATGACAAATACGCCCCGGACGTCTTCACGAAAAAGGGGCTGCCCATCCCGCCAGACAAGCCCTCGGAGGAGATCGAGAAGAAATTCCTGGACCAGATCGCGCCGGTGGCGCCCACGCCGACGGTCAGCGCCGAGGACAAGAAGGCGATGGATTCGATTCCACCGCCGCCATGAGGAGGAAAGAAACATGAAAAAAAGATTCGGTTTAGGGTTGGTCCTATCCACCATGCTTCTTGCGGCGGCAATGCCGGCAGGGGCGCAGGAAAGCGCGGCCGCCACGCCCACGGCTACAACCGCCGCCACTCCAGCCGCCCCCGCCGGGATGCCGATTACGCTCAAAGCGGAGCTCAAGAAGGGCTATATCGTCGTTCTCGCCTGGTCCGAATACATCCCCGGCGGAAAGCTGGCTTATAACGTCTACCGCGCCGACCACTTCCATTTGAGTTTCCACAAAGTCAATTCAACCCCCATTCAGGATGAAACCAAGATGGTGGGCATTGGCGTGAATGGGGATTGGTACTTCAAGGTGAAGCCTATCCTGCAAGCGGAGCCGCTGGTGGAAGGCCCGGAGTCCAACGAGGTGAAGGTCACGGTCACCGAGGCGCCCAAGGCCAATCTTCTCAGGCCCAAGATCACCTCCTTCACCACGGACCAAAACATTACCTATGTGAAGAACAAGGAATCGAATGTGTTTAGGGCGCAAGTTACGCCCGGGGGTACCCCTTACCCGACCCCCTGCATCACGCGCGGCGCCTCAGCCTATATCATCGGGATCGGAAGCCATGACAAAGCCCAAGTGGTTGTCCGGATTTTTGATGCCCACCAGGAACTGGTCCGGGAACTGTCCAATAGCGTTTTGCCTGACGACCAAAAAACCTTGGAGTGGGACGGGAAAGACGCGGAGCGCCTTTGGGCGCCCCCCGGCAATTACTGGTTGGAGATCACCCAAAAATTGCAGGGAAAATCGTCAACCACGTATGAATCTTTTTCCGTTACGGAGGATCACCCCAAGTGACGGTGAGGGTTGGTTAAAAATCTCGGGAAGTATTAAAAAATAGGAGGCATATGAAACAGGTACATCGGCTTGGATTAGGATTTGCTTTCTTGATTTTGACTTTGGCGGCGGTGATCCCAGTCCGGGCGCAGGAAAGCGGGCCCGCCACACTGGCCACAACGCCCACCGATACCACTTCCATTTCTCCGGCGGGTTCCCCGACCAGCCCGGAAAATCCCTGGGGCCTCCACTTCTTCGGCGACGTTCGCTTCCGCTTCATGTACATGGTGCAGGGCCAGGATTACGCCCCCACCTATGCCGCCACGCCCTCCCTGGCCTTTATCGACCATGAGTTGAACTACCGCATCCGGGCCCGGTTCGGCGTCACCAAGGACTTCGGGAAGGATTTCCAGGCGGGCCTGGCCGTCATCACGGCCGGCAACGGCGATCCCACCGACCCCTACTGGACCCTGAGCGGCGGGGCCACCTTCCTCAACGTGGGGCTGGACCAGGCCTATCTTTCCTGGTCGCCGGGGGCCCTGGACCACGACCTCACCCTTTCGGGGGGCAAGATCGCCAACCCCCTCACCTATACCCCCATCACTTGGAGCGAGGACGTGATGCCCGAAGGGATCGGCATCCAGTACAACGCAGCGAAAGACACGCAGATCCAGATCCTCTACTTCCGCCTTCAGGACAACGGCCCCTCCACCATCGAAGGGAATGGCGCGGACCCCTTCATGGCCGACCTCCAGGTGCAGCAGAAATTCCACATCGCGGACGCCCAGGTGGCCCTGACGGCGGGCTACCAGTATGTCTCCAATACCTATTCGTTCGAGACGGGCGACGCGGGCGTAGCAACCTATATGGCGGCAAACCCCGCCCTCCCCCCGGGCGCGCCCCTTTCCGTCACATCCAAGGGAATGGTCGGGAACGCACTCAATGACGACGTCATTCCCGAAATGCACGTGGTGGAGGGTATCCTGAACGTCTCCCATACGGTCGGGGAAGAGAAGATACCGGTGCTCTGGACCCTGCACGGTGCCCTCAACCTGAGTTCCTTCACGATCAACGCAATCACCAACGCCAATGTGGCCGTGAATAATCCCGGCCTGAGCGACCCCAACGACTTGGCGCTCTTCGCCGGGTTGGAAGTGGGGAAGGCCGACCGCGCCGGGGAATGGGCGGGGGGATTGCAGTGGGCTTATATCGAGCCCGACGCGGTCTTCGCGGCCTTCAACGACCCCAACCCAGGGACGGGCCACAACAACAACACCTGGTTCATGGGGCACGTGGAACTGGGGCTTGAGGACGGCCTCACCCTCAACGCCATGCAATACGTGGATTGGCACACCGATTACGACGTCTTCCCCACCCAGCCCACAAATATTTTCGGAACCACCAGCCGGGACCCCATGCTGAAGATTTTGATCGATGTGACGGCGAAACTTTAAACAGGCCATGGTTGAGAAGTTGCTGGGATCAATTTTTAAAAAGGCAGATAGATGAAAAAAGGGTCGTTGATTTTGGGCTGCACAGCGGTTCTTGGAATCGTTCTTGGGATTGGGGGTTGCACATCGAAAAACCACCCGTCTTCCGAGGACTTGGTTGCCGTTGCGGGGACGGGAACGGAAGGTTATTCGGGAGACGGGGGACCGGCTACCTTGGCCGAATTCGATTTCCCCGGGGATGTGGCCTTGGACTCCTCCGGGAACCTATATGTCTGCGACCAAGGCAACCAACGAATTCGGAAAATAGATGCAAAGGGAATCGTGACAACTGTGGCCGGAAACGGCGAGAAGGGCCTTTCGAAGGACGGCGGGCCGGCCACTTCGGTTCCGCTTTCTGACCCCACAGGGTTGGCCGTTGACCGATCCGGCAATTTGTATTTCTCGGAAATGGGGGCCGCCCGTATCCGGATGGTTACGCCCAAGGGGATCATCAAAACCTTCTGGGGAACAAGGATTGGAGCCCCGGCTCATTCCGAATTTATCCTGGCGACGGCCATTGTTTTGGGGGCGGACGGCTATCTTTACGCCCCCGACATGGCGAATGTCGTGCGCAAAATCGACCCCCAAGGCCGGATGATGGTCGTGGCTGGAAACGGAAAACCAGGGTTCCTAAAGGATGGGAGCCCCGCAACCTCGGCCCCATTAATGAATCCAAGCGACGTGGCTTTGGATGGCACCGGCAATCTTTACATCGCGGACGGGAGCTGTTTTATCCGAAAGGTGGATGGCGGAGGAACGATCACTACGGTCTATAGCGGCGTTCCGGGCATGCAGATCCAAGGAATGGCCTTTGACGGATCGGGAGTCCTCTTTTTTTCCGATAGTAAGACCAACCGAATTCTGAAACTCGCCCCGAACGGGGAGGCCATAGTGGTTGTGAAAAAAGATTTAAGTTCCCCCAATGGAATCACTTTCGGGCCATCGGGTGAGCTATATATCGCCGATTCCGGCCATTACCGGATCGTCAAAGTTTTGAAGTAAGAAGAAGATCTTCGGCAGTTATGAGATCTACACGCCCCTGCTGGCGGGCGTGAAATACAATCTTTAAAGGAAAATTTATGAAAACCATCCACCGTATCCTGCTGGCTTTGATCCTCCTCCCCCTGGCGCCCCAAATCCTTAAGGCCTACCCGCCCGACGCTGCGGCCATCGACCAACGCGCCGGGGACATCCTCAAAAAAATGACGCTCGAGGAAAAGATCGACTACATCGGCGGTGTGGATACCTTCTACATCCGCGCCATCCCGCGCCTCAACCTCCCCAAGATCCGCATGTCCGACGGGCCCGTCGGGGTGCGCTGTTACGGGCCCTCGACGGCCTACGCGGGGGGCATCGGCCTGGCGGCCTCCTGGGACCCGGACCTGGCGGAACGCATGGGGGAAATGATGGGCAAAGACGCCAGGGCGCGGGGGGTGCACATCCTCCTGGGACCGGGCGTCAACATCTACCGGGCGCCCATGAACGGGCGCAACTTCGAGTATTTCGGCGAGGACCCCTTCCTGGCCTCCCGCACGGTGGTCGCTTATATAGAAGGGGTGCAATCCCAGGGCGTCTGCGCCACCATCAAGCACTTCATGGGCAACAACTCGGAGTTCGACCGCCACCACACCAGCTCCGACATGGACATGCGCACCATGCGCGAAATCTACCTGCCCACCTTCGAGGCGGCGGTGAAGGAAGCCCACGTGGGCGCCATCATGGATTCCTACAACCTGGTCAACGGGGTGCATTCCACCCAGAACGACCTCCTGAACAACCAGATCGCGAAGAAAGAATGGGGCTTCGACGGCATCATCATGTCCGACTGGGACGCCACCTACGACGGCGTGGCCGCCGCCAACGGGGGCCTGGACCTGGAAATGCCCTTCGCCAAGTTCATGACCCGCGACACCCTGGGCGAGGCCATCAAGGACGGCAAGGTCTCCATGGCCACCCTGGATGACAAGGTGCGCCGAATCCTGAGGACCGCCATCCGTTTCGGCTGGCTGGACCGCGACCAGGCCGACCCTTCCATCCCGCTCGACAACCCGGATTCGCGCAAAGTGGCCCTGGAAACCGCCGAAGAGGGCATGGTGCTGCTCAAAAACGAGAAATCCCTCCTGCCCCTGGACAAGGACAAGATCAAGACCCTCGCCGTCATCGGCCCGGACGCCGACCCCGCCGTCCCCACGGGGGGCGGCAGCGCCAGGACAACCCCCTTCGATTCCGTCAGCGCCCTCAAAGGGCTGACCACCGCCCTTTCCGGCTCCGCCACGGTTGTCTATAAGAGGGGAATGACCCCGCTTTCCGAAATCTACCCCAACACCGCCTTCACCACCGGGGCCCAGGGCGGAGAGCCGGGCTTGAAGGGGGAGTATTTCAACAACCCCGACTTCCAAGGCGAGCCCGTCACCCAGGTGGACGCGCATATTAATTTCAACTGGGACAAACCCGGCCAATGGCCCGCGGGGGATTCGCATGACACCTCGGCGCGCTGGACGGGCACCTTCACACCCACCCAAAGCGGCCCCTACCGCCTGGCCGCGCAGGTTTACGGGCTGGACGAGTACCGCCTCACCTTCGACGGCAAGCTGGTGATGGACCGCAAGGGCAAGGCCCAGCCCGTGGGCTTGAAAGAAGTGAACCTTAAGGCCGGCAAGGCCTACGCGGTGAAGCTCGAATACGTCCATCGCGACCACCATTCCTGGCTGTCCCTGGGCGCCTGCCCCGAAAGCGGCTTCCTGGACCCGGAGGCCAAAAAGACCGCGGCCTCCGCGGACGCGGTGGTGCTTTGCGTGGGCTTCGATCCCTCCAACGAGGGCGAGGGCTCGGACCGCACCTTCAACCTGCCTGTGGGCCAGGACGAGCTCATCCAGGAAATCCTAAAGGCCAACCGCAAAACGGTGGTGGTCGTCACTTCCGGCGGCGCGGTGGACATGACGAAGTGGGTGGACAAGACGCCGGCGCTCGTAGAAGACTGGTACCCGGGCCAGGAGGGGGGCACGGCCCTGGCCGAAATCCTCCTGGGCGATATCAATCCCTCGGGCAAGCTCCCGGCCAGTTTCGAGAGGCGCTGGGAGGACAACGCGGTCTACAAGAGCTACTACCCGGACGCCGACAACCACATCAAATACTCCGAGGGGGTGTTCCTGGGCTACCGGCATTTCGACCGCATCAAGGTGAAGCCGCTTTTCCCCTTCGGCTTCGGCTTGTCCTACGCGAAGTTCCAATACAAAAACCTGGCCCTGTCCTCCGCCTCCACGGACGGCACCCAGCCCGTCACGGTTTCCTTCGACTTGACCAACACGGGCGACCGCGAGGGCAAGGAAACGGCCGAGCTCTACGTGGGGGACATCCACTCCAACGTGCTGCGGCCCGCGAAGGAACTGAAGGGCTTCGCCAAGGTGGACCTGCAACCGGATGAGACCAAGCGGGTGGAAATCCCATTGGACCTAGGGTCGCTTTCCTATTTCGATGAGAAGACGGGGCAGTGGAAGGCCGACCCCGGGGATTTTTATATTTTGGTGGGGTCCTCTTCGCGGGATATCGCGCTCACCGGCAAGCTAACACTTAAGTAAAAATTAAATTGCTGTCATTGCGAGGAATGAGCCCCGAATAGGGGCTCGTTTATGACGAAGCAACCCCAGTTTAAATAAATCCGGGAAAAGGCTTATTTGGTACTGAGGTTGCTTCGTCGTAATCGCCCCGCTATTCGCGGGGCACTCCTCGCAATGACGGCGATTTCGTTTTAATTGGGTTCCTAACATCCACGAAAGATTTAACAAAAAACCCTTTGACAGGCTATATCTGGGGGTATATAACGCATTTGTAACTAAATATGGTGTTTGTATTGTTTTTAGGCCCTTTTTAACTATCAATTCGATAGAGGGCCGCCCGCCCGGGTACCAGGTTTTGGGGGGTCTGAAACGGTAATACGCCACATTTAGCCGGTTTTTCCCGCCCTTGGGGGATGTAATTGGGCGAAGAAGAACCAAATGATACCCTCATTCTATCTGATTCAAAAATCGGGCTTTGCCCGATGAAATGGAGATGAGGGTGACACAGTTTTCAATTTAGGGGCCGAGGGCCCCATTGAAAATAGAGAAACTGTGTAGAGGGGGATGTACTAAGCGGATTCGACGACTGTCTCGCCTCAACCACTGCCATCACGACCCGAACTTTTCCAACGACATCCACGACAACCCAAGGCGCGTCCACTGAGTTAACTTTGAGTTAACCTCAGGAGGACTTCCTTGGCTCCGGAGTTTGTTAAACGACTTCGGCCCCGAAAGTTCCTGACGGAACCGCAGGGGAAAAACAAGTTAAATATTCTGAAGGAGGATGCATGTCCAAGCCTGTTCAGCAGCAAACCGCAGTTTCCAATTTCGTGAGGCCCAACACTTTCACCCGTGACGGCGGCCTGAAGATCAAGCGTTACTTTTCCAAGAAGGGCGTGCACCCCTTCGATGAAGTGGAGTGGGAACTCCGCTCCGCCTCCATCACCGACGAAAAAGGCAAGGTCATCTTCGAGCAAAAGGACGTCGAGGTCCCCAAGGGTTGGAGCCAGACGGCCACCAACATCGTGGTCTCCAAATATTTCCACGGCGTCATGGGCACCGAGAAGCGCGAACGCTCCGTCAAGCAGCTCATCCGCCGCGTGGCGGATACCATCGCCGAGTGGGGCCGCGACATGGGCTACTTCGCCTCCGACGACGACGCGGATATCTTCCACAACGAACTCCTGCACCTTTTGGTCAACCAGAAGATGGCCTTCAACTCGCCCGTGTGGTTCAACGTGGGCATCGAAGCCCGGCCGCAATGTTCGGCCTGCTTTATTAATTCCGTGTCAGATAGTATGGAATCGATATTAGACCTGGCCAAGACCGAAGGCATGCTCTTCAAGTACGGATCGGGAACGGGCACCAATTTCTCGTCCTTGCGTTCCTCCAAGGAAAAGCTCTCGGGCGGCGGCACGGCCTCCGGCCCCGTCTCCTTCATGAAGGGCTACGACTCCTTCGCGGGCGTCATCAAGTCGGGCGGGCGCACCCGCCGCGCGGCCAAGATGGTGATTCTCGACGCCGACCACCCGGATATCGTGGACTTCATCAAGAGCAAATCCGACGAGGAGAAAAAAGCCTGGGCCCTCATCGAGGCCGGCTACGAGGGCGGCTTCAACGTGCCCGGCGGCGCCTATGATTCCATCCAGTTCCAGAACGCCAACCACTCGGTTCGCGTGACCGACGAGTTCATGAAGGCCGCCGAAAACGACGGCACCTGGCAAACCAAGGCCCGCAAAGACGGCAAGGCCATGGATACCTACAAGGCCAAGGAACTGCTGCGCATGATGGCCGAATCCACCTGGATCTGCGGCGACCCGGGCATGCAGTACGACACCACCATCAACAAGTGGCACACCAGCTCCAACACGGCGCGCATCAACTCCTCCAACCCCTGCTCCGAATACATGTACCTGGACGATTCGGCCTGCAACCTGGCGTCCCTGAACCTCATGAAATTCCGCAACGCCGAAAGCGAGTTCGACATCGATTCCTTCCTCCACGCGGTGGATATCACCATCCTGGCGCAGGAAATTACGGTGGATAACGCCAGCTACCCCACCCGCCCCATCGAGCGCAACAGCCACGACTACCGGCCCCTGGGGCTGGGTTACGCCAACCTGGGCGCGCTTCTCATGTCGCCGGGGCCTGCCCTACGACGGCGACGGGGGCCGCGAATACGCCGCCGCCATCACCGCCCTCATGCAGGGCGAGGCCAATTTGATGTCCTCCCGGATCGCCAAGGAAGTGGGCCCCTTCGCCGGCTATGCCCGCAACGAGGAGCCCTTCCTGAAGGTCATGAAGATGCACCAGGCCGACGCCGCCAAGATCAAGCGCGACGGCGTGCCCGACGACCTTTTCATCGCCGCCCAGGCGGTGTGGAAGGAAGTCATCACCCACGGCAAGGAATGGGGCTTCCGCAACGGCCAAGTCAGCGTTCTGGCCCCCACCGGCACCATCGGCTTCCTCATGGATTGCGACACCACGGGCGTCGAGCCCGATATCGCCCTGGTCAAGTACAAGAAACTGGTGGGCGGGGGCGTCATCAAGATCGTCAACCAGACGGTGCCCGAGGCGCTGAGGAACCTCAAATACAGCGACAGCCAGGTGAAGGACATCCTGGCCTATATCGAGGCCCACGACACCATCGAGGGCGCGCCGCACCTGAAGACCGAGCATTTGCCGGTTTTCGACTGCGCCTTCAAGCCCATGAACGGCACCCGGTCCATCCATTACATGGGCCATATCCGCATGATGGGCGCGGTCCAGCCCTTCCTGTCGGGCGCCATCTCCAAAACCGTCAACCTGCCCACCGAGGCATCCGTGGAAGACATCATGCAGGCCTATATCGAGTCCTGGAAGCTGGGCCTGAAGGCCGTCGCCATCTACCGCGACGGCTGCAAGCGCAGCCAGCCCCTTTCCACCAACCTGGACGCGGACGGCAAGCCCAAGGCCGCCAAGCCCATCCGCCGCCGCCTGCCGGATGAGCGGGAAGCCATCACCCACAAGTTCTCCATCGCCGGCCACGAGGGCTACATCACGGTCGGCAAGTTCGAGGACGGCACCCCGGGCGAGCTTTTCATCACCATGTCCAAGGAAGGCTCCACGGTTTCCGGCCTCATGGATAGCTTCGCCACGGGCATCAGCCTGGCGCTTCAATACGGCGTGCCGCTGAAGGTTTTGGTGAACAAGTTCAGCCACAGCCGCTACGAGCCCTCCGGCATCACCAACAACCCGGAAGTGCGCTTCGCGAAATCCATCACCGACTACATCTTCCGCTGGCTGGCCCTGAAGTTCCTGCCCGCGGGGGAAAGGGGCGCCGCGGAAAACCATGACGCCATCGAAAACGCCCACGCGGCCAAGTCCACGGGTGTTATCGCGGCCCCGACCGCCCCGGCGGTGCACGGCCACGCCCACGCCCATCCGAAGGGTGCCGAAGAGACCACGGCGGCGGACAAACGCGACCAGGCCGTGTTCCAGACCCAGGCGGATGCCCCGCCTTGCCCGGAATGCGGGACGATCATGGTGCGCAACGCGGCTTGCTATAAGTGCCTGAACTGCGGAAGCACCAGCGGATGCTCCTGAGCCTGTTTTGGGTTCTAAGTCCTCGGTTTTAGTAGGGGTCAAGTGACACCTAAGCCGGTTGTTGGCTATACTCTTACCGAACACGCCCGTTGGGAAATGTCCCGAAGGGGCCTTTCGGAAGACCAGGTCCGCAAGGTTTTAGCCGACCCCGGCCAGCGCCATAATGTGAGGGAAGGAAGGGATGTTTTGCAGGCGAAATTCACCGAAAGTGGGCAGGATTTTTTGATCCGGGTATTCGTGGATGTGGATCGAAAACCCCAGGAAATTGTCACCGCCTACCGGACCACCAAAGTTTCAAAGTATTGGAGTAAGGAACAATGAAAGTAAACTACGACTCAAAAACAGACACCCTTAGTGTGGTGTTGAACCCGAACACCCCCATCGCCGAAAGCGATGAATCCAAACCCGGGGTCATACTGGATTACGACGGCCAGGGTAACCTAGTTTCGCTGGAACTTTTGGATGCTTCCCACCGGGTTAGTGAAGCGAAAAAAATTGAGTTCGAGACCGTATCATAAAAAGGCATTTTCCCAGGCGGATGCCCCGCCTTGCCCGGAATGCGGGACGATCATGGTGCGCAACGCGGCTTGCTATAAGTGCCTGAACTGCGGAAGCACCAGCGGATGTTCTTAAGGGCAGTTTTGAGTTCTGAGTTCGAAGTTTTAAGTTGAGGATGGTTCCTGAAGGAAAAGCCTTCAGGAACTCACAACAATTTAAGATTCAAAATTTAGAATTCATAATTCGCGGTTTTTGCGACGGTTGATGTTCCTCATGCAATGAGGGGCAGCCGTAAATTAGGCCGAAGCCCCGTTCTCTTTGGAGAACGGGGCTTTTTTTGTTCATGCCCCCTCTCGGGATTCTAAAGGGCTGAGCCCCCTTAGGTCTTTTGAAATGGGTACTCAGGGGGATTTTCCCCTAATGAGCGAACCGGGGATAGATGTTTTCGGTCAGTGGCCAATGGACTATAATGGCTCAAATAAATAAAGGTTTGGCCCAATGAGCCTGCACATTCCAATTGACCGTTCTAAAATTGAGGTCTTCTGCCAGAAATGGAAGATCACTGAACTTTCATTTTTCGGGTCAGCCCTTCGGAACGACTTCCGCCCTGATAGTGACGTGGATGTTTTGGTGTCGTTCGCCTCCGACGAGAATTGGGACCTTTTCGACCACATGAGCATGGAAGAGGAACTGGCCGGGATTATTGGCCGGAGGGTTGACCTATTAACCCGCCGGTCGGTGGAACGAAGTGAAAACTGGATTCGCAGAAAATCCATCTTATCCGGCACCGAACCCTACTATGTCGCGGGATAAAGCCTTAGCCGCTGATATTCTTTTGGCGGCCCGCCAAGCCTTGCTATTCATTCAAGGCATGACCCAAGAACAATTTTCTAAAGATTCCAAGACCCAAGCGGCTGTTCTCATGCAGTTGGTCATTATTGGGGAGGCCGTGAAAGGCCTTTCCGACGAGTTTCGGGCCACCTTGTCCAATATTCCTTGGAAAAAAGTCGCCGGAATGCGGGACAGGCTTATCCACGATTACCGTAATTGGGATTTTGAGGAAATTTGGAGAACCATTCAAAACCGACTGCCGGAATTGGTTGAAACACTCGAAAAAAACGAGAAAGACGGTTAACGGAATAAAGGGCCTAACCCCCTTGGTTTTTCCCATGGGGTATAATCAAAACACTTTCGAGAGAGGCACTCCCCATGGGCATCAGTGAGGATGTGGTTCAAAAAATAGTCCGGCGGATCCTGAAGGTTTATAAAGCCGATAAGATCATCCTGTTCGGCTCCGCCGCGAACGGGCGCATGACCCGGGACAGCGATATCGACCTGTTGGTCGTCAAGAAAAAGGTCAAGGACCGGCTTGTCGAAAGCGTCAAAATCGACGGCGCCTTGGTTGGTTTGGGTTATCCCCTCGACATCATCGTCATGCCGCTGGAGAGGTTCGAGGAAACTAAGAACCATATCGGCGGTCTTGCTTATCCTGCGAACAAGTATGGAAAAGTCATTTATGCGAAAGTCGCTTGATGGGCGGCATGAAAAGGGTGTTTCAGAACGGTGCGGGGAGAGGTTATGCCGCGAATCTGTGAATTTTTGGGATCATCATCACCATGTATTACAACGATCATTCCCCGGCCCATTTTCATGCGGCTTACGGCGGGTTCGAGGCGGTTTATAGGATCGATACCCTGGAAATCATAAAGGGCGGGTTGCCCCGCAGGCCAAACGCCCTGGTTTTGGAATGGGCGGCCCAACACCGGGCGGAATTGATGGGCGATTGGGAAAAGGCTCGGGAAGGGGCCGCTTTGGCCCCCATCGAGCCGTTGGAGTAGGAGGGAAAGATGGAAAATCTACCACGGGTAAAAACAGTGAAGATACTTGAGAAATACAAAGTTCTCTTGGAATTTACGGATGGCGCTCGGCGGGAAGTGGATTTAAAGCCTTACCTGAGAGGCCCCATTTTCGAACCCCTGCAAAAAAACGAGGAAATGTTTCGAACGGTCCGGGTGGACCCCCAATTGGGAACGCTGGTTTGGGACAACGGGGCCGATATGGACCCGGATGTGCTTTATGGAACGCACCAACCCGCGTGGATGGAAAAACCGACCGCCACTAAGAAGTGAGGCGGGAAAGACATCGAACGCGGGACGATCATGGTTCGCAACGCGGCTTGCTATAAGTGGCTCAACTGCAGCTCCACGAGTGGATGCTCCTGATTTTCTGGGAGCGCCGTTCGACCTGATCTAATTGTTCCCCTCAACGGGGGCAATGATGACCGAAACCCCGCTCTCGTAACTGAGGGCGGTTTTTTTGTTTAAGATGAGGTTATAAACATGAGTAATTTAGAAAATATTAAGTGGCCTAATAATCCCTTTCGCGCTTTCCACGATGCAAATGAAATTCAAAAATACTTTGATGAAATGCTTCAAAACTATCTGCCTTTTTGTCAAAATTCCCATAAATTTTTAAAAGAAATCGAAGTGGACCCAATGGCCTGCTTATGGGAGGTGTATTTAGCCAAAGTCATGCTAGAAAAAGGATTTCGATTGGAAAAAGCCCCGCCAAAAGGGCCCGATATAAAAGTCCTCTTGGATAATAAAAAACTACTTTGGATTGAAGCAGTTGCAGTTGATGGCGATGATCGCGTACGAACAGATTTTTCTCCCAATGGTGGAGTGGACGAAGAAGGCTATTTATTGAGGTTAACAAGTGGGATCCGTGATAAAAAAAAGAAAATCATAGGCTACATAAAAGATGGTGTGGTTGGTCCAGATGATTTTTGTGTAATTGCAATCAACACTGGGAAGTTTAGATTTTTTGGGGGAAGTGGACCTTATTATCCAGCAATAGCGAAAGTAGCATATATGATCGGTCGATTCTCCGTTAAATGGCCGATTGAAGATGGTAAGGCAGTTGGAGAACCCGAGGGTTTTCATCCGCGACGGCTAAGTATATTAAAAAAGGGAAAAGTTCCAATTTCATCTAATTTATTTTCGCAAGATGAATATAAACCCATTAGTGCCTTCATTTACTCGGGTCAAAATTTTGGACTCTCAAAAAACGGCGAAAATATAACAACTGCTTATAACCCATTAGCAACTAACAAGCTAAATGAGGAGTTATTCAAATTTGGTAAGCGTTGCTTTGTCAGTGAGAACCACGTTTTGTATGAGAAATATGAAAATGGAAAATGGATTCATCATGAGAGCGGTTTTTAATGAACAGACCTAGGGGTCAGGCCTTGAATTCGGCAACTAGGTGATTTGCGATGTTTTTTGGTGCCGTTTTCAAGACCTGACCCTGATTCGCACGGCTTGGCCAACGACAAGCGCGGCCAGGCCGTTTTTAAGTACAAGCACCAGAATATGCTTTAATATCTCTGATACATAACGAGGGAGATATTTAATTGTTCAAAAGGTATTCCAAAAGTCACTTCCCGAAGGTGTTTTTTCCCATCTTCTTCCTATCCGGTCCTCTCTTCGCTTTATCCCTTTTTGACAACACACCAACCCCCATTACGAATGGAAAAACCCTGGTTTTGGCCGTGGCCCTTTTCCAATCAAAAGAGGGGACCGGGGAAGCCCGTGAAATACAGGAGAAAATCTCCGAAGAGTTCAACAAGGATACCAATATCCAAGTCATCAAGCTTTCGAGGCCGGTTTCCATGGGCCCCGATCTTCAACTGGAAACCCAGTTGGCCGATGCCGAACAAATACTTGACCAAACCAAGGCAGACCTCCTGATTTGGGGAAATCAAAACGACCGGCCTTTTGGGGGGAAGTGGAATATTTATTTTTCCGTCTCCAACCGGATCAAAAACGAGGTGAGGGAAGAGGGCTTTGCCATGCACGGGCCGGGTTACCTGAGCGGGGTCGCCCAGATCGACACGCCCCAGATCGTCCGTTGGATCGTGACGGGGTGGTCGGGTTTGGCCGATAAGGCCAGGGGAATGGACATTTCAGGGGAACTTCGGGGGCTGACGGTCAAAATCTATTCCCTCCTCGGGACCGCCCAACAAAAGGATTGGGACCCCCGAACCCTGCGGGGGTTGCGGAAAAGCCTAAGCTACCCCCTTTGCGAATACGCCAACGAGACCCACGACATCCCAACGCTCCAGAAGGCCGTTATGTTGATGCGGCAGATCGGTGAAAGTTACCCCAGCTCGGAACATTTGGGCGAGTGGGCCGGTGACGAAGAGATGCTGGCGGTGATGCTGGAGGCGCTGGGGGAGGCGGAAGACAATCCAAAGGACCTGCTGGATTCGGTCAAGGCGATTAAAGCCTCGATGTCCTATTTCAAAAAAACCCCTTTCTTATTCCAGCTGGCTGGGATGGAGGTCAACCTGGGCAATTCCCTGGAAAGACTGGGGGAGAGGCAAAACGACGGCGAACTTATACAAGAGGCGATCCAGGCCTATGAAACGGGGTTGAAAATAATTTCGCCGGGCCATCACGGTTCCGAATGGATGAACCTCCAAAACGGGCTCGGTGTCGCCTTTGAGAACCTTGGCGAAAGAAGAAATGATGAGAAGGATTTCCGGGAATCCTTGAAGCATCACTTGGCGGCCTTGAAGGAGGCGAAGTCTTCCCTCGCCCCCCTGGATGTCGCCATGATGCAGGTGAATACCGCTGCCGTCTATATGCGCCTGGCCCAGCAAAAAAACGACCTTCAACCGGCGAAGAAAGCCGTGGAGCTCAGCCAGGAGGCGGTAACGGCCTACCGCCAGGTCCATTATCCCTATGCCTTGGCCACGGCCTTGAGCAACTTGGGGTGCCAACAAATGACACTCGCCAGCATCAAAAATAACGACCCCCTAGTTTTGAACCAGGCCCTGGCCTCCATGAAGGAATCCATTGAAACCCTCCCCAAGGACCAAAACCCCCTGCTTTGGGCCAATACCCGGAACAACATGGGAATCATTTCCAGGCTTCTGGCGGCAAAGGATTTGGACCGTGGAAAATTGCTGGACGATCTCCAAGACTTGGACGATGTCCAAACCGTCAACCAAAAGGCAACCATGCCCCAGTTATGGGCCAGCGCGGAGGAACAAAGAGCAACCATTTATGGCCTTTTGACGGAGGCTTATTGCGATCCAGCCGACGCCAAGATGGGTGAAAAGCATCTCCAGGATCTTTTCGAAGTCTTGGGGGCCGACCATAGCACCGCCCTCTGGATTGAGGCCGAATATGACCTGGGGCTTCTCCATGTTTACGAGGGCTGGCAAACCCAGGACAAGGCCATTTTGGAGAATGGGATCGGGCGGCTGGAAGAGGCCATTACCCTGACGGATGCCCACAGCCTGGATAAATGCGGTTACCAAAGCGACCTTTGCGAAGCCTATGCGGACCGGCTAGCGCTGGATTCAGACCCGGTACTCTTGGCCAAGGCCCAGGCCTTAATGGAGGTTTTTCAGAAAGATTGCGAAAACCCTAACAGGATCCAGTCCCGGGGGGAACATTGGATGAATACGGGAGCATTGGAAAACATTTTGGGGAAAATCAAAAAAGACCCAAAGGAAATTTTGGAAGCAAAGGATTGGGTGGAGAAGGGGCTGAAGATGTATGAGAGCGGCGGTTTTCGTTTCCACGCCGCCAAAGCCCAAATGATCCTTGGCGACATCGACCGCAATTTGGTGGAAATGGGGCGCCAGCCCACAACGGAGGCCATCCAACAATATTCCTCGGCCCAAACAATCTTGAAATCCTACAGCCCCTTTTGGGACCAATTGCTAGAAAAGAAAATTCAAGAAACAAAGGATGTCGCTTCTAAATGAAAAGAACAAAGGGGTCACCATTCTCGATTTTGGTCGAAATAAAAAGAACCCGACTGGGGAACCAGCCGGGTTCTTTTGTTTTTACCGCAAGCCGCCAACCTTCGCTAAAGCTTCTCCCCACGCTCTCCGAGCTCTGGGAGACAGGTCGGAGGGCAGGCCGTAATGGCCCTCCCCAGCCGCAAAACCCAGGCCGTCAGGCCCTATCCGGCAAATTCCTTGATCGGCTTTCGATGGCCCACTAAGATTAAATCCGTTTCCCAATCCAAAGGCCCCCTGAATTAAACCTATGTCCGTTCAATGCGCCATCTGCAAAAGAGAGTCCGAAGCCGAAAAGGCGTTCGCCTGCCGGGGCGGCAAGGGAGGACAGGGCGATCCGTCCCGAAAAGTTTGTTTTTGCCAGGAATGCCTGATGAAGAAAAGGATCCGGCATGCCAAGTGGCAGATTTGGGCATACCCTTCATTGCTGGTATTGGGTTTCCTGGGGACCTTGGTGAACGCCCAAAACCGGTTCCTCTGGTACGCGGAATTCCTGGGCCTCTACTATGTCTTTCATATTCTCCTGATTTTGCCCCATGAGTGGGGCCATGCCTTCGCCTCCCGCCTCCAGGAGAGAAAGGTCTTCCGGATCACCGTGGGTTTCGGGCGGACCGTGGCTAAGTTCCGGATTTTCGGAATCCCCACCGAGTTCAAGCAATACCCCATGGGCGGGAGCACCCTCTCGGGCCCGGGAAACCGGAAACATTACAGGCTCCAACACGCCATTACCGTCATGGGCGGTCCCGCCATGAACCTGTTGATTGGGGCCGCCGCGTTTTTATTGTTCCTCTTAGTGGCGGCTTCTGGGGGCGGTGTCGACCCTCCCTGGATCGGGGCACGTTGGAACCAACCCTTCTGGACTTCGACGCTCCTCAACCTGCTCGTCACCCTCGCCTTCACGAGCCTCGTTATGCTCCTCTCGAACCTATGGCCCCATATCCTTCGAACCCCCCAAGGGCCCATTCCCAACGACGGGATGCAGCTGTGGAAGGCCCCCTTTTTGAAGCTCGACGAGGTTGAGAAGCAGCTCGCGGGCAGGTACGCCGGCGTGCTGAACGAGGAAATGGCGGACGCCGGGGACCTGGCGCGGGCGCGCGAATTTTTCAAGGCGGTCCTCATCGTTTCGCCGGAAGACCCCGTGATTTTAAGCAGTTACGGGCTCCTGCTCCTGAAGGAAAGGGACTACGCGGGGGCCCGGGCCCTCTTCCAAAATCTGTCGGCCCGGGAGAACCTGGAGCCGGCCTTGAAATACCTCTTCCTGAACAATTTGGCCTGGGCCGATTATTTGACCGGGGACCCGGAATTGCTGAAAGAGGCGGACGAAGCCTCGGCCCAGGCCTACCAAAACCTTTTTTGGATCACCCCGATCAAGGGGACCCGGGGGGCCGTGTTGCTGGCTTTGGGCCGGGTGGAGGAGGCCGTTCCTTTCCTGAAGGAAGCCTTGGAGCAAAACCAAACGGCCGGGAACCAGGCCCTAAACGCCTGCATGCTCGCCATGGCCGAGAAGAAGCGGGGGAACCCGGAGGAGGCCCGGAAATACCTGGAGCTGGCCCGGAAGCTCGACCCGGATTGCGCCCTGCTCGAAAGGGCCTCCTAAACGATCCGTCCTGCCGCAACGGGCCACCTCAAAATAGCCTCCACCCCTCGGATCATTGGGTTCAGCGTAGGACAGGCTGTTCGCGCCTTTCAAGGGCCGAGGGCAAGGAACCCCCCCAAAAAATACGGCAAGAGCGGTATTACTTTTGAAATGAGGTTGTCCAAGATGGGACCCTTTGTGGACAGCGTGCCAGCGAAGGTTTGCAGAGCCAGCAGGTGAGGGAGTAGGTCGAGGAGGGCCAGCCCAAGTCCTGACCAGGTAATCGCCAGAGAGCCTGGAAGTCAGCCCCCGGCGTAGGGCCGAGAGGTCCTGCCCGAAACGGGGTCATAAACCTCATTTGGTGAGGGAACAATTCAGCAGTCCGCAACATCAAGTGAATCTTGCCGCGTCGTGAAAGGGACACCGAAAGGTGCAAGAGGATGCCGAGCCGCGTGTCTACCGGCGAAGGCTATTATCCCGCTAAAGAATCTGGAGCAAGCGGGGCAAATCCTCCGGCGTATGGGGAACGGAATGTTGGAAAGGCTATGCAAGCAACCTGGGAGATCCTACCCGCCAAAAGACTTGCCGCTATAAGGCTAAAACCGAAAAGTGGTAAGGGCGAGAGGAAGTCGGAGGGGGTCACACTACCGCTGAAGGGTGGACAACAAAACCACCTGGAGGGAAGGACCCCTGCTTCAACCAAGCAACCGGAAAAGGGAGGCGCTGGAGCATGCCCCAAAAGGCCAACAACTGATATGAATGAGCCAGTCAAGCCCGCTGGTTTTTCCTTTGGTTTTATCCTACTCTTTTCCACCTCAAGGCCCTGCGAAAAGCCCTGATCTCGAAAGCCCGGCTTGTTTCGACGATGAATCAAACTGATATTCGCGTGTTAGACCCATTGCTGGTTCCAGGGACGCAAGATTTTCATTCGTCGGGAGCTGCCTCGATCTCTGATCGTGGGTCGTCGCAGGCTTAGGCCTTTGCGCCACAGAGTTGTACCGAGGGTTCTCCAAATCGTTGCCAAGCTTCCGGAAACAGGGTTCTTCCTTCATGACCTTGTTAAACCATTCCTGTTGTTTCCTGGGCGATGGCCCACACAAATCCAGCCAACTCCCGGGCTACGGCCACCACTACTTTTTGGATGGGCTTGTTACGTTGGGTCATTTTTAGAAACTTTTTGTACAGACGATCCTGTGCTCTGCGGGCGATCTTTAAAATCTCCACCGGACAACCCTCCCGCCTTTTTTCTAAAACCACGCCGACCGACTTCCCATGGCGGTAACTCCAAGCCGATTCCACAAGAATCCGTCTCAAATGGGCGTTCCCGGTCTTGGTGATTCCTCCCCGACGGATTTTTCCACCTGAACTGCTTTCACATATCCCCAAACCCGCGTAACCCATGAAATTACGAGCGCTCTCAAATCGCCTCAAATCTTGGCCTTCCACCGCCAAGGTCATGGCGCTCAAGGTATCAACCCCTTTCAGGCACCTCAAATGCTTGACCAGTTTCCTGTAGGGTTCTTGGCTGGCCATCTCCTCCACTCGGCTCGTCAAACTCCTCAACCGCTCATCTGCCTCTTGCTTCCCGCGGACATATGCCTCGAAAGTCTCATGCAGTTCCAGAGGTTCGAACTTTTGGGTTTTCAGCCATGCCTCATGGGCTGATCTCCAATTCTTAGCTTCTCGAAAGATACGACCTTGCCGAAGAAAGAAATTCGACAACCGGTGCCGGGCCTTTTGCCGGTCTTCTAGGGCATCCTCACGAACTCGAACCAGATCCCGACAGGCTTCCTCTTGGATGGTCGGAACCCGCACTTCCGTCAGCTCTCCCGCCCTCCAAAGACGGGCCAACTTTTCCGCATCTCGGCGGTCTGTCTTCACCCGATCCCCGGCTTTCACTGGAATTTTCCCAGGGGCGATTACGACGCACTTCAACCCCTTTTGGGTTAATTGCCGGTGGATGTCATATCCACAAGGGCCCGCCTCGTACACAAACGTTATTGACCCTCGTCCTTCGTACTTACCCAGCATTTTCCCCAATGCTTTTGGGGTGTTCTCGATTGTAAAAATATCCTTCACATTTTCGGCCCTAGCCGGCAGGACCGCACCTACCACCGTATCCTTATGGACATCCAACCCGACCACCGTGATATTATTTTCCATGAGCCAGCCCTCCGTATGCGGATAGGCTCCCTCAAGGAGCAACCCGCGAATTAGGGCCCTTCAACAAGGCCCGTTTTATTTTACGCAGGCCGCTGGCTCATTCATGTTATCTCCGAAGACAAGGCGCGAATCCTTCAAAGGGAGCTATACCGAGCGGCCAAGAGGAGCCCGAACCGAAGGTTCCATGTGCTGTACGACAGGATGACCCGATGGGATGTCCTGGTAGCGGCATGGAAACAGGTGAAGGCTAACAAAGGCCAAGGAGGAGTGGACGGGGAAACACTGGAATGGATTGAAAAGAAGGTAGGGATTATTCCATTCCTGAAGGGAATCCAGGAGGAACTCAAATCTGGGAAGTACCGGCCTAAGCCGGTGAGACGAGTGGAAATACCCAAGCCTGACGGAAGTAAGAGACCGTTGGGAATTCCGGTAATCCGGGATCGGGTAGTCCAAGCGGCTTGCCGGAAGGTGGTAGAACCTATTTTTGAGGCGGACTTTCTGGAAGGCTCGTTTGGATTTCGGCCAAAACGCGGAGCCCAACAGGCCCACCGGGAGATCAAGAAGTGGATCAACGGGGGGTACACATGGGTAGTGGATGGAGACATCAGGAAGTATTTCGATTCCATCGACCATGACAAACTGATGGTGCTAGTGCGCCAGAGGGTCAGTGACAGGAATATTTTGAACCTGATCCAAGGGTGGCTGAAGGCGGGTGTGTTTGAGGAAGGTAGGCTTAGGCCGACCGTCCAAGGGACGCCCCAAGGCGGAGTAATTTCACCGCTGTTATCCAATGTTTACCTCCACTTGTTGGACAAGGTTTGGAATAAGAGGCACAGGAAATTGGGAAGGCTGGTACGGTACGCAGATGATTTTGTGGTGCTGTGCGGTAGCCAAGCCAATGCGGAAAAGAGCCTGGAGGTCATCAAGCAATTGATGGGACGTATGGGGCTCGAACTGCACCCGGAAAAGACACGGCTGGTGGAAATGGGGCCTGCAAAGGAAGGTTTTGACTTCCTGGGGTTTCATTTTCAAGTAGGTATGCCAGTGGTAGGATTGGGAAAGACCTGTTGCCTGAGCTGGCCGAGTCGGAAGGCTATGAAGAAAATCGCCGAGAAGGTGAAGCAGATGACGGCGGGCCGAGAGCGACTCTTATCTCCAATGGAGGATTTAGCGAAGGCTTTGAACCCGGTGTTGAGGGGATGGGCCAACTATTTTCGTATCGGGGATAGCCAGCAGTACTTTTCTAAGCTCCAATTTTACGTACTGGAGAGGCTGACTTTGTTCCGGAGGCGTAAGTACGCCTGGGAAGGACGAACATGGCCGATCGAGGAAGTGAAACGCCTTGGTTTGAACTGGATTCCAACTTTTAGCTCGTATGCCGCCGGATGAAAGGTTGTCGGAAAGCCGTATGATCGAAAAGGTCACGTACGGTTTGATGAGGGGATGCAGGAAACGGAATGATGGGCGATCCTAAACGGGCACGGAACTGGAAACAGGGAAACAAGCCAAGGGTTAACCTGCACATTACTGCGCCTGTGTTCTACTCTACAGAAAAAAGACCTTTTAGTACTAATTTTCTTGTTTCACGTCGGACGAAATGTTGCTGACTGACTTGGAAGTTGGAGCATCAGTGTGATTCAGGAATTCTAAACCTAAAGACCCAATCCTCGAAGAAATGCTTCTGACTCGCGCTCGAACTTTTCCCGTTTGTATGAAATCATGGCCATACGCCAAATGCCTTGGAAGTACGTAACTATGACAGCAGCAACTGTATGTGAGTCATAGCTTTTAGGAAGACGCCCAGCTTTTTTGTCTTCATCAATCTTATCTTCAATTAACTTTTTAGCTTGATTGACACTGGCAATAGCAACTTTCTTTAATTCGCTATCAGCCATGACATCTCCGGAAATCATTGCCGCAATCATGCAAAGGGATGAAGGTTTCTTCGGATCATCGAGACAATCGAACATTGCGCTTAGCATAGCCCGCAGTCCGAGACGCGCATTCGGGGCTGATGTTAGAGCCAAAATTCTTTTATTGCCTTTGACCTCTCCATATCGATTCAAGCATTCGATGTAGAGTTGCTTTTTGCTTTTGACGGTATTGTAGAAAGAGCCTTCCCCAATTTTCATCGCCTTGAGAAGGTCTCTCATTGATGCGCCGGAGTATCCCTCACCCCAAAAGACCCGCATTGCTTGATCCACTGCATTATCGTAATTAAATTCTATTTTTCGACTCATGCCTCATTTTACTCAGGCGAAACTCAGTAAACAATCCATTTGTAGCAACCGCAACAATAACGGTTGACAGTGGATGGGCCATTCTGTAGCGTATACTACATTAAGTAGATGGTGAAATTTTCACAATGTCAGACTTAGGAGACAAACTATGAAAAAGAATCTCGCACTCGTTACCGGCACTACGTCTGGTCTAGGATATTCGGCAGCCAAGCAACTTGTCCAGGATGGTTGGAGTCACGTGATAGTCACTGGACGCAGCCAGCCCGGGGTGGATGAAGCCGTTAATAGATTGAAGGCGGAGACCGGAACGCAAAATTTTACTGGTATTGCCCTAGACCTTAATTCCTCTGCCAGCGTGAAGAAGGCTGTCGCCGCGCTAGTAAAGCGAGGCGCACCCATAGATTTTCTCCTTCTTAACGCTGGTATGATGCCAGGCAAAGAACGTGTTGTGACAAGCGAGAACATTGAGGCTTCGCAAGCGCCGTTGATCGGCCATCACCAGTTAACGATGGGACTTTTAGGGGCCGGACTTCTGGCGCCGGATGCTCGTATCGTTATTGCCGGTGCGGAACCTGCACGAGGTGATGTACCCATGTTTCAATTTACCGACTTGGCGGCATTCGCCGCGAAAGAGTACAAAGGCGACCGGGTTTCAGCCATAGAAGCGATTTTGCGCAGCTCCCCGAATGTAAAATACAAGGCTAGCACGGCTTACTCTGACGCTAAAATATTTGTCGCGTGGTGGGTCGCGGCCCTTGCTCGAAAGCTTCCTGCGGACATGGCCGTATACGCAGTTTCACCCGGAGCCGCTCCAGATACCCTGGCGCCTCGCAATCTAGGTTTTGTGATGAAGAACGTATTTGTGCGGATTTCGAAACTTATTCCTGGAATGTCACATTCCGTCGATGAAGGGGCCAAAAGATATCTCACGGCCTCGAAGTTTGGCGTCGATGTTTCTGGCAAGTTCTTTTGCTCGCCTCCAAAAAAGATGACGGGTCCCATTGAGATCATGCGCCATGAACACCTCCATGACCGCGCAAATCAGGACGCCCTTTGGCGGGCGGTTGTAAAAGTATCTGGAGTTGACACCGAAATCGGGAATCAAAAGTAGAACCAAAACTGTGACCACGGCGGAATTTCGTTAATTTAATAACCACCGGTTTGAAAGGAGGGTTATGCCGAACTTACTTAGTGAACAAAGGGGCCAGGCCAACATTCGACATTTTAGGATTCAATAAAAAGAGCCCGATTTGTTCCAAAACCGGGTTCTTTTGTTTTTACCGCCATCCGTCCTACCGCGGCAAACCGCCCTCCTACGCCGTCCCACTATGCCCGAAGGGCTTCTCCCGACGTTCTGCTAGCTTTGGGAGACAGGTCGAGGGGCAGGCCTTAACGGCAACCCCAATAGCTCCCCCCCTCGGACCAGTTAATCTAAATTTCAAATAATTCGTTGTCAGCCGGGACAATATTTGTGCGCAATTAGGAAAATTACAACCTTCCTCAATCTTCCGTTGACCCTTCGCAATATCCGCCTCTAAAATTTTCCCGCCGAAATATTAGCCAGGAGGTTGTCTATGAACGCGCCCGTTGAGATAAAAGACGTTTTGGCACTTTTGCCGGAAATATTTCCCGGCGTCCAAGCAATTCCCCTCAAGCGGATCTACCCTAACCCGGAGAATCCGGGACCCCCTGTCTCCGAAGAGGATATCCAGAGCATGGTTGAAAGCATCCTGGTGGATGGTCTTTTGGACCCCGCCAAGCTCAAGCCCTACCCAATCGAGCCCCCCAATGGCCCCGGCCTTCTGGCTCCCGGGGTGAGCCTGCACCCAGACAATCCGCGGTTAAAGGGAGATGGCACCCCCTGGAAAGTGGAGGATTTCAATTGGATGATCCTGACCGGGGAACTCCGCTGGCGGGCTCTTGACCGGCTTCAAACCCAGGGCTGGGTCTGGCAGGGCCCGCCTTCCCCGGGCCTTCAACCCAGCTACCGTCTGACGCATTTCGATACCACCCCGGAAGGGGCCATGCCGGCTTTTGCCCTCAACCCGACCGAGGAAGAAGCCGTCGTTATCACCCACACGGACAATGACCCCCGGCAAAGGGGCTGGTGGGCCGGCTACCAGAGCATTGAACAGCTAGTGAAGGCCAACCCGAACCAGACCCAAGGCCAAGTTGCGGCCCGGTTAAAGATGGATAGGAACAAGGTGACCCGGGCAATTGGCCTCTTACCCCTCTTAAACGCGGCGTCAAAGGCCTTGATTAGCCGACAGTCAGCTAATTCAAATAAGGGAATTTGGGGTATTTCTGAGATGGCGACCTACCAATTGGCTGGTTTAGGACCAGGGACCGGCTTGAAGCCAGGGGTAAAGGCGGCAGGGGCCGAAAGCCAGAAGCTATGGCCCTATCCCGCAATACCGCCCGAGACCCAAGACCTGATCCGGCGGACCCTGGAGGTGGCCATTGACCGGGAATTGACTGAGGCAGGGGTCAAGGGACTGGTGGGCCATGTCCAGGGTGGCCATCAGCCGGAGGAGTTTGGGCAATCCCAAGGGGAAGGCACCCCTTCCGGGGAAAAGGCTTCATCTGGAACTGGGGTTGCCGCGTCGTCAACGCCCGCCTATTCGGCGGGCACTCCTCGCAATGACAGCGAAAATGAGGATGAGGAAACCGATGGGGCCGGTTCCCCTACGGAACCGGCACACCCAAGCCACGGGCTTCGGCTGGTAGCCTCCGCCCAGGGGGAAGGGGAGGAAGACTTCAAACCCATCCCCTGGTCGGAAAATTTCAATCATCCGCAATATGGGGTCATCCCGGTTAACCGAATCCGGCTGAATCGCTATATCGCCATCATGTACCAAAGCTACCTTGGCCTGGACCGGTATGTCCTCGCCATGAAAGCCACACAATACGCTTCGGAAATCAGTGTCCGAAGCCTGACGGCGGATGAAAATGCGGCCGACCCGGACCATGATTACGAGCTGTTCGAGGGTGCCCATACCTTGAAGGCGGCCCAAATACTGGGTTGGCCCAGCCTCCAGGCGAAGGTCTATCCCATCGATGAAATGGAAGCCGTTCGGCTCCATAACCTTAACCGCAGGCTTTTCAGTCCCTTAACCTGGATTGAGAAATACCTCTGGATCGCCGATAGGGTGAAGGAGGCACCGGAAAAGTCGGCTGCCCAATGGGCTATAGAAACTCATGATGACCAGGAATTGGTGATGAGGGTATTGCCTGTGCTGAAACTCATCAATGAGCCTGCAATGACCGCCATTGCCAAATCCGTCCATCAATGTTACCGGGCTGGAGGTTACGAGTTCGGGCCTGAATTCTCCCTATTCCTGGAACCATTGAAAGCTTTTTCAAAAGACCTGTCGAAAACCCAAAAGATGGTGGAACAGGTAGTCGGACGGGCTATTGAAATGGAATTGGAAGAGGATGATATCGAGGCGCTGGTGGATTGGGTCCTGGCCGGCCATGATCCCAACGAGTTCGAGGTGGAAGCCGTAGTGGAATGAGGGTTGAACCGAAATAAAAGGAGCCTTATTTGGACTCTTGAAGAGGTTCCTCACTTATGCTAACCTTCATTAACTTCGAGGAGGAAGCCATGCCGACGAAAAACCCAAGAATCCATGTTGTATTGGAGCGCCCGCTGTTCGAGAACGTGAAGGGTTTGGCCAAGAAGAACGGCTTGTCCGTCAGCTTGGAGGCCAGGGAACTGATCCGCGAGGCGCTTCGCTCCACGGGAAAAAACACCCCCCGGATCTATACGGGCAAACACACAAAAAACCTCATTGGGAAATTCCACATGGGCAAAGCGGACTTGGACGAAGTCTTGGCGAAACAAGTCCATGGATAAGGTTTTATTGGATACGAGCGCCATTTACGCGCTTTTGGACGCCGACGATGACCATCACCGGAAAGCCGCCGCAATCAGCCAACAGCTGGTTAGGCGGAAAGTTGTTTTGGTCCTCCCGAATTTTCTCCTGGCTGAATCCCATGCCATCCTCAACAAACGATTAGGGCCGCAAGCCGCCCGGGATTTCCTGAACTCGGCCCTGCAAGAGTATGAGATTGAGCGGGCGACGCTGGAGGATGAATGGGCCGCTTATGCCTCGCTCCAACAAACCAGCCGGGCGAAGGATTTGAGCTACTTCGACGCCGTCGCCATCGCCATGGCCGACAGGCTTGGAATCGGAGAGGTTTTCAGTTTCGACCGGCATTTCAAGCTGGCGGGATTGAGCCTGGCGGAAGGATAAGCCATGAAAACCGGTCACACCTTGCGAATTAACGAAACAGAGGGGTCTGGCCAATAGCTTGTGCTTACCAGCTCCCGCTGGCTCCGCCGCCACCGGAAGAACCGTCGCCGAAGCCACCGCCCCCGCCGCCCGATGAACTGCCGAACCCGCCTGAAGTGGCGCCCCAAATCCAGCCTTTGTTTTTTCCTCTGCGGGCGATCTTGAGGGCTTTGGGATAGCGGAACCCCAGCCAAAGCCCGGTGACCAGGGCTAAAAGTCCCAGGACACCTAAAGTCCAAACGTTCCAACTTTCCGTGCCGTCTTCCGAGATGATCATCCCCAGGGGAATTCCCCCGAAACACAACCCCCAGAAGATGATAAAGACCACCTTGTCGCTGATGCCGAGGCCGACCATGAGCAGGCCAAAGACCACGAAAACGGAAAAGAAAAGAGTGTGAAAGATCTTACCAGCGGATAGATCCAGGGGGACGGGATTGGGGTGCGCGGACTCAAAGGCTTGGCCCGAATCCGCGCCGGTCACGAAGCGGGCCAGTTGGGTCACCCCTTCCACCGTGCCTTTCCCGTATTCCCCCTGCTTGAAGGCGGGGGTAAAGGAATTGCGGATGACCGAACCGGCCAGGCCGTCGGTGATGACGCCTTCCAGGCCATAGCCCACTTCCACCCGCATTTTCCGCTCCGGCGGGCAGATGAGGACCAGCAGGCCGTTGTCCTTGCCCTTCCTTTTTCCCGATGCCCCATTTCTGGAAAAGGCGGTTGGCGTATTCCTCCACGGTCATTCCCTCCAGGGAGTTGACCGTCACCACGGCGATTTCGGCGGTGGTCTTTTTTTCCAGGCCGGTAATGACATCGTTCAGGCGGGTCCGGCTATCGGCGTCCAGGACATTGGCGAAGTCGTTGACGTAGCCTTGCGGGGAAGGGAATGAGACGTCCTTGGCCAGGCAAGCCGCCGACGATCCCAAGGCCATCAAGAGAACGAGGAGGAGTTTCCGGAACATTCACCTAGAGTAGGGTAAAAAGGCCGCACTGGAAAATGGAATTTTCCAGTGCGGCGGAAAATAGCCAAACCCCAAAAGGGGAGCTGGGGCCGGGTTTCCCCTTTTTTCGTTTACCCCAAAAACAGCCACAGCCCTGCAACTAAAGAGGGCGGCCTCGCGTCCTAAACACGTCAACAATAGTCGCTTGCCGAAAAACTTTAACCGGGAAGAAACATCCGATTTGTGGGGCGCGTATCCAGGGTTGGAAGCCGGCAGGCGGTCCGTGAAATAAAAGGAGGCGGTGAAATGAGGAAAATGGCGATCGTTATGGCGGCGGTCATGGGTTTGGGCTGTGTGGGAACGCTCCGGGCCGCGGTCGCGGATGAAGGTGTGACCGCGGAATTCGAGAAGAAACTGGACAGTGGAAAACCAGGAAAAGTACATCCGAACGACCCACGAACAGGCGGCCCAGCAGATTGAGAAGCTGACAGAGCGGACGCAATCGGTGCAAATGCGGACCGACGAGACAATGGAAAGACAGGCCCAGTCGGCGCAGGCGGATATGGCCAAGCAGATCAACAGGTACAGGACGACGAATTGAAGGAGCACGATCACTGGGCGACCCAGGCGCTGAAGGCCAAGCGGAAGACGGAGGAACTTTCCAAGGAGATCGGCAAGCTGAAGGCCAAGAAAAACGGATCTTCCCCGAATGCGGTGGACGCCGACAAAGACTCCGGCCGGATCCTGGAATTGACCCGGGAACAAATGGCCGAGGAAAAGGACATGAAGGACGATAACGACAAGGCTGCCAACGCGCTGAACGCCGCCAACCTGCAGATCAAGGTTCTCACGGCCCAGGAAGTGACGTCGGGCTTTGACGCGCAAAAAAACGCGTCCCTGGCCGCGGAAGCCCAAAAGAAAGCCGAGGGTAAGATCAAGCAAATCGCCCCGGGGGCGATCGACACGCTCCAGAAAAACGCGCAGGGCCAAATCCAGGCGACCAAAACAAGGAGAACCCAGTACGTGGCCGAACAGGGGGACACGGACAGACAGATCCAGCAGGCACAGTTGAAGGAGGACAGGGAACATAAGAAATGCGCGGAAAGTTGGTCGCCACCCAAAAGACACTGGACAACCTCGCCCAGGAGTCGACGATGCGACGAAGAAGAGTATACCGACGCCTGGAACGGCCCCGAGGGAAACCGCCCATGTTGGGCCGAAACAGGTCAACAAACTGGATGGGGTGAAATCAAGCGTGGAGCAAAAGGACCAGAAGGACGGAGCAAATGAGGGATGTAAAACATCACCTGAGGACGCGAACACCCAGATCACCGGACTTGACGGGCCCAGAGAGGAACTTTCGGGTTGGAGGCGAAAATGGAAGCCTACCTGGCCGAGGAGGTTCAAAGCCGGAGCGACAAGGCGGTTGAACACCTCACCACCCAGGAGAAAACGCCGTTTAAAACCCTGGAAGACGGGGGCCTGACCGTGGAAAAGACCGCGCCCACCAAAATCAAGAAAACCAGGCATACCCAACATAAAAAAGTCCCTTAAAAGCACCCGCCTTGGCAAAGGTAAAAGCCGCGGTGGAATGAGCTTTTGGCCTGAAATAAAAAGAGCCGGCCTTCGGCCGGTTCTTCTTTGGAACCGGCGTAAAGCCGGGTTCTTTTGTTTTTACCGCGAGCCGACCTGCCGCAGCGAGCCGCCGCAACGTTCGCTTTCCACCGAAGCCCATTTGCCCAAGGAAATCCCCGATTTTACGAAAGTTCTTCCGCTTGCATTAACACATAGTATGGGTTATTTTTCCTCATCCCCCGGAGGGCCCATGAAAAAGATATATCTAGTGCTCGGCTTGTTGTGCCTCGGCTTTAGCGTCATCATCCTGGCTGGCTGCCCCGCCAAAAGCAGCAGCCCCTCCAGCCCCGGCAATCCGCCCACGGCCACCCCCGGGCCCGTCACCGTCCTGACCGCCTTCGCCACCATCGGAAGCAGCACCAATTTCTCCCTTCCGGCGGGGATCCTCTATACGAACGGCAACCTCTGGGTCGCGGATTCCTCCAACGACAGCCTTTCCGAATGGACCACCACGGGGACAAACCTAAAGACCATCACTACCTTCAATGGCGGCGCGACTTTTGACAATCCCTGGGGCGTCAACTTAGACCCCTCGGGCAATATTTACGTGGCGGATTACACCAACTCGAACGTCGAGCTTTTCAGCCCGTCCGGAGCTTACATTACGTCGGTGAACTCGGCCGTCCTATCGGGAAATGACCCCATTGGGGTGGCGGTCAATTCGGGGGGGACGACCTTGCTGGTCCTATCCGCCATCGCGGGGACGGGTGTTTTCGCCTTCCCCGTCACTGCCGGCTCACCCCCGACCTATGGGACGCCGGCCACCCTTTGCACCGGCGGCCCCGTCAGCACGACCAGCCTGCCCATGAACCTCAAGTTGGATAAAGCCGGGAATATCTGGGTCGCGGATGAGGGAGGCCATTACCTGGTCGAGTTCAACCCGTCCGGGGCTTTCCAAAAGGCGGTGTCCTTCGGGACCAATCCTTTTTCCCCATCCGACCTGGCCTTTGACAATTCCGGGAACATTTATGTGGCGGACACTGGCGGCCACCAGCTTGTTGTCTTCAACGCCTCGGGGTCGCCCGTGACCGCCATCACGAGTTTGAACCTTTCCACGCCGTACGGCATTGCCACGGACGGCCATGGAACCTTTTACGTTACCGATAACGGCCACAAGCAGATCGTCGTCTGCCATTGACCCCGGCTTGCGGGGCGCGAATTAAAAAAAGGCGCCTAGCCGCCCTATTCCATTTTAGGCACTCATAAAAAGAACCCGGCTCGGAGAGGAGCCGGGTTCTTTTTTTTACCGCCAGCCGCCTTTATGCCAGGAAAACCTTGGCTTTACGGCGGCTTGTTATCCTTGATTTAACGGATGGTTTAGGATAATTTTCCTTCATCTTTTTCCGGAGGGAATCATGAAAAACCTGAAAACTTTGGCCGTCCTGTTCTTCACCGTCTTGGGCGCCATCACCCTGGCCGGATGCCCCAGCAAGAGCAGCAGCCCCAGCTCACCCAACAACCCGGCGCCTACGAACACTTTCACCTCCGTTTCCTCGGCCACCCCGACGAATACGGCCACCGTCACCCCCTCCCCCACGGTGACCTCCACGCCAACGAAAACCCCCAGCCCAACGCCCTCGGGAACCCCGACCAATACCGCCACCCAAACCGCGACTTCCACAATCACCTTAACATTCACCCAGACGCCGACTTCCACTATTACCAACACTCCCACGGCCACAGCCAGTCCCACCATCACCAACACCCCCACCATCACCTCCACCTACGTTCTTACGCCCTGCGCCACCGCCTCCTGCAACACCAGCGCCAGCCAGGGGGACACCTTTACCGGCAACGACGATGGCAGCGTGAACGGGGATGTCACCTGGGTTTTTCCCGTCACCTTCACCGGAACCGTCAACGTGACCGGCTTCGAAGTTTCGCTTTGGAACGGGCCCCAAACCATCACCACGGGGGTTTACGCCGACAACGGCAGCAACTACCCCGGGAACCTGATTTATACCGCCGGCCCCCTGGTGGTGAGCGGCACGGGATGGACGGTGGTGGACACTTCCACCTACGTGCTTTGCGCGGGCACTTATTGGATCGCCCAGTCTGGAAATGGGAATTCCTCCGATCCCAACTACGTGAACTTCAACCTCAGCACCAGCGGATACAACTCGAACATCGGCGTTGATTTTCCCGCGACCTTCCCGGCAGGGGCCCACGCGACCTCCAGCCTGACCGAGATGCGCATCGACTATTGCTATTAAAGAAGGGCAAGGGGCCCGCCCCTTCCTCCCTCCACTTTGACCCGAAATAAAAAGAGACAACCCCACAGGTTGGCTCTTTTAGTTTTACCGCCAGCCGTCCTTCCGCCGCGCGCCGCCGTAACGGCCCATCCCACCCGCGAAACCCAAGGGCGGCACAATCCTCAAACTGCGGCCTTCGGCGCCGGACCTCCGTCGGGAAATCCGGGGGTATAATGGACGCCGACTTGCCCGGTAACTTTGGCGGACAAGTCCCCCGGGAAATTCCGGCTTATCATCGAACCGTGAAAAATCCGGAAGAAGGCGTAAAGGAGAATGCCATGAGGGGAAAAAGCATCCTGACACTCGGTTTGATGACGGCCTTGGGGGTGTTCTCAGCCCTTTGGCTCAACGGCTGCGCCGGTAAACCCATTCCCCCGGTTTTCAGCCTTTACGGGTACCAGCGGTTGGCGGTGGTGCCATTCGACGACCCGACCCAGGACCCGGCCCTCGGGGGCGCCGTGGCGGATGAAATGACCGATGAGGTCCTTAGTTTAGGGGCCGTTCCCGTGATCGACGCCAAGCAGGTGGCCGCCTATCTCCGGAGCGTGGGGGCCGACGCCTCCTCCGTTCAAACCGACCAGGATCTCCGGGACCGGGTCGCGAAAAAATTCAATTGCGATATCCTGCTGCTGGGATCGGCCTCCGGCTACACCGAGGTTTTAAAGGATACGGCCCCCCAACGCCTGGCCGACTCCTCCGGGATATCCAAATGGGGTTTTTACACCTACCGCAAGGTGGTCGTGCAGGCGAATGCCAGGCTCATGGACCCGGGCACGGGAAGCCTGGTTTGGAGCGGTAAAAACAAGGGTTGGAGCTGGCTGAACACATGGAACCCCCTGCCCGTCCCGGCGGACGTGGCGGCGGAAGACGACGTCAACCGGTTCCTCAATTTGGCCAGTAGTGTGGTGGGTGCCGTCGTCCCGCAGGCGGGCCAAGTCCTGAATGTGGCCAACCTGGCGAGGTACCGCCTCAACCACGACACCGACCAGGAGCCCGTCGTCGTCGACGAAAACACCCCGGGGGTGCTGGTCTATCCCAAGAGCGCGGCTTTCGCCAACCTCCGCGAAAAAGCCATCCAACAAACGATGAACGGAATCGTCGAGGACTTCCGGGGCCATTGTGGTTGGACACCCCAATTGACGGGCAACGCCCAATAAAAAAGGGCCGGAGAACACCGGGGTCTTTTGTTTTTACCGCCAGCCGTCCTACCGCGGCGAGTCCCCGTAACAACCGCTTCAAATCAAGCAACTTTCGAGGTGGTTGAAAAGTTACCCCCCCGTTTCCACGCAGGGCTTAAAATGGCCCGGAATTAAGAAGGCCGGCCAATATTTAAGTTTGGGTCCAAGTCGAGCCAAACCGTTATCGGGAGGTTCATATGAAAAAAGTTATTTTGTTCATCGTTGGCGGGTTGCTGCTTCTCTGGGTCACGGGGATCATCCTCGAAAACTTCTTCAACGTGGACCTGGATAAATACATCAACGGAAGCCCCTCAGCCCCCCAGGCCGCCGCGCCCCCTCCGGCCGCCGCACCCCCCGCCGATGGCGCGCCTTCCGACTGGAAGACCTACAACTACGATGATTTCCATTTCTCGATCGCAAGCCCCTATGAATTGCAGGAATCCCCATCCTCGGGCGCGACAACCCTGAAAGGCATGGAAGCGAAGGGCCGCAGCCCCGACATGAAATTCATCCTCCAGGCCGCCGCCCATGAAATGCCGGATGTTGCCCTCGACCTGAACAAAGTCACGGACCAGCAGATCAAGATGTTCAAGCTCATGGACAAGATCATGGTGAACTTCCAGGCGTCCACCAGCCCCGTCACCGTAGCCGATACGCCGGGCATCCAGGCGCAGGGAACCTACCAGGCCCTGGGCAAAATTGATGAGGAAATGATGCTCCTCAATATCAAAAAGGGGACTACCTTGCTGAACCTCATGGTCCAATTCTCGCCTACGGATGAAAACAAGGCCATGGCGGATAAGATCATCCATTCCTTAAGTTTCACGAATTGACGGGAAGGGAACCGCCCATTGTGAAAATTCTACCGATGGCATTCCTCCTCTTTTTCTTTGGGACGATGATCCAGGCGGGCGCCCAAGAAGACAAGCTCTCCCCGGCCGACGCCAAAAGGGTGATTGAAAAAAGGGCGTCGGAGGCAATTGGGGTAATCAAAAACAAGGATTTCCAGCACCTTTCCAGGTTAACCCACCCTGACAAAGGGTTGATCTTTTCCCCTTACCCCTTTGTCAGCGGCAGGGAAAAACCGCTCAGCAAAAAGGAAGTTCGCAACCTATCCCTTGAAGATAAGGCGATTTTTCAAGTGGTCCCGCAAGAGGGCTCCGGCGACGACGTCAATTATTCCCTCGCGGATTATTTCAAGCGGTTCGTGTATGGCCGGGATTTCGCGCAAGCGCCGAAAGTCAGTTACAACGAACACCTTTCGGAGGGAAATTGTTCCATTGATCTCGATGAAAAATTACCCGGGTCGATCATCGTGGAATATTATTTTCCAGGATTCGACCCCAAAAGAGACGGCATGGATTGGGAATCGCTCTTCCTGGCATTTGAAAAAGCCGATGACGGGAATTGGTATTTGGTGGACATCGCGCACGACAGTTGGTGTATTTGACCAAAGAAATAATCGCCAATAACATGAAAAAAAATAAACCGAGCCTATTGGTCTTTTTCCTCAAAATCCTCCTTGGGGTCCTGCTTGTCCTTTTGCTTTCGCCCCCGGTCCTGTGGCTGGGCCATTACCTAGTGGGTGGCCTTTTTTACGACGGTTGGGACGGGAGTTTTTGGGGGCGGGTGGAACAATTGAACGCCAACAATTTTTCCAAGATCTCCCTGATGGACATCACGCCCCCGCCCTTGGACCCGAACCACGTCTCCATCGGGGCCAACGGCCCTTACTTCATGTTCCTCAAGATCAACCGGGGCGAAAGCCCGGAGGCCCAGGATCCCCGGTACGCGGGGGACCGGGAGCAGGTGGAATTCACCATCCGCCAGGGATTCGGGGTCATCAAGCCCTTCCTGGAGGAGAGGAGCTTTTGGGACTCCTTCGCCCTCACCCACCGCTACACGTTTTCCGCCGACGGGCACGGCCAGGTGCTGGCGGCTTTTTATCCCTCGATCTTCAATGGAACGGTCCTCACCAAAAGCCTGGGCCGGGGGATCGTCATCTCGGCCAAGGTGTTGAACAACCCGAAGATCACCAATGAGGTGACCTACGAATGGAACCCGGCGGACCTTCGCCGGGAGGATTTCGACCGGGCGGTAAATGCCTTCGTGGACTGGCACAACAAGACCCGCCTGGTCGACCGCACCGAAGAGGGGTCGGAAGTCTCAAATTCCATGGATGAGGACACGATCCGGTTCGACCAGGCCCTGGGGCTTGCCCCGCCGCCCCCTTCGCCGGTGATTACGAACACCATCCAAGGGGGGAAGGCCGTCAGCAACGGCCAGGAGGTCCCGAACTTCGAGTACACTCCCCGCTATTTTTACGCCAGGACGGGACGGGAACCCTGGGCTTACATGGGCGGGAACGTGGTTTTCATTTCCAGGGAAATCCCGGGCACGGTCGACTTTTGGGCCTACGACCCGGCCACCGGGCTTATGAAAGATAAGGTCCGGTACCCCTCCCCCTCGGGCTTGGGAGCCCAGGAGCACCGAACCGAATACCAGCAGATCAACGGAAATTATTTCCACTTGGACGACCAGTCCTTGAGTTATTACGGACAGGTCAATACCTACCGGTGGGAGATTCGCACCGCGGTGACCCTGGCCCTCTGAACTTCGGGATGGGGAAACAGCCAGGTTCTTTTGTTTTTACCGTTGGTAGTGGTTCCACAGCGGGTCGCTTTGGCCGCAAATTCCAGCGCGGGATCAGCCGCCTTACATTTTTGAAAATATGGCGTTTACTATTGCGCATTCCGGCTTTTAACTTTTATCGGTATCTCATCGCTATCGGGGAATCATATGAAGAAAATGATATTCGGGGTATTAATTTTCCTGCTGGGTTTGGCTTGGGTGCCCGCGGCCCATGCCGACGAGAATGCCGACTACCAAGCCGCCCTTGGGAATTACCAGAAGGGCCAATATGACCAAGCCGTGATCGGGTTCCAAAACGTGCTCCTGAAGGACCCGAATTCCTGGCAGGCCTACCAGGGACTGGGAAGCGCCTTCCTCCGTGAGGGCGACAAGGATGGGGCGCTCCAAGCCTACCAACGAAGTCTGCAACTGAACCCCGACAACCCCACGGTCAAGGCCAAGGTGGACAAGCTTTCCGCCGAAACCCCGCGGGCTGCCCCGGCCACACCCTCTCCCACCGGCGGCTTCACGCCCGTTGCCGCTTCCACCGGCCGGAAAATCGAAACCATCGGGACCTTCACGGACCAAGACGGAACCAAACATACCTCAAACTTTATCTTCGAGGGCCAGCCCCTGAATAATGACCAGCAAATTGAGGATGTGATCGACCTGCTCAAGGACGACCAAGCCACCCAGCTGATGAAAAGCGCGAGAGGAAAACAAAGCGGAGCCAACGCGCTGGATGTTCTGGGAGCGATTTGTATCAGCGGGGCACTTGTCTACGGGTTCGCGGCGCAAGCAACCCCCGTAACCAACACTTGCCCCTTCGGTGGAGCCTCTATCAGCCAAGGCAATCCCGACTTGACTCCCAGCTGGATCGCGGGAGGGGTGGGGGTGGGACTGCTCCTGATTGGGATGGTATTGGAAGGGGATGCGGGCAACGACCGTTATCAAGCGGTGGCCCGTTACAACGAACTGGCGGGGCCGGGCACCAACCCGGAGGCCGCAAGCCGGGGGACTGGGGCGGGCGCAGCGGTCACGGGCGAATCCACCCCCGAAGCCTCCCATTCCGCCCCGCCGCCGGAGAGCTCGCCCAGCCCAAGCGAGGGCAGCGATATCGGGCAGGTTACCGTGGATATTTCCCCCCTGGCGAATCTCCCCCTGAGCGGCAAGACCGCATCCGAATACAATCCCGGTTTCGGCATCGGCGGGGACATCAAGCTCTCGCTGGATAAAAATTGGAGCGTGGGTGTGGCGGCCAGTTTCCAGGACCTGCCGGTCAATGTCAGTTACATTGAAAACGCCTTCCAACAGACCTACGGTGTGGCCTTGCCGCCGGGCGTGGCCTTCAACGGGGATTGGCAATACATCCCGATTGTGGGCCTGGTGCAGTATTCCTTTTCCACCGCGAAACCCGGCGCGGTCCCCTATGTTTTTTTGGGGGCGGGGGTCGCCATCAATTCCGCCGACGTTTCAGCCATTTACAGCGGCGAAAATATCACGGCTACGGTCAGCGAAACGGATTTCCTGCTTTGCCCCGGGCTGGGCGTCCGGATGCAATTGGATCCAAGCCTCAGCCTCTTCTTCCAGGGGCGGCTGGACATTGATTTCACCTCCCAAAATAACATGGACGTCATTACCCTCACGGAAAACGGGAGCAGCGCCAAGGCGCTCGGAAACCTCTCGGACGACAGCCCCACCCTGTTCCTGCCGCTCCAATTGGGCCTGGAATTTTAATGAAACCAAGGCGCCCCCACTACGCCGAGACTTCGTGGGGGAGGCAGGCCGCGATTTATTAATTCAGGCCGAAATAAAAAGAACCCGGCTTTGGGGAAAGCCGGGTTCTTTTGTTTTTACCGCGAGCCGTCATTCGGCGGCGGGCTGGCTCAACCTTTTTTATACATCCAGTCGCCCTGGGCGGCCAGTTTGCGTTCCGCCGCGACCCAGTCGGCCAGCTCATCGCCGATGGGGCATCCGCGGCTCAACCATTGGTAATAAGCTTCTTGCTGGATTAGTTCCGGGGTGATCTCATTTTCCTTCAATCGCACGGCCGAAGGCCTCTCTTTTACGCTCGCCATATCGTTCCTCCTTCATGAAGTTTCTTCCGTTCCCGCCTATTATTTAACCGCCATGGTTTTAGGAAAATCAAATTACAAACGTGAAATTGATGCCGTCCGTTTAACTCGCCGGCCTGATACGGGGGGAATCCGGGAAACACTTGGCCGGATGCCGCAATCAAAGTGGGAGGAGGCCCCGAAACAAAGGGGGCACGGCCCTTTTTTTCCGGTTTTCTTTATGACTTGTCCCGTGAAAGTTAAACGTCAAGACCTTACAACCCCCTCCTTCGCGAATGCTTTTCACCCGGTTTTGTTATCATCAAATCAGGAGAGAATTTCGGTTTCGAAGGAGGCCTTCATGTCGGAAACTCTCGTCAACATGGGAATGATTTTGGCCGGTTCCATTCTCGGTATTTTTCTGCAAAAAAAGCTACCCGCCGCTTTCCAGGAGCGCGCCTACCGGATCACCGGATTCTTCATTTTGTTGATCGGCCTGCGGATATTCCTGAAGTACCACCAGCCTGTCCTGGTCCTGGCCAGCTTGTACCTGGGAGCCGGACTGGGGGTTTGGTGGAAATTGTCGGCCCATATCACCCGTGTGGGCGGCTTCTTCCTGAAGTTCCTGCTGGAAAAAAAGATTTTCTTCCCATCGCCGTCCCCTTTCGAGGATGGGTTCGTCCCCGCCAGCCTTCTTTTCTGCGTGGGCACCCTCGCGGTCGTGGCGGGTTTCCCCGGCGCGACGGGCCATCCCCTTTGGTCCGTGAAGCTGGCCCTGGTTTTCCTGCCCGGCCTCATCCTTGCCGCGACCCTGGGATGGGGGGTGGTCTTCTCCATCGTAAGCGTTTTTCTCTTCCAGGCCTTCCTCAGCCTGTCGGGCGACCCCGTGCAATCTTTTTTCATCGACAACATCGTCTCTGATTTAACCGCCGTGGGCGGGGTTCTCATCGCCTTCTGGGGCCTGAAGCTGTCAAAACTGACCACCGTTTCGCCCTCCGATTTCCTGCCGGCGCTGTTGGTGTCGCCCCTGCTGGGCTGGATTTATTATTCCCTCCTCAAAGCCTGAGGGGATTTCGGGAAAAGGGCCCTGCCTCGATTACACTTTCAGATAAGGCAAAGTGTAAAATAAAGCCCGGCCGCGTTTGTTTTTCGATAACCGGGCCAAAAGGAACATCAACCTTGTCCGTCACCTATACCGACGCTTCACCCCGGGATCCGATCACCCTGAAATCCCCCCTGATCTTCCTGGTTTCGACCCTGGGTTTCGGGTTTCTTTTCACCCTGCCCGTTTTCTGGGACTACCAGTACTACCAAAAGGCCTTGCCTTACCAGGCCTATGTCTTATACGACAGCCCCCATTACTCCAAAGGCTCGGTGGATTATTACGAACTCCACGTCCAATACCAGCCGCCCCAACAGGCCGTCCGGCAGGCGGCCCTGCGGACCGACAAGGACTACCCCACCGGCCAAATGATGCCCATCGTCTACGACCCCAACCGGGGCGGGGAGTGCCGGGAGTACAAACCCAAGATGAGCTTTGGGAGCGAGGTCTTTCCCGCTTTCCTGGTCCGCTCCTTGATCGCCGCGGTTTTAACCCTTCTTTTCGAGGCCAAGGCCTGGTTGCGGAAACTCCGGGGGTAATCAAAAAGCCCTTTCGGGGCCTGTACCCGTAACGAATAACTCCCCTAGTGGTATATATATAGAACAAGGGGATTCGCCTATCTTTCAAGAATCCCCAACGGGTAAAATCAACCCCCAATCCGGGCGATCCGCCGCCTTCCGAGGAACACCGCATGAAGCCGTTCAAATTAATCGGGGCCCTGGCCCTTCCGGCCCTTTTCCTTTGGCCCTCCCCCGTCTTTTCCCAATGCACCCCCCAGTCGGCCAACATACTCGTTTCGGGCGACGACAACAGCTACGTCTGGATCAACGGGACCGCCGTGGGCCCCGTCCCCGTTCTCTACTGCGGGGGAAGCTGCGTGCCGACGCCCATCCAGGTGCCCACCACGGTGTTCAACCAGGGGCAAAGCGTGCTGGTGGCGGTGGAGACGGACAATATCAACCCCACCGAAACCTTCAGCGCCTGGTCGCTGGAAATCAATTGCGTGGGCGGGTTCAATTGGGTGATCTCCAGCCAAAGTTATCCGGCGATTCCCATGTATTACGACCCCAACGGCGGCATGGCCGCCACCTGCGCGGGGCAAGCACCCCCGCCGCTGGACGGGGCCTCGAATCCCTGGACGGCCTTCACCTATAACCCGGCCTCCAACCCCTTCGCCCCGACCGGGGTGCCGGTGACCGGCACCCAATTTGCCGCCACCATCTTTAACCAGGTTACCGGGGCACCCATTCCCCCGGTGTCCTACGCCGCTTCCGGATACGTGTCCACCAGCTGCGGCGCCCTTTATTGGAGGGAACTGGCCGTGATCCCCACGCCGACCCAAACGCCGACCCTGACCCCCAGTTCCACCCCCACTCTCACCGCCACCCTCACGCCTTCCTCCACGCCCACCTTCAGCCCCACGCCGACCTATTCGCCGACCCCGAGTTTCACCCCGACCATCACTTATACCCCGACCCTCACCCCGACCCCCACCAACACCTTCACGCCCACGGACAGCTTTACGCCTTCCTCCACCCCCACCAAAACCTGCACCTTCACCCCGACTTCCACCCCGACGGTCACCTTTACCCATACCTCGACCTTCACCCCCACCAACACTCCCACGCCCAGCTTCACGCCGACTCCTTGCGGTTATCCCGGCAATACCTGCACCCCCACCCCGACACCCGTGGAAGAATTCAACGTCTCCCTGAACGTCCTGCGCCCTTCCCAAGGCGGGGTCACCATCACGGTCGCCAGCGCTGTTTTTCCGGGGGAACTTTCCCTGATGATCTATAACTCCGCCGGGGAACACATCAAAACGCTCCTCTCGGAGACCCTGACGAATTCCATCCTGCAAACCGTCGTTTGGGACGGGACCAACAAATACGGCGCGCCCTGCGCCAGCGGGGTTTACCTGATCTATTACCGGGAGCCCTTCGCGGTGCAAATGAAGAAGATTTTATTGGTACGGTAGGCAAGCGAGCGGGGTAGGAATATTTTGGTTTGCCTGAAAATCCCTCTTAAGACGCCGTTAAACCGCTTTTGGGAAACGCAACTTTTGCCTTTGAATCCCGACCCGGGTCCTTCAAATGACCAGCCTTTTGAAATTGATTTTAGCCCGCCCGGTTTTACCCGCCATAAAATGGCTGGAAATTTTTTAGTTGTTCGTTAATCCCACCTCTCAATTGACGTTTGACGGGGTGGGTATGAAATCTTCCACCTTTCGCACCGATGGGGTTTGATTTTCCGGAAAAGAAAGTCCAATAATTTTTAATAAGGCAAGTTATTTGCCCGCGGGAAAAAACCTCCCGGATGCGCTTCCGGCGTCAAAGCAGACCATCCGTCGCATCGAGGTGAACATGAAGAGAATCCTCGCCGTGGACGATAACAAAGCCGAATGCTTTCTGTTGGAGTTGGCGCTGGGAAAAGCCCTGGGCTACGAAGTGCTGACGGCGGCCAGCGGCCGGTCGGCCCTCGACCAAGTCGCCCGGTACTCCCCCGACGCGGTCATCCTGGACCTCTTCCTGCCCGACATCAGCGGCCTGGAGGTGCTCAAGGAGCTCAAGAAATCCCGGCCCAGCCTGCCTGTCATCATGCTCACGGGCCTTGCGGACATTCCGAAGGCCGTGGAAGCCATCCAGATGGGGGCCGATAATTTCCTCACCAAGCCCTTCGAGAACGACCACTTGCTCGTGATCCTCCGCCACGCGGTCGAGCAAAACGACCTGCTCCAGGAGGTGTCGGCCCTGCGGCGAAAGGCGGGGAGGATTGGGCCCGCCCTTTCCAGCATGGCGGGCCGCAGCCCCGCCATCCAGGAGGTGGTCGGGCTCATCCACAAATTGGCCGATTCCAACCTGACCGTGCTGGTCCAGGGCGAGACCGGGACCGGCAAGGAGCCGGCGGCCCGGGCCCTTCACGAGGAAAGCTCCCGCCGGGACGGGCCCTTCGTGGCGGTGGATTGCGGGGCGCTGCCGGAAAACCTTTTGGAATCCGAACTTTTCGGCCATGAAAGGGGCGCTTTCAGCGGGGCTGACCGCCGCAAACCGGGGCAGTTTGAATTGGCTACGGGCGGCACCCTTTTCCTGGACGAAATCGGGAACCTGTCCCTCGCCTTGCAGGCCAAGCTCTTGAGGGTGCTGCAGGAGCGCCAGGTGCGGCCGGTGGGGGCGGTCAAGGCCTTCGCCGTGGACGCCCGCATCATCGCCGCCACCAACACACCGCTGGAAGGGGCCGCCAAATCGGGCCACTTCCGCCAGGACCTTTATTACCGGCTGGCCGAATGCACCCTGCAACTGCCCCCCCTGCGCAACCGCCGGGAGGACATCGCCCCGCTGGCGCAAAGGTTCCGCGAGGAGGCCTGCCGAGAATTCCAAAAGCCGGTAACGGCCCTCTCGGAAAAAGCCCTGGCCCTGCTGGAGGCCCACACCTGGCCCGGAAATGTCCGGGAACTGCGCAACGTCCTGCGCCAGGGCGTATTGCTGACGCCCGATTCCACCATCCACGGGGAACAGATAAGGGCCCTGTTGGGGGCCCCGGGCAGCCTGGAGGCGCCCGGCCCGCTGGAAGTGCCCTTGCTTCCCGGCATGCCGCTGCGCAGGATCGTGGAGGGCGCCGCGGAGCAGGTTGAAAAACAAGTCATCTCGAATGTCCTGCGTTCCACCCGGGGCAACAAAAGCCAGGCGGCCAAGGCCCTGGACGTGGACTACAAAACCCTCCGGCTGAAGATCAAGAAATACAGTTTGCAAGACGCCCAGGACTGATTTTCCCCCGATATCCTTTTTAGTTTTTCCTTGAACCACCGGGCGCTGGCGCACGGGCGCTGGCGCCCGAACGCCCGAATCTTGCCCACTCTTTCCCCGCAAAACCCTTTTTTCCCGGCATCCCGTCCTGGCATTCCGGTTGCAATCAAGAAAATTGTATCCCGCGAAGGGACGATTTTAAGCCCTGGGAAGGGCGCTGGGAAAAAGGACTAAGGCGGTAATTCCCACCAGCCCCCAGGGCAAACCATTTCACCCATTGTTCCCGGAAGTTATCCGCCAATTATTCCGGAACAATCCAACTTAAAGGAGCAAGACATGAAGAATTTTTTTAAGGTGAGCGGCATGGTAGGCGGTCTATTGGCCTTATTCATCAGCGCCGTCGTGTTGATGACGGGCTGCCAGCAGGCCAGCAACCCGGTTTCCAGCACCCAATCCCAGATGGGGCCTAGCGGGCAAGCAGGAGGAGCCATGCCGACCGCGACTGCGGACACGAAATCCTCGTCCCTTTTGGGCCTCCTCGGCCCTTCCGTGAACTGCACCCAGACTTGTTCCTCGCCCTCCGCCGCCCTGGGGGCCTCGGTCACCTTTACCCTCAACGTGGCCATCTCGGGTGGCACGGCCACGGCGTGCCAGATCACGGACGTATTGCCGGCGGGCTTAAGCTATGTCCAGGGCACGGCTACGACGCTTTCGGGCGGGACCTTCACTTGCACGGGGCAGACCCTGACCTGGGTTTATAACTCGTTGGGGCCCTGCAACTGCGTGATGACCTACGTGGCCAAGGTGGAAAACACGGCCAGCTTGGTGGGATCGATCCTGGCCAACACGTCGGTGGTGGCCTGCTCCAACCTGCTGGTGGCCGTCTCCTCCACGGTGAACCTGCTGCTGACGGCCGCGCCGACCTGCACCTTTACGCCGGTCATATCCGCGCCCACCTTCACCTGCACCCCTGCGCCGCCACCGCCCACCAATACTTGCACTCCGGTGCCCCCGACGCCAACCTTCACCTGCGTGCCGCCAACGGCCACTTTCACCTTCACTTGCGTACCGCCAACGGCCACATTCACCCCAGTGCCTCCGACTTCAACTTTCACCTTTACCTCGACCAATACCTTTACGCCGGTGCCACCCACGCCCACCTTCACTTCCACCAATACCTTTACGTCAACGAACACCTTTACGCCCATTCCACCGACTAACACGCCGACCTTCACTTTCACGTCCACCAATACCTCCACGTCGACCAACAGCTTCACGCCTGTTCCGCCGACGAACACGCCTACCTTCACCTCCACGCCGGTGCCGGTCGTGATCCTCTCCAAGACCGCCTCCGAGATCGTGGCCTTGACCGGGGACGTGGTGACTTACACCCTCCACCTCAACGTTTCGGGCAGCGCGGCCAACAACGTGAAGGTTACGGACGTCCTGCCCAGCGGTTGTGATTTCGTGCAGGGGTCCGAGTCGGACAGCCTGGGTGCGGCTTTCAGCGTCTCGGGCTCGACCCTGACCTGGATAATGTCCCAGGCCGGCCCCTGCAGCTGTTCCATGATCTACCAGGTCAAGGTGAACGGCCTGGCCGCAGTGGGGGCCGTGATGGCCAACACGGCGACCCTCGTCAGCTCCAGCCTGCCTTCGCCGGTGTCCTGCCTGTGCAACGTGACGATGGGAGCCCCGCCGGTACCCACCTCGACGCCCATCCCCATCCCGACCATCACCCTGGGCCAGGTTTGTTCCCCGGCATCAGCGGCCCTGGGCGCGGCGGTGACCTATACCCTCAACCTGGGCGTCACGGGGTGCAGCTGTTCGGCCAACAACGTGACTATCCAGGACGTTTTGCCCGCCGGATTGACTTACGTGCAGGGAACGGCCACGACCCTGGCGGGCGGGACTTTCAGCGCCTCGGGGCAGACGCTCAGCTGGGTTTACAACTCGGTGGGGCCCTGCAGCTGCACCATGACCTATGTGGCACAGGTGGACAACAGCCTCACCGGCCTGATCGGGGAGACACTGGGGAACACCGCGGTCCTGAGTTGCCCCAGCCTGTCTTCGTCCCTGTCAGCCTTGGCCAATTTGCAGGTGACGGGGTTGCTGGGATTGTAAATTTAAAAAACCGGCCTTTGGGCCGCCACCCCTATATGGGGGATGATGAAGCCGGACCCCTTTGGGGGTCCGGCTTTTTTTTGACGGGGCCGGTTTTCGACGCATTTCGGAGCTGGGTTCTTTCGAGAGCGGCGGTCCCGGGGGTGGGTTAGGTCCATGGGAGCGCCAAGTATAATAATTTTCCAGTTGATTCGTTCCGCCACAAGGCTGTAGACAGGATGAAATCCATTCCAGCGACCGGTTCAAAACCGCGTCCTGATTCGTAAGGGGAACCCCTGAGTCCTGAAAATTCCTTAGAAACACTCGAGCAATCCGAGGCCAATGGCGCGGGGCTGCCCCCTTCCACGGGCTGGCACCGGACTTTTTCCGCCTTACGCAATCCCAATTACCGGTATTTTTACATCGGACAAAGTGTTTCGCTGATCGGAACCTGGACCCGCACCGCCGCTCTCGGCTGGGTTGCCTTCCAATTCAGCCATTCAGAATTCCTTTTGGGTCTGGTTTTCATGCTCAACTCGCTTCCCTTGTTCCTTTTCGCCATTTACGCCGGGTCCCTGGCTGACCGGATCCCGAAAATCAGGATTTTCACATGGACGAGCTGGTTTTCGATGCTGTCGTCCATGGGCCTGGCTTTCCTGTTGTTCCACGGGCCGGTTCACATCGGGGTGCTCATGGTCTTCGCCTTGCTTTGGGGGTTGTCCACCACCTTTGAGATGCCCTCCCGGCAGAGCCTCATGGTGGAACTGGTGGGAAAAAAGGACCTGGTGAACGGCATCGCGCTCAACAGCGCCATGGTGAATTCAACCCGGGTAATCGGCCCCGCCATCGGGGGACTTTTGTTGGCTTCCGTCGGGGCGGGCTGGTGCTTTCTCCTGGATGCCCTGAGTTATTTCGCGGTCCTTTACGCAATCCATAAAATCCGGCTTCCGGAATCGCATTACGCCCCCAAAAAGGTGAAAGCCGACTTGAAATACACTTTGGAAGGTTTCAAGTATTTAAAAACAAATCCCACCCTCGCCCAAGCGGTCGTCCTGCTTTTTGTCATGGGGCTGGGGGGCTGGGCCTATCAATCCCAGCTCTCCGCCTTCGTGGTCACCCGATTGCACATGGACGCCCAAGGCTACGGCTGGCTCCTGGCCTTGAACGGCCTGGGCGCCTGCACCGCCGCCCTCTTCGTGGCCACCCAGGGGGTCCGCATTGTGCGCGCCAAAACGCTTTATATAGGCGGGGGGATTTACGGGGTTTCCATCATTCTTTTCGGCCTCATGCGTCAACCGGTGGGCGCGGCCTTCCTGCTTTTCTTCGCCGGGTTCGGCATCATTTTGTTTTTTTCCATCGGGAACAGCCTCATCCAAACCCAATCCCCGGACCACCTGAGGGGAAGGCTGATGGGCATTTGGGCCCTGGTCTTCGGGGGCGGCATGCCGGCCGGCAGTTTCTGGATGGGCTTTTTGGCCTCCCATACTTCCTCGGGTTTTTCACTGCAAATGGGCGGGCTTTTTTGCCTGGTGGGCGCCCTGGCGGTTCACCAGTTTTTCAAAAAATAACATCACCCCGCCGGATTTGTTTTGCCTGGAAATCCCGCGTTTAGGTGAAACAAAAAGAACCCGACTTGGGAAGCAAGCCGGGTTCTTTTGCTTTTTATGCGAACCGTTTTAACGGCTCAAGGCAAAATTAGTTTTGAGTGGTTGGAGCCGCGGGGGTGGATTCCACGGGAGTGGAATCGGCCGCAGGAGCGGCGGCCGGCTTTTTCGACCCGCCGTCGATGATGATGACCTTCGACATCTTATCCCCGACTTGGATTTCCTCCACGTAATCCATCCCTTTCACTACCTGGCCGAATACGGCGTACTTGCCGTCCAAGGCCGGTTGGGCGTCCAGGCAGATGTAGAACTGGCTTCCCGCCGAATCGGGCTCGTTCGTGCGGGCCATGGCCACCGCGCCCTTCACGTGCGTCTGGGGGTTATTCACGCCGTTTTCCGAAAACTCGCCCTTGATGGTGTAGCCGGGGCCTCCGCTTCCGTCACCGTTCGGATCCCCTCCCTGCGCCACAAAACCCGGAACCACGCGGTGGAAGGCAAGACCGTTATAGAAGCCTTTTTTCGCCAGCTTGATGAAATTGGCCACGCTTAAGGGGGCGTCCTGGGGATAAAACTTAATAATAATCTCCCCGCCCTTGGCCAGCTTGATGATAGCGCGGGTATTGCTGTCGGCGTCCTTCGCCCAAAGCCTGGAACCCGCCAGGCAAAATATCAGCAACATCCCGAAGATCAACGCTCGTTTCATGGTGCCTCTCCTTGAGAATGGTTAAAAACCCGCCGAATTCAACCAAGGCAAGATAAATCCTAGCCGGATTTTCGGCAAGACCTTCCTGGCAAAAGCCGGGGCTTTGTCTTTACCGGGAACCACCGCCCTTTGTTTCCACGCCCTCAAGACCCTGTTTGGGCTCGGGCCTCCTGGAGGTCTTTGGCGAGGGCCTCATAAGACCAATAACCCTCGTAGCGGAATCCGTTGATGAAATAGGCCGGGGTGGTGCTGACCTTGCTCTCCACGGCACCCCGGAAATCCCCCATAATCCTTTCCACCACGCCCGGGCTGTTCATGTCCCCCACGAAAACCGCATCTTCCAGTCCCAATTGGCGGGCATAGCCCCGGAGGCTTTCCAGGTCCAGCTTTTCCTGGTTCATATAAAGAAGGTCGTGCATCTCCCAGAATTTTCCCCCCAGGGCCGCGGCCTCGGCCGCCTTGGCGGCGTTCCATGCGTCTGGATGGACCTCGGAGTTGGGGAAATTGCGGTGGACGAAACGTAATTCCCCGCCGAATTCCACCTGGATCTTCTTCACCGAATCGAAGGCTAGCCGGCAATAAGAACATTGAAAGTCACCGTATTGCAAAAGGGTAAGGGCGGCCCCCTCCCCGCCATGGGAGTGGTCCGATTCGGAGACCGGGATTTTTAAAGGGACGGCCGTTATCATTTTGGAATTTTACCGGGTGTTTGTTTAAAAACCAATCATCTATTCCTCATCTTGATCTTGCTTTTCCGGACAACGCTTCGGCATGCTACCGCAAGCCGTTCCTATCACCGCCCCAACGGAGGCCCCCTTGAAGACCGAATATACCGCCGTCGCGACAGCCCATGGAGGCCGCTCCGGCCACGTCCACTCCCTGGACGGGATATTGGATTTGGACTTAAAAAGGCCGAAGGAAATGGGAGGGCCCGGCGGGGGTTCCAATCCCGAACAGCTTTTCGCGGCAGGCTACGCCGCCTGCTTCGAGAGCGCCTTCCGCAGCATCGGGGCCAAGCAAATGAAACACCTCCGGGACGCGGATATGATGGCTAAGGTCAGCTTCAACACCGATGAGGCGGGGGGCCATTTCCTGTCGGTGGAGATGCACGGCAAGGCGGAGGGCCTGTCGAAGGAAGAAACGATGGAATTGATGAACGCCGCCCACCAGATCTGCCCCTACTCCAAGGCCACGAGGGGGAACATCGAAGTGAAGCTTTTCGCCGATTAACCCAAAAAACCAAAAGCAAAGGCAATTTGAACCACCAAGGCACCAAGGGCACCAAGAACTAACAAAGACAAAGGAACTATAAAACGATTTTGAAAAAAGTTATTTTGTTTGGCCTTCCGTGGTGCCCTTGGTGCCTTGGTGGTGAAAATGAGATTTTACGTTGTTGAAGGAGGTATGCCATGACCATCAAGCCGTTGCCCGCCAAATCTGGATTGCCCCCCGAATACCGCTATGATGCCAACAACGGCCAGACCGAAATCCTCTGGAAATGCCTGCGTTGCGGGGAATTGATGCCGCGCGGCTTAGTGGTTCCGGATATTTGCCCCTCTTGTGGGGCCCCCAAAACCGAATTCGTCCTGCTAGGGGAGGATTAACCACGGACATGAATTTCCGGCGGGAAGAATCCGTATCGATAGGTCAATAACCGTTTAAAGCCGAAAGGGGCGAAAATTTGGAATATACCTACCAGTACCTCATCTTAGGCGGCGGCTTGGCTGGTGCCCACGCCATTGAAGGTATCCGGCAACAGGACCCACAGGGGACTATCGGCTTGTTGAGCGCGGAAGACCGCCTTCCCTATATGCGCCCGGACCTGTCCAAACACCTGCTTTGGGGCAAGAAGACTTTGGACCAGATCCCCGTTTTTCCGGAGGATTACTACAAAAAACAAAAAGCCACCTTTCATTCGACCACCAAAGCCACACGTATCGACACCGAAGGATCCTTTGTCCTGGACGAAGACGGCAACCGCTACGCCTATTCCAAACTTCTCATCGCCACCGGGGGTCGCCCCCGGGAAATTCCAGGGGCGGGGAAGGCGGTCCATTACTACCGGACCGTCGAGGACTACCTGGAACTGACCCAGGCCCTCACCAAAACCGAGGATTTTCTCATCATAGGGGGCGGTTTCATCGGCGCCGAACTGGCGGCGGGAATCGTCCACTACGGCAAGAAAGTTTCCATCCTGATGCGGGGGGACAAGCTCCTCTCCAATATTTTTCCCGCCGATCTGTCCGCCTTCGTGACGGATTTCTACCGGCAAAAGGGGGTCACCCTGATCACAAGGGATGAGCCCGCTGGTTTCGACCAGAAGGGCGACCGGGTGACGGTCAAGACCGCATCGGGAAAATCCTACGAGGCGGGCTGGGTTATTGCCGGGATCGGGTTGGAACTGGAAAGCCAATTGGCCCAATCCGCGGGGCTCAAAACCGGCAACGGCGTCATCGTGGATGAGTTCCTCCAAACTTCCAAGCCGGGAATCTTCGCGGCGGGCGATTTGGCCAATTTCCCCTCCCGTATCCTTGGAGCGGGCCAGCGGGTGGAGCACCGGGACAACTCGGAAGCCCAGGGAAAATGCGCCGGCGCCAACATGGCGGGGGCCCGGAAGCCCTACGACTACCTGCCTTTTTTCTATTCGGACTTGTTTGAACTGGGGTTCGAGGCGGTGGGAAAATTGGATTCCCGAATGGAAACCCACGCCGCCTGGGATGAACCCCTCCGTAAGGGAGTTGTGTCCTACCAGGAGGGGGGGCGGCTCAAAGGAATGCTGCTTTGGAACAAGTGGGACCGGGTGGAGTGGGCACGGGGAATGATTAGCCGTTAAACCAAGGAGGATGAAATGGCCATATTAAAAGAAGGAACCCAAGCGCCGGATTTTACCCTGCCTTCCACCCCGGACCAAAAGGTCTCGCTATCGGAATTCCGGGGCAAAAACGTCATCCTCGTTTTTTATCCCGCCGACTGGAGCCCGGTCTGCGGGGACCAATTGGCCCTTTATAACGAAGTCCTGCCCATGTTCCAGAAGCATAACGCCCAGGTGATCGGCCTTTCAGTGGACGGCATCTGGTGCCACTTGGCCTTCACGAAGGAACGGAAGTACCGCTTTCCCCTGCTGACCGATTTCGAGCCCAAGGGTGCGGTGGCTAAGCTCTACGGGGCCTACCGGGAGAAGGAAGGCACCAGCGAAAGGGCGCTTTTCGTCCTGGATAGGGAAGGGATCATCCGTTGGAGTTATTTATCGCCGGTGGGGGTCAACCCGGGCGCGGACGGGATCCTGGACGCGCTGGAAGCCCTTTCGGAAAAGGAGAAAGTATGAGCACCGCCGCCAAATTGAAGATCCCGGTTTCCAAGGAAGACCATTCCCAGGGCCCGGAGAATGCCCCCCTGGTGCTGGTGGAATACGGGGATTACCAATGCCCCCATTGCGGAAGGGCCTTTCCCATCGTCAAGCGCCTCCAAAAGGCCCTGCACGACAAGATGAAATTCGTTTTCCGCAATTTCCCCCTTTCCGAAATGCACCCCGACGCCTTGAACGCGGCCAAGGTGGCCGAGGGGGCGGCCCTGCAGGGAAAATTCTGGGAAATGCACGACATGCTTTACGAGAACCAGGGGGCCCTGGACGTGGGTAGCCTGGAGCAATACTCGGCAAAACTGGGGCTGAACGCGGAGGCCCTTGAGAAGGCCTTGGGGGAATCGGGCGTGGAAGACCGGGTCGCTCGGGACTTCGAGGGCGGGGTGCGCAGCGGTGTCAACGGCACGCCGACCTTTTTCGTGAACGGCGCCCGCTACGACGGCGACTGGTCCTATGGCCCCTTTTTGAAAGCCCTCGAGGCGGTTTTAGGACATGAGGAAGCGGACGATTAAAAAGGGGAAACGATGGCGATCACCAAAGAAGACATCCTGGAGAAAATGAAAGAAAAGGACGTGGTGGTCCTGAATGTCCTGCCTAAAGAGGACTATGAGAAGCTCCACATCAAGGGCTCGGACAGCTTCTCTATCATTCACATGAGGCCGGAAAATTTCGCAAAAGCGGTTGAGGCGAAATACGGCAAGGATAAGTTTTTCATCACCTATTGTTCCGGTTTTCCCTGCCAGCACTTCATGGAAGCCGCGGATGCCCTGACGAAGACTGGGTTGAAGGCGGAAGGCTACGCCGGGGGCATCCAGGAATGGGCCGAGTCGGGTTTGCCGGTGGAAGGAAACCAGACTTAAACCCGCCTATGGGGTGGATTAACCGTTAATTGAATTTTAGGACCGGTTTTTAACCTTTCTTATTTTTGTGGAACCCGCCTTTCATTCTCCGATGGAAAAAAGCCGAGATTTTTTACATCGGGTTAACCCTCCCATCCCTATTTTCCTGGTTTCGGATTGCCGCGCATGCGATTATTGGGGGCACCATGACCGAAGTCCCCCTCAACCTGCCGATCGACGAAAAAGAACTCAACCTAGTGGACGGGTTCCGGCAAAGCCGGAACACTTCCGTGCTTACTATTATGTTCACGGATATCCAGGGTTTCACCAAGCTCACCGAGGAGCGGGGGGACGCCTTTTCCAACGAGATGCGGCGGGCCCATGACGGCATCCTGGTCCCCGTGATCGAGCGGGATGGCGCGGGACGGGTGATCAAGCACATCGGCGACGCCGTGATGGCGGTCTTCTCCGAGCCTTCTACGGCGGTGGCGAGGGCCCTGGAAATCCAAGATGGACTCCGGAAGTACAACGCGGAGCATCCCAACCAGCCGCCGCTTCTGGTTCGCATCGGGCTGCACATGGGCCAGGTGACGGTGGAAGACAAGATGAGCATGGACGTCTTCGGCCGCCACGTGAACCGGGCCTCGCGGGTGGAAGGGTTGGCCGGGGGAGGCCATGTTTACCTCACCTACAGCGTGTTCGACTCGGCCAAGGGCTGGCTGGCGGGACGGAGCGGGGAAGCGGTCTGGGCTTCACACGGGCGTTACCGGGTGAAAGGGATCGACGAACCCCTGGAGATTTACGAAGTCTTCCGTCCCGGCGCTGTCAAACCGCAAGCGCCCCAGGGCGCCAAAAAGCAAACGAATTTACCCCGCTTCTTGCCCGCGGCCGGGCTGGTGCTGGCCGGCGCCCTGGCGGTGATGGGGTTCCTGGCTTTCGCGAGGACGACCGTAACCTTCGAGGACCTGGGCGTGCGCACCGACACGACGGACGTCTTATTGGAAAACAAGACCCGGCTTCAGTTTGAGGGGGAGCCGGGGGACCACTTGCGCAAATGCCTCACCCCGATCAAAACCGGTCCTCACCTTATTTATTACGACGTCAGTTATATCACCCGTTATTACTCCCCGATTACCGTCGTGCGGGGGCGGAACATCCTTCGGCCTTCCTTTGAGTACTTCGGCATGCCGGGTTTACAGGGGAATACCAGCTTCGAGCCCCACGGTAAAAACGAAGAGACCTTCACCAACTCCACCGACTATTCCACCTACGACGATGCCCTGGTCAAGCATGACCACAAGGCGGCCATTTCATTTACCGTCAAGTCCGCCGCCGGCAATAAGGTGCCCGCCGCAAAGGGAGTGAAGAAACACACTACCCTTTTTTGGTCCATCAACTGGAACGTGACTCTGGACGGCCAGCCGATTTCCGCGGACAAGGTTGTCGTCGAGCATGACCCCGCTTCCCCCGATGAACCCGAAATCAAAAAGAACCTTTGGGGAGACGCGCGGCACAAGTATGTGCTGACTTACATTCTTATGGGAACCAGCGCCCAGGTCGAGATCCAAGCCCAGTACGCCGAATACAAGTGACGGATTGGCCGGGCAAAGCCAACTCGTAAAACTTTAAGTGAATAAAAAAACCGTTTGTGAGCGAAACCGGGTAGTCATTTAAAAGATGGAAGGGTTCGTTGCTGAAAAAGACGCCGAGCTTTTTTCACCCGAATGACTTACGTTTTCCATTCGGTAAACTCCCGATGGAGCTTCTCCTTCCGCCTATTTATCCCTTTTATCCGCCGATAAGCCTATAGTGGAACTAAGACCTAGACGACACGAGCCGCACCCCCCAAATTTCTCGCCCACCGCTTAAGTCCCGAAAGGAAGTTCCCACCATGAAAATCGAGAGGGATTTAGTGTTTGAAAACCTGAACAAAGGCGGGGCCGTGATTTTAAACGTCCTATCCAAAGCCAAGTTCAAGAAGCTCCATATCAAAGGCTCGGAGAACCTGCCCCTGGGCGAGGATTCGGAGGCCTTTTGCAAGGAAGCGGAGGAGAGGTTCGGGAAGGACCGGATGTTCATCCTCTACGGCGACCATTTCGGTTTGCTGGACAGCTTCATGGCCACCCAGGCGCTGGAAGCCCGCGGGATGAACGCCCGCAACTATTCGGGCGGCCTCCAGGAATGGTTCCGTTTGGGCCTGCCAGTGGATGGGACCCAGGTTTCCCCGGAAACGGTAGAAGACCCATGAAGGCGAAAAAGGCCGTTTGCCAAAGTTGCGCCTCTCCCATCCTCCGGGATTTCGACAAAGGCAACGAAAGGGATGGTACTCCCTCGGAGTTCTATTGCCGCCGCTGTTATGCCTTGGGAGCCTTCACCGAACCCAAGATGACCGCAGAGGAGATGCACGAGATCGTGCGCAACCGGGTGATGCGGCTGAACTTCCCGAGGTTCCTGGCCAGGCTTTCGGCGGACAGCGTTTATACCCTAAGGCGCTGGGCCCCCATAGCGGGGCTGGTTTAAGGATAGCCTCAAGAAAAAGAGGCCAGGACAACCTGGCGCCTTTTTGACAGTTGGTTCGACGCAGGTTTTAAAGGGAGATTCAATCAGAACCCTTTTCCCAAGCGTTAGTGGCCCTGGTCCTGGTCGTGATGATCCTGGTTCCAATGGTCCCCGTGCTGACGGTGCCAATCATCATCATGGCCGTCCCTCCAGACCCGCCGACCGTGGTCATAATAATAAGGAGCCAGGCAGGACAAGTTGAATAGCCCGCCCATCATCAGGATAAGCCACCCCGCCAAAAACCAGGTCCATCCCCTTCGTTTGCGCATGAAGCCCTCCTTGTTTTTCGTTTAGCCTATACTCACAACGGAAGGAAAATAAAGAGGCCCGTCCGTTTCTTTGCGGCAGAAATATCCTCCGGAGGCTAAACGATCTTGCAAGGGACCAGGGCATCCTCGTCGAAGGAATAAACCGCGCAGAGGCGATGGTAGCCGTCGGCGATCACCACCCGGCCGTTTTGGGGGTCCCGCACTAGGAGAAGGGGAGGCAGGGCCTTTCCTTCCTTTATTTTCTTCTGGTCCTTATCCACGTGGGAATTACTCACCCCTAACAGCGACAGCCCCGAGGCCCGGAAGGTGTCCTTGGCCTTGAATTGGCTTATCCGGGCGTCCTTGAGCTTTTTGACCAAGCCGATGGTCTCGGTTTCCGAGTGAAGCAAACCCAAAAAGGATTGGGCCGCCGGATAATCCTTGTCCTCGGGCTCGGGAAGCCACTTGATTTCGGTTGCCTCTCCCATCTGCCGCCTCCTTTTGGAAATTCTAAAACAAGCACCTAAAAGCCTTAGGATTTCATTCCCATCCTAAATTCTTCCTCCAAGGCTTGAAACAGTTGGAAAATTTCACCTGAAAACCCGTCTTCGGCTTTAAATCGGGCCTTTCCAGGCGCCAGGTCCACTCAAAAAACAAGCGGTCCGGTTTTTTATCCATTTTGATTGGGGATTGGCCGTTTCATTCGTTAAAATTGCTTATCAGGCCTTGGCCCATTTGCGTGAGACCAGGTTAATTTTACAGGAGTTTTCCATGACCGAAGGGACCATTTTCCTGGATAAGCGGGCCCATTCCCGCTTTTTGGTGAAGATCCCCGTCACCTTCAAAGTCCTGGATGAGAAACACAAGGACCAGGCGATCCGTGAAATAGGGGATGAATCAAGGGATGCGCACTCCCTGGACACCAGCCTGGGAGGCATGTACATCGTCTCGGATAAAGCCCTGAAGCCCAACCACCACCTGAGCCTCAAGATCGCCATGCCGCCACCCGACGATTCCCTGACCATCCTGGCCGACGTGGTATGGGCCGACGCAAAGGGAGCTGGCCTGCGCTTTTTAGCGATGAAGGAAGAGGAAGTCCGGCTCCTGGAGGCTTTCCTAAAGCGTCTTCAGGGAAAATAAAAGCGGAGCCAGCCCGGCCTTTCCGCCTGAATCCTCCAGACCCTTCCCCGGGTTACTACTAATTTAAGGATCTATCCGGCTATGGGGAAAAAATTAAAAGGCGGCTGTTTTTTCCTTGGCACCCTTATTTTTCCCGCGGCTCTAATGGCCCTTGGGTTAATTCCTTTTCAGCCCGCGATGGCCGCCGCCGTTACTACCAGCGCCCAGTACCAGGCTGTGCCGGTCGGTTCTTATATTGTGCAAACCGACTACTGGAACAAGGAGCAATGTCCCGGGGAGCAAAGTCTTGAGATCGACGACCAGACCGGCGCCTTCACTTTGACAAAAACCACTTACCATTGCTCGCCCACCGTGGCCGCCTATCCTTCCATCATCTACGGATGCGCCTTCGGCGAGTGCAGCCCCCAAAACGACCTGCCCGCCCCTGTGAGCGCCCTGGCCTGCGTGAAGAGCGACTGGAGCTTCAGGCCCCCGGACTCGGGTGCATGGGACGTGGCTTATGACATTTGGGTTTGCCCGGACAACCACTGCGGGCCCAGCGGATTCAATGGCGGGGCCGAGGTGATGATTTGGCCCGATTACCAGGGGGCCCACGGCTGGCAATATGACATGGGTTCGGTGACGATTGGCGGCTTGGGATGGGAAGTCTGGCAATTCGACGGAAAAGCGGGAGACAGCCAGTGGAAATACGTGGCTTACCTGGCTCAAAACCCTTTTACTTCGGTAAAGAACCTAGATATCAAGGAATTCCTGAACGACTGCCAAACCCGGGGCTACATTAAGCCGGCCTGGTACCTCTATGCCGTGGAAGCAGGGATTGAAATTACTTCAGGCGGAGTGCCTTTCACGAATAAGAGCTTTTCGGTTTCCGTGAACAAGGATTGCGGGGTTAAACCCGTCTTCACACTACTGCCGACCTTCACACCAACGGCCACGCCGGACTTAACGCCGCAGGAAATTCCGCCACCACCCTGATCTCAAAACGGGATACAAAGAAAAAAATAGAAACAAAGCTTCCAGCGGAATTTGAAAAAAGGGAACAACCGATAGAAGAGAAAAAACTTGTACCCCTCGGTAAGGGCTGGCGCGGGAATGCTGGGCCTGGGACATTCTTCCGAATTTTTCCTTTTTAGCCATACCCGCCAGGCTTTTTGGGGATTCAAACCACAAACTCAAGTCTTTCCTGGGCATAAAACTTAAACCTTTGAACATGACGCCCCCCTTCTTCAAAAACCATACTTTTTTCCAGGCCGTCCAGGCCTTGGAATCTGGACGGGGGCGGATCAACGCATGAACCAACAATGTTCTAAATTAGAATTTTAAACCTGAGTTGTCAGCGTTTTATCCGCACCCCTCCCGGTTCCAAAAACCCCGGCCCGTGATGGAATTCCCGTTCCCCCATTTCAGGCCCGGATCCTCTTGGGATGGACCCGGGCCACTCGATTCGGCGGCTTTGTGAAGCATTAGTAGGTAAAGCATATGCCGTACCAATTGGATACGATGAAAGGGAAATGGATCATTCTGAATTTTTTCGTGATTTTTTTCACCCGTGCGGATCTTTTCTGTTCTGGAAAGGATATGTAAATGATTTTTGATATCCAATTGGGAAAGGAAACCGGTTGAAAAAAGAAAAAGCCTATTACGACAATCGGAACAGATTTGTAGAAACAGCTCAAAGGTCCGAACGCTCTTGTAGGATCGGAAGCCGGCCTCTGGATTTTTTTCAAAAAGTTTGAAACCTGAAACTTTCGCGGCACGTCCTGCGTCTCAAGTGCGGGACACGGTTGGGTCCTAAAATAAAATTCAAGCGAGGGTTTTTATGAAAAAGTTACTGTTTGCGTTGATGGCGGCCTTGCTCCTGGGTTCTGTAGCCGGTCAGGTTTTGGCGGATGATGCCGCTCCTGTGGCCAGCCCCGCGGCGGCCATGGCGGCGACGCCGGATGCCACTCCGATGCCGAAGCCCAAGAAGCACAAGCACAAGAAACCGAAGATGGAGGCCACCCCGGTGGTGACGCCGGCCGCCCAGTAAGGATAGCCGTAAAAACGCCCGCTTTCTTTTAAAGGGACGTTTTGGAAGCCCCTGGATTCTTTCCAGGGGCTTTTTTTATTATGACGACCGTTGAATTTCTATAGGTTTAGAGGAATCTTCTTCAGGGACTAGGACGGGAAGACTTCAAAAACTCCCGGAAAAAATCGATGAAATACTTGTGCTGGAGATAGGTGAACTCAAAAAAAGCGTCCCGGAGATCGTAATTCATGGAATCCCCCAGCCGCGAAAGGACTTCCTTAACGCAAAAATAGCGGGGGCCGGGGCCCTTCGGGTCTTCCGTGCTTTCCCAGAAGGCCTGCAGCCCTTCCGCCACACCCAGGATTTCCTGGCACCGGTCCATCAGTTCGGCCCCGTCCCTCAATTTCACCAGGTTTTGCCGCCGGAGTGATTCCGCCACGTAGTCATCGATGACATCCTGCCGGTCCTCTCCCATGATTTCCAGGGCGACGAAGTCCTCTTTCATGGTCCGCACCAGGTTACAGGCGCTCAGCCCCAAGATTTGTTTCAACAGATCCCCGGGTTCGACCCCCACGGAAAAGTTCTTTTGCTTTAGGATTTCCAGGCTTTCCGCGAGGCCGGTGGTTTGGACCAGCTTTTTGGCTATTTCCAGGCTTTGATTCTTATCCAGGATAAGCATGAATCCCTTCCGTTCTCTTTTTCCTGAAGCGGATAATACTAAGATTTTAACGGATGGACAGCCCCGGCACTGGATAAAAGAGGGAAGACGGGATTTTTTTACCGGCCACTTTCTTGGCTTTAAAAAGCCCGCGCCGCCATCAATTCTGTCGAACCAGAAGGCGAATCACCGACGGATTCGCCGAACTCGAACAGCCAGTCTCCCGGCTGGAAGGCGATTTGGGGAACATAGGACCAGGAAGTCTCATTGAAGGAAGAAGAGGCTGAGAAATCCGCTTCCACCTGGAGGTACCATTCGGTCGTCAGGCGATAGCCGAGATCGGTGTTGAACTGCCATTGGCTCGGCACCTTGGGGTTAATGCCGCCCTGGTAATCATAGTCGGCCTGCAGGAAAAACCGCCCCATCCGGTAGCCTCCCAGAGCTTCGACGGACCAACTGCTTCCAATCCAGGGAAAAGTGGAATTGGAAAAGCCGTAAGAGCCCCCTGCCTCGATCGAAAAGGCTCCCGCCTCCTCGTCGTTCCATCCCCCGAAATGGTAGGCTTCGTAGCGAAGGAAGAGCCCCACAGGCATCAAAACCGCCGCATTTTGCCCCAGGGGTTCAAGAGTGATGAGGTTTGGAAAGTCGGCCTCCAGGCCCCAGTCTTTTTCCAGGCTGACCAGCCCTTCGCCGTAAAGATAAATCCCATGATGGGGGGAAGTATCGTTATTGAATGTGGTTTCGAGGTAATAGGTAGTTTCAACCTGGGCCGAATCGGTATTAAGGGCACGGATGAGGCCGGGGTCATCTGACTGCGCGAAGGAGGGGCGGACCGGAAGGGCCATCCCGAGAGTGATTCCCAATAAGAAAACGATAGGGATGCCGGCCTTAGGCTGGTTCACGGGGTTGAAGTACCTTTCACGGCCGGCCTCTTCAAGGGTCGGCAAACCTTCAAACTTTAACGCCAAATACCGGGTTCCGCAACCTGGTAAAGTACCATTCCTTCCAATTTCTTATTTCCTGAAACCATTTCCTCTCTTCCCTATAATCAGTAGGTACAGCCATTGGTAAACCGCCGTATCACTCCCCTTACTTGAGGAAATCATGCGCCTAAGAACTTTTTTCTTCCTTTGTCTCATTCTTCCGTTTTTAGCAGGGTGGGGCCATTGGGGGCCCGAAGTTAAGGTCGGTTTTTCCCTGGATAACGCGAAGGGCCGGGAAGCCTTGATTAAGGACATGAATGACGAAATGGCAGACAATCGAGGCGACCTCCTCCTCCGGGACGCGAAAGGGGACTCTGCCACGCAGGAGGCCCAAGTAAAGGACTTGATCGCCCAAGGCATCCAAGCCCTCGTAGTGATTCCCGCCGATCCCGCCAAGGCCGCGCAACTCTTGTATGTTGCTCATCAGGCTGGCATCAAAGTGATCTCGCTGGAGCGCCCGATACCCGGCTGCGGATTGGACTATTTCATCGCTTTTAACCAAGAGAAGGCTGGTGAATTGCAGGCGGCCGCTTTAGTAAAGAAGGTGTCCCAAGGCAGGTACATTCTTTTAGGAGATACTATGGATTGGGCAGGGAGCCTTCGGGATGGGCAAAGAAAAGTTTTGAATCCCTTGATAGGACGGGGAGATATTCTAATTGGGTACACGGAAAACCAACATCCTGAGAAGTCTTCAACCCCCGAAGAAATTGCAAAAGCATTGGAACCCCTTTTTGCCGGTTCCTATAACAATATAAAAACTAATCCACCAGGCCCGAATATAAATGAAAAAATGAAAGCGGTACTGACATCGGACAACGTCTGGTCCGAAGGAGTCGTCCGTGCCCTACAAAAAAATGGGTTATCCGGCAAGGTGCCATTGGCCGGTGATGGGGAAGACCTGGAAACCTGCCGAAGGATCGCTTCTGGGACACAAACCTTAACGATTTATCATTCGCCTAAAAAGCTGGCCGCCGAAACCGCCTACCTGGCCGCCAAACTGGCCCGAAAGGCCACCGAGTTCGACTGCCAGTTCACGGATGTGGATAACGGAGGGGTGACAACCAAGGCCGTTCTTTTGACTCCCATGGTGGTGGATGCCAAGAACCTGGATTCGACTATCATTAGTGATGGGGTACAAAAGAGGGAAGAAGTTTACGGGAAATGAGGGGTTACTTCCGCCAGCGGGAAAACCAGTAGCTGCCGATCCAAATGGGCGCGAAGATGAAGGCCACCATGGGAAGCAGGTGGTCCACCAGCATGTGGCAAGTTTCCCAATGGGCACAATGGAGCTGGATGGTCCCCGCTCCCAAGAGAAAGGCCGAAGCCCCCAGCCAGGCCCCGGTCCACCCGGGGTAGAAGGAAGCGTTGCGGGAAGCCAGCCAGCCCAGCATGATCCAGGAAGGAACGGCCACCCAAACCACGGTTCTCGCGCAAAACCACCCGTCGGCCATGTTTTGGGCCAAAACCTGCGAAAGGCTGTCCCGGTCGAAGAATAAAAAGGGCATGCAGAAGAGGAAAAGAACCAGGCTCGCGGACAGCAGGGGGGGAATGGCGCGGGGAGTGTAATCCGGTTTGCTGGAGGCAATACCCATCCAGGCGCAAAAGGCGGAAAGTGAAAAGGCCAGGAGCAGGAATCCCCCGGAGATGGGGTCGGTGAGTTTTTCCACGAGCTCAAACTGGGGTCCGATGACGGAAAGTGTTGCCGCCACCACCACCAGCGCAAAGCCCAGCCAGACCAGCCATTGTTGGGGGATTGAAAGAGTCGCTTTCAGGGGACGGGTTTCCGCCACGAGTTTTTCCACCAGGCGCCGGTGGTTTTCGGGCAGGTTGTTCAGTATTGTTTTGGGTTGAATTGGATCCGTCATTTGCTTTCTTCCTTTTTTTGCACCGTCAGGGACTTTCGCAAAAGGGCGTATCCCCGATGGGCCCTCACCCGGAGGGCAATTTTGGAAATCCCCAATTCTTTTGCCGCCGCATCCACCCTCATTCCCCTGAACTTCAGCATTTCCACCGCCTGCCGGTAGATGGCAGGCAGGGATTCGAGCGCCAGGCGGAGGCGGTCGTCCATCGTATCCTCGGCGGTTTCCGTGGCGGGGACGGCCGAAAAATCCTCCGTTGGAACTTCGCGCTCCGCGAATTTCCTGTTCTTCACCAAGGCGGTCCAAGTAGCGTTGCGGATAACCGCAAAGAACCAAGGCGCAAAGGGAAGATCGGTCCTGTAAGTGTGAAGCGCCTTGTGGAAACTCAAGAGCACTTCCTGGAAGACATCCTCCACGTATTGGCTGTTAAAAACCCTTTTCTTGACGTATCCCTGAACCAAGGGGCTAATTTCCACCAGAAGGCGCTCATAAGCATTCCGATCGCCTTCACGGGTTTGCCGGATCAACTGGTTCCAGGATCGCCATTGGTCGTCATTGAAGTCCAAGGGCTAAAGCTCCTTGATATATGAAAATAGTGATATTCCAACGGTAAAGTTACCAATAAGTATAATGAAATAGTGAGAATGAAAAGCCGGTAAAAACAGCAATTCACCTCGATTTTAGGCGGTTCTCCTCGTTAACGGCTTAAAAGCGACCTCATTTGGGATGGGACAAGGCTAAATGCCCTCCTTCATCCCTTAAAACTTAACGGAAGGTCGAAATCCGACACCGCTTTTTGCCTGCGAAGATTTGCCAGGGATGAAGGTCCAAAATTGAATCAATCCTCAAAGAGGTTTGGCCTCATTTTTGGGATAGGTTCACTTTGCATTGGAGGTTTTGTAGGCAAGAATTGGAACCTGGAAAAAATTTTACATGGGTGAAAAATTAGGAAAATGTCTGAACCCCATTGGGGATTCTTCAGATTGATTATCTCAACACGATTAAAATTCACTGTAAAACCTTAGAGATTACTACCATCCCTTGAGGCGACAAATATGAACCCGCCTTCCCTTGGGGGCTGGACTTGAAAGAAAGGGGAATCGGGGCAATAATACCCGCAACTTTAGCCGGATATTTACTGAGGAATTATGAAAAATATAACAATCACCATTTCACCCTATCCCCAGCATAAAGATATCACCCTGCTCTCCGTCAAGGGTTTCATCGATACCAATACGGCCCCCGAATTCGATAAATCCTTCCAAGAGGTTCTGGGGGACAACAAATTCAAGCTGATTGTGGACCTGAAAGACGTCAACTATATCAGTAGCGCGGGTTGGGGCCTCTTCGTAGGGGAGATCAAGCGGATCCGAAACCAAAAAGGGGACCTCTTCCTCGTCGCCATGAGTCCGGAGGTGGAGGAAGCCTACGAACTCTTGCAGTTCAGTACCATCTTAAAGGCCTTCCCCAACGTGGAGCAGGCCGTTCAAAAAGGGTTCGGGAAGTCCATGGGTGCCAAAGGTTCGCCGGCTTCCCCGGTGCAAAGTGCTTTCGAACCGCAGCAGGCAGGAAAGAATCCGATGGCGATGACGAAAAGTGTTGAGGAGTCCCAGCCGGCCAAAGACCTTTCTAAACCAAAATGGTTTGAAAGGCTTCTCAATCCTTTGAAATGGTTTTAACCCTGCGTTTTGTCTCTTTCGGCTTTACCAGGATGATGAAAAAGTCTAAAAGGCAGACTTTTTCCTTTCTTCGTCGCGAATCACCCCTTGAAAAACAAGGAATTAGATTCGATCCGCTCCAAGCCGTGGCTGTAGACAGGGTGTAAAAGCATTTTTACAGCACCCTGTTTTAAAAAACTCTCCCTTAAACCTAGTTTTTTTAAAGAAGGATTTTATGGGTTTTATCGATCAACTTTCATCGCTTATCGGGAAAGATTCGGATTATGCCGCCGAGTACAAACGATATAAAAAGGGCATGGAACGCAATCCCGGCGATTACGGGCTCAAGGCCCAGTTCATTAAATTCTGCCTACTGAACCGTTTTACGAAACAGCAGATGTCCCAGGACCACATGGCGGAAGCCCTGAAGTTGTTTGAGGACATCGCCGAGACCGAGACTTTCGACCTTCAATGCCATTATTTGGTGGGCAAGTATTACCAGGAGGAAAGGGATACCAAGAGGGCCTATCGGGTTTACCTTCATGCGATCAAACGTTTCAACCAGCTTGTCATGAAAAGTCCCGACCTCAAATCTGAAAACGCCGAATTGGCCTATTCGGTGGCCTTGAACCTCATGACCCTTCAGACTAACCCGATCGCCCCGGAAGTAGAAACCTGCTTCAAGATTATCCGCAAGTCCTTTCCCCTCCACCTCAAACGCATCGAGTTCGAGAATGAAATGGCGAAGCCGGCCCCCGACAAGGCCCGCGTCAAGCAGTTGTCCGAGGAAATTCGAAAACTCCGGGCGGAGGAAGAAAAAGAAATACCGGCTTCCTCCCCGGCCAAAAAGACGACCCAGGAGGCTCCGGTTGAAAAAAGTGCGGCTCCTCCCGAGCCCAAACCCAAGGAAGGCAAAGGCATTTTTTCCAAGTTGTTCAGTGAACTTTCCCCCGATTCCTTGGGGTTATCCGAATCGGGAGAACCGGGCTCTCCCAAGGCCCAAGCAAAACCCGAAGGGGGGGACCGGGTGGATTCTTTTAAATTGCACCTTCCCACGGAGGCGGCCAACAACGGCTCCGCCTTCCTAGTTTTTCACGACGATAAATGGGAAGGCCCTTTCACCATTTCCCAACTTCGGACCATGGGATTTTTAAGGCACGCTACCTGGGTCTGTCGGGATGGAAGCCAGCAGGTCCTGCAGGCCTATGAAGTGCCCGATCTCCAGCCGCTTTTCCAATTCCAGAGGTAAGTTCGTAACGGCTCTGGAAAGCCTTTTCACCTTCGCAAGGCCGATTTTCTTGCCGCGCCCGGTAAAAGGACGCGGGGGGACCAGCCCGAGAAGCCGAAATATTCGATAACCGCTTAATTCCTTCCAACCAGGCCCTTATTCGTCGCTCTTTATGAGCCGTCTCATAATGGCAGGGACGGTGTCTGATTACAGTTGGGGTTTTTATGGAGGCTTTGTGGCCCAGACCCCAACCTTTGACTTTCCCATGGCTGAAGCCAAACGGGTCATCCGAGACCTATTCGAGCCGAACCCGTTCATTTATTGGTCGGATTTTTTATTTAACGACATCCTGGGATGGGCCGCTTTTATCATGGCGGTCCGGGCCCCGAATTTCTCTCTTACTCAGTGCCTCGCCTTCATCGTTTCCGGCTTCGCCCTCTACCGGGCGGTTCTTTTCGTGCACGAGTTGTCCCATTTGAAAAAGGGGACCTTCACGGTTTTTCAGTGGGTCTGGAACCTTCTTTGCGGCTTTCCCTTGACCTTGCCCTCTTTCATCTACGTGGGGGTGCATATCGAACATCATAAGCAGAGCATTTACGGGACCAAGGATGACCCCGAGTATTTTCCCTTTGCCCTGGCGAAAACCTACCGAATCCCATTGTTCCCGCTGACCATGCTGGTGGCGCCATCCCTCTTTCTTCTGCGGTACCTGGTTCTCGCCCCCCTTTCCTATATCTTCTGGCCGATGCGCAAACCCCTTTGGGTGCTGGGTTCCTCCCTGGCGGTGGGCGGCAGTTATCGGCGGCCCCTTCCCGAGCCCCGCGAAAAATGGATTGCAGGGATCCAGGAATTCCTGACTTTCGCTTACCTGGCCATCGCCTTCATCCTCATGGCCAAGGGAATCCTTCCCTGGAAGGTGCTGGCGCTTTGGTATTTGTTGGCGGCCTTTATCCTGATGACCAACGCCCTAAGGAGCCTCGTGGCCCATTGCGACCGGAATCCGCCCGACCATGTGATGAGCCTGGGGGAGCAGTTTTTGGATTCCACCGACATCCCGGGGAATCCGATCCTGACGCCTCTATGGGCGCCGGTGGGATTGAGGTTCCACGCCACCCACCATTTGTTCATCGGATTGCCTTATCACCATTTGGGGAAGGCCTATCGAAGGTTGATGAAGGCGCTTCCCCCGGAGAGTCCCTACCGCCTGGCTTACCGGGACGGCATGTGGAGCACTTTAAAGGAACTTTGGAATGAAGCCTCCCGCAACCAGGGGGCCGGGCTCCCGAAGTAACCTTAACGCTTGAAAAGCCGGCTCGCTTCGTCCAACTCCGCCACCTCGGCGGGGTTCAGGCGCCATTCCATGGCGCCCGCGTTTTCCCGGGCTTGGGCCGCGTTTTTCGCTCCGGGAATCGGGAGCGCCCCCTTGCACAAGATCCAGTTCAAAGCCGCTTGATTCACCGTTTTGCCGCCGTGGGCCGCGCCCAGTTCCCTTAATTTTTCGACCAGCGCCTGGATGCGTCCCAATTGCCCGAAGTAAAACAGGCGCCGTGGGCCGGAGGGCGGATGTTGGGGGGAATACTTGCCCGAAAGCATGCCCATTCCCAGGGGACTGTAGGCGATAAATCGCACGTTGGTCTTTTGACATTCCTCCAGCAAGCCATTGAGTTCGTTCCCGCGCCGCACCAGGCTGTATTGCATCTGGTTGGAGGAAAGGGAAACGCCATGGGCGCCCAAGGCCTCCTGGGCCCTTAGCATCTGGCTCCGGTTGAAGTTGGAAACGCCCACTTCCTTCGCCAAGCCTTCCTTGACGGCCTGGGCTATGGGTTCCATCCAAGCCTTGATGGACCGCGGGGGACTGGGCCAATGCATCTGGTAAAGGTCCACCGAAGCCAAGCCCAGACGGCCTAAGCTCGCCTTGAGGGCCCTCAACAATTCGGAAGTCCGGAAACGGTAAGGAAGGGGCGCGAACTTGGTGGCCACATAGATTTTCTCCCCCGGTTTTTCCTTCAGGAACTGGCCGACGAAACTTTCGGATTCGCCCTCGCCGTAAACCTCAGCCGTGTCGATCAAACGGATACCGGCCTCCATCGAGGCTTGGAATGTTTGCCGAAGGTCCTGCTCGCTGTAGCCTTTGCCGAAACCCCATACCACGCCCTTGCCCCAGGCCCAGGTGCCCAGGCCCATTTCCAATTGGCTTAAGAAGCTCATGTTTTCTCCTGTAAAAATGGGATGGGTCGACATTTAAAAACTAAAGAAAAACCCTGGCTTGGCCGAAAGCAGACTAACATTTTAACTTTTGAATTTTTGTGAGCAAGGTCATAAAGGTCCGGCCCTTTCGGTTGGGACTCCGATACACCATGATAAGATGGAACCATGAAGCAAAATCAATCCGACCGAAAAAAATTTATCTTGGGCCTGGATATCGGCGGAAGCAAATGCGCCGTGGTGCTGGGTGACGAAAAGATGAGGATTTTTGACCGTCTCGCCTTTCCCACCCGAACCCAGCGGGGTTTGAAGCGGACGTTGGATAAACTCTTCCGCGCCGTCTCTGGAATTCTACGACGCAACCGTCTCGCGCCCCGTTCCATCCGAAAAGCGGGTGTGAGCTGCGGCGGGCCCTTGGACAGCGAAAGGGGCCTCATCCTTTCGCCCCCCAACCTGCCGGGCTGGAGACGGGTACCTATCGTTGGAATGCTCCGCCGGAAGCTCGGATGCCCGGTTCACCTTGAGAACGACGCCAATGCCTGCGCCCTGGCCGAATGGAAATTCGGGGCGGGCCGGGGCTGCCGCAATATGGTTTTTCTCACCTTTGGCACCGGGTTGGGCGCGGGCCTCATCCTGAATGGGCGGCTTTACCGGGGAACCAACGATATGGCCGGCGAGGCGGGCCATATCCGCCTGGCGAAGGAGGGACCGGTAGGGTACGGTAAAAAAGGATCCTTCGAGGGTTTCTGCAGCGGGGGCGGCATCGCGCGGCTAGCCCAAAGGGAAGCCGGCCGTGGCGCATTCAAAGTCCTTGCCGGTATCACCGCCAAGGAAGTCTTTGAAGCCGCCCGGCGAGGGGATAAAACCGCACGCCGCATTGTCCAAACCAGCGGTGAATACCTGGGGATGGGTTTGTCTATTTTGATCGACCTCTTGAACCCCGAAAGGATTATTATCGGCGGCATCTATTCAAGGAACGAGGACCTTCTCTTCCCATCGCTCCAAAGGACCATTCGCAAGGAAGCCCTGTCCCGCTCCCGGTCCGTTTGCCGCATTGTGCCCTCGGGACTTGGCGAGAAAATCGGCGATGTCGCGAGCCTTTCGGTGGCGGTCATGGATGAATTGGAAAAATAAAAAATATAGTCCAGTTAAGGTTTTCTAAATGGCGACTCAGGAAAGCTGGGAAAAAGCCGGAGGCTTCAAGGTCCGGCCCGTTTCGGATAGGCGGGATGCCTTAAGGATAGAAATAAGGCAGGTTTACCTTTTCTTGAAGATCCTCGCCGTCTTTATCGTTGTGATGGTTGTGGAATATATCCTCTGCGGCATTTACTTCCGGCTGGTGAGGCGAAACGACATTTTTTGGCTGGACGGGGCCTGCGCTTTGGCCGCGCTTGTCTTTTGTTACCGGCTTTCCCGGAAACTCATCAAGGACGCATTGAAGGAAAAGATACCCGTTTATATCGTGGCGGGGCTCTTTTTGTTGTTCGCCTTCTTCACGGGCTGTTTTTTCCGTTTCAGCTTCCAATTGGCGAACGGTTATTTGGATTTCTCCGACCCCGAAATCCACACGGTCATTGTGACGGATAAAAAGATCTCCCTATTCGGGGGAAGCCTCCAGGAGGGGCCGAACCCCATGGCGCATTTGGTTTATTTTCACGATTGGGACAATGGGGATGAGAATTGCGAGCTGTTGTTGCCCCCCTCCGTTTATTATGTCGTTGACCGTGGAGTCCCCCTGGAGATCGCCGTAAGGCCGGGGTTTTTCCATGCACCCTGGGTGCAAGCCTTCCAGACGGTCCATTCACCGCTCTTGGATGGTCTCAACCAAAATTGAACCCTTATTTCTTTTTCTTCTTGGGGCGGGTTTGCGCGTGGGCTTTCCCCATTTCGACCCATTTGGCCAAATCCTTCTTTGTTTTGAGCCCATCGGGGGCTACGTAAACGATGCCGGCCATGGGCCTCCCCGAGAAGTCGAAGGGTCTTACGCATAAAAAGGGTCAGGCCTCCATTTTCCACTTTACAGATCGTGGAAGGCTCTTAAAATGCTGGTATGCCAAGGCCCAAACGGATCCATTATGAAGGCGCTATTTATCACGTCACCTCCCGTGGAAATGAGCGCCGGAAGATTGTGTTGGATGACGCCGACCGGGGCATTTTTATCCGTGTTTTGGCTGAAACGGTAGAACATCACGACGTGACCTGCCATGCCTGGGTCTTGATGGACAATCATTACCACCTACTTTTGGAAACACCTGCCGCCAATCTTTCCCTAGCAATGAAACACTTCAACGGCATATACACCCAGAAATTCAACAAAAAGCACCATAGGGTGGGGCACTTGTTCCAAGGGAGATATAAGGCGATTGTGGTGGAAAAGGACAGCTATTTGAAGGAACTGTGCCGGTATGTGGTTTTAAACCCCGTCAGGGCTAGGATGGTCAAGAGCCCGGGTGAGTGGAAGTGGAGCAGTTACCGGGCAACGGCGGGGTTGGAGAGGCCGGAAAAGTGGCTGGAAACAGGCTGGTTATTGGGACAATTCGGGAGAAACTATAAACAGGCCCAAAAAGCCTACCGGGTTTTCGTGGCAGAGGGGATTGGAAGGAAGGAATCGCCTTGGGAGGGTTTGCGTTCCGGGCTGTACTTGGGCGAAAAAAAGTTCTTGGACAAGGTCCATGAGGTAGGACAAAAGCACGAACATTTGGATGTGCCAAAATACCAGAAGCACGTGGTTAAACAGGATCCCGATAGGTTAATAGCCAAAGTGGCGAAGGCTTACGGGGAGAAGTCGGAAGAACTGTTGAGAGCTGGGAAAAGGGGATCGGAAGCACGGGACGTGGCGATCTATTTGCTGAAACGGGAATCGGGATTGAGCTTAAAGGAGATAGGCAGAAGGATGGGGGTGGGGCTGACGGCGGTGGGGAACCGTTGGGTGATGATGAAGGAACGGTTATTGAGGGACAAGGCCTTGGCCCAAAAAATTGATAAATGGAAAATGGACGCCTGACCCCTTTTCTTTTACAATTACGATTCAAGGGACAGGATGACGGCCAAACAAGGCCCCGAGGGCACTCTTTCCTACACCTACTACAACCACGGGGAATTGGAGAGCGTTAAATCCTCTATTACCAACGGCACTAACGTCAGTTACACATACGACTCCCTGAACCGGCTGACGACGGTGAATGACACCCATTGGACCGGGAATACAAGTTACACCTACGACCCCTTCGGCAACCTGGCTTCCGTCAACAAGCCCAACGGCGAATCGGTGACTTACACCTATGACGTTTTGAACCGCCTGAACAGCATGGCGGCCACGGTCAACGGTTCGTCCATTCGTTCCTACACCTACACTTTGGGCCCGAATGGCAACAGGACAAATGTGGCCGAGCTCTCCAACCGGGCCGTGACCTACACCTACGACGACTTATATCGTCTCACGGGGGAAATTGTATCGAGTGACCCGGCGACCCAGAATATCGGGGCCATCAGCTACCAGTATGACGCCGTAGGGAACCGCACTAACAGGACTTCCGGCATCACGGCCATTTCCAGCCAAAACTCCCTTTCCTATGACTCGGATGACCGCCTAACCAATAGCGGTTACGTCTATGACAACAACGGAAGCACCACGACCGACCCCAACGGAACCTATGTTTACGACTCTTTGGGCCGGATGACCCAGGCTACGGTGGGGAGTAGCTTAACCGCTTATACCTACGACGGGGACGGAAACAAGGTCCAACAGGTTGTGAATAACGGCTCGGGGGCTGTAACCACCAGCTACCTGGTGGATTCCACTAACCCAACCGGCTATGCCCAGGTTCTTGAGGAAAACCAAGGGAGTGGAGTGAATTTGGTCTATACCTATGGGACCAGCCGTATCAGCGAAGACCAGTACAACGGGGCGAGTTGGATGCTTTCATATTACGGCTATGACGGTCAGGGTTCAGTGAGGTATTTGACCGACTCAACTGGAACCATTACAGATACCTATGACTACGATGCCTTTGGGACGCTTATAAACCAAACTCATTTGGGCACGCCTACCCCGAATGAGTTTTTCTACGATGCCGAGCAACTAGACCCCAACACTGGCTTCGTAAATCTCAGAGCCCGCTGGATGAATCCGGGCATTGGGAGATTCCAGACGATGGATAGTTTTGAAGGCGACCAGGAAGACCCACCTTCACTTCATAAATACTATTTTACTTCAAATAATCCAATAAACGAAGTTGATCCTACCGGACATGACTCAAAAGATTATTGGCCTCCAGACATAGTAGACGCTGTTTATGAAAAATATAGAGGCGGAATTCTTACTGATGAAGAAGTTGCAGATATTATTTACGGTGAAATAAGAGGATTAAAGTCAACACCGCAAGCCGACATAATAAGTGGTTATGATGCGGAGGCGCATGTGATATTCAACCAAGATTGGGCGCTTTTAGATAAAAAAATAACAGAGAGACCGGCTGAGGCTCCAGTTATCCCTCCCGTTTTTGGAGATGATGATGAAAAAAACATTTACACCAAAATGGTGGTTGCAGTTGAATTCGCAAGAAGTGAAGAAGATCCTACTTTAGGCGCTCTTCATTTTAATAATAATCGCACGAAAGTTGACAATAGCCCACATGCAATATTTGGATGGCTGACTTTTGCTCAATTTGGCCCATTTTTGTTAGAACACAGAAACAATAAGAATGTTGTAACGAGCACAGAATTTCGTTACATAACTTGTTTCCAGTAACTTTGAAAAGGATTAGTGCTTGAAAAAAACTATATTATTTTTGATTTTAGGTAGTGGGATTGCATATTCACAAAATTCGTTGAATTCGGCACCATTGAATTCTTCAAATCTTTCTCAATCTGGTTTTTCATTTTTGAATAAAGCTATTGAAAGAAACGACAACGATATTGATATCAAGTTAAGTCTTGAAGGCAAAAAAAATGACATTCCCCAAAAAGTGAAACTTTTGATTCAGGAAGAAATAAAACCTGAATCCGTAAACCAACAAGGTGGTGGTAATGGTCCGACAAAAAAAGACTCTTCTTATCTAAAGAATTTCGGCCCGGTTTATCTTATTAAAGCTCCAAACGGTCTTGCGGTTTATGTTCTTATGGATCATACGGATATGGCTTATGGTGGGTGGAGCTATGGTTTGATTCTTTATGATCCTAAAGCGGATCAGGCCGGAACAAAAATTGAATGGATTTCCGGAAAATGGTTTCAAGGTCTTTCAAAAGATTTGAAATTATTCGACAAAGACCAATCGCTTAAAAAGCCTTTAATCGCATTTCAAAAAAATGTATTCGATGATTCAAGCGAGTTGGTTGCAGAAGAATATGTCCATAATGGAAATACAACTAGCGGTGCTGTTTATCATTATTTTTTTATTGGAACCGATTTGTCTCTAAAAGAAATTCTTGAGCTGGAAGCAAGATTAAATGATGCAGAAGATCAAGATTATTGGTTTGTTCGAAAAATTGTCGGAAGAAAAAAGAATGAACTTACTATTGAAGTGACATTAGAAAAAAAAGGTGAAAAGTCCGTTGTCGTTGGTTCTTTATTGATGAAAAGTAACGGCGCTGGCTCACCATTTGAAATTGTGAATAAAATTTTAAAGAATAAACAATATAAAAACTTTTTGTATGCATCTGATGACGATGACTATTCACGTTAAGTGTAATGCTTCTAGCCTTATGGTGCAAAAATTGCGTCGGGGTCATGTGGCGTTCCTGTAGTAGAAGTTGAGAAGGCCGCCTAAGCGTTGGCGGCGTTGGACTTTACCTTTGGGACTGCCTCTTGACAGTTCCGGGGCTGGGAAAGGGATGGCTTTTAGGCCTTGGTGGGGCCTCTCGGTGTGGAAATGGGCAATATATTCCCTCAAGGCGTTGCGAAGCATGGGTTCACCCATGATGATGAGGCCGGAAAGGCACTCCTCCTTAACCGACCTCACCCACCGCTCGGCATAGGCGTTGAGGTTGGGGCTCCGGAAGGGGAGCATGAGGGTTTTGATCCCCTCGTTTTGGAGGATTCGCCGGAAGGCAGGGCAGAATTGGCCGCCCCTGTCGTGCAAGAGGATATCGCCCTTTTTGAGGAATCCCCATTCGGGCATGGTGAGGTTCTTGGCGATTTGGACCATCCAGCGCATGTCGGGGTTTGTGGTGATGCCCGCCAGGTGGACTTCGCGGGTCTTTTGGCGGATGAAGAACAAGACGTAGTAAGTGACAAGGCCGAAAGGGGTGAGGACTTCCCAAGTGAAGAAGTCGGTCCCAACCAGGGCTTCCCAATGGGTCTTGGTGAATTCGGCCCAGGACATGCCTTTTTTTCTTTCGGGCGAGGGAGTGAGGCCGTTTCGTTCCAGGATGTTTTTGACGGTATTTCGGCAGACGGTGAACCCGTTTTCTTTCAGGGTGTCCCGGAGGCGGGTGAAACCCCAGCCCTTGTTTTCTTGGGCCCATTGGACGATGAAGTTTTCGATTTGGGCCTTGGTTTTGGGCCTTCCGGGGCCCCGGTTCTCGGAATAGTCCCATTTGGCCCGGACGGCTTCCCGGTACCAGCGAAAGAGGGTGTCGGGTGTGGCCAGGGTGGTAATTCCTTTCAAGGCTTTCCGGCCCAAGGCCTTGGCGGCTCGGGCAATTCTGGCTTTTTGGGCTTGGGTGAAGCGTAATTTGCCGGGTAACTGGGAGCGTAGGGCGTCCAGTTGGGATTCGTAGATTTCGATAAGCTTTCGGCGGTCAGGGTCAAGCAGTGCGCATAAAAGCACCAGGAAGAGAGAGAAGTTCATCTTGTCGTTCCTTTAATTGAGGGAAATATCTGGGGTCGGAGCAGCTTAAAGCTTACGCTCAAGGACACGATGAAACCGATGGCGTTTTACCGCTGAATGAGGAGGTGGTTATGAAAAAGTTAAAGTTGGTTCTATCGTTGATGGTGGCCCAAGGCGCGGCCTTCGCCGCACCCCAACCCACCCCCGTGTCGGGCCATTTCATCGCCAAAACCCCCATGGACAAGCTGACCATCCGCCTTCGGCAACAGAATATCCAAATCGAACGGGAAACGAAGACGGAGAAGCTGACCAAGGCCCAGGCCAAGACCCTCAAGGGCCAAGTGGAGGCGATCCGCAAAGCTGAAATCACCGACCTCAAAGCGAACAACTCTAAAACCCTCACTGATGCCCAGGTCGCCGCTTTGAACGAACAGCTTAATACCATCTCCAAGTCCATCCCCATTAAGTAAGCGGAGTCTCGTTAAATTTCTTTGTGTTAAAATTGCCCAAGGAAATTAATTTATTTTATTTAAGGGAGGCTTTATGAAATGCGCCAAATGCAAAGAGGAAGCGCCGCTTTATCCCGTGACGTTCCGGCAGAACATCGGCCTCATCATCATGCACATCTATAAAAGCTATAGCGGGGCCTTTTGCAAAAAATGCGCGAACTCCACTTTCTGGTCCACGTTCTTCACCAACCTTTTCCTGGGCTGGTGGGGGATCAAATCCTTCTTCTACACTTTTTATTACATGGTCACGAACATCGCGCTGTTCATCAAGTTGGGGAACATGGAACCCATCGCTGAAAGTTCCGCTTCGCCTTCCCCGCTCGTCCGGGAATAAAAAACCCCGCGGCGCCCCTCGTTGACAAGCCTCCAAAAGAGTACTACATTGTATATACATCGTACTCACGGAGGAAACCATGATCAAGAAACTCAGCAAGCACGGCAACAGCTACGCCCTGGTGATCGACCGCAGCATCATGGACCTGTTGAACATCAATGAAAAGTCAGCCCTTTACGTGACCACCGACGGGCGAAACCTGGTCATCTCCCCCGCCGAAGACCGCAACAAGAGGACTAAGTTCGAGGATGCGGTGGCGAAGTCTTTCAAGAAATTCCCGCGCATGTACAAAAAATTGGCGGGGTAAATGGAAAGCCCCGTTTTTTTAACCTTGGAGCAAGTCCTTTACATCCACAACGAGCAAATTCGCCGCTTGGGGGGAAGCGCCGGCATCCGGGATCAAGGCCTCTTGGAATCGGCCCTGGCGATGCCGCAGGCGCAGTTTGGCGGGCAATTTCTTCACCACGACCTGTTTGAGATGGCCGCGGCTTACCTTTACCACATCGCCATGAACCATCCTTTTATCGACGGAAACAAAAGGGTGGGGGCTATGGCGGCCGACGTTTTTTTGGAATTGAACGGTTTTACCCTGCCGGCCGCTAAAGAATCCCTTTTTGAGAAGTTGGTTTTAGAAGTAGCCCAAGGAAAGGTAGAAAAAGGGGAAGTCGCGGTCTTTCTAAGGAAGAACTCTAAAAAAACCAGCCGACCTTAATCGAAACCAATTCTTTGTTTGGAAAGTCAGCCCGGCTCCCGGGAACGGAAACCCTGATGATCCGCTTCCACTTGAGCGGCATAAGCAAGGGAGGCTTCCGCCAACTGCTTCCGGAAGGCCTTTTTATCGGCTTTGATGGCCTCGAAAGCGGCCTTCGCGAAGGAATTCTTGGCGCGGGAATGGGCCCGGGCCAGGATGGCCCCCAATTGGATGGCAGCGCCGTCGTCGAGCATGGCACCGGGAAGGGAGGACTCGAAGGGGGATTTCTCGCGCACCAGGTATTCCCCGTCCTTCAGTTCCAAGCGCCCCAGCCAGGGGTCGGGGTCGCGGGCCAGCGCCCGGCAGCCAAGCTCCACGCGAAGAACCTGGCTGTCCCCACAGAGCTCGCGGGTTTTGCGGCGGGCTTTCTTCGGAAGGTCATCCCAGGCCGCGGGTTCCACTTCCCGCTTCACCTCCAATATCCGGTAAGGGTTTTCCCCCTCTTCTTTTATCCGGACCAGGGCCCAATAGCACGCAAGGATTCCCCCGGCCAAATCCGGGTTGATGCACCGGGCGAGATCCACCACTTCGAAGAGACGGGGCTTGGGACCGGGCCAAGGTTTCAGGTCCCCGGCGTACCAAAGCAGGGCCTTTTCCAGCTTCTTGGAGGCTTCCTTGGGAAGCGCCTCCAAGTCCTTGCTGCCGGAGGTTTTCAACCGCAATCCCGGCTTGCCGGCCTTGGCCCAGCGCTCCAGCATTGGGGGGTAACCGTGGGTCTTGCGGACATTGGACAGGAAATGCCTTAGGGAACCGGAAGCCTGCTCCTCGTCCCAGGGGCTGTAACGGACGTTCTCGTACCACCGGCAGCTTTTGATTTCCCGCCAATAGGACCGGGCGCATTCCAAAACCATGCGGTAGACGGCCTTTGGCCCCTGTTGGTTTTCCCGCGCCGCCAGGGCCAGGCTAACCTCCAAGCGCAGGAGGTCGAACTGGTAATCCGCCACAACGCATTCGTCGAAGCTGCCCAGGTCGAAGACCAGCCGGCCCGAGGCGTCGGTGAAGCTCGTGAAACGGCCCCAAAGGGGGTTTCCGTTGATCCAAAGGCGGGTTTTCTTGTCCCCGCCGAAGGAATCTAAAAGAGGGGACTTGGCGAAATCGGACCAAAAGAGGTGGCTGGCGTACTGGAAAAAGGAATAAGGGGATTGGGCCATCAGCGCCCATTTAGTCTTCCGGGTATTCGGGTCTAGTTTGCGGTCGTAACGCCCGATCCGGTCCCTGACCCAGGAAGGGCGGGGGCGGGCGGGAGTGGGGGAGCCGTCGGCGTTGAGGGTGAAGGGTTCCACGGAGGCATTCTACAACGGCGGGACGGAAAGGGGTTCCGGCGCAATGCTAAAGAATTGTAAAATAACCCGTCCAACCAACAAAACCTTAAGTTTCACCACAGAGGCACAGGGACACAGCTAAAAAAACAACAAGCTAATGATTTTCTGCTTAACTGTGCCTCCGTGTCTCTGTGGTTAAAAGAGGTTTTGTTAGAAACTTAAACTCCAAGGAATAGACCGTGAAAAAACTCATCAAGGGCATCATCCAGTTCCACGAAACCAAGCGGAAGGGATACGAGGAAGCCTTCAGCAAGCTGGCCTTGGGCCAGAAACCGGACGCCCTTTTCATCGGCTGCTCGGACAGCCGGGTGGCCGTCAACGTCTTCGCCTCCACCGACCCGGGGGACCTCTTCGTCGTGCGCAACGTCGGGAACCTGGTGCCCCCCTTCGGCCAACCGGGCGGCACGGGGACGGCCGCGGCGGTGGATTTCGCGGTGGACAAACTGAACGTCGCCGACATCATCGTCTGCGGCCACAGCGACTGCGGGGCCATGCACGCCCATTGCCAGGGGCAGGCAGCCCTCCCGGAGGGGTCGTTAAAGGCCTGGCTGGAAATGGGAGCCGGGCCCGAAGCCAAGGGCCTGGACGTCAACGAAGCCTCGCGCCGCAACGTGGCCGCCCAATTGGAACATTTGAAGGGCTACCCCGCCGTGGAGCGCGCCATACGGGAGCGCGGCCTGGGCCTGCACGGCCTTTGGTTCGACATCCGGCACTTGGAAGTCCTCTACTATGAGGCGGCGGGCCGGTGGACCGTGTTGGACGAGAAACATGGGGAACGCATCCTGGGCTTCCTGGAGAAGCGCAAGTGAAAGCCGGAAGCTGAGAAAACGTAAAAAAATTTCACCACAATGAAACGAAGACACAGCTAAGAAATCACATAAGGGCACCTCTAAAAATAAAACTAACGGCACCCCTCACCCTAACCCTCTCCCCCAAGGGGCGAGGGGAATGTGGAATTCGCTCATCTTTTGCGCCCTCTCCCTTGAGGGGAGAGGGCGGGGTGAGGGTGAAGTATGAATTATTAGAGGTGCCCATAAGATTTAATAACCGTTTCCCTGTGCCCTGTGGTAAATGGTTTTTTTAATAAGCTCTAATCCAGGTTCCTATCCGAAATCTTCGGAAAATCCTGAAACTTTTTTAGTTCGTTCCAGCCCTCCTTGATTTCATTCTTCAACGGGTCCTCTTCCTGGCTTATGCTGGACGCTGATTCCACTGGAATAATTTCCGTTTGCATTTTTCCCGCAAAGGACCGAACGTGAAGAAATCTTCCTTGTTTTCCGCGCTGCTATTTTGGACGGCCATTTTCCTGGGGGCGGGGACAAATGCCCTGGCCGAAAGCGCTCCGCCCCGGGAGCACCTTTTGATGGACTTCGGATGGCGGTTCGCGCTAGGGAGCGCCAGTGACCCCGACAAGGATTTCGGGTTCGGGAAGGCCTATTTTTCCACCTTTGCCAAGAACGGCCTGGCCGACGGGCCTGCGGCGCCGGGGTTCGACGACCGGTCTTGGCGTGTCCTCAACCTTCCCCACGACTGGGCGGTCGAGCTTCCTTTTGACGAAAAGGGAAGTTTCAGCCACGGCTACAAGGCCCTGGGCCGGGCCTTTCCCCAGAACAGTGTGGGCTGGTACCGCAAAACCTTCTTCATCCCCAAGGAAGACCAGGGAAAGCGGGAGAGCCTGGAGTTCGACGGGGTATTCCGCGACTCCATGGTCTGGGTCAACGGCTTTTACCTGGGGCGGGAACAAAGCGGCTACAACAACTTCCGCTACGACATCACCGACTACCTCATTTACGGCGCCAACAACACGGTGGCGGTGCGAGTGGACGCCACCCAAGAAGAGGGATGGTTCTATGAGGGGGCGGGAATCTACCGGCACGTTTGGCTGACCAAGACCGCCCCCCTTCACGTGGACTATAGCGGGGTTTTCGTAACCTCCAGTCTGGGGAAAGGCACGGCGGAAGTTACCGCCACAACGACCCTGGTGAATGAAAACCCAAGGGCCGGGCAGCTTTCCAAATCGAGCAAACCATCGAGGACGGGAACGGCAAGACTGTTGCCAAAGGCGGTTTGGTGGGCCAGCCCCTGGCTGCGGGGGTTTCCCAAAGCTATGTGGTGAAGATAAGGGTCGCCCATCCCCAATTATGGTCCCCGGAAAACCCCAACCTTTACAAACTAGTGACTACTGTTAAGTCCGGCCGGGCGGTCATTGACCAAGTGGAAACAACTTTTGGCATCCGCACGATGGCTTTCGACCCCAACAAAGGCTTCTTCCTGAACGGAAAGCACATGGAACTCAAGGGTACCAGCAACCACCAGGACTTCGCCGGAGTGGGGGTGGCCCTGCCCGACGCCCTGCAGGATTACCGCATCCGCCGGTTGAAATCCTTCGGGTGCAACGCCTACCGCTCGGCCCATAACCCGCCCACGCCGGAACTTTTGGACGCCTGCGACCGGCTGGGGATGCTGGTCCTCTCCGAGAACCGCCTGATGGGGACCAGCCCGGAGCTCTTGGACCGCTTCAAGCGGCAAATCCTCCAAGAACGCAACCATCCTTGCATCTTCGCCTGGTCCCTGGGCAACGAGGAATGGGGCATGGAAGGCAACGACCGGGGCGCCCAGATCGCGGCCTCCCTGCAGGCCTTCGTGAAGCGCCTGGACCCCACCCGATTCGTGACGGCGGCCGTTTCCGGGGGCTGGGGCGACGGCACCTCGAAGTCCCTCGAGGTCATGGGGTTCAATTACCTCGTCCACGGCGATGTCGACGACTACCACGCGAAGAACCCCAACCAGCCCAGCTTCGCCACCGAAGAGTCCGACACCCACCAGTCGCGGGGCGTCTATGACGGGACGGTTTACGGGCGTGAGGGTCCCACCGACCGGAAGGACATGAAGGACGGGATCGAGAGCGTCTGGAAGTACTACGTCCAAAGGCCCTTCCTGGGCGGGCTCTTCCTCTGGACGGGTTTCGACTACCGGGGCGAGGAGAACCCTTTCCATTATCCCGCCATCGCCTCCCAGTACGGGGTGTTGGACCTTTGCGGGTTTCACAAGGATTGCGCGGATTACCTGGCGTGCTGGTGGAAAAGCGAGCCCGCCCTCTTCCTGACCCCCCATTGGAACTGGAAAGGGAAGGAGGGCCAGGTGGTCAAGGTGTGGGCTTTTAGCAATAGCAAGGAAGTCGAGCTTTTCCTGAATGAAAAGAGCTTGGGGAAAAAGGCCATGTCGGTCGATTCCCACTTGGAGTGGGATGTGCCCTATGAACCCGGCACCCTGTCGGCTAAAGGATACAAGGATGGAAAGGTCGCGGTAGAAGCAAAGGAAGAAACCACAGGTGACCCGGTTTCAGTGGCCCTGGCTGCCGACCGTGAAACGATCAAGGCGGATGGCGAAGATGTTTCGGTAGTGACGGTCGAGGCCCAGGACGCACAGGGAAGGCCGGTGCCGACCGCTGCCAATGAAATCCAGTTCTCCTTGGAGGGGCCGGGCCGGATCATCGGGGTGGGAAACGGGGACCCCATTTGCCATGAGCCGGACAGGTATTTCGAGACCGTTTCCCAGGTCGCCATCACGGAGCTGAAAATGAAGGATGGCGGGGCCTTGGGGGACCGCCCGGAGGTTATGCCCGGTGAGGACGATTCCCATTGGCCAGCCCTTTTCAGCGGGCGCCCGGACGACCAGGGTATGGCCTCAACGGAAGAACCCCAAAATCGGGTGGTACGGGGAAGCTTCGACCTGCCCCAATTGACGGATTATTCCGAGATCGTCCTCTATCCCAAGGCACTCGTGGATGCCCAAGCGGTTTTCGTGAACGGCCACTTGGTGGCGGACAAGATCGGCCGGGACGACGCCGTGAAGGGTTATACCCTTTCCAAGGACATCCTCAAGACAGGGAATAACACCTACGCGGTGGTGGGCAAGGAGCTTTTGAGGCGCAAGAAGTGGGAGGACCTCAACATGGACCCCGGCGCCATCCGCACCGTTATCCCCGCAGGGGAATGGAAGCGCAGCCTTTTTTCCGGCTTGGCCCAGGTGATCGTGCAGTCCGGCCGCAAACCCGGGACCCTGCTTCTTAAAGCCGAATCAAAGGGCCTGGAACCGGCGGTTCTCACGATTGAATCAAAGGAAACCCCGTTAGGGCCCGCAGTGCCGGACGAAGTCCCCGCCGAAATCGGACAATAATTAAACATTATTTGAAAATTCCGCGAAAAATCAAATTTCAGTATTGACAGCCCTCAATGGCTTGCATAAACAATCCAAATCAGCTTCATCACTTATTGGGGGGTCCTTATGCGCCGATTTTCATTTTGGGAAATGGAATATCGAAATCGGTGCGGTACCGGCTTCCTCGGATGAATTCAAACTTAAGGAGGGCCCGTATGGCACCCGTCGCTAATCCCCCTGTCGTCCTGATGATCCCCGTTGGCGATTTAATCATCCCGGAATTGAACCCCCGGAAGACCGTGAAAGAGGGGCCCCTGCTGGACCTCATGGCCCATATCCAGGCCGGGGGCCATGTGGACCGAATCCAGGTTTGGGGAGGGGACGGCAAGTCCGTCATCTCAGGCCAAAGGCGCCTATTGGCCTACCGGCGGCTGGGCAAGACCCACATCGAGGCGGAGATCCTGGATATCTCCCTTGAGGAAGCCCGGAAAAAGGCCAATACCTCCAACCAGGGAGAGCCGCTTTATTGGCTGGAACAGTACATAGGCTGGGAACCCGACCTGGCCCCGGGCTTGGGGCTAACGGATGAGCAGGCTGCGGCCGCCGTAGGGACGAATGCCGACTGGATTGGAAGAGCTCGAAAGCTTTTATCGGTGCTGAGTCCCATCTCCCGGAGGTTGATCCAGCAAAAATTGGAAGAAAGTCCCGCTAATGACGATGCGAAAAATAAGGGGAATAATGATGTTTCCGAACAGTTCGGAAACATCAAAAAACCCCTTAAAAAACGCATGTCCGAAAATCCTGAAAAATGGGAGCTTTTAGAGAGAACCGCCTTTGAGCTGACCGCCTTCTGGAACAAGCGGTCCCTTCAGGACGTCCAGGCCCTGGTGGAGAAGGCCCTGCCGGTCATCCTGTCCCACCAAATGAACGGGCCTCAGGTCAAGGCGTTGGTCAAGTGGATGTCGGCCGGCAACGCACCGGAAGCGTTTGAGCAGCAACGTCCCCCTTTGAAAAAGGGGGAAGAGAAGGGGGTATTAGCCAGCGAATTAAAGCCGACCACGGTCCCCAATCCGGAGGCTCCAACCCCACATGCCCAAGTAGCCGCATCAATCGTGGGGAACATCCTCGGGAAACAGATAAAGCAGGCCCCCGGGCATATGGCCAACCGGGTCATACCCGGGTTTAACCGGATAATCCATGCCTTTACCTGGGTATTCCAGAAAATAGGAGTCAAGAACCTCAATTGGGCCACCGTACTGGTGATATTCCTGGCTCTTTTGGTGGGTAGCACCCTTATCAGCTATGGCACCCGCTTCATTGGCCGGGTTTTCCAACACATGGTCTATTCGTGGGCTGGAGTGAGCCAGCCTGCGGTGAGCCAGCCAAATTCGTCAAACGGGTCGAATGGTCCGAGTGCCGAAGTCGGGGCGACTTCGGCAAGCCTTTCGATCCCAACTCAAAACTCAAAACTTAACATTCAAAATTCACAGGGGGTGGGCTGGAAACGGGCCAAACCCCCTGTGGCGGTGCCGCCCGCTTGGGCCGCGGATGGGGCCGATTTTGCCACGATATCGCGGGCCATTTATTCAATCTGACTCCTGATTCCATAACCGACAATATGGAATGGCTCAAAAACCATATGCCCAAATCTTATTTTCCCACCGTCCTAAGCCAGTATTACGGGCCGGCCTTTCTCAAACAGATAATGGAGCAAAATCTGGTTTATACCCTCCAGGACACCCAGGCCGAGTTTCTGCGGATGGAGGGTGGTTCCGGGGTATTCTTGGTGAAGGGCGAACAAAGCAAGAGAGGGGATGGGCAATCCCCCACAAGCCGGCCCGTCGGCCTGATTATTCAAATCCATTACCACCCGGACTTGAATAGCCTGGTGGAAAAGTTGAGGGTTTTGAGTCCCGGGGAATTAGCGGCCCTAGCCGCGAAGGGAGCCCCGACCACCGAAGCTTCAGCCAAGGGCGAGGACCCGCTCAAGGCCGTTGGGGATGGGGTTAAGGATGTTCAAAGCGCGGTCAACACGGCCGATGAGGCCAAATCGGCTGCCGATAAGGCAAAGAGTATTTTGGATTTTCATTAAGCTTTATCGGGAAGGGGTATCGTAGGGTGGGCCTACGGACGCCTTGCGCCTGGTGTTGCCTTTGGAAGGGGTAACATAGGGGTCATTTCCCCTATGAGCGCTGTTAGCTGAGGGGATCCGGGGGAACAAGGGGGTATTTCCCCTATGAAGCGCTCTTTGCTGAGGGCTAGAGGGCAGGGGGAAAGGTTTAGAATCAGAATGCTTCAAGAGGGCTTGACGTGAAATGGAAAATGGACGCCTGACCCCTTTTTTACGTTTATATGGAACCAGAAAAAATTAAGGAATATAGTCGCGGCATAAATTACGTTCACGAAAACATCGAGAACAATAAACACAATCAAATTAAAACCATTTTACAAGATTCAAAAAGAATTATTTTTTTAGGCTTTGGCTACGATAAACGGAATATTGGAAAAATAGAAATCGATTGGACCAAAGTTCGTATTTACGGGACTACTTTCAACATGACAGCTGGTGAAGTTAGGAAAAAATTTTTTTGGCAGGTGGAGTCTTCAGGCAAGCCGGGAAAGCCTTGCACAATTTAGATTGTTTAAACCTTTTAAGAGAGATAGCGGATAAAATTTCTTAATAAATAAAAAGAAAAGTCCAGACTGTCTCTCGAACAGACTTTTGATTTCTGGAGTTTCTGCATGATAACAACAACACAAATTATTTTGGCCATACTTGGAAGTGGGGCTTTTAGTGCATTAATAAGTGCTTTTGTTAATTATTTGGCAGACAGAGGCCATCAAACCCGACAATTAAAAATTGATTATGTAAAAGAACAGCTATCCAAATTGTATGGTCCAATATGTTATTTTCTTGGGCAAAATGAATTGATAATTAGTCATGTAAATCTAGTTTCTAAAAAAATAATTGAAAAGGCGAATGAAAATAATTTTGGTTATTCTCAAAATGAACTTTTAGAAGTAGTTAAGAAAGATACACAAGTCAATTTTCAATTTTCTCAGACGCTTTTGAATAACAATGACGAGGTGATGAAAATACTGAAGGAAACCTGGCATTTAATCGACTTGTTAGACATTGAAGCGTTCCAAGAATTTCAATTAAATGTTATTCGTTTTAAAACAGAACTTGATGAAACAAAATTTCCAAAACTTTCTTTACTTGTAAGCAATGAACTTCCCGAAATTATGAAGAATTACCCACAATACATTTCCAAAGTCAAATTAGCATTTGAAGCTAAAAAGAAAGAATTAAAGAGATTGGAATCAACCGGTTGAAAATGGTGGTCGATTCGAATCCAATGAACAATAAAACCGTGAAAAGGGGTCAGGCCGGAGTTTATAGTTTGACCGTGACTTCACTCTTCCCCTGAAGCTTCAGCGTGGGGCGGAACGCCCGGCCTTCCAGGGAGGCCTTCTTAAAAACTCCGCGACCCCCCGGTTTTTCCAACAAATGAGCTAAAAATTCAGCCCGCGCCCGCGGGCTTGGACGCCCCTACCCCATACTGAACCACCCCCATGGTTCCGCAAATGCCGCCGGCCCAGGCGCCCACGGGGTTCTTGAGCCTATCCAATAGCCCCACCTGCACGCAGCGCAGGTATTCCTCCGTCCAATAGCCCCCGTATTCCAGGTGGCAGCCCTTCTGGATGTCCACCACCTCCGCGGCCGCGACCCATTGGATGGGCGTCTTGCCCACTTCGGTGACGTAAAAGACGTAGACCGGCTCCTCGATGCGGCCCGGGCCGGGATCGAAGAGGGGGAACTGGGACGGACGGGTGAAGTCGATCCAGGCCATCATGGCCCGCGCGCCCCACTGGTAGCGGGTGGAAGGGGAGGCGCCCAGGCCCTTCCGGCGAAGGCACCGGTGCATGAACTTGACGTAGGACCTCAGCCCGCCCTCTTGCAGCACTCCCTGGTGGTAAGGCAGGGTGCCGATATTTTCCAGGGGGATTTGGCCTTGGGTCCATTTGGCCCCGCCCAGGGGCCCGACCTCGTGGGGCGGCGGCTGGGTGAAAGCCGGGTCCGGCGGCGTGAGGACGGATGGGGCCTGTTGGGACGGTTTCCAGTCGGGTTCTCGGGAGTCCCGGTCCTTCCAGGTGCGGGTGGGTGGGGGGGCGGGCACAGGCGGTTCTTCCGACCGCGCGCTTTCCGGGACGAAATCCTCCGGCCACCAGCCTTGGACGACCCAATCGACCAGGGCCTTGATCTCCTCCACGTCCTCCAACCGCCATTTGAACAGGGCGTCCACGGCGCCATCCGCCAGTTCGCGGGCCAGGAGCGGGTCGTGGCAGAGGCCGCTCAAGCGGGCCAGGGGCCAGGCCATGCGTTTTTCGACCATGTAGCCGTGCAACTCCTCGTAGGGTTCCTCGTTGCGGGCTTCGGCCCGGGCGATCCTCTCGCGGGCCTTGGGCGTGAGGACGTCCATGAGGTCCAGGATGGTTTCCAGCTCCTTCTTGCTGTAAAAATTAATGGTCCCCACCATGCTCAAAGCCACCCCCGGCTTGGTCACCAGCAAGTCCCAAACCTGCCCGTAAGCCTCCACCCAGGGGCGGAAGGGGCCGTCGTTGTCGCAGAGCCACTCGGCGATGTCATAGCCTTTCTCGAGGTCGAGCACGTGGGCCTTGATCTTTTCCCAACCCAGGCGTTTGGCGCCAGCCAGGCGGCGCCGGCCCGTGACCAGGCGGTAGTCCTGGCCGGGATAAAGATCCTTCTCTTCGGGCCGGAGTGGGCGCAGCTTGATGGGCCGCAGGAGCCCGGCCATTCGGATGGACCGGGCCATTTCTTCCGCCTGCTCTTCCGTGGGCGGTTGCAAATGGTCCATCAAGGGGGCGTCTTGGATAAGGGCGATGGGGATAACCACCGCGGGCGGCAGGGGAACGTGCGTTTTGGTGCCCATGGCGTAATACTTGGCGCGGTCCCACCTTTTCCGCCTCCATTTCCGGATGCGGAACTGGAGGTCGTGGAAGTTTTCCCGGCCCAGGCACCAAACCACCGTGCCCAAATGGATAACCAAACCCAATAAAAGGACAAGCCCCACCAAGACGGCACATTCCTGGGCCCATTCATGGGCGTAGACAAAGGAGCGGGTGGCCAAATAAAACCAAATGGCCAAGAAAACGACCGAATAGGGGATACCCAAAACCGATTCGTTGAAATTTTGGTCATCATCCCAAAGCCGCTTCAGCAGGTATTTCCAGTAGAGGGGGATTTTCCTCAAGCCGCAAATGATGGAGTCCATGGAGGTTCCGGTCCTAATATCAGGAGATTCCTCCCCAGGATAATAAGACCGGCGGCTGGGGGTAAGGACTTTTTTTAGGACTTTGTCCCGGCACCGCCCCCAATACCCCCGGACAGGCCACCGGGGAATGTTCGCGGGTTTTCGCCGCCAATAGGCGCGCCTTTTGGCGGCGGCGGGCTGGGAAAGGGCCCCGCCGTTCAACCTATTAAGAACTTGGGAGCCTCAGAGTTAAAGGAGGGCGGCAAATCTCGCAAAGACCTTCCCGGCAATGGTTCGCAAGCCCTTGGCGTTCTCGGCCAAGTGATCCTCAATGGGCCCCGGCGGCAGGGGGCCGCCCTGGGGCGTGAGTTCCTTGGCATAAACCGCCATCCAACTTTTCACCATTTCCTCGGTCACTTCCAAATGGCATTGAAAGCCGTAGGCGTTGGTTCCTACCCGGAAAATCTGGTGGGGATAGGCGGCGCTTCCTGCCAGGAGGGACGCTTGGGTTGGAAGGGTGAAAGTGTCTCCATGCCAGTGGAAGGCGTTGAATTCCCTTGGCAGGCCCAATAAAAGCGGGTCCAAATGGCCCTGGTCCGTAAGGGTGATGGGGTACCAACCCACTTCCTGGGAAGGCCCCTTGTAAACCCGGCCCCCGGCGGCATGGGAGAGCATTTGAGAGCCCAGGCAAATTCCCAATACCGGTAGGGAAGAGTCCAGGCACTTCCGGATCGCGTCCAGCTCCGCCGTCATCCAGGGGAACTGGTTTTCTTCATATACTCCCATAGGGCCGCCCAGGACGATCAGTCCGTCGCCCAAATGGCCGGGAACAGGCTGGCCTTGGAAGGGCTTGAGGACATCCACCCGGACTTCCTTCGCTTTTAGGATGTCCAGTAGGGAACCGGGGTCTTCGCAGTCGATATGTTGGAAGCAGGTGACGTGAGGCATGGTGTACCTTGGGTAATTGATTAAGAATGAAGAAATTATAATGAACTTAAACAATTCCAGTGGGAAAAGCTAGATTGCGGCTGGCGTAAATTTAATCTAGGATAAGCCAACTTTATTATAACTGGGGTTGCTTCGTCGTATTCGCCCGCTATTCAGCTGGCACTCCTCGCAATGACAGTTATATGTTTTGGTAAGGAATATGGACAAATACATCATCATCGGCGCGGGCGCCATCCTGGGAGCTTTTTGCCGTTATTGGATGGCAATCTGGGTCTCCAGCAAATGGGGTACTCAGTTCGCCTATGGCACGCTCCTCATCAATCTTATCGGTTCCTTCGTGTTGGGGCTATTTCTTACCATGAACTTGGACCGGGGACTGTTTACACCCAATGCCCGCCTTCTGGTGGCGGTTGGCTGGTGTGCTTCCTTCACCACTTATTCCACCTTCAGCTGGGAGACCTTCCGCTACATTCAAGAAGGAAATTTGAAACTCGCGGGCGCCAATATTGCTTTCACTGTGTTGGGGTGTCTAGTCGCAACTTGGGCTGGGGCAACCGTCGGTAAAATCTTGTAGTGTGGAGGCACTATGAACATCGTGGGCAAATGCAAACTATTGCGGATTTTCATCGATGAGGATTTGAAGTGGCATAACAAACTTCTATACAGGGCTATTGTGGATAAACTGCTGGAGCTCAAGGTCGCCGGGGCCAGTGTGTTTAAGGGCGTTGAGGGTTTCGGCTCCAAGGCGCACATTCATTCGTCGCGCATCCTGGAAATTACTGAAAACCTTCCCATGCTGATCGAAGTGGTGGACAAGCCCAAGCAAATCCACAAAGCCTTGAATGCCGTGGAGCCCATGTTGCCCAAGCACTGCCTGGTGACGGTGCAGGATATTCATGTACTTCACTACCATCATCCCGAAGGAAAGCACTCCAAAACCAAGAAATTAAGTTGAACGTGAGAGTTCGTCGCTTTAACGGTTCTCGAAATCTACTTGTTTTGATTCCTATTTCTTGAAAACAACGACAAATCGCGATATTTTTTATGTTAGGTTAACTTTATTGAAACTGTTCAATTTTTTTCAAACCGGTTCAAAACATTAAAAAGAAGGGGTGCCATGAAAGGGCCTGGTAAGAGTTTTAAAGGTAATAATGGCGCGCCCGAATATTTTTTTGGCCCAACTGTTAAAACGTTTTTCGGCAAGCTTTTTCTGAGACTGTTTTTCCTCAGTCTTTCGCTGGGTTTACTTTCCATTCCGCGGATCTCCCAAGCCGCATCACCTCAATTGAAAATCTCCGGCAACCAGATTGTCAACGCCAGCAGTGGATGTACGGTTCACTTGAGGGGCGTTGATCTTTCAGGGCTGGAATACAGCACCACCGGAGACGGTGGAACCGGAGCTCCCACCACCAACGTCAATGGCGTTACCATGACGGATTATGTTTCCATTATCACCGAGGCGATAACGGTCTGGCACGCCAACTGTATCCGGTTTCCCTTAAACCAGGATTTTTGGTTTGGATGCTCGAACAGCAAGGGCACCCCTAACTTGACCGCGTACAAGGATATGATCCAGGCGGCCGTCAGTATTTGTTCCTATTACAACGCCTACATCGACCTGGACTTGCACTGGTCTGGCACCGCCAGCACGGCTTCCGCTCCCTGCGGGACCGGGTGGGGGACTGCCACGGGTCAGCAAAATATGCCGGACATGAACGCCGTGACTTTTTGGTCTTCCCTCTCCTCCGCCTACGCCAATAATCCGGCGGTGATGTTTGATATGTATAACGAACCTCATGACGTGACCTGGGCGGTTTGGCAAGGTGGCGGGGCCACCGGGGCCACACCCTCGAATACACCGGGGCTTCAAGCCCTCTTGACCGCCATCCGGACTGCGGGCGCCAACAACATCGTAGTGGCGGGGGGACTCAACTGGGCCTTCGACCTGACGGGGGTCGCCAGCGGGAGCACCAGTTGCAGCGGTGGCAATTGCGGCTTAACCGACACCGGGAGCGGGAACGGAGTTCTCTATTCTTCCCATTGTTATTCCAGCAAGGGTTATACGGTGGGGACTGGATGGGATCCCTACGTGACAGTCGCGACTTCCACACATGCAGTCATCATCGAGGAGTTCGGAGCCCAATCCACCGATCCAGGGGGCTGGGACAATTCGGCACTAACCTGGATTGATGGAACCAATAGCAACAACTATACCTATTCCGCCATGGCTTGGGCCTTTAGCTCCGACGTGGGCCCGACGCTCCTGACCAGCTTCGCCGGTTACCCCACCACCTCTTACCACGGAGCGCCGGTTTCCACTTGGCTTTATAACATGAATGACACTCCCACCCCGAATTGCAGTGGCGGGGGAAGCACCCCGACTTTTACCTCAACCCCCACTTTTACCGCGACCCGGACGGCCACCGCCACGCCGACCAAGACGACTACGGCGACGCCCTCCAACACCGTAACGGCCACTCCGTCCAATTCCCCCACCGGTACACCCACCTTTACCCGGACCAACAGCGCCACCAATACCACCACCTCGACCGCGACGAATTCCGCCACAGCGACTTCCACCTCGACTGTTACCCGAACGGCCAGCGCGACCGCTACCAATACCCCCAGCAACAGCCCCACCAACACTTCCTCGTTAACACCGACCGCGACGACCACCAATAGCCCCACCCGCACTTCCACGGCGACGGCCACTTATACCCTGATTAATACAGGAACCCCGACTTCCACTCCCACTGAAACGGCCACCAGCACCCCAAGCAACAGCCCCACCAACACTTCTTCTTTAACGCCGACCGCGACAACCACCAATAGTCCTACCCGCACTTCCACGGCGACGGCCACTTACACTCTGATCAATACGGGAACCCCGACTTCCACTCCCGCTGAAACGGCCACCAGTACCCCAAGCAACAGCCCCACCAACACTTCCTCGTTAACCCCGACCGCGACGACTACGAACAGCCCCACCCGGACTTCGACGGCGACGACCACTTCCACTCCAACCAATAGTCCCACCCAAACGCCGACCGCTACTCCCACCGATACGTTGATCCATTCGGCCACGCCCACCCAAACGCCCACCAGAACGGGGACCCCAACCGTCACCAGCACGGCCACCGATACCGCTTCCTCAACTGCGACTGATACACCAACCAATACGCTCATCAATACCGGCACGCCCACCTCTACGGCCACTTCGACGCCCACCCATACTCCGACCGCTACCCCCACCTCCACCTTGACGGTTACCATGACACCAACCTATTCCTCCACGGCGACCCCCACTAATACTTTGATCCATACAGCCACCCCCTCCACTACGGCAACCTTGACTCCGAGTTCAACCCCGACCCAAACCGGCACATTCACAGCGACCTTTACCGAAACCGCCACCCCGACAGTCACGCCTTCCGCCACGTCCTCGGCGGTGACGGTGGCGGCGTCGCTGGGACCCAATCCTCCCGGTAATTCCAACCAACTTGCCGGGGCTTCCAATGTGGCCGTTCAGCAAGTTGTATTGACGAATCCCAGCGCCTCGACGATCACCATGACGGCCTTGACCCTGTCGGTTTCGGGTACGGGGAACCCGGCGGATATTACGAGCGTGACCTTGTCGGCTAGCGGGACCCCCATTGCAACAACGTCCTTCTCCGGAACAACGGCGACCTTCTCGTTCAGCGGGACCTTGCCGGCCTCCTCCAGCGTGACCTATATCGTGACGGCCAATTTTGACTCGGGGGCCAGCGGCACTTATGCCTTCAACACGACGGGAGCCAGCGGAAACAACGGGCCAGCGGCACAGTTCAGCGGCTTGCCGTTAACCGGAGCTACCGTTACGGTGGCCCACCCGACCACCACTGCCACCCAAACCTCCACGCCTCAGCCGTTTACCACGCCGGTCGTCTTTCCCAACCCGGTGAGTGGCGGTCCAGTGTTCCAACTGAATCCTGGCTTGGCTTCTACTTCCAACGTGCGAGTTGACTACTACACGTTAGCTTTTAGGAAGATCAACGAACTTTCCTTCCAGGATGTTCCGCCCGGCAAAGTTTTAACCCTGCCATTGACGGACAAATGGGGGAATTCCCTCGCCAGCGGCCTTTATTACATCGTTGTGCAATCCTCCCAAGGCCGTTCCATATTGAAGCTGTTGGTCTTAAAATAGTCCCCGGCGGGATTTGAATTAGAGCCGTATAAAACATCCCTCCTAAAAATTAAATTCGCTGGGAAAATTCCATTTGGGGTGATGCTCGCCCGCTTGCCATCAAAATTTAAAGACCGGAGGCCGCAAATGAAGAAGACCCTTTTGTGCCTGATCTTGGGAGCGCTTTTAGGAATGACCCAGGCGGAGGCAAAGTTGAAGTTGCCCTCCATCATTGGCGACCACATGGTCCTGCAAAAGGGGACTCCTTCGGTTTGGGGATGGGCCGATCCGGGTGAAACCGTGACGGTGGCCTTAGGGAACAACGCCAAAACTGCCCAAGCGGATGACCAAGGACGTTGGAAGGTCTCCCTTGCCCTTCCCAGGGCCGGGGGGCCGTATGAAATGACCGTTTCGTCGGCGGGCGAATCAGTAACGATCGAGGACGTTTTGGTAGGTGAGGTTTGGCTGGGTTCGGGCCAATCGAACATGGAATTCGCCATGAAAACCTCCAGCGACGCCGACACGGAAATCCCGGCCGCCAATTTTCCTACGATCAGGCTTTTCACCGCGGCCCGGGTTGCCGCCTTTACACCCCTGGCCGATGTGCAAGGGTTCTGGAAAGTCTGTTCCCCAGATACAGTCGGGGATTTCTCAGCGGTGGCCTACCATTTTGGGAAAGAACTCCACAAGGCTTTCAAGAAGGTTCCCGTAGGGCTGATTGTCGCCGCCTGGGGAGGGTCGGGGGCGGAAGCCTGGACGCCACGGGAAACACTGGAAAAGGACCCCGTTTTCACTCAGCTCATTGACCAATGGGACCACAATGAAAAGCAGATCAAGACCTGGAAAGAGGGGGACGATTTCGAACTTTGGGTATCGGACATCCGTTTTATGCCGAAAGATCCTAAGGACAAACCGCTGACCGTGTCCGCCCAAACCGACCCCCAAAGCGTCGGCGGTCCCTGGCAAATTTCGGTCAAACCGGAGTGCCAAGGCGCCGTGACGGTCACCGACAAAGCCTTTTCGGGCCAAGGGCCCGCGGTAAGATTTTTCGGCGCGATGAAGGGGGGCGGGTGGGGTACGCTTTCCTCTAATCTTTCGGCGCAAAACCGCCCGTTGGACCTAAGAAAGTATCAATCGGTTGAATTCTACATTAAGGGAAAGGGACAGTACCGGGTTTCGTTGGGGCAGCCTTCCATTTTGGATTACGACTTTTATGCCTCCAAAGACCCTTTCGACGCGCCGGTCTCTTGGACGAAGATGCATTTTGACATCGCTGATTTGAAACAGGGGGGCTGGGGAGGGCCTAAGCCTTTCACGGCGGACACAGTTATTTCCCTTAACTTCCCGATACAGGTGCCCTATTGGCCCGATGTCGTGGCGGCTTGTTACGACGGCATGGCCGCACCCCTCACGCCTTATACCATCCGGGGGGTTCTTTGGTACCAGGGAGAGTCCAATACCGGGCGGGCCAGCCAATACCACCAGCTTCTTTCGGATCTCATCACCAGCTGGCGGAGGGCCTGGGGCGAGGATTTTCCTTTCCTCATTATCCAGCTTCCCAATTTTATGGCGGCTCAGGACAATCCTTCCGAGAGCCAGTGGGCCGAACTGCGTGAAGCCCAACTTCAAACTTCCCAAACCGTTCCGAAAACCGGCCTTATCACCACCATCGACCTGGGTGAGGCGAACAACATCCACCCGAAGGAGAAGACTGACGTGGGTCACCGGGCCGCTTTGGCGGCTTTGGGTGTGGCCTATCACCGGAGTACGGTTTATTCCGGACCATCCCTTCTTTCAACGAAATTGAAGGGTGCTCAGGTAGTATTGAAATTCGGGAACACGGGCAAGGGACTCATGGCCAAGGGTGGGGGATCATTGAAAGGCTTTGCTATTGCGGGCGCGGACCAAAAGTTTTATTGGGCCACGGCCGAAATAAAGGGCGAGACGGTGGTGGTTTTCAACGAACAAGTTCCCGATCCGGAGGTCGTGCGTTATGGCTGGGCCGATAATCCCGTTTGCAATCTTTACAACTTTGAGGGATTGCCGGCTTCACCTTTTCAATATTCTTTTCCGCCGAAGCCTGGAGCCAAGGCGGCAACCGATGGGATTCCTCCGCCCCCCTGATGCCTGGAGATTATTTTTTTGAAGACTCTTCCAAGAGCTCCTTGGCTTGGAGGACCAGGGGATGGTCCGGCGGAAAAAAGAGCTCCAAATCGGACAAGGCTTCCTTCCGATCGTTTTTGGCCTTACCCTTCTGGCCCAAAGCGGATTCGATTTCAGCCAATTGCATGAGATCCAGTGCCACTTGGGGATGGTGGGGGCCTAGGACGGACTTCTCTGTTTGAATGATTTTTTTCAACAAATCCGCCGCTGACTTGTTGTCTCCGGTCGCCCGATAAGCCCTAACTAACCTATTCATATGAGGAAGAGCTTGATAGTCGTAGTCCGTGCCGACGAGTTGTCGGGCAATTTTGAGGGCGGACTCGTAAAGCGGACGGCCTTTGTCACCCGAACCGTGACTATCGTAGAAATCGGCAAGGTTTTCCATCCCATCCACCACTTCGATGCTGTCGGATGCAAAATTCTTTTGAGCGGTTTCCAAAGCCTTTTCTAGGCAGGATTGGGCCTGGGAGAAGTTTTGCTGAGCGGAATAGGACTCCGCCAAATTTTTCCATAGGCTGATGCAAAAGGCTGGTTTCGGAGGGTGAGCCTTTTCAAGGCTTTTTAGGGCTTCTCGAAAAAGGGTTTGGGCTTCGGCTTGGTTTTTCAAGGCCTGCTCAATCCGCCCCAGGAGGTACTGGGAAGGGGATAGGGATTGGTTCCCAGACCCATCTATTGTTCGCAATGCCAGGGCCCTTTTTTCGAGTAATTCGGCCTCCCGCAGACGATTCAAGTCAATGTACAAAGCGGCCAAGTGATCAAGGGAATCCGCCAATTTCGGGTCATCAGGCCCCAGATTTCTTTCCTGAAGCGCCAAGCCCCATTTAAAGTTTTGCTCCGAATCGCCGTATTCGGCGAGGTGCCATTGCAGTGTTGCCTCATCATTGAGGATGGGGACCAATGAAAGGCTCGTCGCACCATGTTCGTCCTGGGCGATCTTGAGGGCCGATTTCTCGTCTTGAAGGGCTTCGGAAAAAGCTCCTTCCTTAACGGAATTGAGGGCGCTGATCCTGGCCGTTACAAATACGCTGGTATCCATCATGGGTTCCGCGGCAAAGGCCCTCGTTTGGGTTAAGCCCCCCATGGCCCCTATCAGAAAGAAATATCCCATGGAGACCCTGAAAATTGTCTTTTCCAAGACCGAGATGATGGAGAAATCTTTCTTTAATATTAGGAAGAGGGGGCTGGATATAAGGGGGACCGGTTTTGGCCATGCGAAATCCAAGGAAAATTTCATTTCGTAAGATCCTCTTGGGATTGATCCATCAGCGGTTCCGGGGTGGGGACCGGCTCGTATTCCATTTGCAGTGGAGGGGGGCAATTAGGACCGATTACCACCACATTGGCATCCCTTTCGAATTCATCCAACCAATGGGCGGGACTTCCACCATCCAAAGAATAAACCAATCTGGAAAGATGGGGCCCTCCATCGAAGGTTAATTCAGCAGCTTCAGCCAAACCGCCCGAATTTCCGACATCGGATAGCACATAACAATCGTCACAACCCGGAAAATCCTTGGAAGCCCGGCCCGAATCGGTTTGGAACACCAGGTACCAGCACTCCGGCGAAAAATTCGACTTTGACTTGTCGGCAAAGCCAATGGTCACCCATTGAAACTCGGAAGGAGTTTGATCCGGGCTCAAGGCCACCGCCGAGTAAATCGGGGTCGTCTTATGGATTTGAAAAAAGTTCTTCAAGATGGAGTAATTCAAGGGCGAAGTGGGGGTTCCTTGTTTCCGTACACGGATAGCGAAAGCAGTAGCGGCGTAACCACAATGGAAATGCAAGGCTTGCCCTTGCAGAACTTGCCGGGATTTATCAGTAGAATCCCCGTCCCCATAGATGGGCCGTACTCCCGGATCATCGTATGGGTTTCCCTGAAGGCCATTTCCAGCCCCGTAAAGGGCATATATGGGCTCTTGGTTCAATTGCCGCCACCGGCTTCCTTCATATAAAAGGACATTGGTATTTAGGTCGGGTGTTCCGTCGCTGCAATGAAGATGGTTTGGGACGTCAGTCGATAAGAAAGAAGCAAAATTGGAAGGGCCGATCACGCCTACCGGATGGCCTCCGCCGCGTAATGTATCTTGCTCTACTACTAAATGATAAATGCTCCCTTTTGATAAATGAACGCGCGCCAGGGGTAGGGTGATCCAGCTTTTCGGTCGAGGTATGAAATGGGACGAGGCCAGCGGTGTCCCAGTGGGATGGCCATGGTCGTCCTCTTGGAGGCTTACGAGATAGGCGGGAGGTTTTTCCGCTTCTAAGCAATAAACCGAGGCGGCGGCCAGATCCATGTCTTCTTGACAGGTGAACCGGTATGAGATCTTTTTGCTGGACGAATCCAGCGCGTTTGAAAGTCTTTGGTTCGCCACGAACCGGTTGCCAAAATCAGCTTGGGCTGGGAGGGTTACGGACAGGGAAATAATGGTTAAGAGTAAGGCTTTTTGAAAACACATGTTCCAATCCTAACACAAAGAGCTGGTTTCACCGTGAGTCGGACTTTTGCCGATGAGGTTTATTTTTTTCACAGGGGGTAGTTCGACCAAGATTCAAAATATATTTTTAAAAGAATGATTATTTCGGCCTTGGATTGCATGTGAAAAAAATGGGGAGATGTTTTTTGAATTTAAAATCATCCCAATAAAAAGTCATTGGATGGACATGGTGAGGATTTTGAAACTGATTTAGCCGGGGAAAAGAGTGAGACAAATCATATTTCGAGTGAAAAATGATGAAATATTTTCCTTAAAAAGCTGTCGTTTTACTGTCTAGATTTAATGTTAAATCAAAGATATCAAAAAGAATGAATTTGGCTTTATTAACCACTTAGCGTTTCAAAAGTGCTAAAATTGATTCAAGGAAGTATTTTCATTGCTTTTACAGATTTTATTAACGCGAAACCAGAAATATAAATTAAGCCAAAAGTGAGTTTTCGAATCTGGCTTAAAACGATTTTTGAAATAAATCGGCACGAGGCTAATGAAAACAAAAAAACAAAATCCATTTTTAACCGGTTCACTACCCGGGGGGTGGAGATCGCTCTTCGGCAAAGCCCTTGTATTTGTTTTTTCAGCCCTCCTTTTTCCAAATCTTGTTCAAGCCCAAGTCCTAGGTAGCGCCAACCTGTGTAATTCGGGCAGCGGTCCGACCACCTACGATGCAACCACCACAACTTACACTCTTAGCGGAACGGGTGCCTGCGGTTATCAAGCGGGAACTTTTGATCCGAATTACTACGCGGCTATTGACGGCACCAGTGGTTATGGGGGGGATTACCAGGATGCCGAGATCTGCGGAGCCTGCGTGGCGGCCCACTACGGTTCCAATGCTGTAACAGTCATGATCATCGACAATTGCTCCACTTGCACGAACTCAAACCAGTTGGACCTGGGTCCCGTTCCGTTCCAAGCTTTAACTGGTAATACCACTGGAAATTATCCGGTCACATGGAATTTCGTTCCTTGCCCGTTGAGCTTGATGACCGGAGATTCCTCGGGCAAAATCGAGTACCAATGGAAGTCGGGTTGCAGCGCCACTTACGATCCGATCCAATTCCTTGATAATTTGTTTCCAATAACCGGGGTGAGTTGGGGAACCAGCAGCACCGGACCTTTTACCGCACTCCAATCAGATTACAACAACGTCGGCGGGAACGCCTACTGGTCCAATTCGGGACAGAATCTCAATTCCACAACCGGGCCTTTTTATTTTGTCCTGACCGACGCCCAAGGCGGGTCAGTCACCTTGGGCCCCATTTCCGAAGCGGACTGCGCCGTGACCCACAGTGCCAGTGTGCAGCTGCCCGGTTGCGGGGCCACCAACACCCCCGGCCCAACATCGACCTTCACCAACACCCCTGGAGCTCTTACGGCTACACCCACTTCCGGAGGAGCACTCACGGCCACACCCACTTCGAGCGGTTCCACTGTGGTGAATGGAATCACTTTCGCGAGCTGTTCCTCAGGCAATCCCTCGCCGGGTTACTCGCTCAGCCAGAATACGGTGGCCTCCGGCATAGGGTTGGATTACGCAGTCGCAGGGGGCGAGTGCGGTCAACCGCTAACCGTGACCCTGCCAGCGGGCGCCACACCTGTAACAGCTTATCTCTATGTGGAGTACGATATCGGCAGCGATACCGGATCGCTTAACAATTCGGCCGTCGGATTCGGCTCCAACACCACCCCCGCCGGGGTCGTGGACGGTGCGCCAGTGACCTGGACCGTTTTCCAAAACATCTACTACAACATCCGCTACGGCATCAATCCTTCTTGGATCACGGGCGGTGGAGGGGGTGGAAGCCAGACCACTTACACCGTCAACACTTCGGCCAATCCCAACACCTGCAAGGGCGAATCGTTGATGGTGCTTTACACCAATCCGACGGAAACCAGCATGAACTATGTCTCTATCGCCGACGGAAACAACGCCTGGCACGCGGAGGAGAATAACACGATCACCGCAGGGAACGGCGTGGCCCCGCCCGACGCGCAATTAAATTGGTCCTGCATGAATCCGTCCTGCTCCAATAGCAGCCTGAAATTCTCGTCCTTGGGCGGGAGGGATAATTGTAATGACGGTGCGCTTGACGGGGATGAGGACCAGATCGAGGCTTATGGGCAAGGCGGCGTTACCTGCGGCCAAGGTTCGGAGAACGGGAATGGTGGGGGATGCGGAGGACCGCCGAACACCTTGTGGAGCGGCCCGCCGGGCGTGCTGAATTGCGGCGGAACCAATACACCCGGCGACTATGACCGGACCTATAACCTAGGTAATTTCCAAGGTGGCGCTACTAGTTTGGAATGGGGATTCAATATGCAGGAGCAAAATGCCAAGGCGAGCTTCTGGCAGCAGGCCCTGGTGTCGCAGTACCAATGCAACCCTACTCAGCAATGTTCGGTGACGCAGGCGTTCAACCAAAATTTCATCCAATCGGGCTGGGTACAGGGGACCGTTACCTTCGGCCAGGGTCCCTGGGGTGAAAGTTCGTCCGGGGTTTCCTTCAGCGGGGGATGCAACGGCAAGAATAACTTTTTAATCAACACGAACGTCACAAGTGGGCCCGGTACCCTACAGGTTTCCATGTGCACGAACAACAACGGCGGCAATTTCAGCGGCTTGGTCTTCGGGTATAATACCACCACGGGCAACGGTTACGGCCTGCAGTTTTATAACAACGGCTCAGGGAACCCCGGGGAGTTGTTGTGGGTTCAATATACGGGGGGGGCTTCCTCCACCCTTAACACGACGAACCTCGCGAATGGTGCGTTTAACGGCTGCCCTTATTGGGTGGAAGTGGATGTGAACGCTTCCTGCCAGTATTCGGTGAAGATCGCCTCCACGCAGGCGGGGTTGTCGTCAGCGCCGGTGACGGCCACCTATACGGGAGGCAGTTGTACCACCGGGTACATGGGATTGAGCGCGAACAATTGCGAAAACTCGATCTTCCAGTCCTTCCAATTCACCGGCAATTGTTCCACCCCCACCCCTACCAACACGCCTACCAGGACGCCGACACCGACGGCTACCCAAACGGCCACCTCGAGCGCAACGTCAAGCGCTACCTCTACGACTACAAGGACCGCGACCGCCTCGGCCACCTCCAGCGCCACGAGGACTGCCACTCAGACGGCTACCGCTAGTACGACATCAAGTGCTACGGCCACGGCGACTTCTTCAGCCACCTCTAGTGCGACATCGAGTGCCACTGCTTCGGCGACCGCCTCGGCCACCTCCAGCGCCACCTCCAGTGCCACGAGGACTGCCACCCAGACGGCTACCGCTAGTACGACATCAAGTGCTACGGCCACGGCGACTTCTTCAGCCACCTCTAGTGCGACATCGAGCGCTACTGCTTCGGCGACGGCGTCAGCGACCTCAAGCGCCAGTTCCACAACCACTAGAACTGCCACTCAAACCACCACTATGACGACCACTTCCAGTGAGACCTCTAGCGCGACGGCAACAGCGACGGCTTCCGCCACCTCTACTTTCTCAACTACCTCGACAGGGACTTCCTCCGCCACTTCCACCGCAAGCGCCACAGGCACCTCTACGCCTGTTTTCACCAACACGCCTACCCGGACGACCACACAAACGGCTACTACAACGGCCACTTCATCCGCAACTTCCACTGCCACTTCCACCGCCACTTCAACCAGCACTTCCACTAATTCCGCCACTTTCACCGCTACTTCCACAGCCACCAACACCGCTACCAGCACCAGTACAGCCACCAGCACGGCTACTAAAACGGCCACCAATACCGCTACCAACACCACGACGGCGACCTTCACACCCACCTTGACGCCGACCAATACCCCAACCCTTACCCCCACCAACACTTACACTGTCACTGATACCTTTACGGCCACCAATACCGCCACCGTGACCCCCACCAACACCAATACAGCCATCATCACCCCCACGTCCACTTCCACCGCCACCAACACGGCGACTTCTACCCATACTTCAACCTTTACCATGACCTCCACGGCCACTAATACCGCCACCTCCACGGCCACCGCAACCGCCACCAACACCACGACGGCGACCTTCACACCCACCCTGACGCCGACCAATACCCCAACCCTTACCCCCACCAACACTTACACCGTCACTGATACCTTTACGGCCACCAATACCGCCACCGTGACCCTCACCAACACGAATACAGCCATCATCACCCCCACGTCCACTTCCACCGCCACCAACACGGCGACTTCTACCCATACTTCAACCTTTACCATGACCTCCACGGCCACTGCAACCGCCACCAACAGCCCCGTCTTTACCTTTACTCCCAGCAATACACCGACCAATTCGCCCACCAACACCTCCACGGGAACCCCGACACCCACCCGCACCCCGACCAACACAGCCACAAATACCCCAACCTTCACAGCCACCAATACTGCCGTGTTTACCTTTACACCCACGAATACCCCGACGAACACGGCCACTAATACAGCTACATCCACCGCCACCAATACCCCCATCTCTACATTTACGCCGACCAATACCCCGACGAACACAGCCACTAACACGCCCACTGCCACATCCACGAATACCTATACACCCACCAATACCGCCACCCAAACCCCCACTTCCACCGCCACCAGCACCTACACCGCAACGAACACCCTTACAGCGACGAATACTCACACCAACACGGCTACAACCACCCCCACCAACTCCCCCATCTTCACTAACACTTCGACCTCCACTGCCACTTTGACCCCCACCAGCACGGCCACCAGTACCTTTACCGCCACGGGTACTCCCACCCACACCACAACTTCAACAGCCACCAACACGGCTACCCATACCGCAACAGCGACCTATACCCCCACCAACAGCCCCACCGCCACAATGACGAATACGCCCACATCCACTTTTACCGCCACCGATACCTTTACGGCCACGAAGACCGCAACCAACACGGCCACCTCGACCGCCACTTATACGCCCACCACCACCTATACCTTCACTGCCACCTCCACGCCGACCAATACCTTTACGCCTACGCCGGATGTTGAAATCAGCAAGGTTTCTTCGGAGACGGTGGCTAAGAGCAGGGATGTGATCACCTATACCATTACCTTGAACGTTCCCGTGGGCCCAGTTATGGGGGTGACGGTGTCCGACGTTCTGCCGAGCTACTTGAGTTTCCAAAGCTATGGGGCCGTCCCTGCGGGAGGGACGACTTTCGCGCCAAATGGCCAGATCTTGATGTGGAGTTTCCCGTCCCTCCCGGTCGGGACAACAACTCTGACCTACCAGGCACAGGTGAGTAATTACGTCCCGCAAGGGACGATCCTGACGAACAACGCGCAAGTGACCTACGCGGGCCTTACCAGCCCGAAGAAGGCGTCGGTGAACGTGGCGATGGCGGTGGAATACACCGTCAAGGTGGGGGTCTATAACTCGGCCGGAGAATTGGTGAAACAAATCTGGGTGCAAGAATTGTCGCAACAGATCACGAACTTCAGCCTACTGCAGACACCCACCATCACGAGCCTCCATGGAGTGGTGTACGTGGAAGTAAACGGCCAGCAGATCGCTACCTGGGATGGGACCAACCAGGCGGGAGACCCGGTGAGTAACGGTGTTTACTACGTCAAGGTGGATAATATTGATCCCTATGGTGTGGATACGAGTGTGTCGGAGACGGTGACGGTAAGCCGGTCGATCGCGAAGATCCAAGTGAACATCTACAACGAGGCTGGGGAAGTTATAAAGCATCTTTACGCCTATTCGGACGACCCAGGAAACATGAACCTGGGGGATGTGGCGTTTTCCAGCAGCGTGATCAAGCCGACGGTGGGGACGCCAACCTCCAACGGCACCAGCGATTTGACCTTAACCTTCCCGAACGGGGTGACGGTGACCTGGGATGGGACCAATGACAATGGTCAAATCGTGACCGACGGGACCTACGAGGTGGAAGTGAATTGGACAGACGGGAAGGGCGGGCAACAAGTGACCACGCATAATGTGACGGTAGAGAGAGGGAATAATTCGCCGGCGGGTGGGAACGTGTTCGCCTACCCGAATATCCTGAAGGGCGGAACGATGTCGGTGACGGTGCGGATCAATTCGAGCCTGAGCCTGACGCTCACGGCCAGTGTCTATGACGTGGCGGGCGAACTGGTGAAGAGGCCGGTGACAGGCCAGGTGGGAATCGGGACAGCGTCGGTGGATGTTTCGGGCTTGGCCAGCGGGCTTTATTTCATAGTGGTGGACTTAGCGGACACCAACGGCCACCTGATCCAGAAACAAGTGACCCAGATCGTGATTGAACGGTAATTTCCGAGAGGGCTTTTAAAGAAAGTCATCGTAGAGAAATCTAGTGCAGATTCCTTGCCATCAAACGAAATGAAAAAGCCGAATTCCCCCCGAAAATCCAGGTTTGAATAAGGTTTCCCAATTTAACCGCGCGCTGGATCGAAATGAATCCATTAACTCTCGGGTTCGAAACGCGGATTGGATCCTTAGTGAAATCCACCCCCCATACTTACAACCGAATAACTGTTGGTGTTTGGCTAAGAAGAATATTAAAGTTTCAAGTTTAACGAGAAGCTTGGATAAAACCCTTCCCATAATTTCGTTTGGCGAGATTACAAAAGATCTTGGATTAATAAAAAGTAAGAAATTGTGGGATAATTCGCCGTAAGGGAAGAGTCGACCGTCCTGAAAAAATCATTCTGAGGTTTTTCTGAATTTGCCCGTATCCCCTAAAGCTTTTTGGGGGCCCTAGGCTTTTCTAGGGTTTCTGTAATACAAATTCTTTACTGAGACACGTTTAAAAATGAACTTAAAACGTTACTTGAAACCCGAGGCCGTACTTACCATTAATCGGCTTAAACCAGTCAACTTGCATGTTTTTGGTTGGGTTGCCGTTTTTTTCTTCACGTTTGGATCGGCCCAACCAGCCTCTGTCACTAAATCGTCCGATAAGTCGAACTATCTCTTGGGGAATCCGGTCACCTGGACCCTGGTGGTGCAACCGGGTGACGCTGCAGGCTCGGTGACCTACCAATATCCCATGACTTCCATGCCGGCTGGCTGGACAACAACGGGAGGAAGCTGGGCCGGAGCCTCTTGGGGTACCCGTACCGAAGAAGGGGGGGGCTGTACGGGCCTGAACTATGGGCCCTACGGAGCTGGCGCAGCCAACGAATACCCGCAAATTCTTTCCAACGTGCTGGCCCCGGCCAACGTGGAATTTGACTACCAAGCCTGTCTTCCCTCCCAGGCCTATTCGGGCGACGACGACACGATTTTTATCCCCCGCTATACCGACTGCCAGAACTATTACATGATACGGGGCGACGCTTGGGACCTGAGCGATACCTGTGGCCCCAACAGCATGCTTTTCCTCGATTCGGTGTCCCCCAACGGGGGGGCCTGTACTACCACCTTCAGCGACGGAAACAGTGGTACGACTGGCGTCACCAAATCCAATATCCCCTGTATCCAACGCAATATCTGGTACGATTATCGGGTCCGCATTTGCAACGGTGAATTGATGGCCAAGCAATGGCAGGACGGTACCACCGAACCAGGCTGGGAGATCGACGACCCGGGTGCCGTGCCCAATGCGCCGGGCACGTTCGGGTTTCAAGCCAACCAGGGCGAGATCACCTTCCGTAACCTCACCGTTTATGCCCTGGGCGCCGAAAACAACGTGGTAGTGACGGACACCTTCCCCTCCTGCTTGACAGGACTCAGCAGCGCTTGCGGCAGCTTCGCGGGCAGCAATTTCACCTGGAACGTCGGCAATTTCGCCTCAGCCTGCGCGACCCCGGTGACCTGCAACGTTACCTCCAACATCAGCTGCACCTGCCCCGCCGGACCCATGACCAACATTGCTAATATCACCAGCAGTTTGGGCGCAGGCGCGCCCAGCACTGCCATTATCAATGTGGGCTCTTTTACCCTTACCAAATCCACAACCATGTCGGGCCCCGCCACCCAAAATGGAGCAACTCCCTACAACCTTGTCTTGTGCAACACAGGCTCCACTGCTTATAACGCAGTGGTTACCATTCAAGACAACCTCAACCCGGGAGGGGTCAGTGGGTTGAACTTTAACGGCTGGTCGCCTCCAGGCGGTGGAAACTTTAATGACCTCATTAACTGGCATAACGACGGGCCCGCTTCGGTGCAAATGATAAATAACGCCACGGACTCACCCGAATTCGGCGTCGAGGATATTCCGGGTGGGGCTTGTATTACCATCATTCTGAACTACCAAATTAACGGTTTTCCGAGCGAACCCTGTACGGTCATGAGCAATTCGGCCTCCATCGTCACCAACGGCTGCCCCGTGACCACCAACGCAGTGGGCATCACCGTTTGCAATTCCACCCCGACCTTCACCCCAACGCCGACGAATACCCCGACCAAAACCCCCACCTATACCCCCACGAATACCCCCACTATGACGCTGACGCCCACACCCTCCAACACATTTACCAATACCCCTACGAAGACTTTCACGGCCACGCCCACGAATACGGCAACACCCACACGAACTTTCACCCCCACGAATACACCAACCACCACCGACACTTTCACGCTCACTAATTCCCCGACGCAAACGCCGACTAAAACTCCAACAGCTACGCCCACCACAACTCCAACCAATACCTTAACCCAAACGCCGACGAACACTCCGACGAGGACTCCCACCGAAACACTCACGAATAGCCCGACCAGCACACCGACCCCGACTCCCACCAATACCTTGGTGAATACCCCCACGAACACCCCGACCAAAACCCCCACGACAACTCCGACTGTAACCCCAACCTATACTCCTACGGCCTCGCCTACGAACACCCCGACCCGCACGCCTACCGCCACCCCCACCAACTCCCCTACTGTGACTCCTACCTACACCCCTACCGCCACACCCACGAACACTTTGATCAACACCGCCACCCCCACCAATACGCCCACCAAAACCCCAACAGCTACGCCTACCGCCACCCCGACGAACACCTTCACTCCCACGGCCACCCCGACCAATACCGCCACCGCCACTCCCACTAATACCTTCATTAATTCTCCCACGCCAACCAATACCCCCACCGTGACAGCCACCTACACCCCAACCAACACGCCCACCTTGACCGATACCTTTACCCCCACCCGAACAGTTACGAATACCGCCACCAATACCCCCACCGCCACGCCCAGCAACACCTACACTCCCTCGAACACACCCACCAATACCGCCACCGCCACTCCCACCGATACCTTCGTGAACACGCCCACCCCAACCAATACCCCCACCGACACCAACACTTCAACGCCCACCGCCACTGCGACCAATACCCCCACAGTGACGGCTACCTTTACGCCGACCAATACGCCCACTAGTACGAATACTTACACCCCCACGGCCACGCCCACGGATACCCCCACCCCCACCCCGACGGATACGCTGGCCAACACCGCCACGAATACGGCCACCAAGACCCCCACCGCCACACCCACTAACACGAACACTTCAACGCCCACGGCCACACTGACCAATACCCCCACGGTAACGGCCACCTATACGCCGACCAACACCACTACCAATACCAGTACTTCCACCCCCACGGCCTCCCCGACCAATACACCTACAATGACCGATACCTTCACGCCGACGAATACGGCCACCAACACGAGGACCAACACCCCCACCCTGACGGCCACCAATACCCCCACCCTGACCGCGACCTGGACCCCTACCCTCACCCCCACGCCCACTCCGCCGCTGAATGTGACCTTCCAGAAGCAGGTAGTCCCCACGACGGCCCAGTCCGGGAGCATTTTGAGCTATACCTTGCAGATCAATGTCACTTCGAACTCGGCCAACGGGGTGGTGGTGACGGACACCCTGCCGGCCAACGTGTCGTTCGTGGCTTTTGGTTCAGCGCCCTCTGGAACGACGACTTCCTTTATCCCCGCCACGTCGCAGTTGAGCTGGACGCTTCCGGCCAGCCTCGCGCCGGGGAACTACCAGTTGTCCTACCAGACGAAGGTGAATAACTTTGTGGCAGCGGGGACACCGGTGGTCAACGGGGCCCAGCTGACCTACCCGGGTCTGTCGGCGCCATTGAACAGCAGCGTGTTGGTGGCCATCATCGGGCAGTACACGGTAAGGATCGATGTTTATAACGAAGCGGGAGAAGTGGTGAAGCAGATCTATACCCAGCAGCTTTCCCAACCGATCAACAACATTGCCATTGAGTCAAGCGATTCCATCACCAGCCTGCATGGTGCGGATAACGCGGTGACGGTGTATTACCAGGGCATTGCCATCGCGACCTGGAATGGGACAACTTCCAACGGCGATCCGGCCTCCAACGGGGTCTATTACATCAAGGTGGACAATATCGACAGTTCGGGAACGGTGAACAGCACGACCCAGCAGGTGACGGTGAGCCGGTCACTGGCGACGTCGACGATCCTCATCTACAACGAAGCGGGGGAGGAAGTGAAGAACCTGGTGACTTATTACGATGATCCGGGCCAGGCGACGATATTGGGGGTGCAATTGTCCAGCGCGGTGATCGAGCCGGGAGGGCAAGGGGGCGGGGTGCCCAACCAGTTGAAAATCATCTTGAGTAGCGGAACAACAGTGGTGTGGGATGGCACGGGCAACAACGGGTCCTACGTGCAAAGCGGGCAATATTTCCTGGAAGTGCATACAACGAACGGAAACGGCAGTGAAACCACCGTGATCAAGCAGGTATCGGTGGATGGGCGCTCCACGGGAAGCGGGATGGGGGTGGTATCGGCGGTGCCGAACCTCCTGGGACGGGGCTCGTCGGTGGTGACCTTTCACAATAACTCCGCAATGGGCTTGTTGTTGAGGGTAAGCCTTTATACGGTCGACGGTGAATTAATCGGACCGCCGGTTACGGGGGACAACGGGGCCAATCCGCCCCAATTGAACACCAGCGGTTTAGCCAGCGGCCTCTATCTCGCGGTGGTGGAGCTACAAAATGCCGCCAACGGCGGCCTCCTGGGCCGCCAGACTGTCAAAATCGTGGTCATCCACTAACCGATTTAAATAAACAAAGAGGATCTCTCATTCTCTTGCCAATTTCGAACTTGTCTTGCGCCATCTTTCCGTGCGAAAGCTACGGATGAAAGGCCATGGATTCTACTGGAAGGCTTCCTCCCCCAGCTGGTTGTTCGTCCTCCAGTGGCGGGCTCATTATTTGCCAATGGCCGAATTAGAGGTATGTCCTCAAGGGAAACCTGAGTATCGTCATAAGGGGTTACCGAAAAATCCCGTATAAAAATCTTTATTGGACCGATCAACAAAGGCGGCATTTGGATGTCTTCTTATCCACACAAAAAGCCGAAAATCTTAGATCTGGCTTTCGGCTTGATCGGGGCCTTGCTTTGTCCAAGCGGGATCAGTTGGGCCCAGTGCACCCCCACGTCCGCCACTCTCTACGCCGATGCCGACGATGAACTTAACGTCTGGGTCAATGGCAACCTGATTACCACCACGCCCGTGTCCTTCGTCAACGCCGCTAGCGGCACCATCCCAAGCTTTTCTATCCCCGCGGGCGATTTCGTCAGCGGTAACAACCTGATCGCGGCTGAGAACATCAATACCAGCGCCAGCGTCGTGATGGCTTCCTGGGTCATCGACGTCACCTGTTCCAGCGGCCAGCACGCCTATTTTTCCAACACCGATTCCTGCTATCAGACTTATGACGATGTCCCGGGCACTTCCAACCCCGTGAGCGCTCCCTCAACCGTTGGCGGCGTTTACTGGTATCAGACGGGCTACCCCGCCACGGCTGTCAGCGGTTATTTCACCGGAACCCCGGTCCAGGTGACCGCGGCGGCGGTCACCGCAAACGATCCCTACTTGAAACCCATGTACAGTCCCCAAACGGGCCAGCTTGAACCCTTCACTTCGATCGACAATACGGGGCTCGATAACTCCGCTAACGAAGTCATCTATTACCGGGGGGAATGTCCCTTGAACCCGGAGGTTTATACTTCGCCCAACTTCACGATCCAAAAAATCCCGGGGGTCACATCCTTCCCCTCCACCAGCAACTACAGTCCGACTGCGCCTTACACCATCATCGTTTGCAACAGTGGTGCTCCCGTCAATTCGCCCGTGACGGTTTGGGACCAGATGCTGGGGGGTATCGGTGGAAATTACACGGGACCCTATTGGAGCTATCCCACAAACCCCTATAGCGCCAATTCCGTTTCCGGAGGAGCCCTCTTCACATTCCCTCAGGGTTTCGGGGGGGACAATACTTGCGTCACCATGATGGCCAACATCTCTAACTTCAATACTTCTACCGGCTGCACGGTCCTCAACGCCGCGGGAGTCAGCTGGGGGGGCACGCCCCAGCCCACCACCACCGCCGGGGTTCCGGTGTCCTGTTCCACGAACACCTTTACCCCCACCTTCACCCCAACCTCCACTTGGACCAACACACCCACGCCTTCCATTACCTCGACGCCCACGAAGACGTCTACTTCAACGCCTACGTTCACCCCCACCAACACAGCCACCCCCACTTCCACCTTCACACCCACGAATACATCCACCATCACTCCCACCAAAACGCCTACCGCTACAGCCACCGATAGTCCCACCAATACGCCCACGGCCACGCCCTCCAATACTTTCACGGTTACGCCGTCCGGTACCCCAACGAATACACCGACTCCTAGCCCCAGCCGAACTCCTACGGCCACCCCCACCAACACCGCCAGTTTTACGTCCACCGCGACACCAACCAATACGGTTGCCAATACCCCCACCGCTACCGTGACGAATACCCACACTTCGACGTCCAGTGCCACACCGTCAAGTACCCCCACCAGCAGCTCCACTTCTACGCCGACCACCAGCCCCAGTTCCACACCGACCACCACTTCTACGAACACCCTGGCCAACACCGCCACAAATACTCCGACCAAAACGCCCACAACAACGCCTACCCTCACTGCCACTCCGACCTCTACCAGTTCCCCTACCAATACCCCGACCAATACGGCTACGGGAACGCCCGGTTCGACCCCTACCCTTACCCCCACCGCCACGGCTACCCAGACTTACATCAATACCCCTACCCCGACCGACAGCCCCACCAAGACACCGACGGCCACCCCCAGTTCCACGCCTACGGTCACGGCCACTTTCACGCCCAGCTTCACCACCACCGCCAGCCCGACCTTTACCGCCAGCCTGACCCCCACTAATACCCTCATCAATACCGGAACACCCAGCCCAACCCCCACCCGGACGGCCACCTCCACTTTGACCGCTACGGCCAGCTCAACCCCAACGAGCAGTGCCACGGCCACCCCGACCGATACTTTCGTGAATACCCCTACGCCGACCGACACTCCCACGGCCAGCCCTAGTTACACCCCTAGCGCCACCCCGACCCTGACAGCAACTTCCACGGTCACCTCCACGGCCAGCTCTACCGCAACATTCACTGCCACCGCGACTCCCACCAACACCTTCGTCAACACGCCCACCCCGACGAATACCCCCACTAGCTCCATGACGGCGACCCCCAGCTCCACCGCGAGTACGACCGCCTCAGCCACGCCTTCTTCCAGTGCCACCCGCACCGTCACCTCCAGCCCTTCGGCCACAACCACCCGGACAGCTACCACCACGCCGTCGTTCACCGCAAGCCAAACCCCAAGCTGGACCGCCACGGCCACAACGACCAACAGCCCCACCCGGACGAAAACCACCACCCCGACCTGGACGCCTTCCCCAACGATGACTTCGACGCGAACTTCCACGCCCACCCTTACGATTACCTCAACCTTTAGCATCACCCCCACCCCCACGGTGAGCGTGACGCCCACCGCCACAGGGAATTTCGTGGACATCTTCAAGGTTTCCCAAAATATCTTGCGCCCGTCCCAAGGGCCGGTTTCCATTGAAGTGCAATACAGCCGCTACCCTGGGCTCTACAGCCTGATGATCTACAATTCGGCGGGGGAGCACATTAAAACGTTGGATAACACCACCTTGAACGCCCCGGTGAGCGCGGTCTACCAGTGGGACGGGAAGAACAAATACGGGGATACCTGCGCCAGCGGGATTTACATCCTCAACCTCACCGAACCCTATAGCCGGAAAGTCAAGAAGTTGCTTATTGTGAGGTAGCCCTGGAAGGCCGGGAGAGTGTCTCAAGCGCCTGGCGGGTGGAAGGGCTCGGATTCAGCTCCAGAGCTTTTTGGAAAAAGACCATGGCTTTGCCCGAATCGCCCGATTGGTAGGCCGCGATTCCGGCGTCATAATAGCTGTCGGCGTTTTTCGGATCGACCGCAATGGCCCTTTCCATCCACTCCGAAGCCTTATTCCCCTCACCCATTTGTAAATAATTAAAACCCACATTCAAGTCGTTTTGCGGATTTTCGGGGTCCCAAGCTTCAACCCAAAGAAGATGGGGAAGGGCTTTTTCATAAAAAGAAGCAAATGCCTTAGGCACATAAGCCCCGGGAGGGGTCATCAAGCCCCACCCTCTCGCTGCTTCCTTTTGGTACCAGGCCGCCATCCAAAGGCGTGCCATTCCGTAGTCCTTCAAGAAATAATTCCACGAGACATCATCCACCGAATCGTCGGGTTTTTGGAAATGCCTTAGCCGCATCCCCCGCCAAAGGGCTTCGGCCCGGGCTTCGTCGAAAAGTGCCTTTTCTGACGGTAGGAAACCTTCTTGTGTCAAACCATTGGGAACCAGTTGGACCTGTTCCAAACCGTCCGCTGAGAGGTCCGGAAAAGTAAAGAAAAGCCTATGACTGGGGTTTTGCTCCACCATCCACTGGAAAAGATGGCCCGAGATGTATTCCTTGCCCTTCTCGTGAAGAGGATAGGGAACCTTCAAGCCCGGCTGGGTGCGGGCTAGGAACATACGGTACCAATCCATCGGAAGACTTCCCCCGCCCAAAACCGTGATATCGGGTCTTTTCCCCTCGATCATCTGGAGGTACCAACAAGGGAAATCCAGAACGTCGCCTTTGCAGAAGAAGAAGCCTCCCGCCGGCACGGATTTCCAGGCGTTTAGGACATAGTCGTAGGTATAGGTGTAAAAGGCCTGGCCGCCGGTCAGGCAACGGAAAAACACCAGCCCCAGCACCAAAACCCATGTGGCCAAGAGCGGGGCCCGCCCAAAGAAGCGAAACCGACTTTTCCACAATTCCGCCAGATAACCAAGGCCCGGGGCCGCGAAAAGAGGGATGAGGATGAAGGCGGCAATGGAATAGTTTTGCATCAGGTAGATGCGTTCACTGGAAAACTTGGAGAAAACGCAAACGGCGGCGAAGAGTCCGGACCAAGCGAGGAGGAATCCCAAGGCGACGCGGCGGTTTTCCTTCCAAGCGGCGAAGGCCCCCAGGAGAGCCAAAAGAAGGACTCCGCTGAATTCCACAAAGGCCGATTTGATGTAGAAGAAACCCTGCTGAGCCCAAAGAAGCGGGTCTGCTGTGAAGTCCTTGTCCTTGTCCACGTAGCGGCTGACGTGGTGAAGGAAATTGGAAAGGTTCACCGGATGGGCCCAATTGACAAGCGGGTCCAGAGCAGAACGTAAGGGAAGGTATAAGTAAAGGGAAAGGCCAATGATTAGAAATGAGGAGCTAGCTAAAATTTCCTTAACCGTTAGGCCCCGTTCTTTCCATCGACCCCACGCCAAGTACATAAAGCCCACCAAACAAGGCAGCATGCTCATCCAGTGGTTGGCCAGTGAAAGGCCGAAAAGGAAGAAGGACGCTCCCAGTTTTCCACGCAAAAGAGGGGAGAAGATCGCCAATATAAAAACGGCTGTCAGCTGGTAAATTCCGTTTTTGCAGCTTAAAGAAGCCGGGTAAGCCGTGACTCCCGCCATCCAAAGCAGGGCGAAAGGCCAGGCGAGGGAGGCGGCCACTTGGAACCTGTCCTTCAGGATATGGAAAAGCAGGAGACAGGCGAATGCCCCGCAAAGAGCCGAGAGCAAGTTGACCCGAAGACAGGGGTGCCCCAGGGGCAGAAGGGAAAGCAACCGGCCCAAGAGGGTGTAAAGGGGATAACCCGGGGGATGGGCGATACCCAAGGTTGCGGCCACCGTGGCGATCTCTGGACTGTCATCCATATAGAAGGAAGGGTTCAAGCCCCAAAGCGTGAGGGCGAAGGCCGTTAAAAACAAAAGGCCCCCCCAAAGATGGTCCTTTCGCTTCATCGAGCCACCACTTTCCGCCAAGCCCAGCCGCCCGAAGCAAAAAGGTAACTGGCGAGAGCGATGAGGGAGATCCATTTACCCAGAGTGAAACCGGGCGCCTCATAAAGAAGGTCGAAATGGTGGATTCCGGCGGATAAGGGGATCGCTCGGGCGAAAACATCTCCCGGCATTACGTGGTAATTTTTTTGGACGCTGTCCGGGTAAGCCCGGGCCTTCCATCCGCTTCCGTAGCTATCGGTTATCAAAAGGATCTGAGGTTTGTCGGTTTGGACGGTGAGTTCCGCCCAGTCGCTGTTGTGGTTATGGAGGGTCATCCGGCCCTTTCCCCCATTTTCCTCGGGAAGGGGATCGGGGGTTCCTTCCAGGATGACTTCAGTTTGGGGATTGAAACCGGGTTGGTTAAAGAGTTCCAGGGCGTCCTTCAGGCCGGAGGCTTGATGCCACCCACCGACCAGGAAAACGCGGGGAAAGCGGGGAAAGGGGTTGGGTGTCACTTGAAACTGATCCCCTTTTTTGTCGATGAAATAGCCCAACCGGGTTAAAGAACTTTTGGCGGGAGTGAGGCTCAAAAATTGAGTGTCCGGGGATTGGCCGGTTCTTTCCCCCGAGGTGATAAAGGCGGAAAGCCTTTTGGGAACCATCGGATCGTCCCCCCACACATCAGGGAAGCCCAGACCCATGGAGCGGTCGTTATGGGCCGACCAAAAAACCCGGCCATCCCCTAAGTTGGGGCCGAGTGCCGCCCGGATCGGCTCGGATTCAGCCAGCCAGGATTGAACGTCAAAAGACGGTACGTGTGATTGGGCAAAGACCCATAGGTTCAGCACTCCCAAAAAGGCCAGTGCGATCTTGCCAGGAGCTTTTCCGAACCATCCCAAAAAGCCGAAAAACATGAAAAATAGGGCCGCAAATCCGGCCGAAGCCATGCATGCTTCTTTACAGGGCCAATCGCCCATCCAGAACCATCCCATCGCCAGGAAAAAAAGAAAAGAAAAACCGAAAGCCCAAATAGGCAAAGCTTTCGACGCGGCATCCTCCTCCAACCAGGCTTGGAGACCCTTGGCCGAAAGAAGGGAGGCAAAGGCCTGGACCAAAATGAAAAATTTGAAACTGCCCCGGAAGTTATGGAAAAGGGGAAACTTCTCCAAAAGGGGATAAAGGAAAGTGTAGGACCCGAAGGAAAATAGGGCGGCCAGAAGGGAAAGGCCCAAGGGGATGCGGTTTTGGGAGAGGCCGCCCCGGCGAAGAGAATTCAGGGCGAAGAGGAACGCCGCAACGCCGATGAAAGGCGTGATTTCCCACCAGATAAGCCTATTTACGAATAATGAGCTGGGGTCGGGCCCGCCGAAAAAATTAGGGGCCAAAATGGTCACTAGGCCAAGGGGATTCATGGAGAAAAACTCGCTGTTGGATGATTGAGAAAGATCACGGCCGAATTCGGAAGAAGCGGCCCAAGCGGGCATCCATTGGATGGCAGTAAGGGCCGCGGCGAGGGCGAAGAAACCCAACAAGGCGAGTGCTTGGCGGGTCCAGCGGGAAGGCTGGCGCCAAATTAAGGCCAGGGCGTAGAGAACCGCAAAGAGAACGCTATAAAAAAAGTATTGGGGATGGCCGGAGAGAAGTTGGAGAGAAAGGATGCCGGAACCCAAAAGCAAGTTCGGGAGGGAGGGGGATTCCAGTATTTTTTCAATGCTTAAAAAGACCAGTGGAATCCAAGCCATGGCGCAGAGGTTCGTCAAATGGCCGGGGGTGACATGGGCGAAAAAGGCCCCGCCGAACATGAAGACAAAGGCACCGAAGAGGGCGGAAATAAAAGAGAGGCGGTTGGAAGAGAGCCAAAGATAGGCGAAAAAACCCGCGAGGAAAACATGGAGGGCGATGGAGAGATTCAGGGCGAAGACCAGGGGGAAGACGAGGAAGATACAGTTCGGTGGATAAAGCAGGGCGGACTGGAAACCCGCGAAGTAAGGTTCGCCGCAATAAAGGTAAGGGTTCCAAAGGGCCAGGTGCCCTCTGGTCAATTCGGTAAAGCCGAACAGCCGCCAGGCGTAAAACTGGTTGGCCAGGTCCCCGTCGGCGGTGGAAACCAGGAGATGGGTCGAAAAAAGAATAGGCGAAAAAAGAGTCAGGACCGCGATCACCAAGACAAGAGCGGCCCAGGACTTGCGGATTTGGGCGGCTGAAAGCAAAAATTGCCGGAGGCTTTCGGAACCATGGGATGTCATGGGGCTAGGATACCGTAAAATTTTGAATTCAAAATGGGTTTAGGGTAACCCGTTCCCCAAAATCTGCCGGGCTGTAGGGTCCCCGGGCTTTTCCCTTAAAACCCGTTGCATGCAAAGGGCGGCTTCCGGCCGGCGGCCGGTGTAAGCATAGAGAAGTCCCAGGTTGTAATAAAAATCGTAATACCTTCCCCCCGTTTGGTGGATGGCCTCTAGGAAAAGCGACTCCGAGGCTTCCGGATGCCCGCTGTTGGCGCAGAAAATTCCAAGGTTCTGGAGGCTATTGGGAAAAACAACCGGTTTATACAAATCTTCCCAAATGCAGTCCCAAAGCGGGGGAGGGGATGCTTGGAGCAGGGTGGAGGACTCCGACAGGATGGACCGCGAGACGCCCGCTTCCGACAAGAGCCGGTTATAGTCCAAATCGGGAACCTGATCCGCGTAACCCCGTCTCAAAAAAATTGCTGCGGTAGCATCCAAATAAACCAGGCGCCAATCGGGCACGGATTGGAGCAGCATGGTCCAATGGGCGTTTAGGGGGTTGAAAAAAAGGATGTTGGCTTGGTATTTGTCAGCCAAACCCTCCAGACTCCCGGAATCGTTGAATCTCAAGTATTCGGAATAGAATTTCCCGCCGAAGACCTCCAGGCGGCTATCGATGAAGGTCTTCTGGGGGCCTTTCCAATCCAGCCAACCGCCGTCATCGAACTGGTTCAGGATTCTTCCATCCAGGTGATTTTGAACGAGGAATTCGCAAGCCTTCACCGGTTGGGCCCCGAAATCCAGCCCTAGGCCAAAACGGTCGGTCCGACGGTCGGAAACGTAGTAGGCGCCGGTCACAACCCTGAGGCAAAGACCCAGGAGGAAGACCGTGATGATCCAAGAAACAAAGGGTTTGGACAAGAGGGACTCTTGAAGTTTACTCGGCCAACCCCATTCCAGATCCATCCAAGAGGCGGCCGTAAGGGGAAGGCAGGTTATCATAAAAAGTGGAATATTCCGGAAGGCGGAGACGGAGAGGCCGAAGAAGACGGCGAAGAGGAGCCAATCGCGAATTTTCCTTTTGTGGAAAGTCACCGCCATCAAGCCGAAGAGAAAAAAACTGAAAAGCTTGTAAAGCAGGAGGTAAAGGGTGGGGGCGGACAAGAGGGTCGGCGTGGCGAACCAGGGGGATTGCAATTCTTTTAAACTGTCGTGCATCACTGGGTCGCTCAGAGTGGTCAGGTTCGCAAGGGGATAAGCCACGCCACGAAGGAAATAGGGGTTTACAAGGCAAAAAGCAATCGACAGCGAGGAATAGAGAAGAAGTTTTTTATCGATTCTCCCCGTGTCAAAACGACTTGAAACCCAATAAACCCCCATCAAAATCCATCCAAGAATAAAAAGGCCTTCCATATTCACCCAAACGAGTTGAATCAGGGGAAGCGAGAATAAAAGGTCACGGTTTCGGCGCACCCGTGATTCCAACACCCAAAGGGTCAGGCTCATGAGAAACCAGCTGGCGATCTCGGGGCGGACGCGGAAGCGTATTTCGCAGGTTAAAAGAGTTGTTGCAATTAAAAGAACGCATGCCCACAAGGGAGCCCCGACTAACCGCAGGCGTTTGAAAACCAAGAGAACCGTCGCGCCAATGAGAAAAACGTGGAAAAGCGAAACAAGAGAATAACCCCCTATTCGGTAAAGCAGGTAAAGGGCGACTTGGTAAAGCCAATGAATATCCAGATATGGATGTTCTGGGACGGTATAGGTATAGGTGTCGTTGGAGGGAAAGCGAAGATTTTCTAGTATCCATTGGCCGCCTTTTAAATGAAGCCCCAAATCGGAGTCGTTAATGAGATGGGTCGAGAAAAGGAAAGTTAAAAGAAAGCAGGCCAGGAGGGAATAAAACCAAGGATCAACAAGGCGTAGGGGAGGCCGACTAGGAGCAGAAGGAGCTTTCACGGGGAAAGGATTAGGATCGAGCATGAAGGGTATTATAAAGGGTTATTTATGGGACTTCTTCTTCCCGTTATCATTGAGGGGTTTCCGCAAGAATATCCATTAAGGAAGCGAATTTGCAGGAAAAAGATAAAACCCAATTCATCCTCAGGAAAAAACATCTTCCCCCCGAGGAGCTGGCGGCCCAGACAGGCTTGAGCGTCAACGAGGTTCGGGAAATCCTCCGAAAAAGCGGAAAGGAAGAGCTGGCGCCAGGGGCCAATCTTTCCATCGCTTGGAAACCGCCGGCTTGGGTTTGGCCCTTTTTATTGATCCTCGTGGTGATCCTGTTTTACCTGCCGGTCCTCCACAACGATTTCGTGAATTGGGACGATAAGGACGCTATTACCGACAACCCCGCAATCCGTCATTTGGACTGGGCTTTCGTGAAGTGGATGTTTACCACTTACACTACCGGGAACTGGATGCCCCTTACCTGGTTTTCCTTCGTCCTGAATTACCGGATGGGAGGGCTGGACCCGAGGATATTCCACGCCACCAACGTCCTATTCCATTGTTTTAATACGGTTTTGGTTTTTGGGGTATGTCTGCGGATCCTGAGGGCTATCCCTGACGGGGAAGCATCCGGGGCCTTGGCGCGGGCCAAGGACTTCGCCTTGCCTATCGCCTTTCTGACAGCCCTCCTGTTTGGGTTGCATCCTATCCACGTGGAATCGGTGGCATGGGCCACCGAACGCAAGGACGTGCTTTATTCCTTTTTTTACCTCGGAAGCCTTTATCTCTACCTGGATTACGCTTTCTCCGGATGGAAAACAAAAACCCTCAAATGGGGTAGCCTCTTTCTTTATCTGCTTTCCTTGTTGTCGAAACCCATGGCCGTCACCCTTCCTTTTGTTTTTCTTGTATTGGATTATTGGCCCCTTCGGAAGTTTTTTCGGGATTTTCCCAAAGCTCTCAAGGACAAGGCGCCCTTTTTTGCCCTCGCCCTGGGATCGACTTTGGTTACCTTTCTCTCTCACGAAAAAACGCTCTCTTACGCGCAAAGCGGTGTCGAATTTTATTGGATATTGAACGCCTTTAGGTCGATCGTTTTTTACCTTTTGAAAATGGCCTGGCCCTCGGGGCTGACCGGCTATTATCCTTTCCCGCCGCAAATCACTCCGGTCTATCTTCTGGAGGATTTTTGCGCGGTGGGGTTGGTCATCTTGGCTTTTTATTATTCCTATCGACTGCGCCAGAAAGCGCCCTATCTCATAACCGCCTGGGCGTATTACATCGTCACGCTCGCGCCGGTATTAGGATTTATCCAGACCGGATCCCAGGCCGCGGCGGACCGCTACACCTATCTTCCAAGCCTCGCCTTCTTTTTGCTTTTTTCTGCGGGAGTTGCTCGATGGGTTTCCTACAACCGTTTATTATTCGGGGTAATTTCCTTCGCACTGGCGGCAGTTATTGGACTTTTAACAGTGATACAAATCGGAACATGGAAAAACACACAAGTTCTCTGGGAAAGGGTGACAGAGGTTTATCCTGACGAAAACGCGGATGCCTATTCCCGGTTGGGGGTGGCTTACCTCAAGGCCCACCGCTATGATGAAGCATTAGCCGCTTTTAGCCGGGCATCGGCCATTCCTCCACCCTTAGCCAGGACCTTCCACGGCTTGGGAACGGCGCTGGTTTATAAGGATAAAATTCCTGAAGCCATTCAGGCATTTGAATATGCCCTAACTTTGGATCCCCAGTTAATCGGGCCCCGCCTCAATCTTTGGAACGTTTATGAACGGTTAGGCCAGCATGAGATGGCTATCGAGCAAATGAAAGAAGCGATCCGTTTAGAGCCAACTTCAGCCTTGTTCCAAAATAATTTGGGGGTGAGCGATGGCTTCCTGAAGCGCTATTCGGAAGCCGAGGCGGCTTTCGCGAAGGCACATCAGCTGGATCCCCAAAACACGGAATATCTTGTTAATCTTGCCACCATTTGTGAATGGGAGGGTAAAACCCAAGATGCCATGGCATGGTATCGCAAGGGGATCATCTCGAATCCAAACGAGGCGGTTTATTTTCTTAAAATAGGAGATATTTACTTATCCGAAGGATTGAAACTACAAGCCCTGAGGAGTCTTCAAGAGGCATGGAAACTTCACCCCACCACCGCCAAAATCACCCAGCAAATCGGAGAAGACTTTGAAAAATTAGGGAAGGCTGATTTGGCCGCGGAATGTTTCGCTGAATCGCAGCGATTATCCAATAGCGGAAAGAATCAAGTATCAGAGATTGGAGAATCAACCCAACTTGGAAAGTAAGTTTTGAATAGAACGATCAAATTTGTCCTTCTGGCTTTGGTGCGAAGCAGGAAATAAAATAGGTTTCACGGGAAAACCGAAGTCGAAACTGCTTTCGAAAATAAACAAATTTACAGCATAAAATTGCTGTGAACCCTCGTATTCGAAAAATATATGCGATAATATTTAAGTTGAAGGGGCTTTTGGGTCGTTGTGTTGTAACGTTATGAGACTGCGCTGTTTAGATTAAGCTCTCATCAAACTATTTTTTTAAATCATTGTTGATTTCTAATCCGAAACCGTTTTTGCAATTGACGATTTTGGGGAAAAAATAAAGATGAATTTAACCGGTTTAATAAAATCCAAAGAGTTCTTATCTTTTGGCTTGGCCATGGGTTTATTGGTTTTGGCTTTTTTCCCAAACCGAGCCTGGGCCCAATGTACTCCCACATCCGCCACTCTCTGCGTTTCCAGCGACGATTATTCGGACGCTTACGTGGGTGGAACGCTGATCGGCAACTTCCCCTACGCGGGCGCACCTGGAACGGGCGGCGCGGGTAATCCAACCTGCATGACCGTGTCGACAGCGCTTTTAACCGGCTCGCAGGTCTGTCTGGCTATTTACACACAAAACACCGCTCCCCAGGATACCTTTTCTTCCTGGGACCTGGACATCACCTGCTCGGGCGGCACCCATTCGGAGATCACGAGTGGCAGCGGGGGACTCTCCGTAGATTATTTCCCGAATGGTTGTAATCCCTGCGGTCCTCCCGCCAATGACGGTTCCGGTAACGCCTGGTACAGCACCGCTTACACGGATTCGGGCGGGCTTTTCAGCACTTCCTATTGCTCCGGTGGAGTGACGGCTTCCACTTGGGCTAGCGCTTTGTACAACCCCGTCACCGGCCAAAGGCTCCCCTTTATTGCCAATAATTGTTCGGGGGACTATGGAACCTCCACCGGCGCTCTCTTTTGGCGACAATGCGTACCTATTCCCACTCCCGCTCCAACGATCGGGCCACCCAATTTCACCATCACCAAGGCCCAGGCTGGAGCTCCGGTTACTAATTCACCCAACAGCGGCGATTTGACGATCGATTACACCATTACGATCTGCAATTCGGGCGGGCCCGTTACCAATGGAGGGGTCACTGTCACCGACAACATGCTGGTTAATGCATCGTCTTGCAATGGTTTCCAATTTTCCTGTTTCGGTTACGGGGATGCAAACGAACCCTATACCATCTGTTATTACTCCCCGTCTAACGCACAGGCCAATGAGCCGACCGCCAACAGTAATAGCTTGATATTTCCTAGCTTCCCCGGCAGCGCCTGCGCCACAATCACGGCACAATTGATCGATTATTATGACCCCGTCCCGAACTGTGGATTGACAGTGGTGGACCAAGCCGCATTGACGTGGCCGTCCAACAGCAAAAACTCCGGCTCAGTCACCTATATCCAACTGTTGCCGACTCCGACTTTTACCTTTACCAATACACCAACTTTTACCTTTACTCCTACTCCCACTTTTACGCGGACCTTTACTCCCACGCCAACCAATACGCCAACCGTTGCTACACCTACTTTTACCCATACTCCCACTCCTACCAATACTTATACCAATACTCCGACACGGACTTTCACGCCGACTAATACGTTCACCAATACTTTCACCAATACGCCCACTAACACGAACACCCCCACGCCTACCCCGACGAAGACCCCCACTCCCACTTCCACTAATACTCCGACCCCCACTAACACAGTGGCGAATACCCCAACCCCCACCAATACACCCACCAAGACCCCCACCAACACCTTCACCCCTACTGTCACCCCCACGAATACCCCAACAAGGACACCCACGGCCACGCCCACTAACACCTTGATAAATACACCGACACCCACCAACACCCCCACCAATACCCTAACGAAGACCTCCACCAATACCCCGACCAACACCCCTACACCCACCAACACTCCCACGGCGACGCCCACCAATACCTTCGTGAACACGCCGACACCCACCAACACACCCACCAAAACGCCGACGAATACACCCACCAACACCCCAACCAACACCTTTACGCCTACCAACACACCCACCAATACCGCCACCGCCACTCCCACTAATACCTTCATCAATTCACCCACGCCCACCAATACGCCCACCAAAACCCCAACAGCTACGCCTACCGCCACCCCGACGAACACCTTCACTCCCACGGCCACCCCGACCAATACCGCCACCGCCACTCCCACTAATACCTTCATTAATTCTCCCACGCCAACCAATACCCCCACCGTGACAGCCACCTACACCCCAACCAACACGCCCACCTTGACCGATACCTTTACCCCCACCCGAACAGTTACGAATACCGCCACCAATACCCCCACCGCCACGCCCAGCAACACCTACACTCCCTCGAACACACCCACCAATACCGCCACCGCCACTCCCACCGATACCTTCGTGAACACGCCCACCCCAACCAATACCCCCACCGACACCAACACTTCAACGCCCACCGCCACTGCGACCAATACCCCCACAGTGACGGCTACCTTTACGCCGACCAATACGCCCACTAGTACGAATACTTACACCCCCACGGCCACGCCCACGGATACCCCCACCCCCACCCCGACGGATACGCTGGCCAACACCGCCACGAATACGGCCACCAAGACCCCCACCGCCACACCCACTAACACGAACACTTCAACGCCCACGGCCACACTGACCAATACCCCCACGGTAACGGCCACCTATACGCCGACCAACACCACTACCAATACCAGTACTTCCACCCCCACGGCCTCCCCGACCAATACACCTACAATGACCGATACCTTCACGCCGACGAATACGGCCACCAACACGAGGACCAACACCCCCACCCTGACGGCCACCAATACCCCCACCCTGACCGCGACCTGGACCCCTACCCTCACCCCCACGCCCACTCCGCCGCTGAATGTGACCTTCCAGAAGCAGGTAGTCCCCACGACGGCCCAGTCCGGGAGCATTTTGAGCTATACCTTGCAGATCAATGTCACTTCGAACTCGGCCAACGGGGTGGTGGTGACGGACACCCTGCCGGCCAACGTGTCGTTCGTGGCTTTTGGTTCAGCGCCCTCTGGAACGACGACTTCCTTTATCCCCGCCACGTCGCAGTTGAGCTGGACGCTTCCGGCCAGCCTCGCGCCGGGGAACTACCAGTTGTCCTACCAGACGAAGGTGAATAACTTTGTGGCAGCGGGGACACCGGTGGTCAACGGGGCCCAGCTGACCTACCCGGGTCTGTCGGCGCCATTGAACAGCAGCGTGTTGGTGGCCATCATCGGGCAGTACACGGTAAGGATCGATGTTTATAACGAAGCGGGAGAAGTGGTGAAGCAGATCTATACCCAGCAGCTTTCCCAACCGATCAACAACATTGCCATTGAGTCAAGCGATTCCATCACCAGCCTGCATGGTGCGGATAACGCGGTGACGGTGTATTACCAGGGCATTGCCATCGCGACCTGGAATGGGACAACTTCCAACGGCGATCCGGCCTCCAACGGGGTCTATTACATCAAGGTGGACAATATCGACAGTTCGGGAACGGTGAACAGCACGACCCAGCAGGTGACGGTGAGCCGGTCACTGGCGACGTCGACGATCCTCATCTACAACGAAGCGGGGGAGGAAGTGAAGAACCTGGTGACTTATTACGATGATCCGGGCCAGGCGACGATATTGGGGGTGCAATTGTCCAGCGCGGTGATCGAGCCGGGAGGGCAAGGGGGCGGGGTGCCCAACCAGTTGAAAATCATCTTGAGTAGCGGAACAACAGTGGTGTGGGATGGCACGGGCAACAACGGGTCCTACGTGCAAAGCGGGCAATATTTCCTGGAAGTGCATACAACGAACGGAAACGGCAGTGAAACCACCGTGATCAAGCAGGTATCGGTGGATGGGCGCTCCACGGGAAGCGGGATGGGGGTGGTATCGGCGGTGCCGAACCTCCTGGGACGGGGCTCGTCGGTGGTGACCTTTCACAATAACTCCGCAATGGGCTTGTTGTTGAGGGTAAGCCTTTATGCGGTCGACGGTGAATTAATCGGACCGCCGGTTACGGGGGACAACGGGGCCAATCCGCCCCAATTGAACACCAGCGGTTTAGCCAGCGGCCTCTATCTCGCGGTGGTGGAGCTACAAAATGCCGCCAACGGCGGCCTCCTGGGCCGCCAGACTGTCAAAATCGTGGTCATCCACTAAACCGACTTATAGTTTATCCGGGTTCCGATTTTTTTCTTCCTTGTCGAAGAGACAAGACTTTAAAGAAACTAACCATCAACAGCCCGCAAGAGTCTTGAAAAATCTTGGTGGGCTGCTGTTCGGACCATCAAAATGGTTTATTGTTGTGATCTCCTCATCCTGGTTTCAAAACAAATCCACACCCCCTCGTTGTTTTCGTTAAAATTTTAGTAAAATATCAATTGGAAAAATTTCCTGTCTTCGCGGTAAACGATTCCTTTCGTTTCCGCCCCAATCGTAAAAGCGCGAAAGCCTTTACCGGCTTTTTAAATCAACGGCACGGAGCCATAAATGGGTTCGAATCCAACTATCAAAGATGTTGCCAAAAAAGCGGGGGTTTCTATTACCACGGTTTCCTTTGTTTTGAATAACCGGTCGGACGTTGTTATCAGCGAACGGGTCAAAAAACGTGTTTTAAGAGTGGCCCGGGAGATGGATTATCATCCAAGCGCCATGGCTGCGGGACTGGCGGGGCGGCGCACCCGCAACCTCGGCGTCGTCTTCTACCTGGAAGATAAGATCATTTCCAATCAGTTTTACTCTTTCGTCGTCGAAGGGATCGTGAAAGAAACAATTGGAAAGAATTTCAATCTTTTTTTTTCTTATATCGATTCGGCTTATAGCGGCTATCAAAGCCTTCCCAAAATCATTCGGGAGAAAAACGTGGATGGGGTGCTTTTGATCGGTCGAAGCGAACCCCGGATGGTGGGCGATATCAAGGATCGCCGCATTCCAGTCGTGGCGGTTGACAATTATCCTGCCCTCAAGGGAATCGACACAATTCAAATGGACAACCGGCAAGGTGCAATGCTCGCCACGGAACATTTGATCCAGCTGGGACATAAAAATATCGGTTTTTTAACCGTTTCCGGTGGTCGTCCCAGCTTGGAAGAACGCAAAGAGGGTTGGCGTGCCGCTCACGTTAAAAATAATTTGACCGCCAACAAGGATTACATTTTTGAAAGCGATTCCCTGACCTTTTTCGAAAGCTACGAGAAGTCCATAGGAATCCTGAAAAAGCAAAAGAGAATGACGGCTCTTTTTTGTGCCAACGACGAAATGGCGGCAGGCGCCCTGAGGGCGGCCCACGAAGTGGGGCGTTCCGTTCCGGGTGACATGAGTTTGGTGGGCTTCGACAACATCACCATGAGCAGTTATACTGCGCCTCCCCTCACCACTGTCAGCGTGGCCAAGGAATATATGGGGAAAATGGCGGTCGACCGTATCCTGGAATTGGTTGAAAACAAGGAATTGACGCCAAAGCGCCTGGAAGTGCCGGTGGAACTTATTGTCCGGCAATCCACGGCCAAATGCTAAAACGGCCATTGAAACATCGAAGATTTATCCCGGAAAAACGGATCGATTTATTCGCCTGGATTTCGTGATTGCAGCGTTTACCCAGTTTGCTGCGAAATTAACCCTCCTGAAATATCTTCAAAAAACTAAGGAAGATCATATTCCGTCCTTGCCATTGGGGTTTAAAAAAAGGAAGATAAAAGATCCTTATTCCAGAATGGACGGGAGGATTTCATGCCTCGGAAGAAAAAAGTAGATACCGTGTCGACTGCCCCGAAAGCTCCTCCCAAAGCCAAACCGACAGCCAAAGCTAAGACCGCTCCCAAGATGCCACGAGCGACCACCAAGAAAATCAATCCACCTAAAACGCCCAAGGCCGTCCGGGTTCCAAAAGCGCTATCGGCTTCTAAGACAAGTTCCGAATGGAAAAAGCCTCCCCGCCAGGGAGAAACCCAAATGGTGGCCTTTATCCGGGACCCCCATTGCATTTTCACTTATTGGGAAGTCACTCCTCAAAGCATCGAGGAGGTGAAGAAACAATTGATGGGGGAATATAAGGAAAGCGCCATGGTTTTGCGGGTTTTTCGCACCGGGTCTGATGGACAAGCTGAATTAATCCAGGAGATTCGCGTGGAACCAAGTGAGATGAACCGTTATGTTGAATTGAAGGAAGGGACATCGGGCAGTTATTTCATCGAGATCGCGCAAAAGGCCGTTTCCGGCCGAATTGTGGTTTACGCCCGGTCCAACAAAGTGATGACAGGCGCCTCCATGGGGTCCCAGGACGGCCCGCTGAATACTTCCGCTGCCCATTGGGAGACCCCGACGGGTCTTTTAGAGTATTTTTCCGAGGTGGAAGAAACCGTTGATCCCATGCCCCTTCGGGGCCTATCCTCCACGGAAGCCCACCGGAAGGCCTTGCTGAGAAAGCAAATGGGCCGCTATTCCGCCTCCAGGATGGGCTGACGGCCCGAAAGAACAAAAATTCAGCTTGTTGATCAAGAAGGTTTCATTTGTCCGATGCTTCCAGCGACATCGCCTCCCAACATTCTTCCCCACGCGGATACATTTCCCTAGTCCTCCATTGCCATCTTCCCTTCGTAAGGCATCCTGAGTACGAGCATTTTTTGGAAGAAAATTGGTATTACGAGGCGCTTTTCGAAACTTATCTTCCGCTCTTGGCTGTCTTCGAGGAATTGTCCCGAAAAGGAATTCCTTTTCGGATGACCCTTTCGGTTTCCCCCACTTTCTTATCGATGTGCCTAGATCCGCTGCTTCAAAAAAGAGCAGTGCGTTATGTGGATCAACTCATCGGTTTGGCGCATAAGGAAGAGAAAAGAATCCAGTCCTTCCCCGAATTTCGGCCGGCACTCCAAATGTACCTTGAAAAATTGGAGCGTTACCGGCGGGATTTTTTGGAAAACCACCACTGCAACGTGGCTGAGGGTTTCAGGAAATTCCAGGATTCAGGGCAATTGGAAATCATTACTTGCGCCGCCACCCACGGCTTCCTACCGCTTTTGGGTGTGCGGGAAGCGGCGGTACGGGGACAAGTGGACGCGGCCCTTCGGCTGCATGAATCTTTTTTTGGGCGGAAACCCGCCGGTTTCTGGCTGCCGGAGTGCGGTTACCAACCGGGACTGGACAGCTTGTTGGGGGAGTACGGCCTTAAGTATTTCTTCGTCGAAACCCATGGCCTCTTGGAGGCCCAACCGCGGCCCAAATACGGCACCTTCGCCCCTATCCGTTGCCCTTCCGGGTTGGCCGCCTTTGGAAGGGATATGGAGAGCTCCAAGCAGGTTTGGAGCTCTAAAGAAGGTTATCCGGGCGACCCCGATTACCGGGAGTTTTATCGGGACGTAGGATTCGACCTCACCGAAAACGAACTTCATCCTTATCTTCAACCCGAAGGAATCCGACGGTTTACGGGGTTAAAATATTACCGTGTTACCGGGCCCAGCGACCAAAAGGAGCCTTACGATCCGGCCCGGGCCCGCCGAAAGGCGGAGTCCCACGCCGTCGACTTCCTTTCCAACCGGAGGAGACAGGTGGCACTTATCTCCAAATGGATGGACCGGCCACCACTAGTGACCTGTATGTACGACGCGGAACTTTTCGGCCATTGGTGGTATGAGGGGCCCGATTTTCTTTACTTCCTTTTCGAGAAGAACCATCAGGAAGGGGACGGCCTTTCCTTTACCACGCCTTCGCCTTATCTGGCCGAATTCCCCGAAAACCAGCCCAGCCAGCCTGTTTTTTCCTCCTGGGGATTGGGGGGATACGCGGAGTTTTGGCTGAACGAAACCAATGACTGGCTTTACCCCCCGCTTAGCGAAGCCTGCGACGAAATGACCCGTTTGGCCGACCACTTCCAGTGGGAGAAAGGAACACCCGAAAGGGCGATTTGCCAGGCTGCCCGGGAACTTCTTTTGGCCCAGGCCAGCGACTGGGCTTTCATGTTGAAAACCGGAAACCACCGGACTTACGCGGAAAGGCGCTTTAAAACCCATCTGGCCCGTTTTCAGCGGCTTTCCCAGCAAATTCGGCGGCGCAAAATCGACGAAAATTTCCTCTCCGACCTGGAGGAAAGGGACAACCTTTTTCCCGAGATCAACCCTGGGGCCTATAAAAGCACCTTCAAATAAGCGGAAATATCTGCCCGCTGTCCCCATTCTTTCTTGAATTTTTTTGATTAAAAAACCTTCCACCGTTACAATAACGCCGCTTCGAGCCTTTGAGGTTCCTAGGGAAAATTTCCGTATTCCTTTTCGGGAGGGTTGGTTTTGAAAACAGTTATTGGCGTGGATTTAGGCGGGACAAACATCGTATCCGCCGTGGTGGATGAAAAAGGAAAAGTCCTGGGTAAAGACAAGCGCAAGACCATGGCCTCCTTGGGCGCGGCTGAGGTCCTTGACCGCATTGCCGAAAGTATCCATGCCGCCAGCCAGGTCAGTGGGCAGCCCTGGAAATCCCATTTGGCGGTGGGAATCGGTTCACCGGGCCCACTGGACCCCTTTAAAGGCGTGGTAATTTATACCCCCAACTTAGGCTGGAAAAACGTACCTATCGTGTCCATTCTGAAGAAAAAATTGGGAAAAAAAGTCATTCTCGAGAACGACGCCAACCTGGCCGCATTGGGTGAAAGCTGGATCGGAGCGGGCCGCGGTGAGAAGGTTGTTTTGTGTGTAACGCTCGGCACCGGCGTGGGAGGGGGACTTATCCTCGACGGGAAGATTTTCCAAGGCGCCACCGGTGTTAGCAACCATATCGGCCATATCGTGGTGGATCCCAACGGCCCGAAAGCGCCTTACGGTAACAGCGGCATCTTGGAGCAATATGTCTCCGCTACGGGGATCGTGCGCTTAGCCACCGAAGCGGGGTTGAGACCTCCCGCCGGTGAGCCTTTGGAGGCCCACAGTTTCCAAAAAATGGCGGAGGCCGGTAACCGGAAGGCGCTTCAAGTTTACGCGGAAGCAGGCCGTATGTTGGGGGTTGGATTGACCACTGCCATCCACCTGTTAAATCCCAGCATGGTTATTTTTAGCGGCGGGGTGGCGGGAGCAGGAGACTTATTGTTGAAACCCATGATGAAAGAACTTCAAAAGCGCTGTTTCAAAAGCCATTTAAAAGGTTTGAAATTCAGGATGGCAAAATTGGAGGATAACATGGGAGCCGTCGGCGCGGCACGGTTAGCCTGGCAATCACTGAAAAAAACCACTTAAAACAGCGAATTAAGACCTTTCCACCCCCCCTTTCCCAATAAAAAAAGTTGCACTTGAAGGGGGCTGTGCTTAGAATACCGGCTTTCAACGGCCTGGCGCTTGGGCGCTGGGCCGTTGTGTTGTTGAAATAGTGGTCGACCACTATTTTACTTTTAAGGAGGCTTTAATGAAGCGTTTATTTGCCGCTTTGATGGTTGTGATGTTCATGGGCGTGACCGGCGTGGTTTTGGCGGATGATGCCACCATGTCCAGCACCCCGGCCGCTGCTGCTCCGGCCAAGGCTGAGAAGAAGGCCAAGAAGGCCAAGAAGGCGAAGAAAGCCAAGAAGGCCGCCGCTGCTGCGGATACTTCCGCCGCTCCTTCCACGACTCCGGCCGCCAAGTAATTACGGCGCCAAGTCAGCTGTGGTTTCAGGTTTCATGACCTGAAACTCCAAATCATCGGGTGGATCGAAAGATCCACCCGATTTTTTTTGCCCACAAGCTTTTGGCCTGATGAAATTCGGAAGCGATCAGGAGTCGAATTCGTCGGTGACGGCCCCTTTGCTCGCGGAAGAAACCAATCGGACGTACTTGCCCAAAACTCCTTTGGGGTAAGGGTTGGGAATGGGTTTCCACTTAGACTTGCGTTTTTTCAATTCCGCAGCGCTAACGCGCAACTCTAACTTCTTTTTTGCCGCGTCGATGGTAATTTTATCCCCGTCCTTGATCAAGCCGATGGGGCCGCCCACCTGGGCCTCGGGGCAGATATGGCCCACCACCAGGCCGTGGGTTCCACCGCTAAACCTGCCGTCGGTAATAAGGCCCACTTTTTCCCCCAACCCCTGGCCCACCAGGGCCGCCGTGATAGCCAGCATTTCCCGCATTCCCGGCCCGCCCTTGGGGCCTTCGTATCGGATGACCACCACGTCACCCGCCTTGATTTTCCTCTTTTGGATGGCCTCGAAAGCCGCTTCCTCTCCGTTGAAGACCCTGGCCGAGCCGGTATGGGTTATGACCTTTAACCCTGAGATTTTTGCCACCGCGCCCTCCGGCGCCAGGTTGCCCTTCAAGATCACCATGGGGGCGGTGGGGTAGAGGGGTTTGTCCAGGGGGCTGATGATGGGCTGGTTCTTGGACAGGGGTGCGGCCAGCTTCAGGTTTTCCGCCACGGTCTTACCGGTCACGGTCAGGCAGTCGCCATGCAGCAACTTGGCGTCCAACAAGAGCTTCATCACCGAGGGGATGCCGCCGATGCGATCCAGGTCCGCCGCCACGTACTTTCCACTGGGCTTCAGGTCCGCCAGGTGGGGGACCTTCTTGCTGATGCGATCGAAATCCTCCAAGGTCAGCTTTACGCCGATGGACTTGGCGATGGCAATCAAGTGCAGGACGATGTTGGTGGAGCCACCCAGGGCAAAGCCCACGGTGATGGCGTTCTCGAAGGCCTTCTTGGTCATGATGTCCTTGGGGCGGATGTCTTTCTTCAAAAGCTCCACAACAGCCTGGCCGGCCCGGTCGCAGATGAGGCGCTTGGGTTCGCCCACGGCGGGCTGGCAGGAATCGTGTGGCAGGGCCATGCCCATGGCCTCGATGGCGGAAGCCATGGTATTGGCCGTGTACATGCCGCCGCAGGAGCCAGGGCCGGGGATAGCGCTTTTTTCAATCTGTTCCAGCTTGTCGTGGCTGATCTTGTCGGAACTGTACTGTCCCACGGCCTCGAAGACCGAGACGATGTCGATGTCCTTGCCGTCGCACTTGCCGGGCAGGATGGTGCCGCCGTAGACGAAGATGGCGGGGATGTTGAGGCGCCCCATGGCCATGAGGCAGCCGGGCAAGTTCTTGTCGCAGCCACCGATGGCCACCAGGCCGTCGAAGCGCTCGGCGTTGGACACCACCTCGATGGAATCGGCGATGACTTCCCGGGAAACCAGGGAAAACTTCATGCCCTCGTGGCCCATGGCGATGCCGTCGGAGACCGTGATGGTGCCGAATATCTGGCCGAAACCTTCCGCCGAAACCACGCCTCGTTTCACCCGCTCGGCCAACTCGTTGAGATGGACGTTACAAGGGGTCACTTCGCTCCAGGCCGAGGCCACGCCGATGATGGGCTTCTTGAAGTCCTCGTCCTTGAACCCCACTGCCCGCAGCATGGCACGGTTGGGGGCCCGTTTGTCCCCCTCGGTCATCATGGCGGATCGCTGATTGAGCTTGGTTTTCATGTCTTGCCTTTCTTTTGGGGATTATGACTTAAAGATATTTCAGAACTTCCTGGCTGTGACCCTCGGGATTGACTTGGGGGAATACTTTCTTGATTTTTCCTTCCTTGTCAATGATGGCCGTCACCCTGGCGCTGTTGCCCTTCTCCGGGCGGAAGGCGTCATAAGCCTTGGAGACCGTCCCGCCCATGTCGGAAAGAAGCGGGAAGTTCAGGTGGAACTTCTCGGTGAAGGCTTTGTGGCTATCTGTGTCGTCTACAGAAACTCCCAGAACGACCGCATCCTTGCCCGTGATTTGGGATATGTCATCCCGGAAGCTACAGGCTTCTTTGGTGCAACCCGGTGTGTCATCTTTGGGATAAAAATAAAGAACGACGTTCTTTTTCCCCTTGAATTGGGACAGCTGGACAGTGCTTCCGTCGGTGGCTTTCAGGCTGAAATCCGGCGCGGGACTGCCTTCTTGAAGCGGCATGGGACCCTCCTTGGATCGAAATGAGAGGGCATTGTAGTGCCGCCGTCCGGCGGACTCAAGACGGGGAAACCCGAAGTTGATCTACCATCAGGCCTTGCGGGGCGCGTTTTTCTCGAGGAACTGGAGCAATTCGCCGGTCACCGTGCCCAGGCAAACCTCCTCCACGGGCCCACGCATGGTCAAATCAAAGTTTTCGCTGACCTTCAGGAAAAGGTCACCGCCGGGCATGTGGATGGTCAGATCGCGGTCCGTTTTTCCAGTTTTGACGCATACCGCGGCCACGGCACAGGAGGAGGAGCCGGAAGCGAGGGTGTAACCCGCGCCGCGTTCCCAAATCCGGATACTGACTTCCTTGCGATTGTCGACCACCACAAACTGCACGTTGGTGCGTTTTGGGAAAAGAGGATGGGTTTCGACCAAGGGGCCGAACTGGTGCGCGTAGCCCTCGGCTTGGTCGAGATCGTTCACGAAAATCACACAATGGGGATTTCCCATGGAAACGCAGTTGATATTGAAACCGTCTCCCTTGTTGTCCAGGGGGATCAGCTTATCGAGGACTTCCGAATCGGGGTTGGGGACATTGACGGGTATTTTCCCCGCCGTGAAGACCGCTTTACCCATCTCCACCGTGACAGCGGCAGCTTTTCCTACCACCAAATGCAGTTGGGCCTGAACCTTGCCCCCGGCGGTTTCAATCTCGAAAAAGGTCTTTTCGGTATAGCCATGTTCGAAAAGAAACTTGCAGAAAATGCGCAGGCCGTTGCCGCTTTTCTCCGCCTCGCTCCCGTCAGGGTTGTAAATCCGCAGGCGCGCGAGGGAGGAGTCTGATTTTTCCAGGGCCAGGATGCCGTCGGAACCCACCCCGGTGTTGCGGTTGCAGATGCGGATGATGTTTTGGGGCGTCAGTTCAAACGAAAGATGGGCGGGGTCCATCACGATATAGTCGTTGCCTAGGCCGTGAGAACGCACAAACTGGTTTTTGGAAAGCATGGGAATCCTTTAATTTATGAAAAGGAACAGAGTGAGTGGAAGATTTTCCACGATGTCCTTCGCAACGCGCAAAGTATAAAGTATCATTAAAACACTGAAAAGAAGAATCCTTCCAGCTTCCGCTGAAAGGGCGTGCCGGTTTCCCCGGGACTGAAACGACAACCATTTCCGAACCAAGGAAGAAGATGGATTCCAAGTCCGTTTTTTTAGCCGGAGTTTCCCAGCAGGAAAGGGGTGACCGTGCCCTGGTGAAGGAACACCTTCGCCGTTACCTATCCTTCTTTAAGGGAAAAGCCGATGTGGTGGACTTGGGCTGTGGAAGTGGCGAGTTTCTGGAGCTCCTTAAAGAAGAAAAGATCAAAGCCTTGGGCGTTGAGGATAATCCGGTTTTTGTCGCTGAGGCCAAGAAGCGCGGCTTAGCGGTCAAGAAAGCCAAGCTTCAATCCTTCCTGAAGACCCGCAAGGCCGGCAGCGTGGGGGGGGTTTTCATCAGCCATGTGGTGGAACACCTTCCGCCTGCCGACATGATGGAAGCTTTAACCCGCATCCAAAAGGCCCTCCAGCCGGGCGGTGTTCTCGTTCTAATCACCCCGAACCCGCTATCGCTGGGTGTCATGACCCACTCTTTTTGGAGGGACCCCACCCATGTGCGGCCTTATCCCCTGGATTTTCTGGTCCAATTGTTGGAATCCATGGGTTTCCAAATCCTGGCCAAGGGGGAAACCTGCCTGGGCGTCGCCCCGTCCCTGCTGCGCAACGGGGTGAGGGCGGTCCGAAAACTTCTGGTTGGGGATTATTTCCACGACCCGGATATTTACCTGGCGGCCCAAAAATATCCAAAACCCTGACGAAAAAACCCGCAAAGCTTCCGATGTCAGCCCTTCACGCAAAAGAGATTGGTATAAGCGCGGTTTTCCGGGGTGCAACGCCTCAGGATGTCGGCGGGCCGGGCGGGCTTAACGGTTTTATCTTTTTCCGAAACTTCCCAAAGCTTGAACCCCAGCTTCTTGAGGGACTGTAGGTAGCCTGAGGGGGAAAAACCGGCCCGGTCCAAACCATAGGGCCAGAACTCGGTAACGAGCTTTAAGCGGGGGTTCCGGCGCATCAAACGCCGAAAGCCCTCCAGGACCCCGGCCTCGGTACCCTGGATATCCATCTTGATCAAGTCGATTTTCTCATTCCCTTTTTTGAACCAGTCGTCCAAAGCGACCGTCTGGACTTCCACAGATTTCCGGCCTTCTTTGGAATCGAAAAGTTGGTGGTCCCCCGGATTGCTTTCGCTCAGGAAAAGCCGCTGTACCCGGCTTTTGGAGGAAACGGCACGGGGAACGACCACCACGTTGGAATAGCCGTTCTGCCGCACGTTTCTCACCAGCAACGAAAAATTGGACTGATCGGGCTCAAAGGCGTAGACCTTTCCCTTGGGCCCCACCAGGCGAGCGGCCAAGAGGGTGTAATAACCGATGTTGGCCCCCACATCGACGAAGGTCTGGCCCGGTTTGAGGGTTCTCTTCAAAAGTTCCGTTTCCACCGGCTCATAAATCCCATGAACGGCCAGTTCCAGGGCGTCCTTGTCGTCCAGCCACATGCGGTGACCCTGCACCATGACCGAACGGGGCTTGAAGAGCTTGAAGATGAATTCGTAAGCCCAACGCAGGGGTTTGATACGGCCCAAGCCATGGCCGCCGATGGCGTAATAAATTTTTTGGAGGAGGGAAAAAAGGTTCTTGCGCAGAATCCCCAGGAAAGCTATCAGGGTGACGAAACACCAAAGAGCCAAACCTATTCGGATAGGTGTCCACCAAGCAGGCTCAAACTTGAATTCAATTTCATGGTGGCCTACCGTCAAGTTCAGCGTTCGCAAGAGGTGGTCGAATGTGGAAAGGACAGCGGGCTGCCCGTCCACCCGGGCTTTCCAGCCCGGATACATGGTTTCGGTAAAAGCCACCGCACCGGGTTTGGCCAGATCCACCAAGAAAATTTGATGGTCGGGTTCATTCTTCTCCAACTTGCATTGAAGAGGAGGGGGCCCAAAAGCCAAGGCGGGGGTTTCCAGCCGTTGGTAAAGCAGGTAAGGGGGGAAAGCTTCCAGTTTGAAACCCGTCATAGGGCCATGGTCTTTCTGGGTCAAGACTCCCCCGACGGCACCAAATTGCATTGCAATCGGTGAGGGGGCAGTACCAAGGTCCTTCTTGGCCTGCAGGACTAAGGGGTTATAACCGCCGAAATTCCTGATTGCCAAGGCGCAGGCGGCGTTTTGGGGGTAGTTCAAGGCGTATTTCTTTCCGCCCACCTCGATGGGGTAATACATCTCATCGCTCAGGAAGATTAGACGGCCTGGCTTGACCGAATCGGCCGCCGCCAAAACGGCCTTGGATTTTTCTTTGAAATCAAAATTATAGGAAGGGCCGGGGACAAAGTCTGCCCAGCCGTTCAACAGTAGGGGAAGGAAAAGCGACGCCAGAACCAAAGCCTTTCCGAAGATCTTTTGTTTTGAAAGTGAATAGAGTCCGAAGCCTATGAATCCCAATCCGAGGGCCAGGATTTCACGCCAGTTTTGGCCGGGCCTCCACAGACAGACCAGGTATAAACCAAAAGCATAAATCAAAGGCGACTTCCAATTGAAAGCCATCTTGGAATTGCGTGGGGAAGCCTGAAATATGAAATCCCAGCCCAAGGCCGCAAGGACCGCGGTGGCTAAAACATAAAGGTAAAGAAAGCGGTAGGGAACCCTCATGAGGGAAAGACCAGGCAGAAGGCTTGAAATAAGGGAATGGAGCGGCGTGTAACGGCCGAAACAGAAGACCAGGATTACGGCGGCGAAGGTGGAGAGATAGACCGGCAAAGACTTATCCCTGGCCCGCCAAGCCCCCCAAACCAGAAAGGGAAGCCAGATACTCAGGTAACCCCAGTCAGCGGCCAATGGGAATTCCGGTTGGTCTTTGTCCGATTGCAGGGCAACGGCCATGTCCTGCCCTTCTTTCAGAGTGAAACGGGGAAAGAAGAACTGGCCGAGGGTCGCCGGATTTAAGGACAACTGCGAATTGATTTTCTCTGATTGGGCATCTGGACTGTGCCGGTCACTCAAGTTGGCGAATTCCATGGTTGGGATCAATTGACCCAGAAGGGGCAAGGCGCCCCATAAAAGGAATAAGGCCGTAACCAGCAAGCTGCGAAGGGGCAAACGGGCTCCGCTCTTGAAGAACCTAAAAATAAAATAAGCCAGTCCCCCGTAAAAAGCCCCCACGGTCACCTGGAAACTTCCACAAAGGAAAAGCATGGCGAAGCAAAACCCGCCAAGAAAAGCGTTCAAGGGCTTGGGGTCCTTGGCCAAACGCTCCAACCGGTAAAAAAGCCAAGGCAGCCAGGCGAAGGCCGCCAGCACCGGCGGATGAATGATCTCCAGCCAGAAAAAATTGGAAAGGGCGAACAACAGCGCACCGACCCGACAGGCGTTTTCCGACAAGCCGAGGGATTTCAGCCAAAGATGCATCCCCAAGGCTGCCAGGAACATGTGTAGGAAAAAGAAGGCGCTTAAGCCCATGGGCACCGAAAAAGGAAGGGTTAGGTAGTTCAAGGGGTAGAGCATCATGTTCTGGAGGTCGGCGAAAAAGGGCTGGCCGCCCAGCAAGTAGGGGTTCCAAAGGGGAAAATGGCCTTGGGCCAATTGGTCTTTCAAGAAGGCGCGCCAGGGGCCGAATTGGGCTAGGAGGTCGTTATCGAAATAGGCCTGGCCTAAAAAGAGGCAGGGAAAAAAGGCGACGGCGGCCACCAGCAAATAAAGCCCAGCCGAAAGGCCCGTGCCCCCGGTGGGGGCCTCAATCTTGGGCTGTTTCAACCTTGGCCTTTCCCTTTTGCTTCCATAAGTAACCTCCGAAAGCGATCGCGGATAAAAACCAGAGGATACCGGCGATTAATAAAGGTTTCGCCCAGGAAGGCTTGTAGGAAAATTCCACCTGGTGATCGCCCGCAGGCACGAAAACCGCGCGGAAGACGTGGTTAGCGGTGAGAAGGGGAATGGGCTGGCCGTTCAAGAGCGCTTTCCAGCCGGGGTAGGCGACCTCCGAGAAAGTGACCAGGCTGTTTTTGTCCAATTGCACCTTGAAGGCCTGGTAATCCGGTTCGTCCCGGGTGAGATCAAATTGTAGTTGGGCCTTTTGTCCGCCCAATTGGGAAGTGATGGAGGAAGGCAGGGATTCGGAAAGGACGGCCTGTTCGCGAGGATTGAAGGCCAAACTCCCCAAGGCCGCAAGCCTTTCGGTATCCCCTGGAATGACGGTGACTTGGGAGGGCGCATTCACGTAGGAGGGGGGATCGGCCGTTTCGTAAAGATAAACATTCCCGAAGGCCCGGCGGGTGAAGCCCTTCAAGTCCCCATGGTCTTGGCCGAAGAGCAGTCCCCGGATGGCCATTAAAGGCAGATAAGTGTTCATCGGAAGTTTTTCGATCTCCGAGGTGTTTTTCAATACGATCGGGTTGTAACCGTCGCTCATGCGAACCCCGAAATCCTGGGGCGAGTCCACGGGAAAGGACCAAAGGTAATTCCGCCCTTCCTTTTCGATGGGATAAGACAGGCCCATATCAAAGTAGTAGCGGCAAGCCTTGGAATTCTCCTTTAAATATGTAAAAACTGGGAAATGGCTTTCGATGTCGTAATTGGAAGCGGGTCCCCAGCCATACCCGCCCCAACCGCTCAAGAAAAGTGGCAGGATCATGGCGGCCTGGAATGTCCAGCGGCCTATGGGTTTCCAGGATTGGGTGAATCCCCACAAGGCCAGCCCGATGGAGCCCGCCAGGAGGGCGATCATTTCCCGCCAGGACTGGTCCGGGTTCAAGATGGAGAATAAAAGAAAGAGGCCTCCATAGACGACGCCGGCCACCGGAAGCCAGCCCGCCCGGCCTTTCTCATCCAGTACCCTTTCGAGGGCCTGGTAACCGAAGGCGGCGAGGATAGCGGCGCAGGCCACGTAGACGGCGACGTAGCGGAAGGGCGCCCGGCTCAACTTGATGGTAGGCAAGATGTCGCAGAGGATCCGGTGGAGGGGAAAGTATTTCCCGAAGGCGGTCAATAGGGCCAGGGCTCCCAGGCCCGAAAGCAAGTAAAGCAAAGCCTTGTCCTTGCGGCGGAAAGCCAGGGGAATAAGGAACGGCACCCAGATGCCCAGGTACCCGAAGACGCCCACGAAAGCGTTATCCACGCTGGTGGGCCTAAGGCACCTCTCGATAGTTTCCCCGGCAGGAACTCCCAGGGTCGGGAAAAAGAACTGGTAAAGGCTTTGGGGATTCATGGAGAACTGGGAATTGAAATTGTCGTAGCCCAGGCTTTCCTCGGTCCGGTTAGAAAGCCGGGAAAACTCGAAGGTCGGATAAAGTTGCAAGAGGAGAGGGAGGGCCCCCCAGATCCCGAACAAAAGGACCCAGGTCCATTTCTTCCAAGATGGCCGGTCCGTTTTTTCCTCCGGTGAAACCGTCTTGGGCAGGAAGAGCCGGCCCACAAAGTAAAAGAACCCCGTGTAATAAAAACAACTGGTCATTTGAAAATTGCCGCAGGTGAAAAGGATGGCCGCCACCAGCCCCGCAGGGAAGGCCCTCCGGGGGGAAAGGTCCTGGCTCAACTTTTCCAGGGCCCACATCCAAACCGGGAACCAGGCGAAGGCCGCCAGGATGGGCGGATGGATCAATTCCCACCAGAAACAACCGGACAGGGCGTAGGCAATAGCCAAGAGGCGGCAAGCCCCCTCGGACAGGCGCAAGGACTTCAACCAGCCGTGCATCCCGGCGGTAGCCAGGACCATGTGTAGGAAATAAAAGACCGCGAAACCGTAGGGGATGGAAAACAACAAGGTGGGGTAATTCAAGGGATAGGACATCATGCTATTGGGGTCGGCGAAGAAAGGCTCTCCGCCGAAGTAATAGGGGTTCCATAGAGGGAAGTGGCCCAGGGCCAGCTGGGCCTTCAGCAGGAAACGCGCGTGGGCGTAATAGGCTAAAAGGTCGTCGGCGAAATAGGCCTGCCCCAGCGCCAAGCAGTGGAAAAAGGCGATGAAAGCCACGGCAGTGAAGATGAACCAATGGGCCTTGGCTTTCAGGAATTCCGGCCAGTTCAAGAGCGCCTCCCCAGGCGGACTTCCACGAAGCGGAATTTGGCGCCCTTTGGCACCGCCTTGTAAAGGCGGATGGCGCCGTTCTCCCTTTTCGGGATGGGGGTCGAGAGCCCGGCCAAAAGGCCCAAGCCGTAAAAAACCTGCCTTAAGAAAATAAGAAGAGGAACGCCCAGAATATCCAGGAGGTTACGGTGCCAGGAAATGACCGAAACCCCGGTGCCTACCGAAAGGGCGAGGAAAAGCCAGAAGGGGAAGCGCCAGTAAGGCGAGGTCAGGAAGACGGCGGCCCAGGAAGGGATGAGGGGCGGCACCAGGGAAACCAAAAGGGAAAGAACGTAGAATAGGAAAAAGGCCGGGATCAAATGGACCAGGTCGGAGAGGCAGGGGTAAACCTTCATCTGTTGGGCCCGGCCCCGTCCGTAACGGAAAGCCTGGTGGCAGAAGTCCTTGAGTGTCTTGCGGCGGTGGCGGAAGACCGCGGCCCCGGGGTCGTAGACCAGACGGTACTGGGAATGCAGCAGGCGGTTCAAGAACTCGTTCTCTTCGTTGGGGTAGAGGTCCTTGCGGAAACCGCCTTCCTTCATAAAGGTTTTACGGCGCACCATCATGTTGCAGAGGATGAGGTCCTTCTCCGTGGCTTCCTTCACCGACCCGATGGCCGCGTAGCGGTTGCGCACACTGAAGCTACCCATCCAGGAGGCCAGCACCCCGCTGACGGTCTTTTCAAAGGGCGCGGCGTCGGGCGGGCAAAGGTTGGGCCCTCCGGCCACGGCCGTACGGTCCTCGGCGAAGTGGGAAACCAGGTTCCGGGGGGTACCGGGGACGACCTCGCTGTCGTCGTCCAGGAAGTACACCAGGGGATTTCGGCTCTTTTTCACGCCGATATTGCGTTGTTGGGAAGGATTGCGGCCCACGCTGACCAATATTTCGCCGGGCCGGTCCTCGGCAGAAAGCCGCGCCAAGGCTTCCAGGCTCCGGATTTGCTTGTCGATCCGGTCCGAGGCGATGACTGCGGTATAGGATGGGCGGGTCATGATTTCCTCGGTAGGGCCGAGCTCAGCCGTACCGCCGACGGAATCCCAATGAGGGCGGCGGTCACGGGACCGGTCAGCCACCAGAGTAAAGAAAGGGAAACCAGCGAGGAGCTGGCCACCAAACCGGAGTAAAAGAAAATCATGCTTCCTTCCCGAAGCCCGAATCCCATGATCGATATGGGCAGGAATTCTATCACAATGATGACGGGTAAGAACAACGCCAGGGGCCCGAAGGGCAGGGGAATCCCCAGGGCCAGCACGCAGAAATAGGCCCGGATCACGACGACGCCCCAGGCCAGGATAGAAAACAGGAAGGGCAGGGCCACCCTTTCGGAGGGGTTAAAAAGATCCTGGAGCTTCGCGTAAAACTCCCCCCCGTGGGTCGAAAGCTGGGCGGCCAGTTTTTTGGGGGCCAGGCTCATCAAGCCGGGTTTGACGATGGAGCGCATCCAGCCGGGATGGAGGAAAAGGGCCATGAGGAAAACACCCAGCATGATCCCCAGTAGGATGGCTGTCGCGGGGCCCTGCTTGCCGGTGTTGGTCATCAGGTCCAGGACCCCCACGCAGGCCAAAAGACCCAGGGACAGCAGGTCGTAAACCTTGTCCGCCACGTGGACGGAAAGTGCCGAGGGAAGGGAAAGCTTGGCCCAGCGGCTTAAGCCCAGGACCCGGACGATATCGCCCAGTTTGGAGGGGGTCAAGGTGGAAAGGGGCTGGCCTGAGAGGTAGACATCGGCTGCATCCCGGAAGGAAAGGCGGGAATCCAGCCGATTAACCAAGACCTGGAACCGCAAGGCCTTGAAGGCGGCTTCCGGCAGGATAAACAGGAAAGCGGCCGCCAGCCATCCCCATTTGACTCCCGCCAGGACATCCAAAGCGGCGTGGATATCGATCTTGCGGAGGATCAGTATGTAGAGGATCAATCCCAGCAGGACAGCCAGCGGTTTTAGCCGTTTCATGAGAGACTTGGTCCTTTTAACTCTTTTTTTGGGCGATCAGGAACACGGCGATACGGAAGAGGCCGAAGAAACTCATGACCTTCCGGATCAGGTTGGTCAGCCCGCCTTGGGGAATGTTGTAAAGCTCCGGCATGAAAAACATGATAGGCTCGTCCGTTTCCAAACAGGCCACGGAAAACTCCTTGAACAGTTCGGCGAAGCTGGCCTTGCTGTGGGGCCGCAAGTGGGTGGGGTCGTCCCAGAAATTGGTGCCGATGGGAAGGAAGCTGCAAACCCAGTGGGGGGCCTCCACGAAAACCAGGCCGCCTTTTTTCAGCACCCGGCGAAGCTCCGCCACGGCCCGGCGGGGGTCGGGCAGGTGCTCAATCAGGTGGAAACAGACGATGGCGTCGAAGCTGCCATCCTTGAACTTGAGGTGGTTCACGTCCCCTGGGACGAAGGCGACCCCCTTGGGGACCTGCTTCTTAAAGGAGGGATCGATGTCCAAACCGGTCATCTTCAAATCCGGGCGCAGGGAAAGGGCGTAGCGGGAATTGTGGCCCGTGCCGCAGCCGGCGTCGAGGACCTTGGCCTTGGGCGGAAGGGAACGGAGGTGTTTTTCAAACAGGGCCTTGTTCATACCGCCTGTGAGGATAGCAAAAACAGGGGTTTTGTTCAGCTTTTTGATCGACAGGCGGCCCCTGAAATGACGGGGGTTAAACGCCGAAAATGTTAAATCTGGATCGGCCCTTTGAATTTAGGGGCCCCCTTTTGCCAGAATGCTTTCGGCTTTAAAACGAAGGAGGCGGGTTATGGCGAAAATGAAATTGAAGGCGCGGATGAAAACGAACGGGAAGAAGGCCCCGGCGGCCCAGGTAAAAAAGGCGGCCAAGCCCCAGCCGGACTTCCACTATTACATTCACATCGCCACGACCCCCGAGAAGCTTTGGGAAGCCCTGACGGACAACCGGTTCATTCCCCAGTACTTTTTCGGGTATGCCATCCAAAGCGACTGGAAAGTGGGGTCGTCCCTCAGCTTCGTCACGTCCGAGGGGTCGGGGTCCGATTACGGGAAAATCACCCTGTGTGAACCCCCAAAGGTGCTGGCCTACACCTTCCAGTGGACTGGCGACAAGTTGAAACGCTCCAAACCGACGGAAGTGAAGTTCGAGATCCTCCCCATGCTGGGCGGGGTCAAGCTCATGCTGACCCACACCAACCTGCTGGAAGGCGATACAATTGAAAACTCCTTCACCCTGGGCGGGTTGAACAACGGCTGGCCGGCCATTTTGTCCAACTTGAAGAGCCTCTTGGAAACCGGAAAAACCATCCTGGACATGTCCCAAATGGGCCCGGAGGGCCGCCTAAAACTTCCCAAAAGCGCCGGAGGCTACATGGACCTCACGACCGAGCCTCAAACCGTGAAGTGGCCGGCTACCCACTATGTTTTCACCGAGAAAGTGGGGCCTTTCATGGAAACGGCCAAACAGGCCTGGGATGAATTGCACCTGAAGGTTCCGGCCATCCTGGAACACAACAAGATCACGGGATACATGGCCCTCTATAAGTTCAAGCCGGATACCTACCGGGCCGGCGTGGCAGTGGCTTCGAAACCCAAAAACCTGCCGGAAGGATTCGTTTACGAAAAATTCAAGGGCGGAAAATATGCCAAGTTCATCCTGACCGGGCCCTATTCGGAACTGCCCGAGGCCTGCGGCTACGTCTTTGATAAGTTTTTGCCTGAGAAAAAAATAAAAATGCGGAACGCCTGGTGCGTCGAGAATTACACGAACGACCCGAGTAAAACCGCAGAGAAGGACCTTGTCACCGAGATATTGATACCGGTCGCTTAAGGAAACCATGTCAAACGAAGAATGGTCCGCCGTTGACGGCTACATCAATCAACATCTCCTTTCGGAGGACCCGGTCCTGGAAGCGGCCTTGAAGTCCAGCGGGGCGGCGGGGCTGGACCCCATCAACGTCGCGCCAAACCAGGGAAAGTTCCTCCATCTCCTGGCGAAGATAGGGGGGGCCAAGAACATCCTGGAGATCGGGACCTTGGGGGGCTATAGCACCCTTTGGCTGGCGAAAGCCCTGCCCCCCGGCGGCCGGCTGGTGACCCTGGAGATCGATCCGAAGGCCGCCCAATGCGCCCGCGCCAATTTCGCCAGGGCGGGGTTTGAAAATCGGATCGAGTTGAGGCTGGGGCCCGCCTTGAATTCCCTGGAAAAACTAGTGGAAGAGAAGGCCACCCCCTTCGACCTTATCTTCATCGATGCCGATAAGCCCACCTATCCCGAGTACCTGAGCTGGTCCCTGAAACTATCCCGGGTGGGAACCGTGATCGTCCTGGATAACATGGTGCGCAAGGGGGAAGTGGTCACCGCGGCCGAAGACGACCCGAGGGTTGTAGGGGCCCGGCGGACCTATGAGTTGATCTCCAAGGAGCCCCGGTTGAGCGCCACAGGCCTCCAAACGGTGGGGGTCAAGGGCCACGACGGGTTCGTGATGGCCTTGGTTATTGCCTGAAAAGGGTTATGTAAGCAAAGTCCGGTAGGCCATCGCCGGCTCCACCGAAAGTTAGGTCCTTCCAATAGAAATGGCCTTTTCCGGGTCAAACCGTTTCGTAGGCTTTCTTCAACCAGGCCAAGATTTCCGCGTCGATCTGCCAGGGGTCACTGATCTTCACCCGATGGGTCACCATGGCGTTCCAGGAACCGGAGGCCTCCAGCCGCCCCGACGCCTTCAACCCCTTCAGCTTGATCCCGATATCAAAGCGGTCCGCTGAGGAGGGTTGGAGGATGCCGAACTTCTTCCTGCCCCGGTTCAAGTTGATATAAGTCTCGTTGGGCTTGATCTCAACGTCCTTGCCGAGCTTGGCGATCTTCGCGGCCAGCCCATCGTAGGCTTTCCGCCAGTGGGCCTTCTTGCCCGAAAACAATTTCGAGAGATGGTCCTGGGGGCTGGCCTTGGCCTCCCCGTGGTGCAGGATCAAATGGGCGATCAGGTGGGCATGGCCGTAGCCCAGGCCGAATTCCCCCTTGAGCCAGGCCATGATCCCCGCGCGGTCGGCCAAGCCCTTTTTGCCGGCGAGCACCCGGAAATCCTCCGGGGTCTTTCCGGTCTTCGACTTGATGTTATCCAAGTAAGCTTGAAAGGACATGGCGGCCTCCTATTTCCGGACCGGCATGAGCTGCCTCAACCGGTCTTCCCTCAAGTACAGCCCCAGCCAAACCAGCACCCCGAAAACGACCGGGAAGAGGAAAGGGTGGCCGGGGGCGGCCATCCGCACCATGGAATCGACAGCGCCCCCCAGCCAACCCGTCAACAGAACGGCCCCGAGGATGGACGTTTTAGGAATGGCATAGAGCAGGGTGCAGAGAAGCACGGTGATGTCCAGCGGAACCGTAACATCGGGCTGGTATCCCCCCTGGGACATGGCCTGCATGACGTGGCTTTCCTGCATCACTTTGGTCCCACCGTCGAAAATCAGGAACAGAACGCAAATGGTACTAATGACACGGCCCGTCCAGAGAGCCCCCTTCGAATTTGCATTTGATTGCATGACTTTCTCCTCATTTGTTTTTAGCTTCTATTCATACGACGAAGGAGGGGGACGGGAATCGACAGGGTGGAGGCTTTTTTCGGATGTCCTAGGGCCTCAAAATAAAGGGGATTTAGAGGGCTGAAGCCGGGTCATTCTTTGGCGAGGGGCTCGTCGGGCCCCATTTCCAGGGAGTTTTCCACAAAGGTTTGAGGCTCCGCCGTTTCGCGGTAACTGTGCAGGTACAGGGCCCCGCCCGCCACCAAAACAATCGAGAACAGGAAAAAAATATTGCTGTAAGCGTGGCCCTTGGGGGATGTGAAAATCGGGAAAAACGCGAACTCCAGCCACTTGCCATCGAGGATCTTTCCCACCAGGGCGGTCCCCACGGCGCCGGAAATGATGCCGATTAGGTTGAAGACCCCCATCCCCACGCCGGTTTCGTGATCCGCCAGCGTTTGGGACACGCTGTTAATCATGGCGGTTTGGAAGAGCGTAAAGCCGACATAGATCAACAACATGGTGAAAACAATAAAGAGGGGGGGCAGGGCCAGCAGCAAGGACATTGCGATCATGCCGGCCATCATCAAGACCAAACCGATAGACACCACGAAGCTGTTACCCTTGCGGTCGGCCAGGGTTCCGGCGATACGCCCGAAGAACACTGAACTGATGGCTCCCGGGAACAGAATCAGGCCGATTTGGCTGGTGGTCAACCCGTGGATCTCATGGAGCATCAGGGGAACGAGGAACATGACTCCCAAGACAGCCGAGAAAAGGGTGAAGCCTACGATGACGCCGTCGCGAAACTTGGTGTTCCTGAATAGGCCCGGCTTGATAAAGGGTTCCTCGACCGCGTGGATGCGCCAGATGAACAAGGCCAGGAAACAAGCGAAAGCCGAAAGGTAGTACCACTGGCTGAAGTTCAGGTAAATAACGAGGGTGCCGACCGTGAGCGCCACCAGGACGGCCCCGGGGATATCCACCTTTCCTTCCCGGCGCGGCTCCTCGGGCAGCTCCCTCAGGAAAGCCGGAATCGAAACCAGGGTCAGAAGAGGGATCAGGAAAAGATAGGACCAATGCAGCGAACCCGAGACAAAGCCGCCCAGGACCGGGCCCAGCCCGATGCCGAAGGAAACGGTGGAGGTGATGGTGCCGAAGACCTTGCCCCTTTCGGAGACCGGGAAGTAACGGGCAATGGCCGCGAAGACCAGGGCGGGAATGGCGGAGGCCCCGATGCCCTGGATGGACCGGGACAGGATGACCAGGGGATAGGAAAACCTCAGGAGGAAACCCATCAGGGAACCGACGTTGTAGACCACCGTCCCGATGATAATCAAGCGCTTCAAGCTGTAGATGTCCGAAAGGTTCCCGAAAATGACCGAGCCGATCCCGAAGAGCACCATGAAGATCGTCATCATCCAGCTGACGCCCGAGGGCCCCAGGCCGAATTGCTCGGCGATCTTGGGTGTGGAAACGTTGAAGACCGTTTCGTTCACGACCGTGAAGAAAATCAAGTAGTTGATCCAGGGGACCAGCTTTTTAGGGTTGAAAGTTTGCCCGGTACTCAAGGATCGTCCTTTTAGGGTAGTGAAATTTACAGGTTTCGGCGATTCGTTTTCAAGATGGGCGAAGAGCTTAATTTCTATCCGGGAGGAAGCCCGCTCCCTTATCCCCCTACGCCAAGGCTCCGGGGGGCAGGGCGGCGGCGCGCTTGAGGAGCATCCGCTTTTCGCTTTCATTCTGGGTAAGGCCGGCCGCACGCTCCATCTCGGCCCTTGCCTCGTCGAAACGGCCCAGCTTGGCCAAAAAGTCGCCACGCACGCTGGGTAGGAGATGGTAATTCTTAAGCGTGGGCTCGGCGGAGAGCTTGTCGATAAGCTCCAGCCCCACGGCGGGCCCGAAGGCCATGGAAAGCGCCACGGCCCGGTTCAATTCGACAATGGGGGAGGGAGTCAGCCGGGCCAACTCATCGTAAAGGGTGGCGATCCGCTTCCAGTCCGTTTCCTCGGCCGCTTTCGCCCGGGCGTGGCAGGCGGCGATGGAGGCCTGCAAAACGTAGGAACTTTTTGGGCGGCCCAGGGCTTCAGCCCGCTCCAGGGCGGCCAGCCCCCGGCGGATGAGCAGGTGGTCCCAGCGCGAGCGGTTCTGGTCGAGAAGCAGGATGGGTTCTCCCCCGGGGCCCACGCGTGCCCCCAAACGGGAGGCTTGGATTTCCATGAGGGCCACCAGGCCGTGGACCTCGGGCTCCAGGGGCGCCAACTCCGCCAGGATGCGGCCCAGGCGAAGGGCGTCCTCGCAAAGTCCCGGCCTTACCCAGTCGGTCCCGGCGGTGGCCGAATAGCCTTCGTTGAAGATGAGGTAGAGAACCTCCAGCACCGAGGAAAGGCGTCCCGCCAACTCCTCACCCCGGGGAACCTCGAAGGGGACATTGGCCTCGGCCAGGGCTTTTTTGGCCCGTACGATGCGCTGGGCCACGGTGGGTTCCGGCACCAGGAAGGCCCGGGCGATCTCCTGGGTGGTCAGGCCCCCCAAAAGCCGCAGGGTCAGCGCCACGCGGCCCTCGGGGGGAAGGACAGGGTGGCAGGAGATGAAGACCAGGCGCAGCATGTCGTCGCCGATGTTGTCGTCCATCTCCTCGCCGAATTCCTTCCAGGTCCTTTCCATGCGCTCATCCATCGCCCGGCCCAGCTCGTTGTGCTTGCGCTCCAGCATCGATTTGCGGCGCAGTAGGTCCAGGGCCTTATTCTTGGCAGTGGTCATCAGCCAGGCGCCCGGTTTTTCCGGGATGCCCGCCTGGGGCCACTTCTCCAGCGCGGCCACCAGGGCCTCCTGGGCGAAATCCTCCGCCAGGCCCACGTCCCGCACCATGCGGGTGAGGGCGGCGATGATCCTGGCCGATTCGATGCGCCAGACGGCCTCGATGGCCTTATAGGTGTTGGAATCCGTCAACTCAGCCGGTCCTCCGGTGATGTTACAATTTGAATTGGACGACCTAAAGGCACCCCTCACCCTACCCTCTCCCCCAAGGGGCGAGGGTTTTTAGTGGTATTTCTCCCTCTCCCTTGAGGGGAGAGGGCAGGGTGAGGGTGGAGTAACAATTTATTTTCAAACTGAGACACTGCCCGTCCTCCTGTTTATTTCATGCCCGGAATTTTCTTGGCCGCTTCCTGGATCTCGGGCGGGAAGTCGGTCATTTCGTGGATCTGCCGGACCTCGACCGTCTCCTCACCCAGGAAGGGAACGCGTGAAGCCCACTCGACGGCTTCCTCTTTCGATTTGACCTGGATGATCCAATAACCGCCGATGGATTCCTTAGCCTCAGTGAAGGGGCCATCGGCCACCGTGGGCTTTCCGCCCTTATAAGAAACGCGGGTTCCCGCGGAGGGGGGATGGAGGCCGTTGAGCTCCAGGAGCACCCCGGCTTTTTGCAAACTCTCGTTGTACTTCATCATCAATTCCATCTGCTTGGGGTCCGGCATGGCGTCCGGAGCGGCCTTCCCGTAATTGGGCGGTATCACCAGCATCATGAATTTCATTTTCTGCCTCCTTGTTGTTTTAGGGTGCGTATGGCCGGGCTTTGCCGCCCGGCCGGGTTGGATCAGCTCTTCAGTTGGGTTTTACATACTTCAGATCGAAGTCGCGCTCCCAAGTTTCACCGTCCGCCGACTTCTCCCAATGCGCCTCGACTTCGCGGCCATCGGCGCTGATACGCCCCTCGAACCGCTGATTGAACCCTGGCGCGTTCCTCCAAATCCGCCAGATACGGTTTTCGAGGCTCATTTGATAAACTCGCGAAACGCCGCGTTTGTCCGCGTAGAGGATCGAGTACTCTCCCGAAGTCTCGTCGCGTCCCATAAGCCAGCGGGCATCCGGAAGGCCGTCGGCACCCTCCTGGTATTGGACGAGGAAGTGTCCATCCTCAATCCATTCGAAGCTCGTGGTCCCCTGGATTGTGGCGGGACCACCGACCAGCTTGTGGGTCTTCGGCGACCAACGAATCTCCACGTCCCACCGGCCGGAAAACATCTCGAGCGGTTTGAGGGAGTGGTTCGATACCATTATTTTCTTTGCGCCCATCTGCTCCTCCTTCAATGTTTTTAGCGGGTCCGTAAGGCCGGGTTTTCGCAAGCCCAGCCGGGTTAAATCAGCCCTTTAGCGCCGGTTGGGGGATCTCCCTCATCTCGGAAAAACCCTCGCCCGCGATTTCGATGAAGCGCTTGCCCCATTTCACAGCCTCTTCCTTCGACTTCACCTCGAAAATCGCGAAACCCGCGACGACTTCCTTGGCCTCGGTGTAGGGCCCGTCGGTGACGGTCACCTTGCCCTTGGAATTCGTGACCACGATGGCCGGGGCCTTCATGTCCCACCCGCCTGTATCCTGCAATACCCCCGCCTTCACCATTTCATCGATCAGCTTCCCCATTTCGGCGTAATGTTCCGGTTTCGGGGGAGCGGCGGTCTTCACGGGGTGCCACAAAGCCATATAACGCATGACCTGCCTCCTTCAATTTGGTTTCAGAGCGGGGTCCCCCCACCTTCTGACTAGGGGTTCGATCCGCCTCCATCTATACAACGAACCAGGGTTGGTGAAATCGACAATCCTCCAGGGAAAGAATTCGGACCCGTTTTCAACAATTTTTCGCAGAATCGGGGCCTTTTATCAATAGTCCGGCACCAGCTTTTAGTGAATGGAAACCCACCCGTAAAAGCAAAAAAACCCGGCTTGTCCCCAAGCGGGCTTCTTTTTATACTCCCCCCATCCAAAGCACCGAACCGCTGTTTTCGCCAGGGTGGGAAAAACCGGAATCAAAGGGGCTGAAATGATAACCTCCAAAACCATCCTCGTGGTGGAGGATGACACCCAGCTTCGACTGATCGTGAAAAAATCCCTGGAAATGTACGGTTATTCGGTGATCCCCGCCGAGGACTCCGTGGAGGCCAATGCGGTGGCCCGCATGCGGGGGGGCATCGTGGACCTTCTTATAGCGGATATCAACCTGCCCGGCTTGTCGGGCGGCGAATACGCGGATTACCTGAAAGCCATCAATCCCAACTTGAAAATCATTTACATGTCCGGCGCCCCCGATGACATCCTGGTCCGCCATCACCTTAGGAGCAAGGCCGCGTCATTCCTCGCCAAGCCTTTCACCCCGCAGGAACTGGTCGTGGCGGTAAAGAAGGCCCTGGGGGAAATCCCCGACCTGCCCCCTGAAAAAGAAGCTAACCCTAAGACGGTGAATCCCTAATCCCCTCAACTTGACCCATGCCCCAAAAATCCGGTCTCGACATCCTCGCCTTCAAATCCCCCGGCGCTTGGGAAAATTGGCTGGCGAAGAACCATACCAAATCCAAGGGCCTCTGGCTGAAAATCTTCAAGAAAGATTCTGGGAAACCCAGTATCACCTACTCCGAAGCCCTCGACGGGGCCCTGTGTTACGGCTGGATCGACGGCCAAAAGGACCGCCATGACGGGGAAGCCTGGCTCCAGCGGTTCAGCCCGCGAAGGCCGAAAAGCGTCTGGTCCCAGGTCAACACCGGCCACGTGATGAGGCTCACCCAAGAAGGCCGGATGAAACCGGCGGGCCTGAGGGAAGTGGAAGCCGCCAAGAAGGACGGTAGGTGGAAAAAAGCCTATCCCGCCCAAAGCAAGGCAACTTACCCCAAGGATTTCCTCGCGGAAGTGAAGAAGAACAAGAAGGCCCTGGCTTTCCTAGAAAGCTTGGACAGGATTAACCGTTTCGCCATCATCTACCGGCTTCACGCCGCCAAAAAGCCCGAAACCCGCGAAAAACGCCTCAAACAATACGTCGCCATGATGGCCAAGGGTGAGAAGCTTTATCCTCAAGCCTAGCTGTTATTCCTAGGATCAGAGCCGATAGGGGCTGAACCTCGCAATGCAAACTTGATCCTTTTCCTATGTCCGGGTTTGGTTTTGGCCTTCGTCGTATGGTATGAAGGCTCCTGAACGGGCCTTCTACCAAGGTTTAAAGGAGACGAGTCATGGCCGATTTCGTGTATTTGTTCTGGAACCAAAAAGAAGACGCGCAAAGGATGGCGAAGGCTACCCCGGAAGAGCGGCAGAAGATCACCGGGCGCTGGATGGCCTGGCTGGAAGAACTCAAGAAAAAGGGCCACGTCAAGGATATGGGCGCGCCCCTGGAATTCATGGGAAAGATGCTCCAAGGCGCCCAAAAACGGGTGACTGACGGTCCCTACCCGGAAATCAAGGACGTCATCGGGGGCTTCTCCCTGATCACGGCCAAGAACCTGGACGAGGCCGCCGAACTGGCCAAGGGTTGCCCCATCCTGGAACTGGGCGGCCAGGTTGAGGTCCGTCCCATCCGCCCCATGTAATCCAAGCCGTTACTCACCACCTTCACCTAAAAAAGGAGACTCAAGATGCCTAAATTCCTATATCTGTTCTGGAACAAACCCTCGAATTGGGCGGCCCAATCCCCCGAGGATATGGAACGCCGCATGAAGAAGTGGATGGGCTGGATGGATTCCCTGAGGGCTTCGGGCCATTTTACCGGCGCGGGCGAACGGCTGGAGGATACCGGAAGCCTGGTGCGGGGCAAGGCCAAGTCCGTCACCGACGGGCCCTATGCCGAGGCCAAGGACACGATCGGCGGCTATATCGTGGTCGAGGCTAAGGACCTGAAAGAAGCTGTGGAATTGTCCAAGGGTTGTCCCGTGCTGGAAGGGGACGGCCTGGTCGAGGTGCGGCCCGTGGCATCCATGTAAGGACCGGTTTTCATGCAAGACACGCGCGAGGTCATGGACCATCTTTTCCGGCGGGAGGCGGGGAAGATGGTCTCTTATTTAACGAGGATCTTCGGTCTAGGCCACCTCAACATGGCCGAGGACGTGGTCCAGGACACCCTCATCAAAGCCATGGAAACCTGGTCCCTGCACGGCCTGCCGGACAACCCCTCGGCCTGGCTCATGCGCGCGGCCCGCAACCGGGCCATCGACCTTATCCGCCGCGACACCCATTTCAAGTTCGTCACCCCGGAACTAACCTACCTTTTGCGGCTGCGCGAGGAGGAGGGGAAAGAGGGGCCCGTTCCCGCCAAGGAAATCCAAGACGACCAATTGCGCATGATGTTCTCCTGCTGCCACCCGGACCTTTCCCCCGACGCCCAGGTCACCCTCATTCTCAAGACCCTCTGCGGGTTCAGCGTCTCCGAGATCGCCCACGCCTTTTTCACCCAGGAAGACGCCATTGAAAAGAAGCTGGGCCGGGCCCGCAAGGACTTAAGGGAATCCGGCACCTTCGTGGAACTGACCAACAACCTGGATATCTCCCAGCGGCTGGAGACGGTCTACCAGGTGCTTTACCTGCTCTTCAACGAGGGTTACCACGGCAGCAGGTCGGACCGCAAGGAACCCGAGGAGCTTTGCTACGAGGCCATGCGGCTCACCCTGCTCCTGGGCGAACACCCCGAGGGCCAAAAGCCCAAAACCTACGCGCTTCTCGCCCTCATGTGCCTGCACGCCGCCCGCCTGCCGGGCCGGCTGGGGGACGACGGAACCCTGATCCAACTGGAATTCCAGGACCGCTCCAAATGGGACCAGGCCCTGATCGGGAAGGGGCTGGAATACCTGGAAAGGGCCTGGGCCGGGCAGGTGGTCAGTGAATACCTGGTGGAAGCCAGCATCGCGGGCCTGCATTGCAGCGCCAAAACCTATGCCGAAACCGAGTGGGGGAAGATATTGGAGCTCTATAACCTGCTCTATCACCTCAAACCCACGCCGGTGGTGGCCTTGAACCACGCCATCGCCCTGGGCAAAGCCGAGGGCCTGGAAAAGGGCCTGGAGGCCTTGAAAAACCTTCCGGGGGCCGACAAGCTTAAGGAATACCCCTTTTATCCGGCGGCCATGGGGGAATTTCACTTTTTGGCGGGCCGGCCGAAGGAAGCGGAGGTTTATTTCGCCGAGGCCGTCCATCAATCCCGCAACGATTCCGAGAAAAATTTTTTTGAGCGTAAGCTCAAAATGTGTAAATGATGCTGTCATTGCGAGGAGTGCCGACCGAATAGGTCGGCGTAAACGACGAAGCAACCCCAGTTCCAAAACAACTTCCTTGGGAAAAGACTTATTTAGACTGAGGTTGCTTCGTCATATTCGAGTCCCTATTCGGGGCTCATTCCTCGCAATGACCGCTATTTTAAATGTTTTGTCTAATGTCCGGGTCCGGACCCCCGATTCGTCATTTAAATAGAGGCAAGTAACAAGCCTTACTTCAAATGAGAGGAGATTTACCATGGAAACTTTAGTCAATGACCAACCCTTCCTTGCGCCTATCGAGGAGCCCAAGGATTTAGAGACAAAGCAGGCTTATGACTTTTACCTGAAGACCTTTGGCAAGGTCCTCACGCCGGTGAAGGTTTTTTCCGCCCGTATGCCGGCGGCTTTCGGCAAGTTCTCGGGCATGATCTCCCAATTGGATCAGCAACTGGAGCTTCCAAGGGAGACGGTCATGTTGGTGCGCGAGCGGGTGGCCCAATTGAACGTCTGCCTCTTCTGCATGGATATCGGCCGGGTGGGCGTCATCCAGGCATCGATGAACGAAGCCAAGTTCGACGCCCTCGATCATTACGCCACAAGCCCGCTTTTCACCGACGGCGAAAAGGCCATGCTGGACTATGTGACGGAGCTCACGAGGGATAAGAAGGTGGACCCAAAGGTTTTCGCGCGGATGCGGGAGCATTATTCGGAACGCCAGATCTGTGAGATCGTCTATCTAGTGGCCAGCGAGCACGTCTACAACATGACCAACATCGGCCTCAACATCCACTCGGACATGCTTTGCGACATCACCAAGAAGAAAAAGGTTTAAAAGACGGCGGCTTTGGGCAGGGAGTTACCCCGCCGTAACTCCTTGCCGGGAACAACAAAGACTCTTAAATTTGAACCACAGGGTTCACAGAGTACACAAAGTAAGGATTAGGATTTGGGGTTAATCAAATCTTAAATCTTTAACTCTGTGACCTCTGTGTACCCTGTGGTTAAGGATTTTCGGAGGTGTGCCATGAAAGCCAAAACGACTGAAAGCTTGGAAGGCGCGGTGAAGGGGGTGAAACCCCTGGGGTTTCCCTGGAAAACGGCCGACCCCTTCCTCTTTTGCGCGCATCATGACGACGCCTATCCGGCGGGCAACGACCAATTGGGCCCCCAGGCTTCCCTGAAGGGCCGGAATATCGGCAACGATTTCGAGGGGATCGACGGATGGCGCATGTACCACGGGGATACGGTTCCGGGCTTTCCCCAGCACCCCCACCGGGGCTTTGAGACCGTGACCCTTGTGCGCAAGGGCTTCATCGACCATTCGGATTCCTTGGGCGCCACCGCCCGATTCGGCCAGGGCGATATGCAATGGCTGACGGCAGGCAAGGGCATCAACCACGCGGAAATGTTCCCTTTGTTGGACCCCAAAAAGCCCAACCCAGTTGAGCTTTTCCAAATCTGGCTGAACCTGCCCAAGACCGGCAAGATGGTCGCGCCTTACTTTTCCATGCAATGGACCGAACAAATCCCCAAGGTGGCGGCCACTGACGAGGCCGGGCGAAAGACCGAAGTAACCTTGATTGCCGGACATTTGGGGGAAAAGAAGGCCCTGCCCCCGCCGCCCGATTCCTGGGCCGCCAAGCCCGAAAGCGACCTGGCCATTTGGACCCTGAAGATGGAACCGAAGGCCCGGTGGGCCCTGCCGAGGGCCAAGAAAGGCACGAACCGCACCCTTTATTTCTTCCGGGGGGAATCAATCATGATCGGGGGCGTCACGGTGAAGTCCCGCAATGGCGTCGAGCTGGAGCCGGATGTGGATGTTTTATTGGAGAACGGCGGCCAAGAGGCCGAATTGCTCCTCTTGCAGGGCCGCCCCATCGGCGAGCCGGTGGCCCAGTACGGGCCTTTCGTGATGAATACCATGGTGGAAGTTCAACAGGCTTACGAGGATTACCACCGGACCCAGTTCGGCGGCTGGCCCTGGAAGTCGGTTGATCCGGTTCATCCCCGAGGGGAAGGCCGCTTCGCCAAGCACGCCGACGGCCGTATCGAACGGCCATCCTAAATAATCCCGAATAAATAACGGCCCGGCTCCTATTGGTTTACCCGCGAAGCCAGGCCGTTTTTTGTTTTTAAGACCAGCTCAATGGTCGTGGTGGTCCCCGTGGTCATCATGCCAATGTCCAGGGGGGTATTTCGCCCGATGGTCCGCGTAATGGGACCAGGGCCTGCCTCTGTCCGACCGCAACATTACGTGATGGCCCAGGTGGTGAAATCGCGGCGGCAAATGGCGGACCCGAACCCAGTTAGGTCCGTCCTGGTAGAAATAAACATGGGCCCCGTAATCGTAATAGACCCCCATATCGGGATAGTACCAGTAGTTATAGGCCGGGGCTGGTGCCGGCCCGCCAACATTGATCCCGACTGACACTTGGCCGTATCCGCGGGCAGCCGCCAGCAAGCAGAGGGGGATAAACAAACCGACTAAAAGCCAGGAACGTTTCATGGTTCCCTCCTTAACGGGATCGAAGGTGGAACGGTCGGAAAAAGACGGTGACCGCGCCTCCGGTCCAAAGTGAACGACAACTATGGGCTAGCGACCTTTGCCGCTGCCCTTAGCACCATACTCGGCCCGGGGCCCTAAAAAAAACAACCCGGGTCCAGTATTTTGTTTTTCCTGAAATCGCTCTTATTTCCGAAATTGTGACCCCGTGGCCCGGCTCAACGGATGGCTCTGGAAGTCGGATGATCCTGTTCATTCTCGTGGGGAAGGACGTTTTGCCAAGCATGCCGACGGGCGGATTGATAGACCTAACTAAATTGAATATTTAGTTAGGGGATTAACTGTAATTGAACTAAGGATATTTTTCTAATTTGTCCTTTAAATCTCCCAGATAAACAACTCGTGCTTGCAACAAGTAGAAGTCATGCTCTTTATCCTTTGTAATTTTCGGCCAGGTATAATTTGATTGAGGAAGCACTTGTTCAAATTCGATAGCTTTATCATTTCCGATTTTTGTTTGAAGAGTTATTAAACACAATTGAAACCATTGGGCTACCTGGGGTTCTAAATCAACGCCAGTTTTTTCCGAAAAAAAGTCATCGTAAAGAGGAGCGCTTTTGTCGATCAAATCTTGAAGAAGTTTTATTTTATCTTTTCTTACCTGTAATTCTTCAGGGGTTTCTGACGAAGCACTGTTTATAATTTGGTATTGAATCTTTGTGTTTTGCGGTCGACGGAGTAACTCTAGTTTGGCTTTTTTAAAATCCTTATCCTTTTGAACTAGGTCAGAAATTTTATTGTTATAAATGGTGGCAGAAGTATCAAAGAACGCCCAAAGAAGTGTTAAAAGAAAAACGACTATTGTGATAATGATTTTTGTTCCATCTTCTTTTAATTTTTCCTTGCTTTTTCTTTTACCGGATTTTTCTTTGGAAAAGATGTAAATAATGGCAATCAAAAATAATAATTCAATAACGGATAAGAAAATTGAAATCATTGTTACGCCGCGCCACATTAAGACATTGGCCCAGGCCTGTTTGAAAACAAGATAGAAATATTCCGAATCAGATAATTGATCCATGGAAAATCTCCCTTCTTTATGATGGTTCGAAATTTGGAAGATGTTTTGGAAGGGATAGGTCGCGTTTGGAGCGAAACAAGCTCTTTAGTATTTAAAGACCTTTTTCAGCTCCCCGCGTCTAAGCGATACTTCGCGAAGGCCTGCTGGGCGGCATCGTTGGAGGCATCCCGGATGTCCTGCCAGCGCTGAATGTGGTCGGAATAGTTCAAATCCCTCAGGATCATCTCGGTGTGGGTGTCGTCAAAATGCCATTCCTTCAAAAGCACGTCGTTGCCCAGGGGTTCGGGGCTGCCGCTGGCGTTCTTGTTCCAGCGCCGGTATTGATGGGCCCATTCCGCCAGGGGGATGGCCTTGGCGCTGTCCCCGTCCCAGGTGGCGGAGATGAAATAAAGCTTGCCGTTGGGAATATAGAACAAAAGGTCCGCGGAGGTGGCGGCCGTCACCCCGGTGGAGGCGTCCAAAGTCACGATCGTAAACTGGGGGTCGTTATTGAAGGAACGGAATTTCTTCTTGGCGTCGGGGTATTTTTGGAGGAGATCATCCAGGGTCATGCCCAGGCTGAAACCAGCGGTTTCCCGGGGGATGGGGATCTTGGGACCGGCGAAGAATTCCTTGAAAACCCCGGTGCTCCAAATGGCGGCCAGGATGATAAGGGCGAAGATAAAGCCGATGACCTTCCCCTTCCACTGGCCGGGGGTGGGAATGGAATCGGACTTTGGTTTGGATAGGACGGCTTCAGTTGCTGACGGCTGTTTGCGGCGTGTTGGCATTGGTCGTCGCGCTTTCTGGAATAGGTTCTTGATAATCCTGCACGTGGCCCAACAGCGACTTTAAACCCCTCCACAACAGATCCAGTTCCCGGAAGTGACGGATCGTAATCAACTGCCGGAACATGAACTTCGGATCCTTCATCAGCGCCCAGGTCTTGCGGGTCCAGGGGGCTGGGTTCACGTTGGTCTTTAATATCGGGTGGCTCATATCGTACCGTTCATAGTCTTCTTTGCCAATTAAAAGCCAGCCCTTGTTGGTGGCCTCCCTCCAGAGGGGGGAGCCGGGGTAAGCGATGACGACCGAGGCCTGCATGCAGTCCCCGAAGCGCACTTTGTAGTTCAGGATCTCCTTGGTGACCTCATAGGTCTTGTTCATGTCCTCTTCGGTTTCCCAGGGGTAGCCGAACATAGTGGTCAGGAGCACCACCAATCCCTTGTCTTTGGCCATCTTGACGCCGTTGCTGATGAGGTCCACGGTCTCGCATTTGGCCAGGTGCTTGATGCTGTAATCGGAACCCGCTTCCAACCCGATCTTCAGGAGGCGCCAGCCGCACTTGACCAAGAGATCGACCACTTCCTCGTTCAGGGTGTCGGCGCGGCAGTTGGAGGAAAATTGGAAGCGGCCCAAAAGCTTGCGGGCCGTCAGTTCTTTATAAAACTCCTTGAGCCACTCGATGTTGTAGATGGGGCCGGATTCGTTGTCGTCGAAGAATTCCCAGACCTTGTACTTGTTGACGCAGATTTCCATTTCCTCGGCCACGTTCTTGGGGGAGCGCAGGCGGGCGGTCTTGCCCCAAAGGGCGTGCTGCCAGATGCAGAAGGTGCAGACACCCACGCTGTTGGGGGAGGCGTCGGAAGCGCCGCAGCCCCGGCCGGTGAGGATGTAGGCCGTGGGGCGCAGCAGGTAGGCCTCGCCGTAATCCAGGAAGCGGGTCAGTTCGCGGTCGATGAAGGGCAGGGAATCTAGGGCGTCGGTGAGCTTGTGGGGGCCGGTGGTGACGGTCTTGCCGGAGGCGTCGCGGTACCAGACGCCGGGGCCCAGGGGTTCCTTACCCGCCAGGAACTGGACGATGTTGCGGCCCACGATGTCGTAGTCGCCGCCGGTCATGACGTAATCCACCTTGGAGTTCAGGACCGATTCCTCAGGAAAGTAGCTCACGTGGTCGCCCATCAGGGCCATCTTCATCTCCGGGAAGCGGGTCTTCAGTTCCTCTATATATTTCCAGTGGCGCTTCACCACGGGGGCCTTGGTCTCCAAAAAGACGATCTCGGGGGCGAAGTCAGTCGAGGTGCTTGTCGAATTCCTCGTCGCTCATGCGGCGGTTGATGCCGTCCAGCCAGAGCACTTCGTGGCCCAGGTGCTTCAGGTTGGTGGCCAAGTGGCCGGGCACCAGGGGGAAGATGCGGACTTCAAGGGTCTTGGAGAATTTCAGATGGCGGTTCTGGGTTAAAAGAGGAAGTTCGCCGTTTTTGCGGAACGGGGGGTAAAGGACTGGCAGTTTTCATGAAGATCTCACCTCAGGAATGAATATAGAAGCACTTCAAAATACGAAAAAACCCCTAAAAAACCAACCCTCATTGCTTTGGACGTTCATAGAACGGCTTCGCGGGTCATATTCTACCGCGATAATACTCAATCGTGTGTTTCAAACCCTCTTTTAAAGGGATCTTGGGCTCCCATTTCAGGACCTTTTTGGCCTTGGAAATATCAGGCTTGCGCTTGATGGGGTCGTCCTGGGGCAGGGGTTTTTTCACGATTTTGGCGCCCGGTTTGCCGCAAAGCTCCTTCACGATCTTCGCGAACTGGAGGATGGTGGTCTCCTGGGGGTTGCCCAGGTTGAAAACCTCCCCCGTGGTATGGGGCGTGGAAATGGCGGCCCAGAGGCCCCTTACCAGGTCTGCCACGTAGCAGAAACTGCGGGTCTGGGAGCCGTCGCCGTAAACCGTCAGGGAGTTCCCGTTCAAGGCCTGGGTGATCAGGTTGGAAACCACCCGGCCGTCGTTCTCGTTCAAGCGGGGCCCATAGGTGTTGAAGATGCGCACCAGCCGGGCATCCACCTCGTATTTGTGCGACGTACTCATAAACCAGGGCCTCGCCGAGGCGCTTGCTTTCGTCGTAGCAGGAGCGGGGCCCGAAGGAATTCACGTTGCCCCAATAGGTCTCCACTTGGGGATGGACCAGAGGGTTGCCGTAGACTTCCGAGGTGGAGGCGAAAAGGAAGCTTGGCGCTCCTTCTTTTTGCAGTACTCCAAAAGCCGGTAGGTGCCGATGGAATTGGTGAGGATGGTCTCGATGGAGTTCTTCATGTAGCCCACGGGCGAGGCGGGGGAGGCCAGGTGGAACACATAGTCGGCCTTGGGCAGGAAGCGCGGGAACCCCCGGGCGACGTCCCTTAAGAAGCGGGGGAGGGCCAGGAAGCGCGGCAGGCCCTTGATGATGTCCTGGTGGATGAAGCGGAAGTGGGGATGGCGCCGGATATGGGCGATGTTTTCGGATTTTCCGGTGATGAGGTTGTCCACGCAGACCACGTGGTGGCCCAGGGACAGGAGGTAATCGCAAAGATGGGACCCGACGAAACCGGCGCCGCCGGTGACCAACGAATGAACGCGTTTCATGGAACCTCAAGGGAGGAACAGGTCTGATCTTCGCGAGGCAGGAGTTTAACACAAGCGGCGCGCGGGCTGCCACAGGGTATTTACCGCCATCGCACCCGGAAAAGGGGTCCGCGAAGGGAAATTTACCGGATCGGAAACCCGGCCCCCCCATAGGGGTTTTGATCCGCGGGAGTGGGGGTGGGAGGAATCGGCGTGGGGGTATCCTGGTTTTCCGGCTGTTTCACCGGCCTTAACCGGACGACGGCGTTGTTCTGGATGTCGGTCACGTAGACGCGGTTTTGGGAGTCGCTGGCGACGGCCCGGAAACGGGGGGCGTAGTTGGCGTTGAGGATCTCATCCTTCGCCCGCCACTCCCCCAAAAACTCGAAGTCCCCGTTGCGGCTGTTGTAAAAAACCACCCTGCCGCTGCCTCCGTCCGCGATGGCCGCGAGCCCGGAAGGCGTGACGGCCACGCCGGCGGGGTCCTTGAAAACATAAGGCCCGTCATTGCCGTACCAGCCCTGGATGGTCAGGGGCACTCCACCGTCGTTGTAGACCTCCATGCGGAAATTGCCGGTATCGGCCACGATGGCCTGGTCAATGCTGTTGAGGGCCATACCCAAAGGCTGGTTCATGACCGCCACCGTGGTGTTGGCGCCGGCGTCGGTGCCGAAGGAGCCCCAGGTGGTGTTGTAGATGCCCAAGTTGCTGAAGATCTGAACGCGCGAATTGCCCGAATCCAGCACCCAAATATTGCCATAGTGGTCCTCGGAAAGGGACCGGGGAAGGTTGAATTGGCTGGTGCCGGTGCCCGGGCTTCCCCAGGTGGTCACCACCATGCCGTTCGCGTCCAGCACCACGATGCGGCTGTTGAGGCTGTCGGAAACATAGATCTGGTTGTTGGGGTAAACAAAGATTCCGGTTGGATGTTCGAATTGGGGCGGGTTGCGCCAGTCGGATCGGGTTCCGAAGGACCCGTAGGAGGTTACCGGGTCCCCGGTTGGAATTCCAAACTAGGACGCGGTTGTTGTTCGTGTCCGCGATATAGACCTTGCCGTCCGGGCCCACCGCGATTCCCTCGGGATCGCTCATTTGGTTCAAGTGGGAGCCCTTGGACCCCCACATGGCGTCGAAGGTGTAGATTTTGGGGCCGTTATAGGAAACAGGAGTGGCCGTCGGCGTATTGGTAGGAGTTTCGGTGGGAAGGTGGGTGGGCGTCGGGGAAGGGGTGTGGTGTTTTCTGGCCCAAACGTGGGAGGGGTTCACGAAAGCAATCAGGAAGAACACCAATATAGGAAGACGGCGGAAATTCATGAACCAATGCTATCACAGGCAATTTTAAGTTTTGAATTCTTAATTGTGAATTAATGAGATTTTCTTCCAGCGAAAGCGGAAGAACATGGGCCGAAATTTAAAATTCAACATTCCCAATTCAAAATTGACGTTTTAGGCGCACCCATTTTCTTTTTGAAAATGGGTATTTCTTCGCCTTTTGAGGGCTGCGGCTCAGGCGCCCCCGATTTTCTTTATACATTCTTGAAAATTGGGGACTTCTTCGGCTTTTGAAAATGCGCCTCAGGCGTCCTTTTTCCCCTTTGGGAAAAAGGATTTCTTCGCCTTTTGAAAACTGAGGCTCAGGCCCCTTCCATGCGGCTCTGGCAACTGATGCAGCGGGTGGCCCAGGGAATGGCCTTCAACCGGGTCATGGGGATGGATTTCTCGCAGACCTCGCAGGAGCCGTAGATGCCGCTTTCAATGTGGGAAATGGCCTTCTCGATGCGATCCAGTTCGATCCGGTCGTTTTCCATCAAAGTCACCGACAGGTGTTGGTTCAGTTCCCCCGACCCGTGGTCGGCCATGTCGCCCGGGATGTTTTGGTTGTCGGCGATCTCTTCCCTTAAGTCCTGCTCCAGATGGTTCACTTGGCCGGTGATCTCGTTGCGGCGGTGCTGGAGTTTTTCCAGGAGGGGTTGGAAAGCGGGATCGATGCGGGCTTTTTTCTTGGGAGCCTTGACGATCATGATTGGCTTGGAAGATTTGGGGGCGGACTTTTTCGCGGACTTAGGCGTTGCTTTTTTCGCGGGTTTTTTTTTCTTGAGTTTCTTGGGAGCCATGGATTCCTCCAAACAAAATGGGTTCGTTAGGAACGGGATACCGTTCAGGGGCGTTGAAAAGGATAGAAGATTATGGAGGGGCCAAAAACTGTCAAGAATAAAGGGGGCATTCCGCCTGAGGAAAACCGGGGTGAAATGTCCCTGTCGCGGTCCCGGGAATCATCCTATACTTATCCCGCCGCCGCCGGTTATCAACTTAAAAAGGGGTTGCCATGGCCGCCATTGGGGTTGTTATGGTTTTGTTCATCCTCGGAATCGCACTCTTGATCGTTCTTTACCTGGTTTCGGTCTACAACCAGCTGGTCCGTTACCGCGTGGAAGTGGACAATTCCTGGAGCCAGATCGACGTCCAACTGAAACGCCGCCACGACCTCATCCCCAACCTGGTGGAAACGGTCAAGGGCGTCATGGATTTCGAGAAAAACACCCTCACCCAGGTCATGCAGGCCCGGGCCTGCGGCCATGGGCGCCACCAACATGAACGACCGCCTGAAGGCCGAAAACGACATCACCCGGGGTCTGGGACGGCTTTTGGCCGTTTGGGAAAACTACCCCGCCCTCAAATCCAACGAGAACGCCGCCCAGCTGCAGGAAGAACTGACCTCCACCGAGAACAAGATCGCCTACGTGCGGGGGCATTACAACGACGTGGTGGCCAACTTCAATGCCATCACCCAGCAATTTCCCTCCAACCTGGTGGCGGGGCCCTTCGGGTTCACGCAAAGGGAATTCCTGAAGGCCGCCGAGGCGGAAAAAGAAGCGCCGCAAGTCAAATTCTAAGATTGGTCCGCGAATTTGCCCGAATTAATGTAAATAGATCCGGTTTTTGAATTTTAAAATGCAAACCAAGTACCGGACATCGAAGTTTCTTGGATTTATTCTTTTAGGTTTTCCGCGCAAATTTGCGCCGATTTGCGGCCATTATTTTTGAGGTGTAAATGTTCTACGCCCTTCCCGCTGAGACGGTCTTCGAGGCCAAGGCGAGGACCCGCCGGGCCACCTTTTACCTTTTTCTCCTGCTCGTAGCACTTTATGTCTTCTTCGTGGACCTTTTTGTCCTCACCCTCTATTTCTTCAGCCATTTTCGGGTCCATGTGGGCTCCTCTGAGATTCTGCCCGTCATCCTCTTGACCTCGCTGGGCGCGGGGGCCCTAGCGGCGGCCCATTTTTTCCATGTTCGCTCCAAGTCCCTCGACGACATGCTGGCCCCGATCGGGGCCAAACCCGCGGACGAAAAGGACGCCTATCACCGCGAGTTCATCAACCTGGTGGGGGAAGCGGAGGCGGCCACCGGCATCCGGGGTATCCGGGCGGTGGTGATCGCCACCCCGGGGTGCAACGCCTTTTCCCTCCTGGACGGAAAGGGCCAGGCGGCCATCGGGGCCACCGAGGGGCTCCTTTCCAAGCTGGACCGCTCCGAGCTTTCGGCGGTCGTGGCCCATGAGGCCGCCCATTTGGTCCAGGAAGACTCGAGGCTGGTAGGCACCGCCTGTTTTCTCTTCGCCATCTTCGGCCAGGTCAACGCGGCCCTGGGCGGCACCTTGAGGGTGTCTACCTATAGCTCCTATGACCGGCGGTCTTCCTCGCGCGGCGGGGGCCTGTCCGGGGTCCTCTTGATCCTTTGGCTGATTTCCGGGCTGGGCTACCTGGTCACCCGGCTGATTTCCATGGCCATCTCGCGGGAAAGGGAATACCTGGCCGACGCCGACGGCGTTTCCATATGCAAGGACCCCTTCGCCCTAGCCGAGGGCCTGGACAAGATTTCCCGCCGCTGGCGTGGGAACATCGCGGATACCTACGCGGCGCTTTTTATCCTCAACCCCTCTGAATCGAACATGGACGAACAGGAAGGTTTTTTTTCCGACCTCTTCAGCAACCACCCGCCGGTTTCCAAGAGGCTATCCAAGCTCCTCACCTGGGCCAAGTCGGACCTGATCGCATTGCGAGAAGCGGAGGATATGGAAGATAAAACCGGGGTGCCCCAGGCTTCCCCGGCCCCGGGGGCGGCTCCCCCCCTCGCTACTTTCATGGCCTACCAAAACAACCAATGGGCGGGGCCCTATTCCCCGGCCCAATTGCTGGCCATGGGCTTCATGGCGCCGACCACCTGGGTTTGCCCCGCTGGAAGCCAGGAGGTTTCCCGGGCTTCCGACCTTCCGGAGCTTCTCCCCCTTTTCCAGCAACAGGTCCAGGGCTCGGTGTCCAACGACCCCTGCCCCCGCTGCAAGGTGCCCTTGGTTAAGGTCCAATACGAGGGGGCGGAAGCGGAACAATGCACCTTCTGCAAGGGCTACCTGCTGGGCTCGGGGGTATTGGAGCGCATGATCGCCCGGGACGAAGTGGCTTTTTCGCCCGAGGAAATCAAGAAAGTGAAGGTTTGGCGGGATTCCCAGCGCGGCCCCTTGAAGGACCGGGACCATTTTCCCGAGATCAAATGCCCCTATTGCCAAAGCCCCATGTGCAAGGGCATCCATTCCATGTTGACCCAAGTGGTCATCAACCATTGTTCCAACGGCGCCTGCGGCGCCATCTGGTGCGACGGCGGGGAATTGGAAACCATCCAAATGATCATCCAGGACGCCCATGCCGTCCCGGCCGCCGGCAGCCTGGCCTCTTGATTTTAGAATTTCTCTTTAAAATAACTCTCGAACCATATATGGGGTAGAAACCCAGCGGGGCCTACCAGGGGCATTATTTTCACTGTTTTTACGGACCCCCAAGTAGCCTGTTTGCGGGAAAAAGGTATAATTTGGCAACTTAATTTATAAATCGTTGAAGCTAAGCCGATATAAACCAACACCTTTCAACACCAATGGAGCTGCCGTACCGTGTGCCGATTAAAAATCTCATATTATTCAGCCGCTGCCGCGCTGACCGCCTTTTTCTTCCTCGGGGTTTCGCCGCTTTTCGCCCAGATCACCCTCACCAAAACCGTCAATGTCACCAGCGCCGCTCCCGGCAATCCCATCACCTATATCCTTAATTACGCCAACGCCAGCGCCCCCACGACTTGTTCGGACAGTTTCGAGGGGGACACCCTTGGCGTGATCCCTCCGGGTTGGACCGAAAACCTGGCCGACTGGACGGTGGTCAGTGACACCACCGACGCCCCGGAAACCCAGGCGGCCCAAGGTGCGGCCCCCAACGGGCAATATCCCCTCCTCCTCAACAGCTGCGCGGGACAGGTGGGGGACGGGTATATCCAAACGGACATGAAGATCACCACCGCCGGGAACACGGGGGTCCTCCTTTGGCGTTTCAGCGGCACCAACACCCCCACTTTTGTGAACGGCTCCAACTACCAGGCCCTGATCACCACCGGAACGGCCAACAACGTCTCGGTGAATTATTACGACAACGGGGGCACGGGTTTCCATAACGTGGCCACGGGAAACGCCACTATCACGGCCGGGGTCTGGGCCATTATCCTCTTCCAGGTGACGGGCACCGGGTCGGGGACGGTCACCCTTTCCCTCTCGGTCAACGGCACCCAGGTCATCGCTCCCACGACGACGACCTTCAATATCGGCTCGGGCCAGGCGGGCATCCAAGCCAACAGCGGGTCGACGGTGAGGTTCGACAAAGTCTCCATCGTCAAATTCACCCAGACCTACAACGTCACGGTTTCCGACACCCTTCCGACCGGGTTGACTTACGTTTCTTCCACCGGCGCACCCTTCGTCAGCGGCCAAAACGTGGTTTGGAACCTGGGGAACCTGGCCAACAACGCCTCCGGCGCCTTGACCGTCACGGGCACCGCCAATACCTGTGGCACAACCCTTATTAATACGGGGGAAGCGGACAGCGGTCTTCCCCAAGCCGGCGTGGTTTCGGCCCCGGTTTCCACGACGCTTTCGGCCTGTTCGGCCACCCCCACTTCCACCCCCACCCGGACGCCCACCCAAACCCCCAGCCCGACGCCCACCAACACCGCGACTTTCACCCTCACGAATACGGCCACCTCCACCGCCACGGATACGGCCACGCTGACGCCCACCGACACCTCCACCCAAACACCCACCGCCACCGTAACTTTCACACCCACGAAAACAACCACCTTTACCCCGACGAATACGCCAACGTTGACGCCGACAAACACGGCTACGTTGACGGCCACTCTCACGCCCACCAGCACGACCACGAATACTCCTACCCTTTCATCGACCGCCACCGCCACCCTCACCGCGACGAATACACCGACGGCTACGACGTCAAGCACCCCTACGGGTACGGCAACTTCGAGCCCCACTTCGACCCCGACGAGTACCTTCACCCTGACAGCGACCAACACCGCGACAGGCAGCGCCACGAACACGCCGACGAATACGCCCACCAACACGGCGACGGGTACACTCACTTCCACGGCTACCCAGACCCCTACCAATACCGCCACAGATACCGCTACGAATACGCCGACGAACACGACTTCCAATACCCCTACTGCTACGGCCACAAAAACACCCACCCAAACGACCACGGATACTCCTACCTCTACGGCCACTTCCACGCCGACTTCGACCGCCACCAATACCTTTGCGGATACGGCCACCCAAACCCCCACCAGCACCTCGACTTCCACTGCAACCTCCACCGCCAGCGCCACCCCGACGGCCACCGCCACGAACACGCCCAGCTTGACCGCCACCTTCACCCCAACTTCAACGGCGACCCCTAGCCCGACTTCAACGCCGACCCTGACAGCGACCCTGAGCCCCACCCTAACGCCCAGCTCCACACCCACTCAAACGACGACGGTCACACCCAGTTCCACCCCGACGAATACCTTCGCGAACACGGCCACGAACACCCCGAGCGGTACACCTACCCCGACGCCTAGCTTGACCGCCACCTCCACCTCGACCTTGACGGCCACCTTAAGCCCGACCTCAACGCCCAGCTCCACAACCACTCAAACGACGACGGCCACGCCCAGTTCCACCCTGACGAATACCTTCGCGGATACGGCCACGAACACCCCGACCGGTACGCCTACCCCGACGCCCACCCTGACCGCCACCTCCACCCCGACTTTGTCGGCGACCCTAACCCCGACCTCAACGCCGACCGGCACCGCCTCCCGGACGGCCACTTTCACGGCCACTTCCACGCCCACTCAAACAACGACGGCCACGCCCAGTTTTACTCCCACGAATACCTTCGCCGATACCGCGACCCGGACCCCGACTAACACGCCTACCTCCACCGCCACATCGACGCCTTCCAGTACCATCACGGCCACCCCGTCAAAGAGCCCCACGGCCACACCCACCGGGACGAAGGCTTCCACGCCTACGGCTACCGCCAGCTTCACGGTCACGCATACGCTCACGGCGACGCCTTCTAAGACCCTGACTGGCACCCCCACGCCCACCGCCACCCGGACGCCCACCGGAACTATGACGTCCACCCCGCTCAATACGTTGACGGCTACGCCATCAAGTACTCCCACGGGTACCGCCACGAATACCCCCACTTGGACCCCGACCGCGTCGCCGACTTTCACGCAAACGGGCACGATCACCCCGCCCTTTACCGCCTCTTGCGCCTCCGAATCGGTCAGCATCTTCAATTCCCAGGGCGAATGGGTCGCGACCCTTTGCGGCCGGTTGTCTCCTCCAGCGCCCCAAGAACTGAACCTGACGGTTTCCACCTTCGTTCCCAACCCCTCGGGACCCGGCGGCACCCTCACGCTTTTCCTCGACGGCCAGGTGATGGCGGTTTGGGACGCCACGGACAAGGGGGGGAATGTAGTGCCCAATGGTTTCTACCACCTCATCATCACCCAGGCCTTCACCGACGGGACCCAGGTGGTCCTCAACCGGGGCGTCTATGTGGGCCCCTATTCCCAGGCCACCCGGGTGCAGATGGTGGTGGAGCCCAACCTCATCCATTCGGAAGGCACCGTCCAAATATCGGCGGTGGTGGAAGGAAACCCCGTGCAGGGCGCCGGGGCCATCCGGATTTACGCCTTGAACGGGGAACTCTTGCGGAGCTTGGGCGCCGTCAATGGGCAAGCCACGTGGGATTTGACGAACCGGGAGGGGCAGCCGGTGGCGTCCGGGATTTACCTGATTGCGCTCAACGTGATGGACCCTAAAACGGGCAGCCCCGCCAACAAAATCGCCAAGGTGTTGGTTTTAAGGTAACGCATCATTAACAATTTGCCCGGCCTGTCGTCATCCATTACCATGCTTTCACCATGGAAATTGTCCTTCTGCGGCTGGACCGCATCGGCGACTTCATCCTGGGTATTCCCGCCTACCGGGCCTTAAGGAATACCCATCCGGACGCCCATATTTCCGTGGTGGTCCCCTCACCGGTGGCCGAACTGGCCAAGGTCTGCCCCTTCTTCGATGACGTTTACATCTTCGACGCCCTCTGGCTTTTGCCGGACTACGCGCCCCTGGACCGGTGGAAATCGGCCTGGCATTTGGTGAAGTTCCTCCGTTCCAAACCCATCGACCTTCTTTTGGATTTCCGGTACCAGAACCGCCTGGATCCGCTGGTGGCGGGCCTTTCGGGCGCCAAGCAAAGGGTGGGTTTCAACCTGGGTTGGGTCAGCCGGTTTTTAACGAAAAAAGCCGCCCCGCCGGCGGCGGAACTGCACCAAGTGGACCGCAACCTCCAGTTATTGCAGGTTCTCGGGATTACCACGGCCGACCGGAAACTCGAAATGTGGTTCGACGAACACGACCACAAAACGGGGGAAAACCAACTGCCGGCCCAGGAACTTTTACCCGGCCTTCCCCGCATCGCGGTGCATATCGGGGCGGCCACGCCCTCCAAGCGGTGGCGGGAAGAGAGCTTCGAGGTGCTGATCCACGAACTGCACGCCAATACCCAGGCCGATATCGTGGTCATGGGAGGAGAGGGGGACTTGGGGTTCTCCCAAGAGGTGGTGGACGGCTTGGAATGCCCCATCGTCAACCTGGTCGGGAAACTTTCCCTGCGGCAGATGGCGGCTTTAATGAAGGATTGCAAAGTCTTCATCGGCTGCGATTCCGGGGCCACCCACCTGGCGGCGGCCTGCGGTGTGCCGGTGGTCTGCCTTTTCTCGGGGGCCAATGAAGTGGAAGTTTGGAAGCCCTGGGGGCCGAAGGTGAAGGTGCTGACCCAGCACCCGTCTTGTTCCCCCTGCAAGAGCCACGATTGCCTGAGGACCGACGGTTATTTCTGCATGGCGGAAATCAAGCCGGAGGACGTGATCGCCGAAGTAAAGGCGATTTTATTAGAGGAACTTCACTAGGATAAACCGGTTGGTGGTTGCCGCCGAACGAAGGTTGAATTTCTTTAACTGACTTTATTTCCAGGGAGGGAAGTATGAAGAAGTCTTATAAAATTATCTGGGGGCTCCTGACGCCCGCGCCCATCGTCATGATCGCCGCCGGCGTCCTGTGTTTTTTGTTCGCGATTTTAAAAAACCTTCCCGAGAAGGGAGTGACCGCCGCTCCCCAAATGCCAGAGCAGTTAATTGGGGGTCTGCTGATTTTTTACGGCCTCCTCCTCCTTGGAATTTTTTTGGGCTTCTTCATCCACATTTCATATTTCATCCACCTGATCCGCAAGGACGACATGAACAAGGACATGAAAACGCTGTGGGTGGTCCTCTTCCTGGTCTTAAACATCATCGCCAATATCGTTTATTGGTTCATGGTGGTCTTGCCGGAGCCGGAATCCACTTCCCAACCGGAAATACCCGAAGACGTCCCCGTCAAAAGAACCCGAAAGAAGAAGTAAGACTTTACTCCAACAGCAAAATTTCCTCCGGATCGAGGAACCGCCACTTGCCCGATTCCACATCCAGCTTGAGGCCGCCGATTTGGACGCGCTTTAACTCTAGCACCTTCAGGGGCGTCCCGAATTTGGGGTCCTTGAGGGCGCCGAACATGCGGCGGATATGGCGGTTCTTGCCTTCGTCCAATTCCACTTCGAGCCGGGTTTTTGGCCCGGCCCCGCCCTGGATTTCAACCCGGACGGCTTTCAGCAACTCATCTTTGTCCTTTATCCCTTTTATCAATTGACCGATGTGGTCTTGGTTCACGTGTCCCCGCACCCAAACCTCGTAAACCTTGTGGCAGGAACCAGGGCGGGTGAGGCGGTCGGCGAGTTTTCGGTCCTGGGTGAAAAGAAGCAAGCCCTTGGAATCCAAGTCCAAACGGCCCACGGGCATCCAGCCCTCAGCATAAGCCCAATCGGGGAGGAGGTCATAAACGGTCTTGCGGCCTTTTTCATCCGAGCGGGTGACGACGTAGCCTTTGGGTTTATTCAGTATTAAAAGGCGGGGAGACTTGTTGAAAACGGTCATGGGACCTTGGGTTCGATTTTTATGGATTGGATAACCCGATCAGACATGGCGGCTGAAGTATCAGTTTCGTCGCAATGATGTGAATGGGAAATCCCTATTTCCCAGTATTGCTTTTTTTTTGAGATGAAAATTGTAGAGATGGAAGTTATGTCAAAAATCCCGCTTGTCTTTAATTCGTGTTTTACTTGAATGGTAACTAAAACGGCGGGTAGCCCTGAACATTGGATGGAATTTATTTTGTATTCAACGCTATCCGCTGTTAATTTTTCTAATTTTAAAATTGATAAATAATCGTCAATCAATTTTTGGCGATCGTAATCGTTCCCTTGGCTGCCGAGGGAATGGGCCACGAAGTTGACGTTTAATAACCCGAGTTGATTTCTGCCTCGCCAAGGCGCGGCGAATTTGAGATTGCGGATTGCATACAGTAAAGAGTCGGCCACTGAAATTTTTGTTGAGATGCTTAAAGTTTTTTCTCCATCGTCTTTTTGTTGCCTATCAGCCACTAATGGATATGGGGCTTCAAGTGATATTCCGAAGTCATTAAACTTATATTCTTTCCAATTGGGTTCATTGTTGTTTGAAACAGAACAGCCCATTAGAAACAGTAATGGAGTGAGAAAAAGAATTCGTCGGCAAGTATTCATGGTTCTTATTATAAGGCTCGAAGTATTTTTTTTGCTGCGGCCTGACCGGCGGCGATGGTGTCGGGGATGCCGACCCCCTTCAAGCCGTTGCCCGCTAGGTACAATCCTTTATATTCCGAGGCTTTCTGCTCCAACCGGGAGGCCTGGCTTAAATGGCCGGGCCGGAAATAAGACATGGAAGCCTCGTAACGCGCCCAATGATGGACGATGGGCAGGCCCCGCAGTTTCAAAACGGGTTTTAATTCCTCCAAAACCTTATCCAAGACGGCGGATTCACCCTGGGCCTTGAGGCCCTGGACGGCTTCCGCCCCCAGGAAGACCCGCAGCAACACGCTACCCTCGGGCGCGCGGCCCTCGAATTTTTGGCTGGCGAAGGTGCATCCCACCACGAGTTTCTTCTCACGCGCGGGGACCACGAAGCCGAAGCCGTTCAAGGGGTGCCCCACGTCCTGGCGGCGGAAGCCCAGGTTCAAGGTGGCGGAGTCATGGGCCGGTACTGCGGACAAAAGCTTTTCCCATTCCTTGTCCAAGGGGCCGATCAAGGGCCGCATCTTGGCGGGTTGGATGGCCAATACCACGCAATCCGCTTCCCGCGCCTGTCCCTGGGCGGAAACTTCCCAAGTGCCATGGTCGGTGGGCTTCAAGGATTGCACGGGGCTTTGAAGCCAGAAAGATTCGGCGGGGATTTGGGAGGCTAGGGTTTCAGCCAGGGCCTGCATGCCTTTCTTAAAGCTCACGAAAAGGGAATAGCGGGCGCCGGAAACCTGGGCCTGCGCGTTCAGCCTGCGGGCGGCCATGGCCTTGAGGAGCGAGCCGTACCTCCGTTCCATTTCCTTGAAGCGGGGTATGCAGGCGTCCACGCTCAGGTCGTCCGGGTCGGCGTTGTAAACCCCCCCGATCAGGGGCTGGGCCAGAGCTTCCAAGACTTCCTTGCCCAGGCGCCGCCTCACGAAATCCCCCACGCTCTCATCCTGCGGGTCCCGGCGAACCCTCACGAAGGGTTCCAGGGCGGCCCTCAGTTTGCCCAGGGGCGAAAGAAGGGAGGTCGTCATCAAGGGCATCAGGCGGGAAGGGGCCAGCATGTAAAAGCCCTCGGGGATGGGATGCAGCTTGCCGCCCTTTAATATGAAGGACTGCTTCAAGGAGGAGTTGGTCTTGATCAGCTGGCCTTCCAGGCCCAGCTTTTTGCAGAGCTCCAGCGCGGCGGGCTTTTCGGTGATGAAGCAATCCGGCCCTTCTTCCATTAAGAAGCCGTCTTGCTCGACGGTTGTCAGGGTGCCGCCGGCCTTGTCGCCGGCGTCCAGGATGTTCAGCTCCAGGGGAATGTTATTTTCCTTGGAAAGTTCCAGAAGCCGCAAGGCGCAGGCCAGGCCGCTTACCCCAGCGCCGATGATGGTCACACGTAATGGATTCATATCAACCTTAAAATTTAATAGCTGTCATTGCGAGAAGTGGCGATCGTATAGGTCGGTGGTTACGACGAAGCAAACCCAGTCTAAAAATTTTCCACATTGTGAAAAGGCTTGTTTAAAACTGAGGTTGCTTCGTCATGATCGCCCGCCTATTCGGCGGACACTCCTCGCAATGACCGCTTATTCTATTGCAATGCTTCCTCGATGAGCGAGGAAAGCATTGCGATAAAGGAGGGCTTGGTGCCCACTGTTTTGGCGCGCACCATATGTAATCCCTTCCACTTCGCCTTTTCTGCCGCCTTCACGTCGATGTCGTAAAGCACTTCCACGTGGTCCACCAGGAAGCCGATAGGGGCCACCACGCAGGCGGAAAGGTCCTCATAGGTGCGCCGGTCGATGAATTCGGTCAAATCCGGTTCCAGCCAGGGTTCCTCGGGGCGGCCCGACCGGCTGGTAAAGGCGGTCTGGTAATAGGGCATGCACACCTTGTGGGTGACCAGTTGGCAGGTTTCCTCGAATTGCAGGGAGTAGGGGGATTCCATGGCCATTTTGCGGGGAATACTGTGGGCCGTCAAAATCAACTCGGCCCGGTGGCGGGCCTTTTCCGTGGCGGAAAGCTGGGCATAGGCCGCTTCGACGTTTTGGCCGATGGCGTTGATGAACCCGGGACGGTTGTGCCACTCAGGAGCGTAGGTGATTTCAGGCAAGGGCAGGCCCTGTTCCTTGATGGACTCCAGGGCCTCGTCCACTTTTTTCACGTACTTGTCATAGGAAGCGGGGCTCCGGTGGGGCGCCATGATGATGGCGAAGATTTTGGTTTTCCCCTGCCGGGCAAGGTTGACCAGGGTGTCGGCAATCCGTGGAGCGTAATGAGCGAAACCCACATGGACCGGCATCTTCAGGCCCCTCGAACTTAAAATTTTTTGCAAGGCCTCGGCTTGGTCCCGGGTGAGGTGGTTATAAGGAGAAACGCCGCCAATTTGTTCATATTGCTTGGCCACCAGCTTCAGGCGCTCGGGGGGGATGTTCCTGCCCGCTGTGACATCTTCCAGGAAGGGGACAACGTCTTCGGGTTTTTCGGGGCCGCCGAAACCGATGAGTAGGACAGCGTCGAAGGATTTCAAGAAAACCTTTTCACCACAGAGTTCACGGAGTAAGGCAAAAGAATATTATGAAGATTTAGAAAATAAAAGATTTAACTCTGTGACCTCTGTCCCACATGTCCTATTTGAAAGAGATTTTATGAAAATGTGGGACTATACCACCTTCGTTAACTCCCTTACGGAAAGGTGGCATGTGGTTAAAGAGCCTCAGGGTTTCCAGTTGCGTACTGTATCGATCATGGCCCGCACATTATCCATGGGCGTCTGCGGCAGGATGCCGTGGCCGAGATTGAAGATATGCCCCGGCTTTCCACCCGCCTGGCGGAGCACTTTTTCCGTTTCGATTCTCACTTTGTCGGGGTCGGTCAACAGTGCCTCCGGGTTCAAGTTGCCCTGGATGGCCACGTCGCCCAACTGTTTCCAGGCTTTGTCCAGGTCCACCCGCCAATCCACGCCGATGACCGTGGCCCCGGTATCCCTAAGCCAGGAATAAAAAGGGGCGGTTTGGGTGCCAAAGTAGATCAAGGGAATATCCGGCTTCAACCGTTTGAGGTGCAGGATGAGCAGTTTCAGGTAGGGAAGTGCCATGCGCTGGAATTCATCGGGCGAAAGGATGCCCACCCAAGAGTCGAAAAGCTGGATGGCTTGCGCTCCGGCGTCGACTTGGGCGTTCAGGTAGGAAACGGTGGCCGAAACCAGCTTTTTCATCAATTCGTCCCACACCTTGATATCCCCCATGACGGAGCGGGTGTGGTAATAGTCTTTCGAACCGCTGCCCTCTATTAAATAAGAAGCCAGCGTGAAAGGGGCGCCGGCGAAGCCGATCAAGGGGATATGGGGTTTCAGGCCGGAACGGATCAATCGGACCGCCTGCATGACATAGCCCATGTCGTAATCCCCGTCCACTTGGCGCAGGCGTTCCAGGTCCGCGGGCGTCCGGAAGGGATCGCGGATCACGGGCCCGCCGTTATCGGGGAATTCCAATTTGAACCCCAGGGGTTCGGCGATCAAAAGGATGTCGGCGAAAAGAATGGCGGCGTCCACGTCCAACGCCTCCTGGGCGGAGACGGTGACCTGGGCGGCCAGTTCGGGGGTCTTGCACAGCTCCATAAAGGAAACCCTGGCCCTTACCGCCCGGTACTCGGGGAGGTAGCGGCCCGCCTGCCGCATGATCCAAAGGGGCGTGCGGGGCGTGGGTTCCTTGCGGCAGGCCTTCATGAAGACGCTGTTTTGCATCGTAATAGGGATGGTCCGGGCGATCGAGGGCCGGACCCTGACGGTGGCTGCTTTCGTTTGGTGCAGTTCCGAGCATTTCTCGGAGGTTTCCTTGACCAGGAAGCCCATCTTGGGGTGCTCGGGCTCCAAGTCCACCGCCAAGCCGCAGTCCTTCAGGCCCTCGCTGCAGACGGACCCCACCGAGGCCACCACCATCCGGGAGAAAGCGTCTTTCACCCTTTCCTCCAAGCCGATTCCCTTGGCCACCTGCAGGACGTTTTGGATCTGGTTGGCGCTGGTGAAAAGGGCCACCGCCACTTCGCCCGCCGCGATGGACTCGACCAGGTGGACCAGGGGCCGGGAGTCCTCGGGAAGGGCCCATTTGTAGACCGGAACGCTGATGACATCCTTGGCACCCCGCGCGCGCAAGGCATCGAGGAACTCGATGTTGGAAATGCCGTATTCTTGCACGGCGACCGTCAGCCCTTTCACCGGATGATTGTCATCCAAAGCCCCCAGAACTTCCCGCCAGGTATTGGGTTCGGGCACCACTACCGAGGGGCGCATTTTTTTCTCCGTCAGCGCCTTCACCGACTTAGGGCCGCGCGCCACCAACACGGCATGCTTGAGGGCTTTTTGGATGCGGCTGGGGGCGTAGTGGGATTCCAGGGCGTCGAAGAGGATGCGGGTGCCCACGCCCGTCATGAAGATGATGACGTCCACGTTGCCCTGCTGGAGGCTTTCGAAAAACTGGAAGGCGGGCTTGTTCTCCGAAAGGGGGACTTCCCGCATGGAAGGTGCCACCTTGGGGACGCCCCCGTGGCGGATGATGAGGTCTTCCATTTCCTTGGCCATGCGGCTCTCGAAGGCCGCGACGGCTAGGCCCTCAAAGCCGTGTTTCTCGGTTTCGTTTTCGGTGGGGTTCACGGCATGCAGTATAAACCCAAAAAAGGCATTTGAACCACTAAGGCACTAAGGGCACCAAGAAAAAATTAGAAGCTAAAAGATTTGGCTTTTTTTCAACCCCGGTTTTTCGTTGTACTTGGTGCCCTTAGTGCCCTTGGTGGTTCAAAAGTCTTAATGGGCCAGGTTGAGCTTGGGCGCCTCATCCAGGCATTCCACCTTGACCTCGAAATCCAATTTGGAAAGCGCGTCGGTTCCGCGGAAGGTGCCGGAAACCGGCGCGGCATCCTGCGGCTGGGGCCCGGCGGCTAGGGGTATATGCAGGTCGGCGGTGGCCAATCCCAAGCTGGGGTCGTATCCCCGCCAGCCCGCCCCCGGTAGGTAGATTTCGGCCCAGGCGTGCAAGTCCTGGGCGTCCTTGGAGCCGGGGTCAAACTTATAGCCGCTGACGAACCGGGCCGCCAGGCCCATGGCCCGGCAGAGGTCCACCAGCAGAACCGCCGTGTCGCGGCAGGCGCCTTCCCGCCGCCTCAAGGTCTTGTGGGCGGGCAGGGAATCCCCCTGGGGCCGGATGATGTGCTGGAACTCGCGGTGGATGTAGTCGGTGGCGTGGAAGAGGAAGTTGAGCGCGTTGTCGTCGCTTTCCCTCAAAAGCTCCTGGGCCAGGTTGGCCACCGAAGGGTCGGGGGTGGGTTTCAAATAGGAATTCAAGACCGAGTATTCGGAGCCGTATTTGGCGGGAAGGCGCAGGACCATAGGGTCGGTAATGAGGTAGTTGAAGGGATTGCTCAAGACCGTATTGACCTTGAAGTGGGTTTGCACCGCAAGGGTGGAATGTTTCCCCGTGAACCAGGCCAGCACCTCGTGGTTGTTGAAGAGGTCCAGCGATTCGGAAAGGCCCGTCGGTGCGGGGTCCACCAGCATTTCGAAGGATTCGAGCTTTTGGCTGAAGTCGGTGCGGGGCTTCAGCCGCAGGGAGGTAGGTTCCAGGAACACCTCCCGGCTGTAGGTGTAGCGCAGGTTATGTCTTACTTCAAACCGCATGGCTTTCCCCCCACATGCGGGGCAGCTGCCCCAAGGCATCCTTGGCCCAATCGGAGGGGCAAAGCTCCACGGTTTCACGCACGCGCTTCCTCCACCAGTCGGTGACCTCTTTCAGGTCATGTTGTTCGTAGTGGGTCTCGGTCATGCGATGGGTGCCCTTACGGTAAAGCACCATGTCGATGGGGAAGTCCACGTCGGTGGCGCTGGTGCGGGTGGCCTCGAAGGCCAGGTAACCGACCTTCATGGCCACTTCCAGGGTGGACTCATAGTGCAGGGCCCGGTCGAGCAAGGGTTTGCCATAGCTCGACTCGCCGATGACGTAATAGGGCGTGCTTTCGGTCACCTCCACCCAGTTGCCCTGGGGGTAGATGAGGTAAAGCTTGTGCTCCGCGTCGTGCGCCAGCTGGCCCCCCATGATGGAAAAAAGGTTGAAGCCATAGCCAGCTTCCTCCAGGGCCGCCTTATCCTCCTTGATGACCCGCCTCACCTGCTCGGCGAAGACATTCACCGCGTTATAGAGATGGTGGTAGGGCTCTCTGTCCTCCTCCAGGCGCTCGTTGAAATAAGTGAGGGACTTGTCCCGCGCCGAGCGCAGGCCGGAAGTCATCAGGAAAAAGGCGCGGCCGCCGCTCTGGTGCAGGGAAACCTTGCGGCCAGTGATCTGCTCGGTGCCGCTGGTGATGCGGGTGTCGGCCAGGGCCACCAGCCCTTCTTTTACTTTCATGGCGAGGCAAAAGGTCATTGTTGCTCCTTCCTTTCTATGGGTACTTCTGTTACGGGCTCGGGAGCCTGGTCCACCACGGGGGAAGCCGAGAAATAAATGATAGAAAGGGCTTCTCCTAGGTTGTTCATCTTGGATTCAAAGGCATCCAAATATTCGTGCAGACCGGCGGCGACGATGCCGCCGATGTCGGTGTAGTCCAGTTCGGCCTTCAGGCGGCCCAACTGCTGTTCGGCCGGGTTGGCGTAAGTGCCGGAGGGCGAGCCGGTAATGGCCCTCAAGGATTGCTCGGACTGGATGAGGCAGTAGCGCATGGAGCGGGGGAATTCCCGGTCTAGGATGAGGAATTCGGCCACTTTAATGTGCTGGAGGCGCCCATGTTTCTTGCGGTACATCTCGCTGGCGCTGGCGGATTTCAGGAGTGCCGTCCAGAGGATGTCGTCGTAAGGCGTGCCCACGTCCTCCACCTTGGGCAGGAGGATGAAGTATTTCACGTCCAGGATACGGGCGGTCTTGTCAGCCCGTTCCATGAGCCGGCCCATATTAAAGAAGTGCCAGGCCTCGCCGTGGGAAAGGGTGGCGTCGGTCACACCCGAAAAAAGGTGGCTGAGCATCTTCACGTTGCGGCAGAAGGTCTCGAGGGATTCCATACCCACCCCCGGCTTGTGCGCCATACCCTGCACCATCAGGTAGAAGGTATTGAGCTGTTCCCACATTTCGCTGGATATGATTTCCCGCATGGTGCGGGCGTTTTCCCTGGCCTTTTGGAGGCTGGAGTAGATGGAATTGGGGTTTTCCGTGTCAAACATGAGGAACTGGATGACGTTATCGCTGGTGAAGTCGCCGAAACGAAGCTGGAAGTCCTTCTCATCGCCCGTGGTCACCACCAAGGGCTGCCATTGCTGGTCGCCGCTTAAAGGCGTATCCAGGATGAGGTTCAAGTTCACCCCGATGAAGCGGGCCACGTTCTCAGCCCGCTCCACGTAGCGCCCAGTCCAGTAAAGGGATTCCGCGAGTCGGCTTAACATGTCAATTGCTCCTGGCTTTTAGCACCGGGGGTTCCTCCAAAACCCAGGTGTCTTTGCTGCCCCCGCCTTGGGAGGAATTGACCACCAGCGACCCCTTCTTCAGGGCCACCCGTGTGAGGCCCCCGGGCAGGACGTAGATGTTCCGTCCGTAGAGGACGTAGGGCCGTAGGTCCACGTGCCGCCCCTCGAAATGGTCGTCCACGATCACGGGAACCCGGGAAAGGGCCAGGGTGGGCTGGGCGATGTAATCGCGGGGGTTGGCCTCGATCATGCGGGCGAACCTTTCCTGTTCGGCCTTGGAAGAATGGGGCCCCACCAGCATGCCGTAGCCACCCGCCTGATTGACAGCTTTCACCACCAGCTTGTCCAAGTTGTCCAACACGTACTTGCGCTGGGATTCCTCCCAGCAGACAAAGGTGGGGACGTTGGGAAGGATGGGGTCCTGCTGCAAATAATATTTAATCATTTGGGGGACGTAGGCGTAGATGCCCTTGTCGTCGGCAATGCCCGTGCCCACGGCGTTGGCGAGCGACACCCGGCCTTTCCGGTAAGCCTCCATCAGTCCGGGCACGCCCAATGTGGAATCGGACCTGAAGGCCATTGGGTCGATGAAGTCGTCGTCCACCCGCCGGTAAATGACGTCCACCTTTTCCAAACCCTTGGTGGTGCGCATCATCACGTAGCCGTCCACCACCGCCAGGTCGCGTCCCTCCACCAACTGGGCCCCCATTTGCCGGGCCAGGTAGGCGTGCTCGTAATAGGCGGAGTTGTAGGGGCCGGGGGTCAGCACCACCACGCGGGGTCCCTCCACGCCCTCGGGGGCCACGTAACGCATGACGTCCAATAACCGCAGGGGGTAATCATCCACCGGTTTGACCTTCATGGCCTGGAAGGCCTGGGGCAGGGTGCGCTTCAAAACGTTGCGGTTCTCCAAGACATAGGAGACACCCGAGGGGCAGCGCAGGTTGTCCTCCAGCACGTAGTAGCGGCCGTCCTTGTCCCGAACCAGGTCCGTGCCGGTGATGTGGATCCAGACCCGTTTGGCGGGCTTCAAACCCACGCACTGCCGGCGGAAGCCGAAGGAGGTCGTTACCATTTCCTTCGGGATGGTCTTGTCGTTGAGGATCCGCTGGCCGTGGTAGATGTCATCGATGAAAAGGTTGAGCGCCTGGATGCGCTGGATGAGCCCCTTCTCGATAACCTGCCATTCGGGGTTGGGCACCACGCGGGGAATGATGTCGAAGGGAAAAATTTTTTCCGTCCCGTCCTTATTGCCGTAGACCGTAAAGGTGATTCCCATATTCAGGAACTCGGACTCGGCGGCCTTTTGCTGGCGGGTCAGGTCCCCGGTGGGCATGGACTTCAGCCGGTCGATCAAAGGGGCGACGCTTTTGCGGGGTAGTCCGCTGTTTTCGAAAAGCTCGTCGTAAAAGACATCGGTTTGGTAGTTTTCAAAGTTCATGGCGTGTTCCTTCCTTGTTTATTTATGCCTGTTAAAAGCAATAACAAGGCCAATGAGAAAGCCCGAAATTGGGGCTAATTTAGGGTTTTTTTTGGGAAGGACTGTAAACAATTTTGGGAAGGGCAAACAATATTGTCGGCGGGACAATGGCTGTTGTTTCCGCCGGGAAATGACCTGATCCTTTAAGATGACCTCGCAAAGGGGCGGCCATGAGAAAATTGGTTTTTCTTTTATTGAAAGGCGTTGGCCTGGGTTTGGGTGTCGGTCTTTGCCTGACGGGAGCCGTGGGGCTTCTCTACCAGGTGGTCCATAGCGGCAAACCCGGATTTTCGGCGGGCCATGCTCTGGTTTACCTTTTCATTGTCGGCGGGTTAATGGGAATCGTCGCGGGTTGGATATTGGCCCTGCAAATGATCCTGGAAAACCTGCTTGCCGCCTTGTTCCTGAAAGTCGCCGACCTAGTGCCACTGCCCGCCCAAATGGTGGGGGAGGAATGGGCCAAGAAAATGGAAGACTTCTTCCGGGAGATCATCAAGCCCTTTCCGGGATTTTTCCGGAAATTCATCGAGTGGATTTTCATCCTGCGCTTTGAGGATTACGGACGAATCAACCGGGCCTTGGATAACGCGAAGCGGAAGGGGCATGCGGAAAGGCCCACCACGCATTGGGTTTTGATGGTGATCTTGCATTACCTGCTGGAGCCGCTCTGGATATTCTTTTACGCGGCCTATGGTATCCTTTTGCTCTTAAGTTGCATTTTGTGGAGCTTAGTGTTTTTTAGGTAAGTTCCGGGGAAATCGAAATGAACAAATATATTTTCGGTAGTCTTTTTCTATTTATGCCAGGATTACTTCATCCAAATGATTGCCCGCAACCTCACACTGGCTCAACCATGAAACTATTGGTTACTAACTCGGACATGATTGTTGCAAAGGAAGAGGCGGCCAAAGAAGGTAAAAATGCCGTAGTTTTAAGTGAGGTGTTGAAAAGGTTGGGATATACAACAAAAGAAAGCCAAGAAAAATTTGCCAGCCAGATTAAAGCTGACACGGGGCTAGATAAAAATCCTGACTATCAAAACATGGCAGTGGATGCATTTGACCTCTCCCTTTATGGCGATACATCCCTGACCAGTAATCTTTTCATTTTGATGGTTGGAGATTCCTTCGATTCTGAATATTATTATTACTTTTTCCAAAAGAACGGAAATAACTATAGCCTTATTAAAAAAGACCCGATTGAAAGTTATTCCAAATATTGTGGTTCGTTTCCCGATAACTACTCTTATGAAGGTAAAGATTATGTTGTGCTAGTTGGTTCTGGAGGAGGAACGGGTGTTTTGATTTGTGACGCGGAGCTTTATGAAGTTAGTAAAAATAGCGTTAGTAAGATTTTAGAATATACCTTTTCAGGCCATAGTTTCCCATGGAGACTTGATGAAGAGTTTGCTGCTGGACCAATTACTATTTTTTCCAATAGCTTTGGAAAAACCCTTCAAATGCCTTTTAAAGTGAGTTTTTGTGTGTATGGTGAAGGGAATCCACAACCTCAAATAGAATTGTTTAGTAAGACTTATACTTTAAATTACGATTGGAGCTTCTTTCATCAATCCTATGTATTAAATGCGGCTTCCTCGGGGATTACTTTTAACGTAGAAAAAGATGCTGATTTATATGGATTGGCCTCTACAGTTGTTTTCAAACGATATTACGATGAACTAAATAATATTGCTCAGAATGGCAACCCTGCCCAAAAACAGTGGCTTCGTGATTTTTTGGCAGATGATGAAATGAATTCTTTGAAAAACACCGCCGATGTAAAACGCCTCGAAAGCTTCTTGGGAAAATAATTTTTAACCGAAAACGAGTTAGGGCCTTTTATGACCAACTCAAACTATCAAAAATGGAAATCCCTCCAGGCGCACTGGGACGACGACGAGTTCCTCAAGTCCCTCACGCCCTTGATGAAACTGCGCTACCGGCGGCTGGACGAGAAGGTGGAGGCTATCCTGGACGAGAATTTCCATGAAACAGGCGCCATCAAGGGCCGGCCGCTTCTGCTGGATATCGGGGCAGGGCGGGGGGAATTCGCTTTATTCCTGCAAGGCCGGGGAAGGTCGCGAGTTTGGAATTACCTGGGTTTCGAGCCTTCCGCCGAACAATTGAAACAGCGGGATATCGAGGAATTCGGCATAGGGTTCGTGCAGGCGGTGGCTGAACAAATCCCGGTTCAGGACATGGTTGCCAATGGCGTGGTTGTGAAAGAAGCCATCGATCACTGTTATGACCCGGCCAAAGTCTTCGCCGAGGCCAAGCGTCTCTTAAAGCCCGGCGGCGTACTGGTGGTGACCGTCACCAATGACAAGTCCTACTTCAAACGCATGTTTCCATTCATTAACCAGGCGCGGAAAGCCCAACAAACCGACCATCTCTTCTTTTTTGGGCCCGACGAACTGAAGAAGCTGGCGATCGAGGCCAAGTTTGACAGGGTATCGGTCGAAACCTATAATTACCTGAAATTATCCGGGATTTTTGAGCGGGCTTTAAGCTTTTTGGGAACTCCCACCAACCGTGGGATCTTGAACGTGACGGACCTCATTGGCAAAATCCTCCTGCCGGGGTTGGGCGGCGGAATTATCCTTAGAGCTTCAAAAAAGTAAATTCAGATAGCTGTCATTGCGAGGAATGCCCGCCGAATAGGCGGGTGGTTATGACGAAGCAACCCCGGTTTTAAATTAGTCTTGAAAAGGAAAAGAATGAACGCCGACCTCCTCAATATCCTGGTCTGCCCCGCCTGCGGGGCCGCCCTGCGCGAAAAAGACAACGCCATCGAATGCACCGCCTGCAAAAACCGCTACCCGATTGAAAACGGCATTCCCGTCATGCTTGTGGACCGCGCCCAAAAACCTAAAAAGTAAAAATCGCATTGCCAAGACGCCAAGTCGCCAAGAAAGGCCCTTTTGGAGACTCTTAGGCATCCCAAAACAAAATCCAAAAATAAACCTCTTCACATCGGCATCGACGCCCGGCTGGCCTATCGGCGGGGTGTGGGCACTTATACCGCCAACCTAATTCTTACCCTGGCAAAGATCGATCGAAAGAATCGCTATACCATTTTCAACGCCCCCGACAGCCTGAAAAAACAAACTAAAAATCCCTGCTTCAATTGGGTAAAGGTGCCTTTTCCCAACGCAGCCTATTACGAGCAAGTGCTCCTGCCGGGCGCCGCCCGCCATGCGGGCGTGGACTTCCTTCATTACACGGACAATTCGGCCACGGCCATCGAGCCCATCCCCTTCATCGTCACCTTGCACGACACCATGCATACCCGCCCCTTATCCCAGGTGCGTCCCAAGCCCAGCTTCCGGCACCGGCTGGTTTACGGGTATAAGAAATGGGCCATCAACCGGTCCGTCCCGCGGGCCCGGGCGGTCCTGACGGTCTCGGATTTTTCCAAAGGCGAAATGGTGAAGGGAATGAGCCTAAAGGCCGAAAGGGTTTTCGTGACCCCCGAGGGCGTGGACCGCCGGGTCTTTAAGAAAATTTTCCGAAAGCCCTCCAAGCTTTTCAAGATTCTCGTCCACGGGGCGGCGGACGAGCGCAAAAACCTTTCGAATATCCTGAAGGCCGTGAAAATCCTCGCGGACCGGGGGAAAAAATTCCAATTGGTGGTGGTGGGGATGGACGCGGAAGAAATGAAATATACCCGTTACCTGGAAGAGGTACTGGCACTCGAGGTGGGGGATCGGGTGGAATGGGCGGGTAACGTGCCGGGTGAGATGCTTCCCCGGGTTTATGCCGAGACGGACCTGTTCCTTTATCCCTCCCGGCTGGAGGGTTTCGGCCTGCCGGTCCTGGAAGCCTTCGCCTGCGGCGTGCCGGTAGTGGCTTCCAACACCACTTCCTTGCCCGAGGTCGCGGGGGACGCGGCCCTATTGGTGGACCCGGAGAGCCCCGGGGCCATCGCCAAGGCCGTCCAGCAAATGATGGACAAGCCCGGCCTGCGGAAACGCTTCATCCAAAAGGGCCTCCGGCGCGCCAAGTTGTTCACCTGGGAAAAGACCGCGCGCAAGACCCTGGCGGTTTACGAGCGCATGAGGGAATGGATATGAGTTTAAAAATGTGCCGGTTAGCCGTTGTTGTAGGGGCGGGTCTTAGACCCGCCCCTACAAAAACTTTCGATCTCCACGCCTTCGCGGTAAAAAAGGGGTTTTGTAATGGTCTTTAATATTTTCCTGTTCCTAGCCGAGTTCCTCAGCGAGTATTTTTCCATCGGCGCCTTCGCTTTCACCTTGAAGGACCAGGTCCGCTTCGCGGCATTAGCGTTCGTTTTCATCGCGATCGTCTTGGCCCTCCAGACGGCCATCGTCCGGTGGATCACCAAGGAAAGGGAATTCCCCAAGATCCTCCGCGCCCTTCTTTGGGCCCACCTGCCCTGGGTTTTCGGCCTGTTCTGGCCCCTCGTCCAAAAGCTTAACTTGCCCGACCCCCAGAACACCCTGGTGCGGAAGGTGGAAATCCTCCTAGGCGTCATCATCATCACCCATTTGTTCCTTTTCGCCCGCCTGCTTTTGTCCCGCTCCTCCAATAACGGGTGGAAGACGTCGAAAACCTTCGGCTGGATAGCCGTGATTGTTTTCGCGGGGGCCACCTGCTGGACGGCCACGGTCTGCGACCTGAGCGGGGATGAACCTCATTATTTATTGATGGCTTACAGCCTGCTCCACGATGGCGACCTAGACCTTTCGAACAATTACGCCAACCGGGACTACGAGCATTTCTACCACCGGGGGGATTTGGAGCCGCAAAGCCTGGAGCACGTCATCGACGGCAGGCGTTACAGCCACCACCCCCTGGGGCCGGTGCTGCTGGTGCTACCCGGTTTCGCCCTGGCAGGGCGCCTGGGCGCGGCCCTGACTATGGCCCTTTTGGCGGCCCTGGCCCTTTATTTCACCATGCGCGTCTTGGAGGAAACGGGGGCCCAAGGCTGGCCCCTTCATGCGGTAGGGATGACCGGCTTGGCCTCGAGCCCCCTGTTTCTTTTCGCCGGGCTCATCTACCCGGAGATCCCGACCGCCTGCCTTGTGGCTTTGAGCCTCCTCCTCTTCCTAAAGAAGAGGTGGGCTTGGCTAGGCCTTTGTTTGGGATTGATGCTTTGGATGCACAACCGCAACGTTCTTTTAGTCATCCCTTTTCTGCTGATAGGGCTCTATGAAATAGGGAAGGCAGAGAGGCGGATTGTGGAATGGGGGAAGCTGTTCGTGGGTTTCGCAATTCCCGTGGCGGCCCTGGCTATCTATTTTCATGCCATCTACGGGGTTTGGACCCCCCTGGGGGCGCATAACGAACCCTTCACCTCCCTGTTCCGTTTGAGCCATTTTTGGAACGGATTCTTGGGGCTGTTATTGGATCAGGAATGCGGTCTTTGGTTCCATTTCCCCATTTTCGGCATGGCGGTCACCGGCGGGATTATTCTCTTTCTTTCCAAAAATCCCCTGCGCTTTGTCGCCCTGGGCACTCTAGTTTTCTACTATCTCTTCATGTCGTTTTACGAGAACCTGGGTTTGACCCCCGCTACCCGCTACATGGTGGGTATCACGCCCCTGCTGTTGCTGGCGCTTTACCCCGCCGTGGAAAGGTTGAAGAAGGGGGAAGGGTGGACCTGGCTCACGATATTTTCGTTTTTCGTCGGCGTTTTCGTGAATTGGATTTTGGCGGCGGTCCCCTGGATGCGGTATAACAAGCTGAACGGCGAGAATTGGATTTTAAAGATCGCGGGGTCTTTTCTCCATCTGCCGCTGACCGTGATGAACCCAGCCTTCCAGGCCCCTGTCGTCGATTCGAAGACTTATTTAATGAGCGCCTTTACCGTCGGAATAACGGTGATTTTGAGCATCTGGTTTCTGAGGGAGAAGATAAGGCAGGGCAACCGCCGGTAGTGCATCCGTTTGATTTTAGTTGTCATTGCGAGGAGCGAACTTCTCGACAAGCTTGAAGCCCTTGTCCCGAAATTCGGGACAAGGGTAGTTGGCCCAATGGGCCAACTACAACCAAGCTCTCAGTTCATGGGTTGTTTAGGCGTTTGTGTTGATGGTTTAAAAAAGCATATTTTAAACTGAGGTTGCTTCGTCATAATCGCCCGCCTAGCCCCATTTCACCTTTGGATTTATTTAAGGAAAATGGGATAACCCCCACACTCCTTTCAGTCATTGAATGAAATGTGGGGATTGGCGGGCATTTCGCGCAATGACCGCAAAAGGAAAGACTTTTTGAACATCCTCGTCCTGACGCCGCTCATACCCTATCCCCCCCACGACGGGGATAAACTGCGTCTCTACCATTTCCTCTCGCACCTCAAGAAACGCGGCCACACGATCGACTTGTTCTGCCTGACGAGGGTTAAGGACGATCTCCACTATGCCTCCGACCTCCAGTCCCTTTGCCGGCGCGTCACCACCGAGCATGTGAGCAACCGGGACCTGTTTTTCAACCTGATCGGCGGCCTCTTGATCGGGCAGTCGCTAAACGTTTCCAGCCACTTTTCCCCCACCCTGCGGGACAAGCTGAAAGCCTACTGGCAAACCACCGATGGCCAAAAAATCGATGTGGTGCTGGCCCACCGGCTCCGCATGGCGCCCGCGGCTTTTGAAGGCAATCCGGGCAAGCCCGTGGTGCTGGAACTGACCGACTGTCTGACGGCCTATACCCAGCAGTTGAAGGAACACCGGGTGTCCCGGTTTTCCCGGCGTTTGGCGGCCGGGTGGGACTATTGGTTCCTGAGGCGGGAGGAAGTGGAGTGGACGGAGCAGGCTTTTCAATCCACCGTGATTTCCGAGCCGGACGCCCAGGTTTTAAGGGGAGAGGGCGCACCGTTGGACAAAATTACCGTTATTCCGAACGGGGTCGAGGTGAAGCGGGTCTCCAAAGCCAAGAAAGCCCGGGTTTATCCCGCTAAAAAACAGGTTGTTTGTTTTGTGGGCAACATGGGTTATCCCCCCAATGAGGACGGGGCCCTTTGGTTTCTCAAGAAGGTATGGCCAAAGGTGAAACAGGTGGATCCTCAGGCAGTCTTTGCGGCCGTTGGCGGCCAGCCCCGGAAAGCCCTCCGCCGGTTCCATAACGGGGTGGATGTCCTGGTGACCGGCTGGGTGCCGGAAATCGAGCCTTATTTGCTGCATGCCGATCTTTCGGTGGCACCCTTGCGGGTGACGGCGGGGATGCAAAACAAAGTGGCTTTGGCCTTGAGCCTGGGTGTGCCGGTGGTGGCAACGCCCGGGGCGGTGGCCTGGATTCCGCTCAAGGGCCGGGACGGCGTTATAGTAGCGGAGGGGGAAGATGCATTCGCCCAAGAGGTGACCCAGGTCCTGCGGAAACCCCAGATCGCCAAGGCCGCCGCCAAAAAGGGCCAACGATTTGTTTTGAAGAATTACAAATGGAACGAGTCGGGGAAGAAGTTGGAAGCAATATTAAAAAAAGCCGCGAAACAGAAATATTCACCACAGAGTACACAGAGCTAAATCTAAAAAAGTCTTACTCTGTGTACTCCGTGAACGCTGTGGTTCAAGGGACTTTAAGTGTGTGGAATAGCGGGTTTCTGCCAATTTAAACCGGGCCTTTCCTTGAGGATGAAGAACCTTGAGGAGATGACCGCGACCCTCAAACACCGGGGGCCGGACGACAAGGGCTATTACCAAAAGGGCCCGGTGGGCTTGGCCATGACCCGGCTTTCCATCGTGGACGTCGCGGGGGGGTCCCAGCCCATTTCCAACGAGAACGGCAAAGTGTGGGTTGTCTTCAACGGCGAGATTTACAACCACCAGGAACTGCGGAAACCCCTGGTGGAAGCCGGCCACCGGTTCACCACCAACAGCGACACCGAAGTGCTGGTGCACGCCTATGAGGAATATGGCGACAAGTTCGTTTCCAAGTTGCGGGGCATGTTCGCTTTTGCCCTCTGGGATGAGACCTTCCAGAAGCTCCTCCTGGCCCGGGACCACGTGGGGGTCAAGCCGCTTTACTACACCACGGCGGACGGGAACCTGATCTTCGGATCGGAAATCAAACCCATCCTTTCGGTGGACAGCGTGCCCCGGCACGTGGATTCCAAGCAGATCCTCACCCTCATGACCCTTCAGTACGTGCCCACGCCCGACACGCTCTTTAAGGGCATCCGCAAACTGCCCGCAGGCCACACCCTCGTATGCCAAAGCGGGAAGATCGCCATCAAGCCCTATTGGGAACTGCCCCGCATTTCGGTGCTGTCGGGGGAAGACGTCTCCGCGGGCCAGGAGAAGAGCCTGGTGGAGGAACTGCGGTTGAAGTTTTTTGCCAGCGTCAAGGAACAGCTGATGTCGGACGTGCCCCTGGGCGCCTTCCTTTCCGGCGGGGTGGATTCCTCCCTCACCGTGGCCGCCATGACCCACCAAACGGGCAAGGCCGTGAAAACCTACGCGGTTGGCTTCGAGAACGAGCGGGATTTCAACGAGCTCAAGTTCGCGCAAAAGGTTTCCCGGCTCTTGAAGAGCCAGCACCGGGAGATCATGGTCAACGCCCAGATGCTGAACGACCTCATCCCCAAACTAGTGAAGTACCAGGACGACCCAGTCATCGACCCGGCGGTCCTGCCGACCTTCGTGGTCTCCCTTTTCGCCCGGCAGGAAGTGAAGGTGGTCTTGACCGGCGAGGGGGCGGACGAGCTTTTCGGCGGCTACCGGCGCTATGCCTATGACCAGCTTTCGGGCCGGATGAAGCTGATGCCCGGCTGGCTCAAGGCGCTGGTGCCCTTCATCACCAACCGCATGAAAGACCCCTACCGGCAGGCCTGGCACGCCTTGAATAAAGAGGATTTGGTGAAGCGCCACATGGCTTGGTCCCGGCTTTGCCTGGAGGAAACCCTGCAAGGGCTGGCGGGCGAAAAACTTCTCTATGAGATGGAACATTCCAAGGTCGAGGAGTCCCTGGAGAAGATCTTCGAGGGCGCCGAATCCTACGGTTTCGACAATCTGAACCTGATGCTTTACATGGACCTGAAAACCTGGCTGCCCGACGACCTTTTGAGCAAGGTGGATCGCATGAGCATGGCGGCCTCGCTGGAGGCCCGGGTGCCCTACCTAGACCACCGGCTGGTGGAATTTGCCTTTGCCCTGCCGTCTTCCTTGAAATTGCGGGGAAGCACGGGGAAGTACATCTTGAAGAAGGCCGCAGCCAAGTACCTGCCGGCAGAAATCATAAATCGCAAGAAAATGGGTTTCGGGGTGCCCCTGGCCTCCTGGTTCCGCAAGGAATTAAGGCCTTTGTTAGTGGATACCCTGCACTCCGAGAAGTTCCAGAAGCGGGGTTATTTTAACATCGGCAAGACTGAGGAAATCCTGCAGGAACACCTCTCCGGCCAGAAAGACCACCACCTGCTTTTGTATGGGTTGTTACTTGTCGAGTTGTGGCATCGGAGGTTTATTGACGAATGACCTTCAAAATTCAGAAAGAACATTTTTGACGGATTAGGAATATTTTAAAGCCCCCGGGAAGCCGGAGGCTTTATGGATTGGCCCGATGCCAATTTATTTATTGGGATTCATAGACGGTGTTAAGGACGCCCGTCCCCACCGATCCTCCGGTGATATACACGTAATTGTTCAATACCGCACAGGAAATTTCCGTCCACCAGTAATCGGTGGGTCCGGATGTCCAAATGGCCCCATTCTCGGTGAACCAAGAGTCCCTCGGCGGTTGCCCGAGGCCAGCGCCACCAAATAGCCATATTTGGCTGTTGAACGCCGTGTAGGCGAAATTTTGCCGGCCGGGAGTGAAGGGAGCGGTGGCAGCGGCTTCGGTCCAATTCGCCCCGTCGGAGGAATACCATGTATCGTTCAGTTCATTTGCGGTTCCGGCTGTCCCGCCAAAAACCCAGATCATCCCGTTCAGGACTACCGCCCCGCCGTATTGGCGCGCGGGAAAGGGCATGGCGCTGGTGGATTTCGTCCAAGTCGTCCCGTCAGGTGAAGAATAGGTATAGCCATCTCCCCCGAAAATCCAAATCTTGCTGTTGAAGGAAACCGCTGCGGCGCCCTCGTTCGCATTGACGGAGAAAGGAATGCTTGTGGAGGCGGCCGTCCAATTTGCGCCGTCGGTGGAATACCAGGCGTCGTCGTAATCGGTCCCTCCGCTGTTGGTGACCGCCGAACCCGAACCGCCCATGATCCACATCTCATTGTTGAAAACAGCGCTGGCGAAATTGTACCTGCTCCCGAAGGCTGCGGCCGTAGTTGCAGCCGACCAGTTGGCCCCGTCACTGGATTTCCAGACATCGTTCAATTCAACCCCGTAAACATTCGACCCACTGACCGATACCCATTGCCCTGCAGCGACGTAAAGCTGGCCGTTGAGGGAAAAAGTGGCGTGTCCACACCGGGCCGGGAAGGGGGAGGTTTGAGTGAGCTGAGTCCATCCCTTAATCTGGGGGGTCATGCTGATGGTCGGGGTCGCGGTTTGAGTGGGCGTGCCCGTATTGGTGGGCGTACCGGTGATCGTGGGTGTGTTTGTAATCGTGGCGGAAGGCGTTGCGGTCGGGGACAAGGTGATCGTGGCCGTATTCGTAACCGTGCGGGTCACGGTGGACGTCCCCGTATTCGTGGGGGTGGCGGTTGGGGTGGCTGTCCCGGTTTTCGTCGGGGTGTTCGTGACCGTGAAAGTGGAGGCGGGGGTAAAAGTCACCGCTGGAGTAAAGGTATTCGTCGGATTCTCTGGAGTGGTGGGAGGGATGCTTCTTGGGCATCCGACGATTAAAAAGGAAACCCCAATCAGAAGGGAAAATATCCCCATTTGGTGCAATTTCATCACGACCTCCATAAAGGCGATTTAATCCGGACACTCACCAATACCAGTGCTTTTATTAGAGCTTTTATTCCATAACGTTGAGTAAAAAAGGTTTTTTGCCGGATCGTCCCAATAGCCTTACATTTGCGACTATTTTTGGCACTGAGCTTCCAAAAAGCACCATAAAATGGGTTTCGGGGTGCCCCTAGCCTCCTGATTCCGCAAGGAGTTAAGGCCGCTTTTGGTGGATACACTCCATTCCGAGAAGTTCCAGAAGCGGGGTTACTTCAACATCGGTAAGACTGAGGAAATCCTGCAGGAACACCTTTCAGGCCAGAAGGACCACCATCTACTTTTGTGTGGGTTGTTGTTGATCGAGTTGTAGCACAGGAGATTTATAGATGAATAACTATTTTTGGGACATGTGTGTCGCAATAGGGACTGGAGTGATTGCGTTGTTTAGTGTACTGCAATATCGGTTGTCTAGAATCGGTGCGAAAAAACAACTTAGATCGTATTTAAATGTGATATTTAAATACGTAGATGATCCAGAAAATCAAAACAAAAGAAATAAAACCGGAATGGAATTTACGGTTTATATAAAAAACACAGGACAAACACCCGCCTATACGGTGACTTGTCAATCCAAAGTTGAATTACTCGACTGGCCTTTGCCAAAAAACTTTAAGTTTGTTTATGAGCAAGAGGAAGATGATTTCTGCGATTTTGGTAATACTCTTGGTGCGGGTGAAGAGAAGTGCGTTTTTCCGACAGCGGATAGATATTTTACTAAGGCTGAAATGAAAGAATTTAAAGGTGTAAGCCCTTCCAAAAGAATTTATGTGCATGGGATTCTTAATTATTTTGATATCTTTAAAAAATCACACTACACAAATTTTTGTTTTTTCGTTTGTGGAAGAATGGAGAGGTTGAATCTTGGGTGCATGCTTCAGCTCACAATGATGCGAATTAGCAACGAAAACAATCAACACTTTTAAAATGAATAATTTTTTCAAGGTTGTGAAATGAAAACCGAAAGATACTTAAAAGGCTGGAAAAAATTCCAGGAAATCCACGGACCAGTGGCAAAGGCCACTGTCGAGAGTCTGAAGGACATCAGCCCAGAGTTGGGGCAGTTCGTGACCGAGTTCGCCTTTGGGGACATCTATTCCCGCCCGGGGTTGGATTTGAAAACCCGCCAGATGCTGACCATTGCTTCCCTAACCACTCTTGGCAACGCCCCCCTTCAATTAAAATCACACATCAAAGGTGCTTTGAACGTAGGATGTACGAAACAAGAAATCGTGGAAGTGATCCTTCAGATGGCGGTTTACGCCGGGTTCCCAGCGGCCATGAATGCAATGTATGCGGCCAAGGAAGTATTTATGGAACGGGAAAGACGGAAGAAAAAGTGAGAGGCTTATTTAAACTGAGGTTGCTTCGTCGTAACCGCCCCGCTATTCGCGAGTCACTCCTCGCAATGACAGCTATATGAATACCCTTCGGGTCATTTTCGAGGATCCCCACCTCATCGTGGTTGACAAGCCCGCGGGGCAATTGGTTATCCCGGGCCGGGGGGAGGCCGAGGGCAAACCCCTAGTGGACCAGGTCTCTAGCCATATCCGAAAGAAAGCCTACGTGGTGCACCGCATCGACCGGGAAACCAGCGGCCTAGTGGCTTTCGCCAAGGATGCCCGGACTCACCGGGAGCTCTGCGCCCTTTGGGAGGGCCGGGAAGTCCATAAGACTTACCTGGCATGGGTGAAGGGCCAGATGGACAAGAAAGAGGGCCTGCTGGATTACCCCCTCAAGACCTTTGGGTCGGGCCGGATGGGGGTGGACCCCAAGGGCAAGCCTAGCCAGACCCGGTACCGGTTCCTTGAAAGCCAAGGGGAAGCCTCCCTCTTGGAGGTGGAGCCGCTCACCGGGCGACGGCACCAGATCAGGGTCCACCTGTACCATGCCGGGCATCCTGTCCTGGGGGACCCCCTCTATGGCCAGGAGCGGCCGGTAGGGGGAGCCCCCCGGCTTTTGTTGCACGCTTCCCGGCTTCGGGTCCAGCATGCCGGGAAGGAGCTGGAGCTGACCTGCGAACTGCCCCAGGATTTCCATCCATAGGTCAAAAGCTTTCATAGGGGAAAGCCCCTATGTACAACGGCCCTCACAGGGAATGGACCCTGTGTACCCACAAAACCAACGGCCATCAAAACCGTGGGCCAGTGCAAGAGAGCCAAAATAAGGCATTCCTTCAAAATCTCCGGTTGAGAGCGACTTGGTTTGACGGATCGGGGACTTTCCTGTAAAATGCGCCCTCTTTTGCCACAAAAGCCCTGAAAAACAAGGGTTTTTTCGCTACAAGCCTCAAAAATGCCCATTAAATAAAGGTTTTTCTCATTTCGTTCGGAGGATGCCCAATGCTGACTGTTATGGACCTTCGGTCCGGTAATTTGGCCGAATTTGACGGGGTTCTTTATCGCGTTGTGGCTTTCCAACACGTGAAGCCCGGCAAGGGTGGAGGCTTTGTCCGCCTGAAACTCAAGAACGTCGAGCTCGGTACGGTTACCGATAAGACACTTGATAGCTGGGAAAAGGTGGCCGAGCCTCCGGTTGAAGAAAAAGAAATGCAGTACCTCTACAAGCAGGGCGAGAAATTCATCTTTATGGATACCGAAACCTACGAGCAGTTGGAACTCACTGAGGACGAAGTGGGCGAGGGCCACCAGTGGCTGAAGGATCAGATGAACATCGAGGTTCTTTTTTACAACGGCCGCCCCATTAGCGTGAAGCTGCCCATCACGGTCAACCTCAAGGTGGTTTCCTCCGAGCCGGGCATCAAGGGCGACCGGGTTTCCGGCGCCAGCAAGCCCGCCACGCTGGAATCGGGCGCCACCATCCAAGTGCCCCTTTTCATCAAGGAAGGGGATGTCCTCAAGATCGACACCAGAACCGGGGAATACCAGGAAAGAGTCTAATTCCCCCAACCGTAGTCCCAGCCGTTTTCTTTAGAAAGGAGCCGACGATGTCAACCAGCCCGGAAAAGAACGAGGGCCCGAAGCCGGAAAAAGAGAAAAAGAAAAAAGCCGAGGGGAAGATCAAGGTCAGCTCCAAGCTGTCCCTGGTGCAGGACGTGATCCTTTTGATGAACGACGCGGACATCAGCGAATTGAGCTTCGAGCAAGGCGGGGTCAAGATCCACCTGCGCCGGGGGCCCGGCATGCCCTTCGCGGCGGCCGTTACCCCGGTGGTTTCTTCTATCCCGATAGTTGCGGCTCCTGCGACTCCCGGAACAGCGGCTCCCACCGCTCCGGCCGCCGGCACGCCTACCGCCCCGGCGGACAACACGGTCACCTTGAATTCCCCCATGGTCGGCACCTTCTACCGTTCCCCCTCGCCCGACGCCAAGCCCTTCGTCGAGGAAGGCGATAAGATCACAGTGGGCCAAGTCTATTGTATCATCGAGGCCATGAAACTCATGAACGAAGTGAAGTCGGAAGTGACCGGGAAGATCGTCAAAATCCTCGTCCAGAACGGCCAGGCCGTCGAGTTCAACCAGCCCTTGATCATTGTTGATCCCAGCTAACAACAGCTAATAGTCGGCAGTCCGCAGTCGGCAGCCAAGGAAAAGGCTGACGGCGAGCGGCTTTAAAGGAAAACATGTTCAACAAGATTCTCATTGCCAACCGTGGGGAGATCGCCCTGCGCATCATCCGGGCCTGCAAGGAGCTCGGGGTGAAGACCGTGGCGGTTTATTCCCAGGCCGACGCCGACTCCCTTCATGTGCATTTGGCGGACGAGAGCGTGTGCATCGGCAAGGCCTTCAGCAAGGAAAGCTACCTCAACATCCCGGCCCTTATCAGCGCCGCAGAAATCACCGACGCCGAGGCCATCCATCCGGGTTACGGCTTCCTGGCCGAGAACGCCCACTTCGCCGAAGTCTGCGCCAGCTGCCAGATCAAGTTCATCGGCCCCAAGCCCGAGGTCATGCGCCTGATGGGCGATAAGGTGGCGGCCATCCAGACGGCCAAGAAGGCGGGCACCCCCACCACGCCGGGGAGCGACGGGGCCGTGAAGGACGAGAAACACGCCCTGGCCGTGGCCAAGGAGATCAAGTATCCGGTCATCATCAAGGCCTCCGCAGGCGGCGGCGGCAAGGGCATGCGGGTGGCCCATACGGACATTTCCCTGACCCAGGCTTTCCAAACGGCCCGCACCGAGGCCGAGGCGGCCTTCGGGAACTCCGAGGTCTATATCGAGAAGTACATCGAGGAGCCCCGGCACATTGAGGTCCAGATCCTGGGCGACGAATACGGGCACATCATGCACCTGGGCGAACGGGACTGCACCATCCAGCGGTCCCACCAAAAGCTGATCGAGGAAGCCCCTTCGCCGGTCTTGACGGCTAAACAACGCAAGAAGCTGACCAAATACGCGCTCAAACTGGCCCGGGAAGTAAAATACAGCTCGGCGGGAACCATCGAGTTCCTCATGGACAAGCACGGGGATTTCTATTTCATGGAAATGAACACCCGCGTGCAGGTGGAACACCCGGTCACGGAGTTGACCATGGGCGTGGACATCATACAGGAGCAGATCAAGATCGCCGCCGGGGAAAAGCTGTCCCTCTACAAGGAAACCCTGGAGCCCCGAGGGCATGCCATCGAGTGCCGCATCAACGCGGAAAACCCGGACGACAACTTCCGCCCCTCCCCGGGCGTCATAACGACCTACCACGTTCCCGGCGGGCCGGGCGTGCGGGTGGACACCCACCTTTACCAGGGCTACAAGGTGCCGCCTTATTACGATTCCATGCTGGCCAAGATCATCGTCCACGCCCCCAACCGCCAGCAGGCCATCCGCCGCATGCTGCGGGCCCTGGACGAGCTGGTGGTGGAAGGCATCTATACCACCACGGATTTCTTGAAGCTGATCCTGGAAAGCGAGTCCTTCCGGCGAGGGAACTATTCCACCCACTTCGTGGAAAAGTTCATGAAAAACAAGAAGGACAAGGGCGAGGAAAAATAGTAGTGAACCAACGGGGACCGGGGTGGTCTCCGGAACTTTATTCACCTTATATTTACTGACAAAAGAAAAAGCGGAGTCGAAATTGAAAATAACGGTTTACTTCAATCCCAAAGACGTAAAGCCCACGGTCGTCCAGAACGCCACTGTGGTGCTGGTGGACGTGCTCAGGGCTTCTACCACCATCCCCGTGTATCTCTACCACGGGGCGGCGGGCGTGGCCCTTTGTCCCGACCCCGGCACGGCCAAGAAAATCTTCGAGAAGCAAAAGCGCGGCGAGGGCATCCTGGCCGGGGAGCGCGACTTGCAGAAGATTCCGGGTTTCCCCCTGGGCGGGTCGCCCAACGACTCCAGCCGCGAAAAGGTGAAGGACCGGGTGGTTTGCTTCAGCACCCCAACCCCCTTGAAGATCGTGAAAAACGCCAAGTACGTGGTTCTCGGGTCTTTCGTGAACCTAGGCGACGTCTATGATTCATGCCTAAGGGGCAAGCGGGACGTGGTGGTAGTCTGCGCCGGGGGCCCGGAGGATTCGGTTTTCGCGGGCATGCTGGTGGACTTCCTCCAAAGCACCCTGGGCGCCACGCCCATCGTCCTGGCCGAAAGCGCCAAGGACGCCATGGCCCTTTACAAGCCCTGGCAGGGAAGGATCCCCGATCTTTTGAAGGAATCGCCCGATGGCAAGGAGCTCATCCAAGCGGGTTTCGCCAAGGACCTGGATTTCGCGGCCAAGGTGAGCCGCATCTCCGCTGTTCCTTATTTGAAGGACGACCTGTTCCTGAGGGAAGAACCCCCGAAGCGGAAACTGACCGACGAAGCCAAGGCCAAGGCCGCCCCGCAAAAGGGCAAGTCCATCAAGGTGACGGTGCCCCTGTTCCCCAAGAACCCCGAGCACCCGGTGCCGGGCATGGAAAAGGGGGGCAAGAAGGGCGCCGCCGACAAGAAGCACGAGGAAAAGAAGGTCGAGGAGAAAAAGGCCGAAGAGAAGAAACACCCCGAAAAGAAGGCGGAAAAGGGCGCGCCCGCGCCCAAGAAGGGCGAGGGGAAGGCCGCGGCGGCCAAGGTGAAGAAGGCGCCCAAGCCCTTGTTCAGCAAAAAAACCGTGGCCTCGGCCCCGGTCAAGATGATCCGTAAGGAAAAATAAGTTCTAAGTTCGCAGTTTTAAGTTTTTAGTTCCGGAAATTTTTGAACCTTTGGTTCAAAAATAACCTTAATTTGAAACTAAGAACTCGGAACTTAAAACTAACGGTAAATTCGAGCACCCTGGTCGATCCCATGAAATCCCGCCCTCAAAATCTTCCGGTCTTAAGAGCCCTGGACGCCAATTGCAACCGGGCCCGTGAGGGTTTCCGGGTGGCCGAGGATGTGGCCCGCTTCGTCTTGAACGACCCCTCCCTCCTGAACCGGCTCAAAAAGCTGCGCCACGGGGTAACAGAAGCCGAGCAATCCCTTTTCAAGTCCCGCCAAATCCGCCTGGCCGCGCGGGATGTGGCCCGGGATTTGGGCCGGGGAAACCACGAGAAGGCCGAAAGGGTTAGGAAAACGCCCGAGGAACTCTTGAAGGCCAATTTGAAAAGGGCGCAGGAAGCCCTGCGGTCGTTGGAGGAATTTTCCAAGCTCCTCAAGCACCCCGCCTCGGCCCGGTTTAAAAGAATTCGTTATGACTGCTATAAAATCGAGGAAGAACGGCTGTAAAGCTCCATTTCCTCCAAGGAATGTTTTTGGAAAATAATAAACCCGATTTGAAAAAGCCGGCCGAGGATCAATGGGCTTATTTGATTCCGGTCGCTTTCATCCTGCTCCCCTCTGCGGTGATTTATTTCCTGATGATCAAAGTCATACCGACGTTTGAGGATGTTTTTGCTTCTTTCGGGGCGAAATTGCCTTGGCCCACCCAAGTTGTTATTGATGCCAGCGAGTTTTTAAGAAAGCCCGTCGGTTTTTTCATTTTCTTTTCGATCCTGGGATTGATGGGTTTTTTGATTTATGGAAAAACTGCCAAAATATCCCCGGATCGAAAACTGCTGGTTTTTTTAAAAGTTGGAGCGTTTTTCCTCGCTTTCCTCGGACCAGCCATCGGATTCATCGTTTTGGCGATGTTTTGCCCGATGTTTGAATTGGGTAAATAATGTGTTAATGTCGTAGTTAAATAAAAGCAAAGGCGAAACATGGGAAAGAACAACGGAAACGGAAAGCCTACCCTACAGGAGGGCATCAGCCGAACGCCCTTCCCGGGTTCCCGCAAAATCTACGTGGGCGGGAAAACCCACCACCTCCATGTCCCGATGCGGGAAATCCAGCTTTCGCCCACGAAGACCGAAAAGGGCTTGGAAGAGAATGCCCCCTTCTGTGTCTATGACACCAGTGGCCCGTATACGGACCCCAGCGTAAAGATCGATTTAAGGAAGGGTTTAAGCCCCATCCGCGAGGAATGGATTTTGGGTCGGGGCGATGTGGAAGAAGTGGAATCATCCTATAAAGAACAACCCGCCGCCGGGATCGAAGTGTTTCCCTCCGCCTCCCGCCGCAAGCCCCTGAAGGCCAAGACGGGCGGAAACGTCAGCCAGATGCATTACGCCAAGAAGGGCATCGTCACACCGGAGATGGAATACATCGCGGTGCGCGAAAACCTGGTGGTCCAGGAGAGAGCCGAAAAGGGCCGCATGCACAAGGGCCAGGCTTTCGGGGCCGTCATGCCGCCGGTGATTACTCCCGAGTTCGTGCGCGACGAAGTGGCCCGGGGCCGCGCCATCATCCCCTCCAACATCAACCACCTGGAAGTGGAACCCATGGTTATCGGCCGCAATTTCCTGGTGAAGATCAATACCAACATCGGCAACTCGGCCGTGGCTTCCTCCATCGAGGAGGAAGTGGAAAAGATGGTCTGGTCGGTGCGCTGGGGCGGGGACACCCTGATGGATCTTTCAACCGGCAAGAACATTCACGAGACCCGCGAATGGATTATCCGCAACTGCCCCGTGCCGGTAGGCACGGTACCCATTTACCAGGCCCTGGAAAAGGTCGGCGGCATCGCCGAGGATTTGACCTGGGAAATTTTCCGCGATACCCTGGTCGAGCAGGCTGAGCAGGGGGTGGACTATTTCACCATCCACGCCGGTGTTCTTTTGCGCTATGTACCGCTGACGGCCTTCCGCCGCACGGGCATTGTCTCCCGTGGGGGATCCATCCACGCCAAGTGGTGCCTGGCCCACCACCAGGAAAACTTCACCTACACCCATTTCGAGGAAATCTGCGAAATCATGAAGGCCTACAACGTCTCCTTCAGTTTGGGCGACGGCCTAAGGCCCGGCTCCATCGAGGACGCCAACGACGACGCCCAATTCTCCGAGCTCAAGACGCTGGGCGAGCTCACGGAAACCGCCTGGAAACACAACGTGCAAGTGATGATCGAGGGTCCCGGCCACGTGCCGATGCACCTCATCAAAGAGAACATGGACAAACAGCTGGCCGAGTGCCACGAGGCGCCCTTTTATACCCTGGGCCCCTTGACCACTGACATCGCCCCCGGCTACGACCATATCACCAGTGCCATCGGCGCGGCCATGATCGGCTGGTTTGGAACCGCCATGCTCTGCTACGTGACGCCCAAGGAACACCTGGGGCTGCCCAACAAGGACGATGTGCGCGCGGGCGTGATCGCTTATAAGATCGCGGCCCACGCGGCGGACCTGGCTAAGGGCCACCCTGCGGCCCAACGCTGGGACAACGCGCTTTCCAAGGCCCGCTTTGAGTTCCGCTGGGAAGACCAGTTCAACCTGTCGCTGGACCCCGAACTGGCCAAGGAATACCACGACGAAACCCTGCCCGCCGAGGGGGCCAAGGTGGCCCATTTCTGCTCCATGTGCGGCCCGAAGTTCTGCAGCATGAAGATCACCCAGGACGTCCGGGACTACGCCAAGGAACAAGGCTTAACCGAAGAAAAAGTTTTGGAAGCGGGCATGAAGAAGATGTCCGAAACCTTCGTGGAATCCGGCGCGGAGATTTACCAGAAGGTCTAAAGCTATTCCCCCCAGTCCTTAAAAAGTTAAGATATCCCATCCGGATTTGCCGTCTTATTGAGGTCTTTGTATGGGAATGTTCGCCGGTTCCATCCATATCCAGGGGTCCGACAGCGGGGAAGTGATCCCGGTCCTGGAAAAAATCCACAAGGTCCATGGCGCCAAGTTCATGGTCGAGGACGCGCCGGGGGGCTGGTGCAGCGTTTTTCCCCATAACAGCGGGCAGGACAGCGAACTGGCCCGGGAGATCATGAAGTCCTTCCCCCATAAGGCCATCAACCTGGTGGTCCATGATTCGGACATCCTTTTCATTGACATCTTCGACGGCCAATCCGGTTTCCGGACCTACAACAATAATCCCACCTATTTCGGCGAAAAACTGTCTCCCGAGGAAGTCCAGGCACTGAAAACCTATCCCGAAAACTTTTCCTTCTTCGCCCCGACGGAGAAGATTCCGCAGCTCAAGGCCCTCTTTTCCCCACTGGGGGAGGTGGTTTTCGTGGACGGCACCTTAACGTCCATCGCCAAGATCCTGGGCATTCCCCAGGCCGCCTTCAGCTATGAGTACATCGAGACGGGGGAGTACGTCTCCCAGGCCCGGCGGAAAAAGCTCTTAACGGTGCCGCCCAAGGAGTCGGAGCAGGTCGGCGAGGCGGAAACCAAGGAAAGGGTCAAGGCCCTCAAGAAAGAAAAACTGCTCGTCTTTGAGAAAAAGGGCGGGCCCCACCGGGGCGGCATCCCCTTCCGGTGGAAGAGAGACCCGAATACGGGCCACGTGGGGATCACCTACAACCAGGACGGAATTAAAGAAGGCAAACTGATCTGGTCCTCCGGGGAATTCCAATTGAAACCCGACGAGAAGGGGTTGCAACGCCGCCCCTTGAACGAAGGCTATTCCCTCTTCTGGGATAAGGCCGGCCAAATGCTCCAGGATGAGCGGGGCCGGACAATCCTGCAATTTCCGAAGGAGAGGAGATTCCTGGGCCCCGTCATCACGCCGGATAAAAGCCTGTTCTTTTGGGATGAGGACAGTCAGGTGAAGTGGGTCGACCTGAAGACCCAAAAAGAAGGGGCGATCGATTTATCCGTCCTCCCCGAAACCCAGGTTTCCCTGCAAAACCAGATACCGGAAAAGCTCAAGCCGCTCTTCATCCGGCGGCATAACCCTTCCTCAACGTTGGGCCCCCCGCCCTACCTCGCCATCGCCCAGGGCCCCTATTACCTTTTATACGACTGGGCCTCGCGTCAAATCATGGGTTATGGCATGCCCCAATTCCCGGCTTATACGGAAGAACTGTTGGCCCAGGGCCTTTGGCGCAAGGAATCACCGGAGATTTGGGAGCATACCGAAAACTTCATCCTGGGCCACAAGAACATAACCCCCCGGTACCAGTACCTGCGGCAATTTTTCGACCCCTTAAAGAATTACATCTTCCTCAGCGACGGACATTTCACCGGCAAGTTTACCCTGGGGGATTTTTTCGCGGGGCGGGGCGAACCCATCCTGCCCGAATGGGCCCTTTTTTTTACCGCTTGTCCCGCGGCCCGTTTCCAGATGTTCGGCAATAACGGTGGCTGCCTGTTCCCTATGATTTTTGAACCTTGTTCGGGCCTCTGGATTTTCGGGACCCTGGATGGAGTCCTGCGGGCGCTGGACGCCGGCAACCACAAGCTCTACCGGTTCTTGGATCTGCCCCGTCACCTGGAACCCCACAGCCTGGACATCATTGAGGACGGAAAATATCTGATCCTGGATGGGCGCATTTATAAGGAACTCTATAAACACGACAGCGCCCTGCAGGTTTACGACCTTCGGAAATTATTGGACCAAAAAACGGAGGACGCTTCGGGATTCGTGGTCCTCCAGCCGAAAGAATCGAAGGAAGGATGAACGCAGGGCCAGATGAACCAGGAGGGTAATGCCGGGCGGTCAGTTTCAAAACCTGTTGGATCATTTAATACCTGTTCACGTCCTTCACCACCACCAGTAATAGCCGTTCGCCATTTGGGTTTTTATACCAAATTTTTTCAATTGAACCGCTTTATTGTTTGATGTCGCCCTTGCCAAAGGTCTTTCATTCGTGATAATTACGGAGGTCTCGAGTTGAGGGGCAAATTCAATTAAAAGGCAGGGCCGGCCATGGGTGGATGGAAAAGCTGGGTTTTCCTATTGGGGGCTCTCCTCGCCCCGCGGGCGTGGGCCGACGCCATCGAGGTGGATGCCAGCCGCACGGACCAGGTGATCCGCGGCTTCGGGGCCTGCAGCGCCTGGTCCGGCTCCAAGATCAACGACAACCTGGCCCAATTGTTCTTCGACCCCCAAGACGGCATCGGGCTTTCCATGCTGCGCACCCGCATCCCCCCGGATTCCAAATGGGATTCCGAAACGCCCGCCATGTTGGCGGCCAAGAACTGGGGCGTGACCCAGATCTGGAGCACCGAATGGACGCCGCCCGCGGGCTATAAGACCAACCATAACCCCAACAACGGGGGCTCGCTGGACCCTTCCCATTACAAGGATTACGCCGACTACCTGGTGCGTTACGTGCAGGATGTGAAGGCTTCCACCAAGATCGACCTCTACGCCCTTTCGCCCGCCAACGAACCGGATTTTTCCCCCAGCTACGAGTCCTGCTTGTGGACCGGGGACCAGTTCAAGACCTTTGTCCGGGATTACCTGGGACCGGCCTTCAAGGCCGCCGGCCTGACTACGCGCATCGTGACACCCGAATCTTACAAGAGCGACCTGGCCTTGTCGGACCCCACCCTCTCCGACCCTGCCGCCGCGGCCTACGTGGACATCATCGGGGAACACCTTTACGGGGGCGGTCCCATGCCCTATCCCCTGGCGCAGGACCTGAAAAAGGAATACTGGGAAACCGAGATTTCGGACTTTAAAACCTTCGACGGGGGCATGGCCAGCGGCTTGAAGTACGCCATCCAAATCCACCGCTGCCTGGTGGACGCGGGCATGAACGCTTACCATTATTGGTGGCTTGTGCCGGTGGGAAACAGCAACAGCAATGAAGGACTGGTGGACCAGGTGGGGGGAGCCACCAAGCGGCTCTATTGCCTGGGCAATTTCAGCAAGTTCATCCGCCCCGGCTTTTACCGCATCGAAACCACGCCTGAAACAGACGAAGGTGTCTGGGCCTCAGCCTATAAGGACACGGCCTCGGGCCATTTCGTGGTCGTTGCCATCAACACCGCAAGCCGGCCGGTCTCCCAGGTTTTCCAATTGCGGGGGTTGACCGCCTCTTCCGTCACGCCCTGGGTCACCGACAACCTGCGCAACCTGGAAAAACAGGCCGGCGTTGAAGTGGCGGACGGGAAGTTTTCTTATTCGCTGCCGGTTTCCAGCGTGGTGAGTTTCACGGGGGAGGCTGCGGCCTTTGGCCCCACGGCCACGCCGACGCCCACCGAAGACCCGTCGAAAGCCGCCGCGGCCGTCACCGCTTCCTGCCTGGTGGACGACCTGGAAGGCGGCAAAACAAACCGGTGGGGCGGCCACTGGGAAACCTATTCCGGGGCCAACAGCACGGTGGAGCTTGAGGTGCAAGAGGGAGGGGCGCCCGCCTCGCCGGGCCACTGCGTTTCGGCCAAGGGGGACATTTCGGATTACGGCGGCATCACCTGCACCCTGGACTCCCGCCATTCGGTGGTGGATCTTTCCCGCTACAAGGGGGTTTGCTTTTGGGCCAAGGGCAACGGCAAGACCTACTGGTTCCAGGCCGCCATTCCCACCATCGCGGACGGGGACAACTATGGAAAAACCTTCCTGGCGCCCTCGAATTGGGCGCCGGTCACCATCTTGTTCAACCAGATGGCCCAACGGAACTTCGGGGCCTTCAAGCCTTTCACCCCCCAGCAGGTCCTGTCGCTGCAATGGTCCAATGGACAATCGGGCCGGCTGGAGCTCAAGGTGGATGACGTGCGCCTGGTGGGGGCGGACTGCCCTTAAGTCCCCCGGCCGGGAAGCCGGAGGCACCCTGTTAGTGTTTCACCGTTAGCTTTAGGATTTGCCGGCCCATGTTATTCCCGTTCGTGTCCTTCGCCTCCACCACCGCCAGGTAAAGGCCGCTGGCACGGGTTGAAGTATCCCAGGTTGCGTAATCCGTTCCGGGCGTATGTTGGGCCTTGCCGACCAGTTCCCCCGCCACATCGTAAACCTTGACGCTTAAGGTCCAACCCGCCGGGGCCTGGAAGGTGGCTATGGGGTCCTGGGAAGTCAGCTGGTTGGGCGCCACGAAGACGGAGTTTGTCTGCGTCCGGCCCAGGACCGTGATGGTTTCCACGATCACGGTTTGCGATCCACCCCCGTTGGTCGACCGGAATTCCATGTAATAAGTCCCGTTGGAGACCACGCTTCCGTTGTTGGAACGGCCGTCCCACTGGCAGAGGGTGACTCCCTGGCCGTTGGTCACCACGACCGTACTGGGAAGGGAGCCTGGGGCATTGGGCGTGATCACGTTGCTGGACAAGGATACGCTATTGATGGTGCTGTTGTTGGGATCGTCGTAATAGGCGTAAAGCTGCCGTATCACTTCCCCCGCCTCGTTATAAATGCTCACGGTCACCCGGGCGATGGACCGGCTAACGGTGGTTTCCTGGGTGATGCTGCTGACCACCCCGTTGCCGTCGACGTTGTCCACTTTGATGTAGTAGGTGCCATTGGAAACGGGCGTCCCCTGGCTGTTGGTGCCGTCCCAGACTCCTATGGGAACGTTTCCGTAGTAAACCGTGACCGCGTTATTGGGCCCGTCCAGGCTCGTGATGGAGTTGCTTCCTTCCAGGGTGATGCTGTTGACCGGTTGGGAGAACTGGGTGATGTTGATGACCTTAATGAGCTCACCCGCCTCGTTGTAAACCCCCACTTTCACCGTGTAATTGCCCGCCACCGTGACGTCGGCCACGGCCGTCACCGGCCCCCCGCCCGTATAAGTCACCCAAGCCTTGTTCTCCAACAGGGTTCCGGCCGTGAGAAAGCCGTTCACTTGGGCCTGGTAGTAAAGGTTATAGGTTCCGACGCCCAGGGACGGGAAGCTCCAGGTCAAGAGGGATCCGGTTTGGGCGGTAGCCGCCCCGGCGGGCGCCGACCCGAACCCCGCGAAGGTCATATTGGCCGGCAAGGTGTCGCCCACCACCACGTTCGAGGCCTGGCTTCCGGTGACGGTCAAGGGGATGTCATAAGTGAGGGTGTCGCCGGAGGAGGCGGTGGTTTTCGAAACCGTTTTGCCGATCAAAATCCCCGGTGTGGGCGTGGGGGTCATCGTGGGCGTTTGGGTGGCCGTGGAGGTGGAGGTAGCCGTAGGCGTCAGCGTGGGTGTGTTGGTGGCGGTGTTGGTGGCCGTCTTAGTGGCGGTATTGGTGGGTGTGGAAGTGGGCGTATTGGTGGGTGTGGCCGTAAACGTGAAGGTCGCGGTCGGCGTTGAAGTGGGGGTGAAGGTATCGGTGACGGTGGGGGTGTTGGTGGGGGTATTGGTGGGTGTGTTGGTGGGCGTCGGTGTGGCCGAAACAGTATTGGTGGGCGTATAAGTTGGCGTGTCAGTAAAGGTGGGTGTGGGGGTATCCGTCGGCGTAGACGTGTCGGTGACGGTGGGGGTGTTGGTCGGAGTGAACGTCGACGTGTTGGTGTAAGTATTAGTTGGCGTTATGGTGTCCGTCGGTGTGTCCGTGGGCGTGTTAGTGAAGGTCAGCGTGGGAGTATTGGTCGGCGTGAAAGTATCGGTCACGGTGGGGGTATTGGTCGGGGTGTAAGTGGGAGTAATGGTGGGGGTGTTGGTGGGAGTGGACGTGGGTGTGTTCGTGGCCGAATTGGTGGGGGTATTCGTGGGGGTGAAAGTAAATTGGGGGGTGTTGGTAGGAGTTGGGGTCGCGGTGTTCGTTGGCGTAGAAGTAGGCGTCATGGTGGGAGTATTGGTCGGGGTATTGGTGGTGGTATTCGTCGGAGTAATTGTAGGTGTGTTGGTGGGCGTATTGGTGGGTGTCAAGGTGGGAGTGTTGCTGGGTGTAAAGGTGGAGGTTAGGGTAGGAGTATTTGTGGGGGTGAAAGTAGGCGTGAGGGTTGGAGTCAGGGTGGGTGTATTGGTAGGTGTGGGGGTAAAGGTGCAAGTGGCCACGGCCAGGGTGACGACATTGGAATACACCGCGCTGACACCCGAAGCTTGGAGGGCCGCGATGTTGGTAATGGAACCCGAGGAATTGCAGCTAACCGAACCCCACCAGGTGATGGAACCATTGGGGCCGTTGAGGATGGTGCCCGGCATGGTCCAGCTCAAGGGCGGGCCTTGGGAGAAAACCACCGAGGGCGCCCCGGAATTGGAGGAATTGTTCCCCACGTAAGCCACCCCCGTGGGGACCGTATCCAGGACGGTGGGGTTGATGGCGGGATCAGGGGCGAAAAGCTTCAGGTCGGAGTAATAGTCAATGTTGGCCGACCCATCCGCCTGCCATCCGATCTGGTACTGCCCCCCGTTGCGGGGGGTGCAAGGTAGGGGGCTGGTGTCGTTGTAGCAAAAGGCCCAAGTGCCGGGTTCGGGGGAGTTCAGGAGCCACACCTTGCCGCAAATGGTGAGGATGCCGCCCGCATAGCTGACCTGGGCCTTGAGGGTGTACCAAGGGCCAGCCATGATAGTGGTCCCGATCGCCGGGCTCAACAGGGTGACCGGATTGGTGACGGTGCCGGCGGAGGAGTCGTTTTTCTGCAGAAATAAGTTGCCGGGGTAGTTGTCCAGCGAGATTCCGATCATGTAAGCATCACCGACCCCCGGGGCCGAGGTGTTGTCCGCGATGACCAGGTGGGCGTCAGCCCCCGCGGGATCGTTTGCCGGTATAGAAACATTTCCCTCGACGGTGTAGGAACTGCAAAGACTCACGGGTGGACTGTTCCGCAGAAGGGAGGTGAAATTGGTGCAAGTCACCGACTGGGCCAGGGCGGGGCAGGCGTCGGTTACGATGTAATGATTATTTTGCGAGTCCGTGGCGACCCCAAAAGTGGCGGAGGCGTTGCCCATCGTGTAGCCCGTGCCGTCAAAACCGGTAATATTGTTATTGGAAGTGCCAACCGTGTCGTTGTCGTAGGAGTCGAAGAATTGTAGGCTTTGGCCGCTGTGGGTGTAGGAAAGGGTATAAGTGACGTTCTGCCCTGGAAGGATGAAGGCGGGAACCTCGCTCTTCATGATTTGGAACCCGGGCCCGACGGTGACTGAGGCCGCGTTAGTGGAGGCGGGCGCCACCTGGGTGGAAGAGGTTATGGCGGTGTTGGAAATGACCGTGCCCGAGACGGGCGCGGAGGCGCCCGAGTTGACCCGGACCAGCATCCAGGCCTCACCCGCCATTTGGGTGGTGGCCGCGCCCAGGGACCAAGTGACTCCGCTGCCAGCGGCCGCGCCGGGGCCGGCCCCGGTTTCGGTTCCGGGGGGGCCTGTCAAGACCAGGGTGGTATTGGCCGGAACGGTGTCGGTGATGGTGAAAGTATCGGTGTTCACGAAACTGTAGTCGATCCGGAAGAGGACCAGGTCACCCGGGTTCACCGTGGTTCCGCTCATCTCAGCACTTTTAACGGCCGTGATGCCGGGGGGTGGCAGGGGGATGGTGATCGGCGCCGAGGCCTGGTTGCTTTCGGAAGGGCCGCATGTCAGGCTCCCGTAACCGCCTGCCGCCACGATTACGTTGTAGACTCCGCCGACGGTGGCGTTCGCGGGAATGGTCAAAACCCAGGTCACCGAATGGTTGGTGCAAGACGAACCCGGATTGTCCAGACCGTCATACAAACCCATGTCATTGTTGCTGGTGCAACCCACGGAGCAGGGGTTCACTTCATTCCGGTTGGTTCCGTTTTTATCCACCAGGAAAATTTGTCCACTCGTACCGCAAGGCTGAAGGGTAGTGGCATTGCTGTTGATGGCCACGGTGAATTCTGTGCCGGCGGTGCCGGGGTTGGGGCCGTTTCCATTGACAGTGCTGCAATAATTGACCACTACTGTGATGGAAGAGCCGGGAGAAGGATTAGGGGGGGAGATGGAAACGCAAAGATTGGGGACGTCGCTGGGGTTGGTGACGCAAGCCGACTGGGCGAAGAGGGGAACCGGGCTGAGGGACAGCCAGAGAAAAATCAACCGGGTGGGGCTCCAACCGGCCAGGGGAACCCCGCCGGTTCTTGAGCTCAAAAGCGAGCAGGGGCCGGGGCTGGCATTCCCTCTTAAGTTCTTATCCCAGAAGCGAAGTAAGGCCTTCGCTTTTGGAAAAGGTGAGTTGACAGACTTCTTTTCCAAGAGATGTTCCTCGCCCGGGGGGCACCCCGGCCTTCGGGTGAAAGTTGAATAGGCTTTATTTCAAAGGAAAACCCCTAAAACAATATGAGTCAAAGTTTAAAGCGGTTTAAGTATAAATTTACCGCTGTAATATCCTTATCTCAACGGAAAATCTAAGAAAGCTTGCCCGCCGTTTTACAATTTGGGTTGAACTTTAAAGTTTAACGGGCTTTAACGTTGAACGGAAATTTCAAACCTTGGGGGTTTGAACACTCCTTCTTCAGCCAGGTATATCATTTTTACTTTTTCGGCCTATAACATCCCTCCCCCGGTTGAGACTTATGGAGAAGAATCCCCCCTGTACCCTCAAGATCAAGACCAAAGGGCAAGGGCGAAATAGGTCCATTTTTAAAACGGGGGTATTACTGTATCTATTATGAGGGGATATTAAATTTTTAACTTTCTTTTGGAGAAGACTATGGAAAGAATTAAAAATGTCCCATCAGCTTTCTCCCTAGTTTATTCCACGGCTCCGGTTTCTTCAGAGGCAACCGAAAGGGGTTTGGGACCGCATCCGTTAACCGGTTTGACGGAGAAAAAGGCTTGGGAGGAAATCATGAAAAAGAGGTTTGAAACATTTGAGGAGTTCGGCGGGGGGATTTATCGGAGGCTTGTGGTTTTTTGCAAAGATGCCCAATGAAAACTAGCTTGGTTTTTATACCCGGATTGGGAGCCGACAGGCGCCTTTTTCTCCATCAACAAAAGGCTTTTAAAAACTCCATGGCTCCACCCTGGCTTGCCCCACGAAAAGATGAATCCTTGGCCCGCTACGCCCAGCGTTGGGCCCGGCAATTAAAACTAAAGCCAGGCTGTGTCTTGGCGGGTGTTTCTTTCGGAGGCATGGTGGTCCTGGAGATGGCCCAGTGGGTTAGCCCCAAGGCCGTCTTATTAATCGGCAGTTGCCGCTCACCGGCTTCCATCCCTTTCCATTTGAAATGGGCCGGGAGTCTTCCTGCTTGGCCCTGTTTTTCCAAGCGGCCTTGCCGTGTTTTTCCCATTACCGGTGGTTATTTTTTGGGGGCTAAAACCTCGAGCCAGCGTGGTCTTCTTATTCAAATGTTCCTGGAAACTCCCAGTAATTTCGCGAAATGGACCGTGGAGGCCATTTTTGGTTGGGAGGGTTGCGTGCCGACTGGAACAAGGGTTTACCACATTCACGGGGAAAAGGACCATTTGATACCGCTGAAGGGAGTCAAACCCGACCGGGTTGTCCGGGGCGGCGGCCATCTGATCAATTTGACCCATCCCGGAGAAGTGAATAAATTCATCCAAGAATGTCTTCGGAAGTAAAAGCGCCCGAAACGAAAAAAGGCCGCCCCTTTTAGGGAGCGGCCTTTTTGTTGCGGCTGTCTTAGTTGACCAGCTTGTTCACGTCCGGGCGCTTCGGAGGGTCGTTGGCCGGGCGGGTGGCCACCGGGGGGTTATTCTTGAAAGACGGGGCCAATTCGGCGTTGATCTTGGCGTATTCGGGGTCCTTGCCTGCATCTTCCACGATGGCGCCGATCGGGCAGGCGGAATAACAGCTGGTGCACTCCGTGCATTCCTCGGGATCGATGATCATAAAAGCTTGATTCTTGTATTGCCCGGGGTGAATGCAATTCACGGGGCACACATCCACGCATTGGGCGTAAACCTCACCCAGGCACTTCTCGGTAATGACATACGGCATGACACGCCTCCTTGGAAATTCACTCTCCCGCTTTACGGGAGGGGTTTGAAGCCTCTTCGACCACCAAAGCCCGCATAGTTTAGAAGAGCGGGCCTTTCTTTCGCAAGGCCAATTTTGAATTTTTTCCCGTTAAAAGGCCTCTTTACGTCGCCCGAAGGGAATGATAGTTTGAGGGAGCTTCGTGGGCCGGTTGAAACTTTCCGGCTTTCAGAAACCGCGCCCACCCCGGTTCAACATTATTGAAAGCTCGCTTTCTTCTTCTTAAATTTTTCTCAACAAAACAGAAAAGCGAGCAAAGCACGAAGGAAAATATGGCCGCCAAAAGAGATTATTACGAAGTCCTAGGCGTTCCGCGGGGATCCTCGGCGGAAGACATCAAGAAGGCCTTCCGGACCCTGGCCAAAAAATACCATCCGGACGCGAGCCCCAATAATAAGGAAGCCGAGGAGAAGTTTAAGGAAATCAACGAAGCCTATGAGGTTTTGTCCGATTCCCAGAAAAAAGCCGCCTATGACCAATTTGGCCACTCGGGGGTGGGCACGGGTGGGCCCGGGGGTTTCGGGGGCGGGGGATTCAGGCCCCAGGATTTCGGGAACTCGGCCGATTTTGAGGATATTTTCGGAGATGTTTTCAGCAATTTCTTCGGCGGAGGCCCGGCTGGCCGCGGAGGCCGGCCCCGCAACCAGGCCCAGGAAGGCGACGACCTTCGGTACGATTTGAACCTGACCTTTGAGGAAGCGGCCTTCGGGACGTCCAAGGACATCAAAGTCCATAAGCTGGCGACCTGTGAGTCCTGCCATGGATCGGGTGCCAAGCCCGGGTCGGGGAGGGTGGTGTGTCCCACCTGCAAGGGAACAGGCCAGATCCGCTCCACCCAGGGTTTTTTCACCATCGCCCGCACCTGCACCCGTTGCGGCGGACAAGGCGAGATGCCGGGCAGCCCCTGCCCGGCCTGTAAGGGCCATGGAAGGGTGGAAAAAGAAAGGACCATCAACGTCAAGGTGCCGGCAGGGGTGGATGAGGGTTCGCGCCTGCGCTTAAGGGGCGAAGGGGAAGCGGGGTTGAACGGCGGCCCCGCAGGCGACCTTTACGTTTTTCTCCACGTGGAAGCCCACGATTTTTTCGAGCGGGACGGCAGCGACCTGCACTGTGAAATTCCCATTTCCTTCCCCCAGGCCGCCATGGGGTTTGAATTGGAAGCGCCCACACTGGAAGGCTCCGTCAAAATGAAAATCCCGGCGGGGACCCAATCTGGAAAAGTCTTCCGGCTCAGGGAGAAGGGATTGAAGAATCCACAGCAGGAAGGTATAGGTGACCTGCTGGTCACGGTTACGGTGGAGACGCCCACGGATTTGAATTCCAAACAAAAGAAATTGTTGGAGGAGTTCGCTGCCCTTTCGGAGGAAAACAATACTCCCCAAATTACCAAGTTCATGAACAAGATGAAAAACTTCTTCGTTCGGAAGAAATGACCCCCAGGGAATTCGCATTACACCCAAGCGCTTCGTGATGAGTTTTATTCCAAGGCTGTACCTGCCTCCGGTTCCCAAGGATCAAACCGAATTGATAATGGACGAATCTGCCACGCGGTACCTTGTTAAAGTTCTCCGAATGGCGGAGGGGGCCCGCTTTTGGGGGTTTGACGCCCAGGGGCACCAATACGAATTGGCCCTGAAAAAGGTGGAGCTTCCACAAGCCCTCGCCACTGTCTTGTCTCGCCGGGACCCGCCATCGGGTTCGCAAAGCCTGTCGCTGACACTGGGGCAAGGTCTTCCGAAATCCTCCAAGATGGATTTGATCCTGCGGCAGGGAACGGAAGCCGGAATCCATCGTTTTGTTCCATTGGTCACTCAACGAAGCATCTCGAGACCCGATGCTTCCCAATATGATCATAAAAATGATAGATGGCAGAAGATCCTCGTGGAAGCTTGCCGACAATGCGGCCGCAATGACGTGCCCCAGTTGGAACCCGTCACTGCTTGGAAGGATTTATTAAAGACTTTTGGTGAATACGATTTGGTGCTTTTGCCTTATGAAAAAGACGCTCCGACCTTAAAATCGGCGTTAGAATCGAAACAGGGGGCCCGGAAGATCCTCATTTTGGTGGGGCCTGAGGGAGGATGGGCCGGGGAAGAACTCAAGGAAGCGGTGCTTCAAGACGCATTTGCCGTGCACTTGCCGACCCCCATTCTCCGGACCGAAACGGCGGGCCTTGCCATCGTTTCAATGATACAATTTTTTTATAGTTCGCCGATGGAAAGCGAAAAATGAAATCCGCGCGAAGCCAAAAACCTGATATGACCGGTTGGACCCAATTGGTTTTCATTCTAGGATACTCCCTGCAACACTCACTTTCGCCTCTCTTGCATAACGCGGTCTTCCGGGCCCTTCGAATGCCTTGGGTTTACGCGCCCCTGGAAATTCCAAAGAACCTTGTGAAAAACGCCGTTGAAATACTCCGTTCCACCAACGTCCAAGGCGCTAATGTTACCGTTCCTTATAAAGAAGAAGTACTACCCCATCTCGATCAAGTGGATAAGGACGCCGCCGGACTGGGCTCGGTCAATACCATTTACCGGCGGGGCGAAAAACTCTTCGGAGCTTCCACCGACGGAGAAGGTTTTTTAAGGTCCCTGGGACCTTGGCGGAAAAAGTTGAAGGGCTCCCAAGGACTGTTGTTGGGCGCTGGCGGGGCCGCCCGACCTGTAGCCGAAGCCTTGGCCCGGTCGGGAGTTCGGGGCATCTTCGTGGCCAACCGATCCCCGGAACGGGCCCGATACCTTGTCCGGCTTCTTTCCAAACGACACCCCCGGCTTCAATCAGGCGCCGTTTCGGTGACAGAAAGCGAAAAACTTTTGAACAGGTGCGACTGGGTGGTCCAATCCACTTCCCTCGGTTTGAAGGCCGGTGACCCCTCACCCCTCTCCCTTAAAAACGCCCGGGCAGCGACCCTGATGGTGGATCTGATTTATCACCGTGAGACGGCTTTCCTCAAGGAAGCCAGACGATTCCGTTTTCCAAGCCTGGACGGAACAGGGATGTTGCTGCACCAAGGCGCATTGTCCTTTGAGTATTGGACGGGCCGGAAGGCGCCCCTGAACGTAATGCGCTATGTGCTGTCGCGGCGTCCAGCTTCATCCTAACCCTTGGGTGAGGCGCCCCGACAATCGTTGACTTCATTTTTCTTCGATTCTATACTTCTTTTAAGATGTTGATGATCCAACGGTATTCAATCCAGCCGAGGTGTTTCAATGCCTGAATCCATGAAAAAACGCCTGGGCGAAATGCTGGTGGATGAAGGCATTATCTCGGAGGAACAGCTTCAAGAAGCCCTCCATGAGCAGAAGATCAAGGGCGGCCGGCTCGAGAAAATCCTCATCAGCCAGGGTTATGTCACCCAGGATGTTATTATGGCCTTTGTGGGGACCCAGTTGGGTATCCCCCATGTCAGCCTGACCGAAATTGGCGATATCCCCAACGACGTGGTTTTTTCCGTCCCCGAATCTATCGCGATCAACCATTGCCTCATCCCAATCGTTAAAAAAGACAAAAAACTGACCGTCGCCATGGCCGATCCGCTGAACGTTTTCGCCATCGACGACATCAAAATGATGACGGGTTTCGAAGTAGAACCGGCCATCGCCAGTGAAACCGAAATCAAATCCTTGCAGGCCAAGTATTACGGGGCGGCGTCCGGAGGCGGAGGGGGCGGTGGCCCGGAAGCTGGCGGCGACATGCAGGAAATCATCAATTCCATGGGCGGCGGAGACAATTTGGAAGTCATGGAAGAGAAGCAAGAGGACATGGACATTTCCAAATTGGAGGCCGCGGGCGAGGATGCCCCGGTGGTCCGCTTGGTCAACCTGATCCTGACGGAAGCGGTCCGGGCGAACGCCAGCGACATCCACGTTGAACCTTACGAGAAAAGCCTCCGCTGCCGCTACCGGATTGACGGGGTCCTCCACGAAGTCCAATCACCTCCCCGATCCCTTTCCGCAGCCATTTCCTCTCGTATCAAGATCATGTCTTCGCTCGACATCGCCGAGCGGCGCCTGCCTCAAGACGGGCGTATTAAAATCAAGGTTTTGGGAAAGGAAATTGACCTTCGCGTTTCAGTTTGCCCCGTCCAATTCGGCGAAAAGATCGTCATGCGTATTTTGGATTCTTCCAACCTGTCCCTGGATCTTCCCAAACTTGGGTTCGAGGACGACATCCTGCCGAAATTTGAGAAGGCGATCGTCGAACCCTATGGCATGGTGCTGGTAACGGGACCGACTGGATCGGGTAAATCAACGACCCTTTATTCCGCCCTCCATTACATCAACAATCCCGATACTAATATCTCCACTATTGAGGATCCGGTGGAATACAACCTGCCGGGCATCAACCAGGTGAACGCCAAGGCCGGTATTGGTTTGACCTTTGCCGCCGGGTTGAGGTCGTTCTTGCGGCAAGACCCGGATGTGATCATGGTGGGAGAAATCCGGGACAAGGAAACTGCGGAGGTTGCCATTAACGCGGCTTTGACCGGCCACTTGGTTTTTTCCACCCTCCATACCAACGATGCGCCGGGAGCCGTGACGCGGATGACCAATATGGGCGTGGAACCGTTCCTCATCACTTCCACCGTCCATTGCGTGGTGGCGCAAAGATTGTTGCGCCGCATTTGCAAGGATTGTAAGGAATCCTATGAGGCCCCGCCGGAAGTTTTGGAGGAGATCGGCCTCAGTCCCAGCGCCGGCGAGCCCGTGATGTTATACCGGGGACGGGGTTGCGCGACCTGTTCTAGCACGGGTTACAAGGGACGTATGGCGATCCACGAGGTATTAGTTTCGAGCGAGGAATTTAAAAGAGGCGTGCTTCAAAGGAAGCCGACTTCCGAACTTAAAAAAGTTTGCCGGGAGGCGGGTATGCAGACCCTCCGGGAGTGCGGCGTAAAAAAAGTTTTAAAAGGTTTGACGTCCGTGGAGGAGCTTTTGCGCGTGGCCCACGCGGATGAGGCGGAGTAAAGACGATACCTCGCAAAAGGAGAAGATGAGATTCCATGGTCAACATTGATACGCTTTTAAGACTGATGTTTGAGCGCGGCGCTTCCGATTTACACATCACCGCTGGGGCCCCCCCGATGCTCCGCATTGACGGGGTCATGACGGCCACGGAGTACGAAAAACTGCGGCCTGAAACAACGCAGCAGTTGATTTATAGCATTCTGACAGATGAACAAAAAGAGAAGTTTGAGAAAGACAATGAGTTGGACGTTTCCTTTGGCGTGGAGGGGGTGGGCCGCGTCCGTATGAACGTTTACCAACAGCGTGGCGCGGTGGCAGCGGCCTTGCGCAATATTCCAACCTCCATTCGGACCTTCGACGACCTGAAACTTCCTGCTGTTGCTATGGACATCGTGAAGTTGCCAAAGGGACTGGTATTGGTGACGGGGCCCACGGGTTCGGGCAAGTCCACCACCTTGGCCGCAATGTTGGACTGGATTAACACCAACCAACAACACCACATTATTACCATTGAAGACCCAATCGAATATGTTCATACCCACAAGTCCAGTATTGTCAACCAACGGGAAGTCGGTACAGATACCCATACCTTTGCAACCGCCTTGAAATACGCCCTACGGCAGGACCCGGATGTCATCCTCATTGGGGAAATGCGCGACCTGGAAACCGTCAATGCGGCTTTGACCATCGCTGAAACGGGCCACTTGGTTTTCGCGACACTTCATACGGTAGACGCTATTCAGACGATCAACCGTATCATCGACGTTTTCCCCGCGGCCCAGCAACAACAAATTCGGGCACAGATTTCCTTCGTCCTCCAGGCGGTTTTGTCCCAACAGCTTCTTCCTAAGGCCTATGGATCGGGCCGTTGCATCGCGGTTGAAGTTTTAATACCCACGGCGGCCGTTCGCAACCTTATCCGGGAGGAGAAGATCCACCAAATTTATTCTGCCATGCAAACCGGAACGGAATATGGAATGCAAACTATGAATCAATCCTTATTCGAGCTCTATCAAAAACAGATGGTTAGCTACAATGAGATTTTTTCGAGGACTCTCGATCCGAAGGAACTTCAAAGAATGGTGAAGGGCGTCATTTAATTTTTAAAGGAGTTCAGATTGCCGACGTTTAAATATAAAGCCCGAAATAATTTAGGAAAGATCGTCGAAGGAACGGTTGAGGCGGAAGCCGAATCAGCTATTGCGGTGGTTCTTCGGCAAAAAAAGCTCGAACTCGTCTCGGCGGCACCCGCAGGGGGCTTGAGCGGATTTTTGAGCGCTCTTACCAAAAAGGGAGGAAAGGTCACCACTAAAGACGTGGTGGTTTTCAGCCGCCAATTTTCAACAATGGTAAATGCGGGATTGCCGATCCTTCAAGGTTTGACGATAGTCGCGGAGCAAGCGGAAAACCCGGATTTCCGTTCAGTGATGACGAAGGTTCGGGATGATATTTCCAATGGCGTAACCCTTTCCGAGGCGATGGCAAAATATCCCAAAGTTTTCACTACTCTTTATGTGAATATGGTCAAAGCCGGTGAACAGGGAGGTATCTTGGACGTTATTTTTGAAAGATTATCCGAATACATGGAAAAGGCGGAAGGGGTTTCCCGGAAGGTCAAGTCGGCAATGATGTATCCCATTGTTGTTATGTCGGTTGCCTGCTTGGTCGTCATTTTCCTAATGGTCAAGGTTGTTCCAACTTTTCGTGATGTCTTTGCATCCTTCGGGGCAAAATTACCTGCCCCCACCCAATTCTTGATCGATGTTAGTGCCTTCTTGTCGAGTTGGAAAGCTGGGTTTTTAGTTGCTTTTTTGATCATAGTTTTTATCGTAATCACCTTATACCGAAAAACCAGAGCCGGTGCTTATAATTGGGATTTGATGATTTTGAAATTACCCGTCTTTGGGATTTTAGCCCGCAAAGCAGCAGTTGCGAAATTCGCTCGGACATTAGGAACCCTTATTAAATCCGGCGTTCCTATCATGGATGCTCTGGAAACTGTCGCTAAGACTTCTGGCAACCTTGTCCTGGAAAAGGCGGTCAACAATGCCCGTGATTCGGTGCGAGAAGGAAAAACCCTGACCCAGCCATTGAAAGAGAGCAAAGTTTTTCCACCGATGGTGACCCAGATGATTAATGTAGGCGAGGAAACAGGAGCTCTTGATACGATGTTAAGTAAAATAGCTGATTTTTATGAAGATGAAGTCGACGCAGCCGTGGAAGGGTTAACTTCTATCATTGAACCAATTTTAATTGTGTTTTTAGGGGTGACAATTGGTTTTATTGTTGTGGCCATGTTTATGCCGATGTTTGAGATAGGAAATGCAGTGTAATTTGCATTTAGGGCCGGATTAAGTAATGTAAGGGTTTATTTTGTTAATAAAGCCAAATTGCCCGCTTTTTTATTAAAGACCTAAAAACACTTCCAGAGTGGCGTTAAAAGCATTCATGATTTTTATATCGGCTTTAAACAAGGCCAATTTCATGGGTAAGTTGACAAGAAGAATTGAGAAGGATAAAATTTACATAAGCCTAATCAAAAGGTCGATAAGTTTAAGATTGGGTTTAGATTGAATGGGAGGGTTTTATGATTCGTTTAAAGGCGAAAGGTTTCACGTTGATTGAGCTGATGATCGTTGTCGCGATCATCGGAATTTTGGCGGCTATCGCGATTCCGCGGTTTGCCCAAATGTTGGAAAAATCAAGGGAAGGGTCGACCAAAGGGAACTTGGGCAGCATCAAGTCGGCCGCATCCATTTACTATGGGGATACTCAGGGAGTTTGGCCGACAACTCTGCAATCCTTGAGTAGTTACGGTTTCAGCAGGTATTTGGACAACGTCTCGCCGGTGAAAGTAACGGGAGCCTTCGTGGCGGGCGCAACGAGCCCATCGGGAGCCCTTGTCACCATGACGACGATGAGTTCAGTGCCGACGGGTAGCGGAACGGGCTGGATGTACGACAGCAACTTTGGAAGCGTGTACGTTAATAGTACGGTGAGGGATTCCAAAAGTCTTCCGTACTCTTTCTACGGATTTGAGTGATTTGAAGCTTAAAAAAGTGGCTAACAATGGGCGACATTTTTGTCGCCCATTGTTTTATTCGGAACAATTTTAGTGAGGTGAACTTATCCAAGCCCTGATGACTCCTCTCTTTTCAACTCTTCCGGGCTCGATTCTTCTGGGCGCATGCGTAGGTAGTTTTTTAAATGTTTGCATAAGCCGCTGGAAAAGTGGCGAACAAATTATTTTTTCCTCTTCTCATTGTCCCTATTGTTGTGAATTCATTCGATGGTATGACAATATCCCACTTTTAAGTTTTATTCTCCTAAGAGCTAAGTGTCGTTTTTGTAATAAACCCATTTCTTGGCAATATCCACTTGTTGAAATAATTACGGCCGTATTATTCGGTTTATCCTTTTATTGTTTTCGGGGATTGTTTTTGGTGACCACGAGTTACTTTTTCGTAAGCTTTATAGTGCTATTGGTTGTTAGCGACCTTAAATGGAAACTATTGCCACACCCATTCACTAATCTTTTTATTTTTAGTGGATTATTTTTTTCTAAGGGTTATTCAATGGTTACATATTTAAATCTATTTCAAGCCGTAAGTAATTTCATGCTGCTAGGATTTTTATTGTATGGGATGACACAAATTATTCCGAATGGCTTAGGTGGCGGCGATATTAAAATGGGAGCTGGTTTAACTATTTGGTTAGGCCTTTCTAAATCATTAATGGCTTTACTGCTGGCTTTTGGCCTGGGATCTTTTATGGTACTGCCCCTATTCTTATTGAAAAGGATTACAAAAAAATCGATGATTCCATTTGGGCCTTTCTTGGCCGGAAGCTCAATTCTCCTTTGGTTCTGGCCTGAAATGTTCAATCAAATAGGAATTGGTTTATGAGTTTATTTTCAAAGTCAATTGTAGGCTTAGACATCGGCTCCTCCAGCGTAAAAATTCTTCAATTGAAGCCTTCAGGAAATCAGTGGCAATTAACAGCTATGGGAATGGCTGAAATTCCAAAAGAGTCACTGGAAGTTAAAAATCAAGAACTTCAGCGCGCCGCTGTAGTCGAGGCCATCCGACGAGCTTTCAAGGAAAGCGGCATTAAGACAAAAAAAGTTGCCACATCATTGTCAGGAGATTCGGTCATTATTCGTTATGTCAAACTTCCTTTCATGACGGCGGAAGAGCTTCGTGGAGCGATTTCAAAAGAAGCGGAACAGTACATTCCACTGAATATCGATCAGGTTGTATTAGATTTTCAAATTTTGGGTGAAGTGCAAGAGGATGGGCAAAAAAAATTGGACGTTTTGTTAGTGGCGGCCAAAATTGATGTCGTTGATCAGCACCTCTTAATGCTCAAAGACACTGGACTAACCCCTATGGTCATTGATGTGGACGCATTCGCTTTACAAAATGCTTATGAAATTAATCGTCTTGAACCTAACGAGGAAACGGTTGCTTTAATTAATATGGGGGCTTCTTTAACCACGATAAATATTTTAGAGGGTAAAAACACTCGATTTACCCGAGACATTCCTGTTGCCGGCAATGATTTCACGAGGGAAATCCAAAAGGAATTCAATTTAAAGTTTTCTGAGGCCGAAGAGCTAAAAAAGTCTCATGGGACCATTTCTATGGAAGAAGATGATTTTAGTTTATCCACTGTCTCGCAAAAAGATGACCGTGTTCTCCGAATGTCCGATGTTATGACACCGGTTTTAAATAAATTGTTGGGAGAAATTAGGCGTTCATTTGATTATTACGAAACACAAGCGCGAAAAAAGACAGTGGAACGGGTAATTCTTTTGGGCGGAAGCGCCAGACTTAAAAATGTGAATCGATTTCTTGCCAATAAATTAGGGATCCCGGTCGAACATTTTGGCGCCTTTCGAAACGTTGAACCACTTAAGAATATTGATGCTGAACAATTGGCCGAAAAGGAATTTCATATGGGAGTTTGTTTGGGCCTTGCCCTGCGTCAAACAGAGTCATAATTATGATTAAAATTAATCTTGTGCCTGTCAAAGAGAAAAAAAAGCGGCAGGAATTATTTATTGTATTCTGCGCGGTGGCTGTATTGGTTCTCATCCTTTCTGGCATGCTCCTCATTTATGCTAAAAGAAAAGCGGTAGTGAATGACATTAATAGACAAATAGTGGATGTGGATAAAGAGGCGGAAAGTTACAAAAAAGAAGAAGATGAGATTGATGCCTTTAACGCTCAAAAGGATAGTTTGGAAGCAATTAAAAAAACCATTGTGGGGATTTCGGAGATGCAGCGTAAAGTTTTGGTTGCGATTGACCAAATGGCGGTTAATCTGCCGGATGGCGTGTGGCTCACAAAAATAGACGAAGGAAAGGACAAGGATGCCGATAAATTCACTATCCAAGGGTTCGCTGTTTCAGTAACGAAGATGGAAAACTACCTTTCTAACTTACAACATCCAGGTGGGTTACTAAAGGAAGCAACTTTCGATGAACAAAATATATCGGCGCCTTTTCTCTCAAATGTCAAAATAAAAGTCCATCAATTTACTATTAGTTTTAAAGTGGCGGATCAGGGTTCATGAAATTCACACCGTTACAACAATACATTATTTTAGGCGTTGTGGCTTTTTTGGGGCTGACTTTCCTTTATTACCAGTTTCTTCTAAAACCGGTTAATTCCCAAATTACGAGTCTTCAAGCGACTTTGCAGCAAAAAAAAGATAAACTGGAAGAAGCCAAGAAAAAAGTAGCTAATTATGTTGAGTTCAAAAAACAGGCGGATTCTATTCAACGTGAACTTGAGTGGTACCAAAATCGTATTCCCAAAACCATAGAAAAGGCTAAACTATTGGAAGCTATTAGTTTTGCCCAAGGCCGTTCCGGCATAGTTCTAACAAGTTTTTTATTTCAACCAACACAATCTCCCAAGGATTATTCTGAGCTACCAGCGACTGTAAGATTTAATTCTGATTTCACCGGGTTGATTAACTTTTTATACCAAACGAGCACATCAAATTTGCTGATGACAGTTCGAGATTTATCGATAACTCCCTTCGTTTCTGTTGACCACCCAAATTTCACCATCCAGACCCAGATAGTTGTCAGCGGGATTCAGGCAAAACAATGAAAAAAGCTCTCTTTCTGATTTCTGCGGCCGCATTACTTTTTTTGATGGCTTCCAGGATAGGAGCGCAACAGCAGGATGTTCCTGAACCTGTCTTTTTGAATTTTTCGATTCAACCGCCTTATGTTCCGACATATCATGGAAGGGATCCATTTAAACCGTTGAATTGGGTTAAAAACGAACCCCAAATTTCAATCGCTGAACTGGAATATCATGGAATTATAGACATTGATGGAACGACCATGGCGTTATTCGGCTGGCGTACGGACCAAACGAAAAGATACACTTTGAAACAAAGAAAGTTATACAGCGATGCAGAGATTCCGGTTGATGGAGTGGTCGGGGATATTACTGATTCGCAAGTTATCTTGATTCAAGGTGACCAAAAAATAGCTTATCCACGGCAGTAAAGGAGATCTTGAGATGCCTGGTTCCTGTTTTCGCCCAAAGATTTGGTTGGCAATTTTTACTATGGTTTTGGCTGATAAATTAGTTTGGGCGAGTGACATTGAAATCGATTTGGGTGGGACACAAGCACCCACCTTAAAAGCTTCGCCCACACCTATCGAGTCTTCGAACATCAATAAATCCTCCCCTCAACAAAATACTAATTCAGGAATTTCAGGGACTGCGAGCACTTCTGTCGAGAAGAGTTCTACCTCCTCCATCTTTAAAAATACGGATTCTAAAATAGATCAAGTTAAATTGACTACAGAAGGGGTTGGCAAGAGAATTTCTTTTGAGGGACATAATCTTAACAGGCCATCAATAGATAAGCTTTCCTCAAAAAAAATTCTATTGAAATTCCCCAAAACTACTTTAATTATTCCTACAAAATTGAATGAAAAAGATGAAGTAGTGAAAGACATCCGGTCTTCAATGCATTCCAGTACGGCGTGGATAGTTTTGGATGTGAGCGGGATCAAAAAATGGGACCTTGAGAAAATAGATACGGGATATGCATTGCTTTTGAACAAGACACAAAATTCAAACCAAGCTTCTGTGGAAACGGTCGCGCCCCAACCGAGTCTTGATCCGGACGGAAACGGTGAAAAGGGACTTTATGCTCGTTTGATAGACGTTTCTTTAAAACCAACAGATAATAGTATTAAATTGGTTCTGACATCCGACAGTCCATCGAAATATATGGTCCGAAAGCTTTCACAGCCGGAAAAAATAATTATTCATTTTTTCAATACGAAATTGGAAATCCCCGATAAGTTAAAAAACTTCAAAAATGATGATGTTGCTTTTAAAAAAGGTGGTCTTCTTTCTTTAGAGTTTCGACAAATCGGACCTCCCTTTTCACCGATTTCGGAAGCGATGCTGACTGTTTCCCCCGGAACTATTCATCAAATTGACAGAGATTTAAACCAAGTGGTTATTACTTTGACTGCTCCCCCGATTGTGAAAAATCCAATCGAGAAAAAAGGAAATCTTAACCAACTTATTTCCATGGACTTGGAAAACGCAGATTTGAACGCAGTGGTTAAAATGCTTGCTGGTGAAGGAGGATTTGATTTGGATTTGGTTTCTGGTCCCGTTTCGGGGGTTGTTAACGAAAAATACAAAGATGTTCCGTTAAAATCGGCCTTGGCTGATTTATTAGGCCCCGGAAGCTATTCATACGAAGTTCAAGGGAATACTCTTCGGGTTGGTCCACAAGCTATCTTGACGTCCACGAAAGCCATTCTTCCACATGTTACGGATTTAATCTCGCCTTCTGGAGGCATGACACCGCAACAATTCGATCAGCTGGTTCGGCCACTTCTTAGTCCCAGTAACGCGGTTTCCTTTGAGGCTGACCCGATCCGAAATATGGTTATTTTAAATGGAACCGCTTCCGACATTGAGGATTATAAAAGAGCTATTCGGGATTTGAAATTAGACGAGAGCACGGAGAGTAACCGTATAACGAGAGTGGTGAAGCTGAATTATGCAGACCCCGTCTCGATGACAGGTATTCTGTCGGCTTATTTAACTCCCGTCGGAAAAATTCAAGTTTCAGGATATAAGTTGGTAATTTGGGAAACAGCCCAGAATATGGGCACTCTTTTGGAATTAACCAATGAACTTGATCGTAAGCCTCCACAGGTTTTAATTGAATCAAATATCGTTGAAATTGACAATGAAGCGGATTTAAATTTAGGCGTTCAATGGAATTTAAGCAAAACTACTGGTGATCCTACTGTGGTTGGAAATACTAATAGCTTTTCTCCGGCTGGTGCCAATATACCTCCTGGACAAATAAGCTTTGGAACGATAAAGGCAGGTATTAATATCAACGCCACTCTTCAAGCGTTGGAAACGCAGAAAAAGGGAAGAATTATCTCACGTCCCAGAATTGCCACAACCAATGGTGTCCCTGGCGAAATTAATGAGATTGAAAATGTTGTCCTTGCTGTAAATACTACAATACTTGTGCCGAACGCGGGCGCTTCAATTACAACAACGTACACCCAATTACCTCTTCCCATCGATCTGAAGGTGACACCTAGAATTACCGATGAAGGAACAATTACTAACGATATTTCCGTTTCCATTACCTCTCAAACCGGTGTGGCGGAGGCTACTGGAGCGCCTCCCCCTACGAGCGTTCAAACAGCTACGACCAGAATTAATACCAAGAACGGTGAAACAATTGTAATTGGCGGATTAGTTCGGGAGAACGTAACAGTGGAAACCAACGGGTTACCAATCCTTTCAAGTATTCCGATTATTGGAACACTTTTTCAAGAGACGGATCGGTCCAATCGCAAGGAAGAGTTGGTTATTTTCATAACCCCGACCTTGTTGGAAGATTAACCCGAATCTTTAATCCGAGCTGAACTTAAGCGCCCTATAAAGGCGCTTATTTTTTTGCACAAAATGTAAGTCATGATAAAGAACCGATATTTAAACCAACCAAGATGGAGTGACCGATGAGCATCCGTTTTTTAACAGCTGGGGAATCTCACGGCAAAGGCCTTATAGTGATTTTGGAGGGCTTTCCTGCCCACTTGAGCATTACAACAGAGGAAATTAACGTAGAGTTATCAAGACGCCAAAAAGGATATGGCCGGGGTGGACGGATGCTTATTGAGAAAGATCAGGTGGAAATTTTATCGGGGGTTCGGAGAGGCGTAACAATTGGTTCGCCAATCACCTTATTCGTCAAAAATAAGGATTATGAGAATTGGGAAAAAATTATGACACCTGATCTTTCGACTGAAAATCTGGGCAAACCTCTTCAACGTCCTCGGCCGGGACACGCGGATTTATCGGGGGGACTTAAATATAACCAAAGAGATTTGAGAAATATATTGGAACGGGCCAGTGCGCGTGAAACAACAGTAAGGGTGGCGGCCGGGGCTGTCGCCAAAAAATTTCTGAAAAATTTCGGTATTTTGGTTCAAAGTCATGTTCGTCAACTCGGATCAATAAAATCTGATCCTTCGAATTTTCCCGACAATAAAATCAATGAAAGGGCTGATGAGTCATTAGTGCGGATGATTGAAAAAAAACAAGAAAAGAAAGCTATTAAACTTATTGATGCGGCCAAGAAAAACGGGGATACCTTGGGAGGAATATTCGAGGTGATTTTAACGGGAGTTCCGCCGGGGCTTGGGAGTCACGTTCAATGGGACAGAAAATTAGATGGTAGGTTGGCCCAGGCTTTGTTGAGCATGCAAGCGGTAAAGGGGATTGAAATCGGTGAAGGTTTTAAAAATGCCTCATTGTACGGTTCGCAAGTACACGATGAGATTTTCTATTCGAAGGGAAGAGGTTTTCACCATTTGACTAATCGAGCAGGTGGGATTGAGGGTGGCATGAGCAATGGGGAACCAATTGTTGTGAGAATTGCCAAGAAGCCCATTTCGACCCTTCGAAAGCCACTTCGTTCCGTTGATATTGAAACCAAACATGAAATAAAGGCGGCGTACGAACGCTCCGATGTTTGTGCTTTGCCTGCCGCTTCTGTTATTGGGGAAGCACTTTGCGCGTGGGTGGTGGCAGACGCGTTCTTAGAAAAAATGGGAGGGGATTTTATGGCCGAAATCACTCAAAGGTTCAAACTTTATTCAAAACACGTAAAGAAATTCTAATTCAGCTTATGTCATTTACTTCTAATATTATACTTGTCGGATTTATGGGCGCCGGTAAAACGGAGACAGGAAAAGTAATTTCGGAGATTCTTGATCTTCGTTTTTGGGATATGGACGGATGGATTGAAAAAAAAAACAAAGAGACAATACCCAGAATTTTTCAAAAGAGAGGGGAAGTTTATTTTCGCCGACAGGAAGATAAGGCGATTTCGTGGTTAAGCCGTCAAAAAAAGTATATTGCGTCTACCGGTGGAGGTGCTTGGCTACAAGAGAAAAACAGAAAAAAACTTTTGAAAACCGGGTGGTGCATATGGCTAAAGGTTTCCGCGAAAGACGTTTGGCAAAGAGTTGGCAGCCATTTGGAACAGCGCCCCCTTTTGTCAACGTCGAAAAATCCGAAACAAAAGATAAAAATTTTACTAAGAAAAAGGAATCCATATTACGCCTTAGCTCATGCCAGTTTTGACACAAGTGGGAAAAGTCCCCGGCAAGTCGCCATGGAAATAATAAAGATTTTTAAAGGAAAAAAACCTTTTAATGTATCCTCACGGTAAAAATATTTTCAATGTTACTTTTATATTTCTTGATAAAAGTTTTGTCATCAAAAATCCAATTTTTTTCAACTGGTTGAAAAAACATTAAATGACCGAAATCTATTAGAAACACCTTCAGGCAGATCATCCCTGAAAGACGTTCTGCTATTACAGCGCAGTCTTTCTGATGATCTGTATTTGTGATTCTGCTTTTATTACTTTGAAACTGTATACTCAAAGCAAAACAACGGAAAGGGAAACAGTGGTCCGTCAAGTAAAAGTCAAATTAGGTCCAAGAAGCTATCCTGTTTTCATCCAAAATGGCCTTTTGAAAAAATTTGAGTTTTATTTTCAAAAAGTAACATCTGCTAAGCGCGTTGCCATCCTTTCCACGATTCCAATTTACAAAGCCTATGGAGTGCGTCTTCTTAAAAGTTTGAAAAAAATTAATTTACGACCTCATATTATTTTTATTTCAGATGGGGAAAAGCAAAAAAACGAACAATCTTTATTTCGCGTATTGCAAACTCTGGCTCTTCATGGCTTTCAACGAAATGATTGTTTGGTAACATTGGGTGGCGGTGTTGTTGGGGATTTGGGGGGGTTGGCGGCCTCTTTGTATATGCGCGGGATTGATTTCGTTCAATGTCCCACAACTCTTTTGGCACAAGTGGATGCAAGTATTGGAGGTAAGACGGCGATTGATTTTTCCGGAATCAAAAATCTGGTTGGAGCTTTTTATCAACCTAAATGTGTTTTGATCGATCCGGGGGTACTTCAAACCCTAAATGACCGCCAATTCAAGACGGGATTAGCCGAGGTGATTAAATATGGAGTTATCTGTGACGCCAACATGTTCGAGGATTTCGAAAATTACCCCAAATTAATTTTGAAAAGAGAACCGAAAATTCTTTTACGTTTGATTTCGAGGTCCTGCGAAATAAAAGCCGAAATCGTTTCGCGAGATGAGCGCGAAGAAGGGAAGAGAGCCTGGTTGAATTACGGACATACTTTGGGACACGCTTTGGAAGCTTATTACCGGTATGAGGTTTTAACCCATGGGGAGGCAATCGCTTATGGGATGTGGTTTGCTTCCTTGCTTTCCAGGCGACTTCGCTTGTGCTCCGAAGATGTTCTTCAACGCCAGCGGGGTGTATTGGATAGAATGGGCTTGTTCCGAAAATTACCAAAGTTTCATCCACTGGAGATTTATCGAAAGATGCTTTTGGACAAAAAAGCCCGGAGCGGACAAGCCCAATTTATATTGACAAGAAAAATAGGTCTTGTTAGTATTCAAAAAAATATTCCCCGACCCATCATTCTTTCGGCTTTAGCTCAACTCCAAGCCGAAGCAAGTAACCGGCGTTAAGTCTGAAATGAAGGATCCCGTTACGTCCGAAATCACCGAGCTTAAGAAAAAGTTAGAAGAAAACCCGGATTCCCTTGTTTTTGCACCCCTTGCGGATGCCTACCGCAAGCAAGGAAACTTGGAGGAAGCTTTCAATCTTTGCAAGAAGGGTTTGGAAAAACATCCTAATAATGCCAGTGCGCGTGTTGTCCTTGGTCGTGTTTATCATGGGCAAGGAAAAGTTCAAGAGGCTGCCGTCGAATTGAAGAGGGTTCTAGAATTAGATCCTGAAAACTTAATGGCCCACTCACTCTTGGGCTCAATTTTCATGGAAAAGGGCGATCACCAGGCGGCCATCGAAGAATATCAAAAAATACTAACCCTCAATCCAGACGATGACGAAACCCAAACGGCTTTGAAACAAGCAATTGAAAAGGCCGCGGGGGAACAAAAAAGCGATTCAGTGGTAAAAAAAGACAAGACTCTTCATGAAAAAAAAACCTTTACCAAGGACAGCACGGCGACTTTAACTGTTGCTGAACTTTATCTGAAGCAGGGACATTATGACAGAGCGATGGAGGTATTCCAGGAACTTCTTGCTCATGATCCACAAAACTTAATGTTGCGACAGAAGTTAGCCGAAGTCGTTGATCGTCAACAAAAAGAGTTTGTTGTCGATTCTGCCGTCTCAAAACTCAAGAAAAACGAGTTTATCAAACCACCTGATCAAAAAGAAGACATCCTGGAAGAGGCCCGCAGCGATGTCAAGGGTCAAGGAAAATCTAAGAAGGAAGACGATTCCAAATTCACCAACGACGATATTCTTCAAGTTATGCGTCGGGGGGGAAAAGATGATGTGGTGGTTGAAGAGAAAAAGAAACAACAAATGCCCCTCGCTGTCAGCCCTTTGTCAGATTCCAAAGTGCCTGTTTCGGAAAAAAAGACGGATTCTTCATTACAACTTTCTCAAATAAACGAGCTTAAAGGGGTCTTGGCCGAACTAAGTTCCGTAGAGGGAATCATAAGGTGCTTCGTTACGGGAAACGACGGAATTACCATTGTTTCCATGGGAGAAACCAGTAATAATGCTGTTTTGGGTAAGCAGGCATCAGCCATCTTTGAGAGTACCAACCGTTCAGTAGCGCAACTAAACCAAGGAAAAATGCAACAAGTTTTGGTCACGGCTGAGTCCGGCCACATTTTATTAGTTTCTTTTGCCGACTATGTTTTGGTGGTTTTAGCCAATAGTAAAATTAATTTAGGCCTTTTAAGACTGGCTTTAGAATCAGCCACCAGGAAATTGGACAGAATTTTATAGTTTTCGAACAAAAAAAAAATTATATTGTCCTGCCTTAAAGGTTTTCAAATGCCCATAAATCGGATTTAAACCCATGGACTTTAAAAAAATATTAGAGGAAACTCTTTCCAACGTCGAGGGGGCCATCGGGGCCGGATTGGTTGGCATGGACGGCATCGTGATCGATCAAATTTCCCATAATTCATCATTTGATATTAATGCTGTTGGAGCGGAGTATTCCAGTATCATTAAAAACGCAATGCGGGCCTCGTCCAATTTCGGCCTTGGAAATACCGCCGAAATTTTAATCACCACGGATAAGGCCACAATGATCATGATGATGGTTGGACTAAATTATTTTGTAACATTGGCCATCAATTTGGATGGAAATTTAGGAAGGGGTCGTTTGGAGCTTAAAAAAGCCATCCCGAAATTCGAGAAAGAGCTGACTTAGATCTTTGATTCCAAAATCCAAAACGCCTTCGGCTGATTCTTCTTTGAATGTAATATTTTATTCCCACTGGCCTGAAATTTTCCGATCATGGTTTTGGCGTTTCTACGACCACCTTTTTCGACTTGTCTTTTATAACTTCGCTTGGGTGCTTTCTTGTTATTGCATTGGATGGATCTGGGTCCATTTCAAATGGGTTGAAATCTCGAAAGAAATTAATCTTTCTCAGCTTTTCCAGGTTTATTTTTTATATCTCGTGGAAAGTGCATTTTCAATTGGCTGGGCTCATTTAGTGTTTAAAATATTTATCGATGGCCAAGGTGGATTCGCAGACTTTTGGATCGGTACCAAGAAATATTTATTAAAAGCCATTGGTGTTTCAGCTGTTTCGGGTTTACTGGTTTGTTTGGGGCTTTACAATCTTTATTTCTATTTTTTGCTCGTCAATGAAAATCGTTCATTAGCGATCTTTTTAGGGGCTTTTACTCTCTGGATATTGCTTTCCTGGTTGTCCACCTGTCTTTATCAATGGCCAATTCTCTTTTTCCAAAACCCCCCATTTCTTAAAATTTATTATAAGGCGTTCCTGTTGGCCTTGGGAAATGGCTTGGTTTCACTCGGAATTCTCTTTTTTTTTGTTATTTGTTTCGGATTTTTTTTGATAGTACCATTTATGCTATTTTTCATTGGGTTCGTCTTTTTCTTTTCCTTCCAATGCGTCGCGCTTGAAAAGAACTTATTAAAGTATAAAATAACCTACGGCGACAAAGAACTAGAGCCGTTCTTGGAATACTTGGAGGCCGAACGTCAAAGAAGCTGGCGCGAACTTCTGAAGCCTTGGGGGAATCGATGAAGAAGCGGATAAATTGGGTGACAGCAGTAACTGGCGCAGCGCTTCTTTACCTTATTCTCAGTGGTAATCGTGGTTTATGGAATCTTTACAAGCTTCATCAAGAAAAACAAAACTTGTCGGGGCAAGTGGAACAGTTAAAATCCGAGATCGGCCGGTATCAGGTTGAGTATCAAGATTTCCAAAGAAATCCTTCCGTGCTAGAAAAACAGGCTCGTGAAGAGTTGAATCTTGTGAAACCAGGCGAAGTCGTCTACAAATTCACGAAAGCCGACCATCCTTGAGAACCGGTTACTGATTCGTCATTGACTTCCCTCGTCTGGCTCGTTATTCTATTTTTCTTTTTGAGCCATCCGGTAAACTCTGACTGACGGACATCTTAACTTAAGTAAGACTATTCTCAGTTTGGGTTTTATGCCATCATTTGGCTTTTTCCATCACGATGGTATACAGGGTTTTTCGCCGAGATGGCGGAACTGGCAGACGCAAGGGACTTAAAATCCCTCGGGCCTAAAGCCCGTCCCGGTTCGATTCCGGGTCTCGGCACCAACTTTCGCTCTCTGGTCGTTTCAAAGGAAAAGTAATTTTTGCGATATTGCTTTTTTCTGTTTAGAAAGATGTTTGAGTTTTAAGGCGTTGATTGATACGCCAAATAGACGCGGGGTGGAGCAGCCTGGTAGCTCGTTGGGCTCATAACCCAAAGGTCGCTGGTTCAAATCCAGCCCCCGCAACCAACCTAAGAAGCCGTACCTAACTGGTACGGCTTCTTTATTTTTATAAATCAAATCAAAATATCCAGATGCCTAAGAGCTTAAAAGAAGTTCAAAGATGCATGACCTTAGGGTGGAACGGTAATTTTAAAAACTTAAAAACTCCCTCGGAATATTTTGGAAACGCATGGATTTTGATTTTCAAACTGGGTTTTATAACAAAACTTTGATTTGAGGTTTCCTTGGAAACGATTTATCTTCGAATTGAAAAAAAGAATCGAGGTGGAAAAACCGTTACAATTTTAGAGGGATTTACCCGTCGCCAAGAGGAAATCAAGGAATTGGCCCGAAGGATCAAATCCAACATAGGAGCTGGTGGAACGGTAAAAAACGGTTGTATTGAAATCCAAGGGGATTTTCGAAAGCAAATATCGGTTATGCTCCAAGAGTTAGGGCTTCTGATCAAAGGTTATTAATTAAGAGGTTCTCAAGATCTCGCTTGGGAGAGTCGCTTGCGCGTATTCGCCTCTATCTCACCCTGGCTTCCTTTATTGAAAGATTATCTTACATCCTTGGTTGTGTTAGAAGAAAAAGCTGCCGAACTTTATCATCTTTCGCTTTTGGAAAAACCTTCAATTTCGCACAGGTTGAAAGAAACGGTTCTGGGAGTGTGGAAGGATGGGAAGTCATCCAGGCCTCTGCATGATCACTTGATCCGTCATGGATTCCAGAGGCGTTCCGTTATAATTAGCGACGTGATTGGTTCTTCCAACGGTTATTTTCGAGAAGATCTAGGAATTATCCGGTTTATTTGCCCCCAAACCCGCCAAAACCAAAAACCAGTTAACCAAGGCTTGTCAGCTATGCCTGACAAAAAGGCAGTTTTGTTGTTGGAAAATCCCCATTTTGTGGATGTCTCCTATCTTGGAATAAATTACGAGGTATTTATTCCCCAGGTTGGTCGATTTATTTTAGGTAAAGGGTTAGAGCTAAAAACTGGACGGTTCTTGAACGCCAACAAGGTTTACGAGTCCGCCCAAAATTTATTGATGATTTTAGATTTATTGGCAACTCACGAAGACTTGCAAGAGGAGGCCCTTAATGATTTTTTGGAAATCCGCCCCCCTGTTCTTGTCAAGGAATTGCTTCAACTTCTCAAACGGAATGGCCCGGGTTCAATTTTATGGGACTCGGCCCAAAGGTTTTATCTGGAGAGGTATCCCGGCTCGAAAATTGTCACCTTGACGAAATGGTATTGGGAATTTTTGCCTCGCGCGGCCAGGTTTCTTGAAAAACAAAAAATTCCTTGACCTAAGGTGTGAAGATGTCTTTCAGTTGATAAAATGATCTTATGAACCCAATGTTCCGAGAATCACACTTTAAATCACCGCCGGTTGCCCTGATCACCGGCGCGGCGAGTACCTTGGGCGCTGCCATCAGCCGAAAATTAGCACAAAAGGGATTTTGTTTAGCACTGCATTATGGGAAATCCCGTGGAAAAGTTCTCCGAATTCAAAAAGAGTTATCCTCTGTGGGTGTCGAAAGTCTCCTGGTGCAAGCCGATTTGTCCAGGCCTACCCGAGTTGGGCCGATGCTCCACCGTCTTGTCCGACAATGGGGGCGGTTAGACCTTGTCGTGAACAATGCCTCCCTTTTTAAGCCAACCCCCATTATGAAAAGTGACTGGAAAAATTGGACGAAGTTGTTGAATATTAATTCACTCTCTCCTTACGCCTTGGCCGTGGCCGCCAGGCCTTGGCTAAAAGTAACCAGGGGAAGCATCGTAAATATCTGCGATATTTATGGAGAATTGCCAGTTCTTAAGGATTATGCGGCTTATAGCGCCTCCAAGGCGGCACTTCTTTTTATCACTAAATATTTAGCAGTGGAATTCGCCCCCGCGATAAGGGTTAACGCAGTTTCGCCGGGAGTCATATCGTTCCCGAAAGGATACGGCGATCGTAAAAGGCGAAAACTGATTCAACGGTCGTCTTTAAAGAGACAGGGCACACCGGCGGAAATAGCGGAAGCAGTTTGGTTTCTGGCGTCCAACCAGTTTATTACTGGCCAAGTTTTAAAAGTGGACGGTGGCCGCACTATTTCCTAAAGCTTCTGAGGATGGAAGTCCTTGAAGATATTTTCTGGCAATTGGCGGATTTCTTGCGCCAGATCCTTAAATCGTGCGGCCAATTCGATTATGGGCTTTCCCAGAGCGGGGTGGACAAGGTTGGGACCAATTTCCAGGAGCGGGAAAAGCACAAAGGCTTTTATCTCGATATCAGGATGAGGCAGCGAAAAGTATTTGTTTTTTTCAATGTGGTCACCCCAAAGCAGAAGATCGATATCCAGCGTACGGGGCCCGGAAGCGTTTGAAGAGTGGCGACGGCCTGCCTTTTTTTCCAGAGTTCTGACCCAGGTTCGGATAACTTTTGGAAAATCTTCGCCTTCGACCGCAACAACCAGATTCCAAAAGGGAGCCTGCTTAGAATGCCCTACCGGAGACGTCTCGTAAACGTGCGAAAGACCTACGATCGGATATTTTTTTCGGATTTCGTACAAGGCGGTTTCAAGGTTTTGTTTAGGGTTAATATTGGAGCCGAGGCTAAAAAGAATCTTTTTTGCCAATCCTATATTGCTGGAGACCCGTTTGATCCGGATGCCGACGTTTTGGGATCCCCGGATAGCCCCGGGTTTGGAAATGGACACATCGATTTCAGACAAAGGAAAGTTCTCGAGAAGGAGGCTGGCCAACTGTTCCGCTAAGGTTTCAATCAACTGGAACCTGCTTTTTTCCACGAAGGCGATAGTGGCTTTGGCTATTTTTTTATAATCCACCGTATCATTGATGAAATCCCTTTGGGACGCCCTTCGGATATCACAAGGAAACCTCAGATCGATGATGACGTTCTGTTTCCTTTTCCGTTCCCATTCAAAAATACCAATGATGCAAGGAATCTTTAAACCAGTTAGGAAAATATAATCATTGGATGTCAAACCTGTGCCCCTTTAAAAATAATGAATAGCGTGATTTTATTGGAAAAACAGCTGAAACGTACTGCTATTTTAACTTCCTCTTTCGATTGAGACCGGTTCGATAAATACCAGTTGACGCTTTATTCTCCTTTTGTTTCCATGGCTTTATGACCTTAAGAATCCCCCCGATTTCCAGCCGGCCCATTTTTTGGGGAGCACTGGGAATCGGCGTTCTTAACTTGTTCTTGTTTGGGGACCTTTTTTGGGCGGGGTGTAATCAAGTTTTATCCAGCCCGCAGGCTGATTTATTCCTCCATTTTGTTGCTTGGCGGCAGTTTGCCTTTGAACAGCTTCGACAGGGACATTTGGTTCTTTGGAATCCTTATTACCTATGCGGAGCACCTTTCTTCGGGGGATTTGAAGCAGCCCTGCTTTATCCCCCAAACTGGCTTTACATGATCCTACCGCTGAGCCTGGCCATCAACCTGGGAATCATCCTTCATGTAATTCTTGCTGGCTTTCTTACCTATCTTTGGGCCCTTCGCCGGGGGCTGCATCCAATGGGGGCTTTAGTCGCCGGAGTCATTTTTATGTGGAGCGGAGCCTTTTACCTTCATTTATTCGCAGGACATTTGCCTAATCTTTGCGCGATGACTTGGGCACCTCTCATTTTCCTGTGTGTTGACGGGTTGATTGAAAAAATTTCTTTGCGCTGGATTTTGCTGGGAATATTTGCTGTGTCAATGCAGATTTTAGCGGGTCATCCTCAATATGTTTATTTCACCGCCATCATTGTATGGATTTATGGGCTGATCAATTTAAAGGGCCTCGGATCCAAAGGGTATTTTTTGGCTTCTTGGGCTGCGGTATACGTGGGAGCTTCCTTGTTAACAGCTGTTCAATTATGGACGGGGATTGAAGCTTTCACGGAATGCGGCCGAAATATTCCCCTTGAAATCAGATCGGCAAGCTCATTTTCATTTCCGCCTGAGAATATCTTGACCCTTTTTTTACCGGGACTTTTTGGAAACCTGACAACCGTACCTTATTGGGGCCGATGGTACCTATGGGAAGTTTCATTTTATATCGGCGCTGTTGCATTTTTCCTGGTGGTCTACTGCGTCGTTGCTGAATCCTCCCCAAAAAAGTTGAAGCTCTTATTCGTGGCTTGTATTGTTTTCCTTTTTTCTCTGGGCGCTTATACACCGTTGTATGGATTTCTCTACGACTATGTTCCGTTATTCAAAAATTTTCGGGGAGTTTGCAAGTTTGACTATTTGTCCACACTTTTACTGGCCATGTTGGCCGGGATGGGTATGGATCAACTCCTTCGCCATAAAAAAACGCCTTATTGGACATTTATTTTTTCACTTGTAGTTGGAGTCGTTTTGACCACTTTGGGGTTTTTCATTTATTTTTCGGCCCAAAACCTATTATCTGGTTACTGGGTACAGTGGTTTGGTTCAGTACATTGGCTCGAAAAGACGATAGGATTATTGGGAAATTCCCAAAAACAGACTTATGTGTTGGAATCTGGCTTACAAGCTGCCCAGACATTATGGGTAGGTGGGGGGGCGTTTTTACTTTTGGCTTTTTTGTTGAGGGTGCTGGCCGAAAACCGTAGAAAATCTTACGCTTTAATAATCCTTTGTATTTTGGAACTTTTCGTTTTCGCGCGTACTAACCGGCCGACCTTTGATCTCGCCATCCTTCAAAAGAAATTTGCAGCAGTTGAAGATTTTTATTCGAAAAACCCGGGGGATTACCGGGTTTACGGAACCGGCAGCGCTTCCCTGGTTACGAGGATAGATGATGTCTGGGAAGATGAACCCATGGTTTTGGGAAGATACGGTCGTTTTATTTGTCGAACCCAGAATTTAACGGAAAATCAATTGTTTTCGGTGGTCCCGATATTTCAGAAATTTCCTTCAATTTTGGGGATGCTAAGATTGAAATATCGGGTTTTCATGAATGAAGATCCCATTCGCATTGCTCCCTTTCCTTTCAAGGGCCTGCCGCGAATGAAGCTGATGGCCAATTGGAAGATTGTTTCTGATGGAAGTAAGGCTTTGGATGAAATTTTCAATGATTCCTTTGATCCGTTTCGAAAAGTAATTTTGGAAAGTTCTCCCGATTTTCCGCCTTCACCCGGTGAAGCGAAGGGAACCGTTAGCTGGGAAGATCTTTCCACGGATAAAATCGAAATCAAAGCCGACTTGCCCGAAGCAGAACTTTTGTTGATCACAGATAATTATAGTGAGGGCTGGAGCGCGGAGGCCTTTCAGGACAGCGGCCAAAACCGGTATCGAGTGCTGCCGGCCGATTATTTTTTGAGGGCCGTACCACTTTCTAAAGGCCACCATCATTTTTTTCTTGAGTACCGCCCAACGGTTTTTGAAATAGGGAAATGGGTTTCCATTGTTTCCTTGATCTTGTATGTTGTTATGCTCTTGATGGGGTTGAAACGCACTCTCGTTTCTATGAAAGCGACACCATGAAAATCTCCGAAATTTTTAAACAAAAAAAAAGAGTTCTTTCTTTTGAACTTTCCGCACCAAGGGACGGTAATGTTGATAGGCTTTTTCAGACGGTCGAAGAGCTGAAGAAAATGAAGCCGGACTATATTTCAATCACCTACGGAGCAGGCGGGTCATCACGGGACATGACCTACGGTATTGCGGTTCGTTTGAAAAAAGTGGGCACATTGCCGCTCATGCATTTTACTTGTGTTGGACATTCCAGGTCCGAAATCAAACAACTTTTGGACCAAGTCAAAACGGCTGGTATTGAAAACGTATTAGCTTTACGAGGCGATCCCCCCAAAGGTCAGACGACTTTTGTTCCTGCTTCTGATGGTTTCCGCTATGCCAATGAGCTTATCCAATTTATTCGTTCGGAGGGCTACGATTTCTGCCTTGGAGTAGCGGGTTATCCCGAAGGCCATCCCGAGGCTTCCAGTAGGGAGGAGGATCTTCAGAACCTAAAGCGAAAAATTGACGCCGGAGGCCAGTTTATCGTCAGTCAGTTGTTTTTCGACAATCGCGACTATTTCCGGTTCGTTAAACAACTTCTGCGGATGGGAATTCATCTTCCGGTCCAGCCCGGTATTTGGTTGCTAACCGATTACGCACAGACCAAGAGAATATGCAATTTGTGCGGTGCTAAAATTCCAAAAGAGATTGCAGACCGGTTGGAATCTATCAAAGACGATGAGGAAAAAGTGACTCGGCTTGGGATCGATTATGCCACCCGCCAATGCGAAGAACTTTTAAACCAGGGAGCCCCAGGAATTCATTTTTATGTTTTGAATAAAAACTATGTGGTTGAACAGGTTCTCGATAACCTGAAAGCCAAAGGGTTGGTGTTCCATTAAACTTCTTTAAGCGGTATCCACGCTTTATCTTTTACAAATGTTCCGCGTTCTTCGCCAAGTCGGTATCTGCCAGCGGTTTTCTTCCTTTGAACACGAGATGTTTGGATATATACTTTAAGATGAATTTATCCCATCCGTGACTTGGAGAAGGGCATGACTGACACCGCTTCCATTTTCAGCCGCCTTCGACATGTTTTACAGAACACTTATTTCTTTCAGTCCCTTAAATTAAATGAATTGGATGAATTGATCGGGCACTTGCGGATGATCCGTGTCCAAAAAGGATATGAAATCATCAAACAAGGCGATCCGGGAGATGCTTTTTACCTCATCGCATCGGGGAAGGTGTCGGTTTGGATGAAAAAGGGCTTCCGGAAGACCCAGGTGGCAACCCTTGGAACAGATGAGTTTTTTGGGGAAATGGCCCTCATTTCCAACGAGCCTCGCAACGCCACAGTGGTGGCTGAGGAAGTAACGGAGCTTTTCATTCTTCAGCGCTACGATTTCGACAAGATACTGATGAAAAATCCCGTGATCGCACAGGAATTAAAGAAAGCCTATTTCGAACGCAAAGAAAAGAACAAGTAACCTTCCCCTCAAGATAATTGACAAGCCCCCGGAAGATTGGCATATTCACTGCCCCGGCTCTTTCCAAGATTACCGAAACGGGCCGGCCTTTTTTATTTTTCCAATGAGTTGCTGCCTAACCACTGGAAATAAGGGTCCCACCAAAGGGCGGGGTAGCTCAGTTGGTTAGAGCGACGGTCTCATAATCCGTAGGTCGAGAGTTCGAATCTCTCCCCCGCTACCATTTTTCAAACCAATTCCAGAGAGCCCACTTTTGATGACCCCACTGTCCTTGCCACCTTTTTCTTTTTCCAAGAAAAGCCATTTGATTGTAGGAGTTTCTGGTGGTGCGGATTCATTAGGGCTCCTCGGTTTGTTAAACGACCAGTTCCCAAGCCAAAGGCGGCAGTTGATGGTAGCCCACGTAAATTATGGGTTAAGGGGGCAAGACTCCTTAAAAGATGAAAAAAAGGTCCGCCACTTGTGCGGGGATTGGGGGATTCCCTGCAGAATTCTTCGCGTTTCAAGATTTAAGACCAAATTTAAAAAACAAAAACGATCGCCACAGGACCTGGCCAGGGAAATCCGATACTCTTTTTTTTTAAAACTGGCCCGTAAGGAAAAGGCCTGGGGGGTGGCGGTGGCCCACCACCGGGAAGACCAAGCCGAGACTGTTTTAGACCGGTTATTGAGGGGGGCGGGGCCCCGAGGACTTTCCGGTTTGAGGCCTGTTCAAACGCTCTGGCTTCCAGGGGGCGGGAATCTCAGGATTTGGCGGCCTCTTCTTTCCTATTCAAAAAGTCAAATTCAAGATTACCTTGAATCTCGTGGAGTTTCCTGGCGCGAGGACAAATCGAACCAAGAAAAAAAATATCGACGCAACCAAATCCGTCATGAAATCCTCCCGTTTCTTTCCCGGTGGAATCCTAACCTGCCTGAAGTTCTTGCACGATTGGGGGATGTCAACGCGGCCGAAGACGTCCTACTGGAGGAACTTTTAAAGCCGGTAGAACGGAAAGTGAAAAGCGGGTGGCGACCCAACAGTTATTCCTGCAATGCCCTGGATTTCTGCAAGATACCTTTGGCCCTTCAAAGAAGATGGATACGGCATGTCTGCGAAAAATTGACTCCCATGGCCAGAGGTCTTTCTTTTGATCGGATCGAGGAAATTCTTCTTTTATGGATAGGTACTGAAAAGGGCCCAAGAGACTTAGGGTTTGGGTTGACCGCCAACCGGAGTCAAAATCAGGGGTTTTTATCCTGGAAAAGGGATTAATCCAGTCGTTTTCGAGGCTATCGGAGTGTTTTCGGAAGGTTTCTTACGCAATTTTTCGGGCGTGGCCCTATTCCCTCATTGCTTGCAAATGGAAAAGAGGCTCGGCTATGATACGGTTCCTTGTTTCTTTGAGGATTTATTCCTACTTTAAGCGTGGTTTTCCAGCAGATATTTTGATCAAGGAGTGCTTCTTTGAACCAGACCTTTAAAATCCTGGCCGGGTGGCTCCTGGCCTTCGTCATCGTCATGTATTTTGCCCAACAATTCAACAAAACCAAATCCCAGACGGAGTTGGACTATTCCCAATTCGTTTCCTCCGTGCAGGCCGGTAACGTCGAGGCTGTAACCATCCACTCCGAGGACCGCTTGATTACGGGTATCACCAAGGATAAAACCGAATTCAAGGTCGTCATGCCCGACGATCCGAACGGCAACATCGTAAACATGCTTATAAGCACTCATGTTCAAGTGAAGGAGGAAGCTCCGGTTCGATTAGGCCTTTTCTGGAATATTGTTCTCTCTATCGCCCCTTACCTTCTTATCGTTGGTTGGTTTATTTTCATGATGCGGCAGGCGCAGGCGGGAAGTGGTGGGGCACTGGCTTTCGGCAAAAGCCGGGCTCGGTTGATGACCTCGGGACAGCAAAAGATCACCTTCGCGGATGTAGCGGGTGTTGACGAGGCCAAAACCGAACTCATGGAAGTGGTGGATTTCCTCAAGGATCCCAAAAAATACCAACAATTGGGTGGGAAGATTCCCAAGGGTGTCATTCTCTTAGGTCCCCCCGGGACAGGCAAAACCCTCCTAGCCAAGGCTGTGGCAGGGGAAGCGGGAGTCCCTTTCTTTTCCATTTCAGGTTCGGATTTCGTGGAGATGTTCGTAGGCGTTGGAGCGGCCCGCGTCCGGGACTTGTTTGAGCAGGGTAAAAAGCACGCTCCCTGCATCATTTTTATCGATGAGATCGACGCCGTCGGACGCCAACGGGGCGCCGGTTTGGGCGGCGGACATGACGAACGGGAACAAACTTTGAATGCCATGCTGGTGGAAATGGACGGGTTCAACACGAATACAGGCGTCATCCTGATCGCAGCTACTAACCGAATGGATGTCCTGGATCCGGCCTTGCTTCGTCCAGGGCGTTTTGACCGGCAAATCGTGGTTGACCGGCCTGACTTGGGTGGGCGCGAAGCCATTTTGCGGGTCCACGCGAAGAATGTGAAGTTGGCCGATGGTGTGGATTTAGTCGTGATTTCCCGCCGCACCCCTGGCTTCTCAGGGGCGGACCTGGCCAATCTTATTAATGAAGCGGCCCTTTTGGCCGCCCGTCGTAACAAAAAATCCGTTGAGATGCCGGAACTAGAAGAAGCCATTGACCGGGTCATGGCGGGACCTGAGCGCCGTACCCGCGTCATTTCGGACGAAGAAAAGAAGATCGTGGCCTACCACGAATCCGGACATACCATCGTCGGCAAGATGGTGGACAAATCCCACTCGGTTCATAAGGTTTCCATTATTCCCCGCGGCCATGCGGCCTTGGGGGCTACTTGGTATCTCCCCAACGAAGAAAAGTTCTTGGCCTCTAAGACCGAGCTCTTGCACCGCATTACAGCGCTTTTGGGAGGCCGCACCGCTGAGGAACTGACATTCGGTGACGTGACCACCGGCGCGGGGGATGACCTGAACCGTGCAACTGAGATTGCCCGGGCCATGATCTGCGAATACGGCATGAGTGAAAAATTAGGCTCTATTACCCTCGGCAAAAAAGAGGATATGGTTTTCATCGGCCGCGATTTAATGAAGGAAAAAAATTACTCCGAGCAGACGGCGCAGATGATCGATGGTGAGGTCAAGCGCATCGTGGAGGATTGCCACAAAAAGGCCATTGAGATACTGAAAAAGAATCGCAAGTTTTTGAAGACAATGGCTGAGGCCCTCTTGGAACGGGAAGTGCTCGATAGTTCCGACGTGGATGATATCCTGGCGGGCAAGAAAATCGCATCCAAGGTTGTGACTAAGAACACGGCCCCGCCTCCTGCCGTTCCACCTCCCACGGCGCCGGTGACACCCAATGTGGTGTTAAAACCCCAAACCTCTCCTTCGCAAACTTGGGGGGGCGGAGGACGGATTGGATAAGGCCCGAATTGAAAAGGCCGTCCGAGAAATCCTGCTCGCAATCGGTGAGAATCCAAAACGGGAAGGGTTGAAGGATACGCCCAAACGCGTGGCCCGAATGTATGAAGAGGTTTTTTCCTGCATCGGAAAGAATCCGAGTGAAGCCATCACGGTATTTGAAACCGAAGGGCACGAAGAAATGGTCATTCTTCGGGACATCCCCTTTTATTCCATGTGCGAGCACCACCTCCTTCCCTTTTACGGCAAAGCTCACGTGGCTTACATTCCCAAAAGGGACCGGCTGGCGGGCCTCTCCAAATTGGCCAGGGTGGTGGAAATGATTTCTCACTGCCCCCAACTCCAGGAAAGAATCACCACCCAGGTGGCCGATACTTTAATGAAAGTCTTGAAGCCCCACGGCGTACTGGTCATCGTGGACGCCGAACATCTTTGCATGACCATGCGGGGTGTCAAAAAACCTGGTTCCCACATGACGACTTCCGCTGTCCGGGGTGTCTTCCAAAAGAGCGACATCACCCGCAAAGAAGCCTTGCAGTTGATCGGGAAGTAAGCCGGATGTCGGGGGGAAACGAGGTTTCTTTCCGGATTATCCATCCCGATCCCTTCGGTTTTTTCCAAACTCCCTTCCCATCCGAGATTACCTGTATCGCGGAGTTTCCCACCGCTGGACCCGCCCATCGTCTTACACAAACCTTAAGCCTTTCGCCCCAAATTCGCCATATTCAAATAGGTAAGAAGCCGCCATTTAAAGTCAGCTGGAGTTTTCCTAAGGCCCAGGCCCTTTCGTTTATTAAAGACCTCACGGATTTTCCGGAATTGTCCGGTCAAATCCGGAGCGGTTTAAACGCTTTTGAGGCCGACGATTTCTGGAAGTTGCCGGGCAGGGGGAAACGGACGTTTAAATGGAGCCATAAAACCCAAATCATAGGCATCCTCAATATCACGCCGGATTCCTTTTCCGACGGAGGACAGTATTTGGACCCCGTCCTCGCCGTCGAACAGGCTTTTCGAATGCAGGAAGCGGGGGCCGATTGGATCGACATGGGGGGGGAATCCACGCGGCCAGGGGCCAAAGCGGTTACGACCCAAGAGGAGAAGAAAAGGATCCTGCCGGTCATAAAAGCCTGTGTTAAGGCCCTTCGCATCCCCGTGTCTGTGGATACTTACAAGGCGGAAGTGGCCCAGGCAGCGGTAGGGGAAGGGGCCCAGATGATCAACGACATCGGGGCGCTGAGGTTGGACCCCCGCATGGGGAAGGTTGTCGCACGACTGGGGGTGCCAGTCATCCTAATGCATATGCGGGGAAAGCCGCGGACCATGCAAAAGAACCCGGTTTACCGCGACGTGGTAGGGGATATCCTGGCCTTTTTCCGTCAGAGGATCGCTTATGCCCGCCAATGCGGAATCCCGGAAGACCGTATTTTGTTGGACCCAGGCTTTGGTTTCGGGAAGACACCTTGGCACAATATCGAACTCACCCGTCGCCTTTGGGAATTCAAAGTCCTGGGCCGGCCCCTAGTCTTCGGTCCTTCCCGCAAGTCCACCCTCGGATTTCTCCTTGGGGGGGCGCCTCCCGAAAAAAGAGTGGAGGCTACCGGAGCGGCGGTTACCGCCGCCATACTCAAGGGGGCCGATTTCGTGAGAGTTCATGATGTTCAAAGCATGGCCCCTGTGGTAAAAATAGCTGACGCCATTCGATATGACCGGGGGCTCGCCGCACCATGAACAGCCTCGTTACGCTGCTTTCCAATTTCCGGTGGGTGGATCTGCTGGACATCGCGATCGTTTCCGTCCTTGTTTACCAACTATTGCTTCTCATCCGTGAAGTGCACGCAACCCGAATTGTCTCGGGTTTCGTCATCCTCTTTGTGGCCACTATTTTTGCCAGCCAAGCCCACTTCCTTACATTGGATTGGCTTTTAAGCAACTTGGGGCCCTTTTTCCTCATTGCCTTCGTGGTGGTGTTCCAGCCCGATTTACGGCGGATCATCACCCAAATCGGCCGGGGCGGTTTCTTGGGCGGCGTTTTTCAAGGGGAGGCGGCCCTCTTCAAGGAAATCACAACGGCCGTCAAGAACTTGGTCAAAAGCCGCCGTGGGGCCTTGATCGTAATCGAGCGGGATGACAGCCTCCAAAGCGTTTTAGACTCGGGGACTCGGATTGAGGCGGATGTGACCGCCGAACTGTTGGTAACCCTTTTCGTCCCTCATTCACCCCTCCATGACGGCGCGGCCATCATTCGCGGCGGCAAAATCGCGGCGGCGGCCTGCATTCTACCCTTAAGCCAGAACCCTAATTTAAGTAAAACCTATGGGACCCGCCACCGGGCGGCCGTAGGTATCACGGAGGAAACGGACGCCCTGGCCATAGTCGTGTCGGAGGAGAATCACACCATTTCCTTTGCCATGGCGGGGAAGATCACTCCCGAAATCGACGCGGAAACATTGGAAGAGATGTTGACCCTCTATGGGACGAAAGTGGATTAACAGGCTGGCCACGCGGTTGCACTGATTCGCAGCTAAGAAGGATTTTGAAATGAAACGTTGGATTTTCGAGAATTTTGGGCTTAAGGTCCTGGCGGTCGTTATTGCCTTTGGCCTTTGGGCCTACGTGGGATCCCGGCAGGTTTTGGAGCGGCGCATTACCCTTCATATCGAGTACACGGAAATTCCGGCGGGCGTCACTTTGGGCTCCAATGTCCGGACTTCCATTCCCGTGGTTCTCGTCGGCCGGCCGGAAAGCATGGTGGACCTGGATCCGGACGAATTGAGGGCGGTGGTTAGTTTAAGGGGTTGCCAACCGGCCCAAAAGGAAATGACTGTTCACCCGAAGATACCCGACCTACCCACGGGCGTCCGAGCCAATGTTTCGGACTTCCAAGTTCCCCTCGTTCCCCCGCCGGACCCTCAGGACCTCGGCCGAAAAAAATCCAGGAGATAGTCTTGGCGTACCTTTGCGTCAACATCGACCATATTGCCACCCTGAGGCAGACCCGGCGGGAGGAGGAACCGGAACCGCTTGAAGCCGCGCGCTTAGTGGAAAAAGCCGGGGCCCATGGCATTACAGTCCACCTCCGCGAGGACCGACGGCATATCCAGGACCGTGACGTTGTGGGACTGCGAAAGAAAGTCAAAACCAAGTTAAACCTTGAAGTGGCCGCCACCGATTCCATGGTGAAATTCGCTTTAAACATCCGGCCCGATCAGGTCACCCTTGTGCCGGAGAAACGGCAGGAGTTGACCACCGAAGGTGGGCTTTCGCTCAGGTCCTCCCCCAGCCGGTTCCAAAAAGCCATCGACCTTCTCCAAGCAAAGGGAATCCCGGTTTCGTTGTTTATCAATCCCGCATCCCCGGTGGTCCAGTTATCCGCCCGCATGGGAGCCACTTTTATCGAACTCCATACCGGAGGTTACAGCCAAGCCTGTCGGCTGAAAGGAAATGTCAAAAAGGAATTCCTGGACCTGGTTTCGGGAGCCCGCCTGGCCCGGTCCCTCGGGCTCAAGGTACACGCGGGCCATGGCTTGACCTATCAAAACGTGACGCCCATCGCGGCCATGCCTGAAATCGAGGATTTGAACATCGGTCATAACATCATTGCCCGTGCTTCTATGGTAGGATTGGAGAAGGCAGTGAAGGAAATGCTGGCCTTGTTGTGAAAAGCTCGCCGGGATTAAGGGAGGAACCAATGGGTTGGAAAACGGTATTTTTAATCGCTCTTTTGATCGTAGGTGCCATTGGCTATTACCTCTGGGGTAAGGTCCAAGAAGCCCCTCCCGAAGCAACCCTCCCAGGCTATACCAACGCCCTCAAGAATGACGAAGCGAAGGCCCAAGCGGCCGCAGCGGGGGCCCAATTGGATGTTGTCAAAAGTGCCGTGGAAAAATACCGATCCGATAAAGGGACACCCCCCCCCACTCTTCAAGACTTGGTGCCAAATTATATCGACCATATTCCCGGTGGGCTCCAGTATGACGCTTCCACGGGTACGGTTTCTGTTGTCCAATAAAACCGCCCTGTCCAAATAAACCAAAATCCTCCTAAAGACCCGGGTTTCCTTGCGCCCGAGGCTTTTCTTATCCATGGCACGGCTCGCGGTTATTGAAGTTTTCCGCTATAATTCCGACCTCTTAAAGCAAGGAAACGAGGCGGAATCATCCATGGGCATTCCAACCACCGGAAGCGAGGTCCGACAGGCTTACCTGGACTTTTTTAAGTCCAAGAACCATAAGGTCGTGTCCTCTTCCTCCCTTGTCCCTGAAAATGACCCCACCCTGCTGCTGGCCAACGCCGGCATGAACCAGTTCAAACCCTACTTCCTCGGCACCGTGCCTTTCCCCCATCAGGTGCCCTACGCCACCTCTTGCCAGAAATGCTTCCGGACGGGCGACCTGGAACGGGTGGGTTACACCGCTCGGCACCATACTTTCTTCGAGATGTTGGGCAATTTTTCATTCGGAGGCTATTTTAAGAAAGAAGCCATCGAGTGGGCCTGGGAGTTTGTGACCCAGATCCTGAAAATCAACAAGTCCCGTTTATGGGTTTCCATCTATGAAAAAGACGACGAGGCCATGGAACTTTGGAAGAAGACGTCGGGCCTTCCGGAAAACCGCATCGTCCGTATGGGCGAGGATTCAAACTTTTGGACCATGGGACCTACCGGTCCCTGCGGTCCCTGTTCCGAGATTTATGTCGACCTGGCCCCCGAAAAGGGTGAGACAAAAGATTTTGAGAGGGACGCTGAAGAGGGCCGGTACCTGGAAATTTGGAACCTGGTTTTCACCCAGTTTGACCGGCAGGAAGACGGTACTTTGAAGCCTCTCCCCAAGCCTAACATCGACACGGGTATGGGCTTGGAGCGAGTGGCCAGCGTCATGCAGAATGTCCCCTCGAACTTTGAGACGGACCTCCTGGCCCCACTCATGAAGGCCATCGCCCACGCGGGAAACATCGAATTCAAAGCCGACAGTTCCCAAACTTATACTTCCTTGAAGGTTATTAGTGACCACCTGCGGGCCACCACTTTTCTCATCGCCGACGGAGTCCTCCCCTCCAACGAAGGACGGGGCTATGTGCTTCGCCGGATTTTACGCCGTGCCATCCGGCATGGGAAGCTGCTTGGTTTCAACGAGCCATTCCTTTCAGAACTGACCTTGGAAGTTGGAAAACTCATGGGCGGCGTCTATCCGGAAGTGGCGGAGCGCAAGGAACATATTCGGAACGTTGTCCGCGCCGAAGAAGAGCGCTTCTACGAAACCCTGGCCGCTGGCACTGAACGTCTTCTCGAGAAGATTGAGGGGTTGAAAAAGACGAAATCCTCCACCCTCTCCGGGGAAGAAGCTTTCATGCTTTACGACACCTTCGGCTTTCCCCTGGACATCACTAAGGAAATCCTGAAGGAAAAGAACCTTTCCGTGGACGAGACGGGATTCCAAAAAGCCATGGAAAGCCAAAAGGAAAAAGCCCGGCTGGGCTGGAAGGGAAGCGGCGACGCCGTCCTTCCCCCTATTTATAAGGAATTGGATTCGAAATTGCCGGCGACGGTTTTCAAGGGCTATGAGAAAACGAAAGATATCGGCGCAGTCGTTCAAATCGTCTGGGTGAAGGATAAAAAACATGAACCCGTGGAGAAGCTGGCGGAGGGGGAATACGGCTTCGTGATCCTCAACCAAACGCCTTTTTACGCCGAAAAAGGCGGCCAGATCGGCGACAAGGGGGTTCTGCAGGGCTTCAATTCCGCCGAAGTTTCCTGGGCGGACGTTCTGGACACCCAGATGGTCAGCGATAACCTGATCGGCCATTGGTGCTTCATGAAGCGAGGGAAATTGGCTATGGGACAAAAGGTTGAGGCCGCGGTGGAGGAAAGCGAACGACGGGCCACTATGCGCAATCACACAGCCACCCATTTGATGCACGCCGCCCTTCGGAAGGTCCTGGGAAACCATGTGGGGCAGGCGGGGAGTTACGTTGGGCCGGACCGCCTGCGGTTTGACTTTACCCATTTTGAAGCGGTCAAACCCGACCAACTGCGGCAGATCGAAAACCTGGTCAACCAGCGCATCCTGGACAACATCGAGGTTTCTAAGAACGAAATGAGCTTTGATGAAGCCAAAAAGAAGGGCGCCCTGGCCTTTTTCAGTGACAAATACGGCGAACGGGTGCGGGTAGTGGATGTGCCGGGGTTTTCCACTGAGCTCTGCGGCGGAACCCATGTGAACCGGACCGGGGATATCGGCTTGTTCAAGATCGAAAGTGAATCCTCCGTGGCTTCGGGCGTCCGCCGTATCGAGGCCGTGACGGGCGAAGGCTCTTTATTAAAGGTCCGGCTAGAAGAAGAAATCATCAAGGACGTGGCCCAATTATTGAAAAGTTCCAATAACGAATTGAAAACGAAGGTCCAAAGCCTGCTGGAGGAGATGAAATCCAAAGAGAGGGAATTGTCTTCCCTTAAATCCAAACTTGCCAGTAGCCTGGTGGACGAAGTGCTGGGCAACAAGAAGGATGTGAAGGGCGTTTCCCTGGTGGTTGCCCGCACGGACGAATTGGACCCGGACGGCATGCGCCAACTGATCGACACCCTTAAATTAAAAATGGGAAGCGGCGTGATCGTCCTGGGCAGCGGCAAACCGGACCAAATCGCCTTCATCGCCGGCGTCACGAAAGACCTAACGGGAAAAATCAAGGCCGGGGATATCGTGAAAGAAGTGGCCAAGATCACCGGCGGCGGCGGAGGAGGGCGACCCGACTTGGCCCAAGCAGGCGGCAAGGACGCCTCCAAGGTCGATGAGGCTTTGCGACAAGTGCCCCAAATCCTGGAAAAGGCGATTCATTGAAGCGTTGGCTGGGCCTGGACTTGGGCCATGTCCGTATCGGCGTGGCTTTGTCGGACCCCCTGGGTATGACCGCCCAACCCCTGACGGTTTTAAAATCCGCTGGCACCCAAAAAGACATCATTGCGATTGGCGAATTGGTGGACCAATATGAAGTCACCCAGGTTATCGTGGGGCTTCCCCTGAATATGGATGGCACGGAAAGTTCTACGACGAAAAAGGTCAGGGAATTCACCACGAAATTTTCGGGGCGTTTGAATGTTCCGGTGTTTTTTGTGGACGAACGCTTGACCAGCAAGCAAGCGGAACGGGTGATGATCGAAGGGGACAGCCGAAGGGAAGACCGCCGCCAAAAAATCGATAAGGTGGCCGCGGCACTTTTACTTCAATCAGCCCTCCAAGGGGCACCCTTGATACCGGTGGAAAAACATGAAAATCCTTAAAATTTACGGCTACGCTTTCCTCATGGTTTTCGTGCTTTGCACCTTTGTTTTCATTCCCCCTTTCTTTTTTCCGGGACAGGACATGGACATCCCGGTTTATTCCAAGACGACGGCGCGGGAGATCGCCCAAAGCCTTAAGGAAAAAGGGATCATCCATTTCTCCCTTCCTTTCCTGGCCCTGGCCAAGTTGACCCACGCCGACCGCAAGTTGAAAGCAGGGCTTTACCGCCTGAACCCGCGCATGAGCCTGTGGGATATCCTGACGACCCTTTCCTTGGGTAAGAGTGAACTTTTGACCCTGAAAGTTCCAGAAGGCTATACCACCGACCAAATAGCCCAAGAGTTGGAAAAACTGAAAGTGATCTCCTCGGCGGATTTTATGAAAACTGCACAAGACGCCAAGCTTTTGAAAACCCTGGATATCAAGGGCCCCAGCGTGGAGGGGTTTCTCTTTCCCCAAACCTACCGTGTGCCCATCAGTGCCGATGGAGAAGCCCTGGTGGATCTGATGGTCCGGCAGTTTTACGATACGGTTGGGGTCGATTTCGAAACCCGTTGCAGGGAAAAAGGATTAACCCCCTATCAGGCGGTCATCCTGGCTTCCATGGTGGAAAAGGAAGCCCGAAAAGAGGAGGAAAGGCCCATCATCGCGGGGGTTATGTACAACCGCTTGCACAATAAAATCCGCCTGGAAGTAAACGCCACCCTAAATTACGTTTTAGCGGAAAAACGGGCCTGGCTGACCAATGCCCAATTGAACACCCAATCGCCTTACAACACCTACCAGCACCGCGGCTTGCCGCCCACACCCATCTGCAATCCCGGGTTGGCTTCCATCCAGGCCGTGTTGGATCCAGCGGATGTGCCTTACCTTTACTATGTCGCCCAAGGCGACGGTTCTCATCTTTTCGCCACCACTTTTGAGGAACATGAGAAAAACGTGGCTAAAGCCAAGAGTATCCGCAGGGCCAAACGGCGGCAGCAAAAGGCCGCCTTGGAGCAGTAACGTTCGAAAGGCGGTCCTGGATGAATATCGGTTATTTTTATTATCTCGTCCCCCTGCTTCAAATTATTACCGCCGTCCACGTGATCAAAAGCGGCCGCAGCTGGTATTGGCTTTTGATCATCTTTTTCTTCCCGATGATCGGTGTTGCCGTTTATTTTTTTGCCGAGATGGCGCCTGGTTTCCAACGCGGCGGGTTCCAAGGCGTGGTGGAAGGCCTGTTGAACGCGGTCCTGCCGGGCAGACAGCTAAAACATCTCCAGGAGGCCTTGGAGGATGCGGACACGGTCCAAAACCGCAAGGCCCTGGCCGAATATTATTTATCCCAGGGGGAAACCGCAAAAGCGGTGGAGCTTTACCGATCCTGCCTGACGGGTGTTTTCAAGGATGACCCCCATGTGAACCTTGGTTATGCCTGCTGCCTGGTGGAGGCGGGAGAAGCGGCGGAAGCCCTCAAAATTCTTGACGCCTTGAGGCAAAAGAACGCCGTTTATGAAACCTCCCGACGGGACCTTTATTACGCCCGGGCTTTGGAGGCCCAGGGGAAAGAAAAAGAAGCCCTGCAAACCTATGAGGAGCTCCTGCAGAAATACGGCAGCGAGGTGGAAGGAGCCTGTCGCCTGGGACTTCTCTACGAAAAAGTGGGCCAAAAAGAAAAGGCCTTACCGCTTTATAAAGATCTAGCGAGAAAGTCCCAAAGATTCTCCGCCCATTACCGCAAGGAACAAATTATTTGGATCAACAAGGCAAGGGAAAGAATGAAGGAACTCCAGGCATCCTGATCCCTTATTTCGCTTGCGGGGGCGACCTTCCCATCGTAGTTTACCGCCATGAAAAAGCTTGGCTCCCCAACAGCTGAAAATCCATCCGCGTATTCCAAGAACCTGTGGAAACTGAACGGCATTCGTCTGCTGTTTTGGATGCATTTTTTTGGCCCTGTCCTTGTGGTTTTCTTCACTCAATGGGGAAAACTTTCGCTTTCCCAGGTCTTTTACCTCAACGCCTGGTTTTTCTTCTGCAATTTCCTTTTTGAGGTTCCCACTGGAGCCCTGGCGGACCGGTTCGGCCGCAAGGCTTCCTTGGCCCTGGGTTCGCTCCTCGGGTTTGGCGCGGCGTTCCTTTATACAAGCCGTCCCCTGATCGGGGTCTTCCTGGCCGCGGAAGCGGTCTTCGCCTTGGCCTTTACCTTTCATTCCGGGGCGGATGAGGCACTGGCTTATGACAGTTTGAAGGTCCTGGGACAGGAGAAGCATTCCAAAAAGATATTGACCCGCATGGAGGCCTTTAAACTCAGCGGGATCTTATTCGCTTCCCTCACGGGAGGGTTCATCGCGGACCAGTGGGGTTTACCCGCGCCTTTAAGAGCCACCGGGGTGGCCATGTTCTTGTCCTTTTTCGTCGTTCTCCTGGTCCATGAGCCAAAAGCCCCGCGTCTTAAGCCAAACCGCAGGGATTACGGAAAGATCATCAAGGAAGGAGTTCGTTTTTTCGCCGGTCACCGGATTCTTTGGATTCTTACACTCGAGGCGACGGTCATTAACGCCCTGGCTTGGGCCATGATTTGGCTCAACCAGCCTTTTTTACTGGAGGACGGGCTTCCCTTGAAATATTTCGGATTGGTGCAGGCTTTGTCGGTGGGGGGGAAATATTAGTCCTTTCCCACCAGCCTTTCCTGGAAAAACTTTTCGGCTCAAAAAAAGGCGTGCTGACGGGCGGGGGCATCCTGACCGGCGCGGCTTTCCTGGCCTTGGGATGGAGCAGGTCAATACTGGTCGCGATTCCCGCCATCGTTGTCGCCTTCACTTTTGGGTTGACCCGCCTTACCCTTTTCAGTTCTTACATGAACAAATATATTCCCTCGGACAAAAGGGCCACTGTTCTATCCGCTTCCGCCATGGTCCGCACCCTGGGTGTCCTCCTTTCCATGCTGACCATTGGAAAGGGCTTGGATCACTGGCCGATTCAACCGATCGCCGTCGGTATTGGGGTATGTCTTGTGTTCTTGTCGGTTTTTTCCCGCATCGAGGAAGATCATTTAAAAGACTAAACAGAGTCATTCCAACCCTGTTTCCCCTTGCGGGATGGCCTTTCCTGGCTTAATTTAAAGCACATGCAGATTCAGGCTTTCCACCTCGCGAAAATTCACGACTCCGGCGTCAAAGTCCTGGACGACGCTTATTTTTCAGCCCCGGAGGGTTCTTTCGTCGTGATCTTAGGCGAAAGCCGAACCGGCAAAAGCACACTCCTCAAAATGCTGGGCGGCGAAGAAAAGCCCACCGCCGGCGTCCTGAAAATCGACCACAAGGATATTTACGCCCTGTCCGAAAAAGAAAAGCACCAATGGCTTTGCGGCGTGGGGATGATTTTTCCAGACTTGAAACTGTTCCCGGATAAAACGGTCGAGGAAAACATCCAATTCATCCTCCAGGCCAAAGGTGCCTCGGGGGAAGGCGAGAAAGAGGCCATCGAAAAGTTGCTTTCCAACGCCGGACTGGCTGGCAAAGCCGCCTCCAAGCCCTCCGTGCTTTCTTCCGGAGAACAACGCATGGTGCTGGCCTTGAGGGCCATGATTTTCCGCCCCCGGCTGCTTTTGGCCGATGACCCCTTCCAGGGATTGGACGGCAAAACCACCTCGATTTTGTTCCACCTCTTTCTTGAATTGAACAAGATGGGATGCACCGTCGTGCTTTCCACCCAACAGATGACCTTCCCAGAGGCCGCCCAAAGCAAATCCGATCTCCCCATTCTTTGGGTGAAACTGGAACACGGCAAACTGGAGCCGTTGGAGAGAATCACTCCATGACCACCTTCTCGCGGCTGATTTACGTCTTAAAAGAAGGTTTTCTCCAGCTTTTAAGGACTCGGGGGCTTTCCACGGCCGTCATTGTGATCGTGGCTTCCACCCTTCTCCAGCTCTCCTTTTTCCTCGGCCTTTCGCGGGTACTGGACCATGCCCTGGGTTCGGCGCGGGAAAAGTTTGAAATGGCCGTCTTCCTTACCCCCGCCGCCGATGCTTCAGACCGCCAAAAGATACAGACTCTCCTCTTGTCGGATCCCCGGGTAGCTTCGGTCCGCCTTGTCACCAAGGAAGAGGCTCTCCAGGAGTTCCGCAAGGACCCGGAAATCGACCAGATGGTCCAGGCCTTGGGTGAAAACCCCCTCACGGATTCTTTCACGGTCATTTTGCGCAAGGACGCCATGGAGGAACCGGATGAGCTGGTGTCAAAACTTAAGCAGGATTTCCGGATCGAGGAAGTGGATTACGGCAAAAACGAATGGGAAACCGTCTCGAACTTGAACCGCCTGGTCCAGTGGGTGGGATGGGTCCTGGGCGGCTTTATTTTTTTAACAGCCCTTTTTATCATCTCCAGCACCTTGACCTTGGCGCTTTGGGCGCGGCGCGAAGACTTTACCCTCATGGTCCGCATGGGCGCCCCGGCTTGGATGCGGTGGGGTCCTTATCTATGGGAGGGCGTTTTGGAAGGACTTGCGGGTTCACTTCTTGTAGTGGCGTTGCTGGAAGTGGTCCGCCAGGGGGCGGGAGCGGCCCTTCAAAAATACGCCGGCATCGACATGCTGCTGGCCTTGCCCCCGGCGGACTGGCATAGCCTTTACCTGACCCTACTCCTTTTAGGGGCTGTCCTCGGTTTCCTGGGCGCCTTTTTGGCGCTCCAACGGAAATGGGTAAGAGAAATCCGTTGAAAGTGCCTAACCGCCCTTTGGGTATGGTCTTTCTTCTTTTAGGGTGCCTGCCCCTTTCCTCCCCCGCCCAGGAATCCGACGGCTCGGCCGCCCCCGCCACGACGAGTGCCGGCCAGATAAAAAAAAACATCCATCAAAGCAAAAAAGACCTTGCGGAAATTGAAAAGAAGCTTTTGGAGGAGAAAAAACGCAAGCGCCTGGATGAAATAAAGGAAAAAAGGGAACTAAACAAATTGCAATCGGTCGACCAGACTTTGGGCAAGTTGCGCCGTGAAAAAGAAGCCAATGAAGAGGACCTTCATGAAACCCATGGGCGTGTTTCCCAACTCAAGAGTGAAATGGCCCAAAACCAGGAGCAATTGGCCCAAAACCGCCAGTTGTTGAAGCGGCGTTTGGGGGCCCTTTACCGGATGTCCTTCCGGCAGCCTTTTTGGGGAGGGCTTTTGGGAGCGGAGAGCTTCAGCGACCTCGCCCGCAAGCTGAAATTTGGGATGATTCTCGCCCAAAACAATGAGAAGCTCCTTGCCCAAACCCTTCAAACCAACCAAACGCTGGAACAGGAAGAAGCCCAATGGGACGATAACGCCCACCGTGAAAAAAGGATTTTATCGGTCCTAGGGCGTCAGGAAACGAATTATTCCCGGGAACGCAAGAACCGGACGATCTTTTTGGCCTCCCTCCAGCGTCAAAAGGAGGAACGGGAAAAGGTGATCGGGGAGTTGAACCAGGCGGCCCAGGACCTCCAGGAAAAGGTGGCCTCCCTTTTGCAACAAGCCGATGAAGGAAAACGCCAACAAGCGGCCTGGGTTTCAGCCGGGCAGGGGTTGACGGTAAAACGAGGCAGGATTCCTTGGCCCGTTTCTGGCAAAATCATTCAGTCTTTCGGCCGGTACAAAAACCCCGAGTTCAAGGAAGTTGTTGAAAATAACGGTATCCAAATCCAGGCGCCCGAAGGAACTCCCTTCCGGGCGGTTGCATCAGGGGTGGTGCGTTACGCCGACTGGTTCAAGGGCTTTGGAAAATTGGTGATTTTGGACCATGGGGGAGGGTATTATTCCCTATACGGCCAAGCCGCCGAACTGAAGGTTTCCCAAGATGAAAAGGTCGAGGCTGGCGAGGCGCTCGGGGAAGTCGGTGACACGGAGTCCTTTGTAGGACCCAGCCTTTACTTCGAGATCCGGAAGAACGGAGTGCCGCAAGATCCCGCTCTTTGGCTTAAACGCCACATGTAATGAAGTTTGAGTCTTGAATCCCGGCCATTTTTAACCCTTTGTTAAAAACTTAGCCGATTTTAAAAATGAATTTTCGGAGGATGTCATGGATCGTCGCCCATCGTTGTTAACCACGGCCTTTCTGCTGTTGGCCCTTTGCGGGGTGAGCTTCGCCGCGGGGGCGGCCACTCAATCGGCCACCCACCCCAAGGAGGGAAACGAGGATGTTTATAAATACCTGAACCCCTTCGTCGACGCGCTGGCCATCATCCGGGAAAAGTACGTGGACGTCGACAAAACAGATCCCAAGACGTTGGTTTACGGCGCCATCAACGGGATGGTCAACACCCTGGACCCCTTCAGCCAATTCATGCCCCCCGACGAATACAAGGACATGCAAACCGAAACCTCAGGCAAATTCGGCGGGCTGGGCATCGAGATTGCCGTCAAGGACGAGCGGTTGACCGTGGTCTCCCCCATTGAGGGCACGCCCGCGGACAGGGCGGGCATCAAGTCGGGCGACAAGATCGTCAAGATCGGCGATGAGAGCACTGTCACTATGACTATCAACGACGCCGTCAAGCGTTTGCGCGGGAAGGTGGGGACCAAGGTGACCATTACCATCGTCAGGGACGGCATGTCCCAGCCTTTCGACGTGACCCTGGTGCGCGATAACATCAAGATCGAGAGCATCCACGCCTACATGCTCCCCGGGGATATCGGCTATATCCGCATCACCGAGTTCATCGAAAACACCACCGATGATTTCGTGAAGGCCTTGGACGACCTGAAAAAACAAGCGTCCTTGAAGGGCTTGGTCATCGACTTGCGCAACGACCCGGGTGGCCTCTTAAACGAGGCCGTAGGAGTGTCGGATTATTTCGGCAAAAAAGGCGACATGATCGTCTCCACCAAAGGCCGCAGCGAAAACCAAACCCAGGAGTTCAGGGCCTCGGACGGGGAAAAGTTCGATCAAAAAAAACCCATTGTGGTGATGGTCAACGAGGGGAGCGCCTCGGGCGCGGAAATCGTGGCGGGGGCCCTCAAGGATTGGAAAAGAGGAATCCTGATCGGCTCCAAGACCTTCGGCAAGGGATCGGTCCAGACCATCCTGCCCCTGGATAACAGTGATGGGGCGGCCTTGAGGCTGACCATGGCCAAATACTACACGCCGTCGGGTGTCTGCATCCACGGCATCGGGATTGAGCCTGATCTGGACCTGCACGACCACGACTTGTCCGAGTCCACCGTCAGTATTTACACCAAGCAAATGGTGGAGAAATTCGCCGAGACCCTCGTGAAAGAGGGCGTGGCGCCCAAATCCGAGGCGGAATTGGAACCCACCGTTATGAACCGATTCATCGACTACTGCCTGAAAAACGTGAAGAAAACGGACCGGGATGAACTGAAAAAAGACGAGGACTACTTGAAGGACAGCCTCTATGTGGAGCTGGTTCGCCAAGAGCAAAGTGAAAAAGACGCCCGCGAAACGGCGGTATTAAATGACAAGCAAGTGAAGGTGGCCGAGGACATCATCGAGAATGGCGGCAGAATCAGCCCGAAACTTTACGCCGAATACCCCAAGCGCAAGGATACGGGAATCGCCGGTGAAAAGAAGCTCGAAGAGGAACGTTCCAAGAATAAAGATGACAGCGGGGAATAATAAATTCCTTGCGGTTTCGTGCGTTGAATGAAGCAGGAGGCATCCGGGGCTTCCTGCTGAACCTGCTGGCGGTTCTCTTGCTCTTTGCCCTGGCGGTTTTTTTGGTACGCCGCCAATGGGGAGGACCTCCCACCGTTCCCCCAATCCAAGCCACGCCCGCAGTCGTTTCGCCTTCCGCCTTCGAGGGAGATCCCGCCGAGGCCACGGAAAGACTCCTCAAAGCCCTGAATCAAAAGCTTCAGGATATGGACCTGTTGAAGCTTTTGGCCCAAGAAGTAAAAACCGTTCCCGCGACCGTTCAAGGAAAGGCCTTTTCGACCTATGAGGAGGCTTTCCGCCTGCCCGAGCGTTATACTCCACCGCAGCTGGCGTGGATTTTGGGCGAAGCGGCCAAATCCAGTGGCGCCCAACTGACTTTCACAAATACACCTGACGGGGGAGTCCAATTCAATTTCGCCTATGACGCCGAATGGATTCCCGTTCGGATCGACTTCGAACCCGTGAAGGCGCCTCGAATCTGCCTCATCATCGACGACGGGGGATACAAAAGAGGAACAGCCTTGGAAGCCCTTTACGGTTTGAAGGTGCCGGTGACAGTCTCCATCATCCCGGACGTCGAGTTTTCCAAGAGTCTGGCTGAAGAGTTTCCGGGCCATGGGGTGGAAGTTATGTGCCACATGCCCATGGAAGGCCATGAAAAGGGGATGGTGGGCGGGAACTACAAGGAACTGTTAAAGAAGGGCATGGGATCGGACCAGGCAAAAGCGGAAGTGGGAAAGGCCCTAGAAAACCTGCCCTATTGCCGGGGCCTCAACAACCATATGGGCAGCGTGGCCACTGAAGATCCGCAATTGATGTCGGATGTCTGCGAGGTATTGAAGGCCCGGGGGCTTTTCATCATCGACTCCCGCACCACGGCCAAGTCCATGATGGAAAAGGAAGCCCAAAGAAACGGGGTGCCCGTAGCTAAGCGGAATGTATTCCTGGATAACGTGGAGACCCCCGAGGCTATCCAGAAGCAGTTGGACATGACGGCCGCCTACGCGAAAAAGCACGGTTTGGCGGTGGCTATCGGACATTTTAAACCGGTGACCCTTCAAACCCTGGAGTCGGCCATTCCCAAGTTGAAGGATGAGGGGTTTCAGTTCGTGTTTGCTTCGGAAGTGGTAAAGTAGGGTTTTGGTTCGAAAGTTATTAAGGGATTAAAACGTGTCTTTTAAAAAATGGCTCTTAACGTTCGTCCTCATACTTTCGGCCTCAACACTTAGTAACTTATTCGCCGCCCAAAATGGATTTTCTATTTATCTAGCCGCTAAAAAAAAAATCTCAAGCAATCAACTCATAGAAAAAGGTATTCAGTATGTTTGGCTCGAAAAGAAACCACTCATTACTACAGATGATATCGTTTCTTATAATAAGAAAACTCACGAAATTGTATTAACCCCTAAGGCTTTTGACCGATATTTGAAGATTAAGGACTTGGGCATCAGCGCGCCGTTTGTCGTTTGTGTTGGAAAGGAACGAATTTACGCCGGCGATTTTGTGCTTCCAATCTGTTCCGCTTCATTTAACGGTGTTGTGATAGAGGAATGCCAATCGATGGGAATTTGCGACCAGCAGTTCAAGAACAAAGTGCTTCGATTACAGTTGGGGTATCCAGGTGAAAATTTTTTTAAAGGTTTTGACCCTCGATCCGACTCAAGAATTCTCGATGCATTGAAACAAGCCAGGAAACTCACCAATGGCACAAACTAAAAACAGCTTGGTCCTCGGCATTGAGTCCTCCTGCGACGAGACCGCGGTGGCGGTGGTTGAAAACGGGCATAAGGTGCTGGCCAGCGAAGTGGCTTCGCAGATGGACCTCCATAGCCGGTATGGCGGTGTGGTGCCGGAGGTGGCATCCCGCGTTCATTTGGAAAGCCTTCCCATTCTTCTCAAGGAAGTCCTTCAACAATCCCAGACAACTTTCGACGATTTAACGGGAATCGCCGTGACTTCGGCGCCGGGTTTGATCGGCGCCCTATTAGTCGGCCTTTCGGCGGCCAAGGGGCTGGCTTTTAGTCTTCACCTGCCCCTGGCTACGGTTCACCATATCGAAGCCCATCTTTACGCGGCCCAACTGGATGCGCAGCCGGTGGAATTTCCCGCGTTAGGGCTTGTGGTTTCCGGCGGCCATACGGAGCTTTATCACATGCAAGAGTGGGGAAAATACAGGCTGCTGGCTTCCACCCGCGACGACGCCTCGGGCGAGGCCTTTGACAAGGTGGCGAAACTCATGGGGTTGGGTTATCCGGGGGGGCCACTTATCGAAAAACTGGCCAAGGCTTGTCCTGACTCCGAGGAGCATTTCCCCTTTTCCAAAATGAAGGACAAAAGCCAGGATTTTTCCTTTAGCGGGTTGAAGACCGCCGTGATGTTGGAAGTTAAAAAGAATCCTCCCCAAGAAGAGAGGGACTTTCAGCAATTGGCCGCGAAATTCCAAAACACCGTCCGTTCTGAAATCACCAGCCGGGTACGCATTGCCTTGGAAGAACTCAAACCCAAAAGCCTGGTGGTGGGCGGCGGAGTGGCCTGCAACCAGAACCTCCGGGAAGCCCTCCGCAAAGTGGCTGAAAACTTCGAAGCAATTTTGAGAGTGCCGCCGCTGAAATATTGCTCCGACAACGCGGCCATGATCGCGGGATTAGGAGCCTTTCAATTATCCCAAGGCCGGGAAGCCACCCTTTCGGCTACGGCCATGCCCCAGGCCAGTTTTCATTGAGTTCTAAATTTTAACTACCGTGTACAATAGTTCCATGCCCGATATCCCCTTTATTCCTTATTTTGGCGTTATCGCTTCCCGGCTGGCGGTGACCGTCCTTTTAACGGGCCTGATCGGCTGGGACCGGGAGCGGTTGCGAAAACCCGCCGGGTTGCGCACCCATATCCTGGTCGGCCTTGGCTCGGCTTTGGCGATGCTCGTTTCGATTATGACGGGGCCGGTCGTCAACGGGGTGTACCAGATGGACCCCCGGATCGCGCAAAACGTCCTGACCGGCATCGGTTTCTTGGGGGCGGGGACCATCCTTCACCTCCGGGAGGGGGTTGTTTCCGGGCTAACGACCGCCGCGACCCTTTGGACCTCCGCGGTGATCGGCCTTGCCGTGGGGTGCGGTTTTTATTCCGGGGGCCTCCTGACCACCGCTTTGGTGCTATTGGTGCTTTATTGCCTGAACCTGGTGGATGATTACATCGAGGGCCGCCTTTATCACAACCTGACCCTCCATGCTAAGATAACCGGCCCTTTGACCGAGACGGTCAAGGAAGTCCTCCGCGATAAAAACATCAAGATTATCCGGGTGGAAACCCAAACGGCGGCGGGCGGTGAAAGGTATATCGTCATCCATTTCAAGCCTATTCCGGTGGCCTGGGGGAAACCCCTGGCCCGGCAAGTGGAGAAAATTCCAGGAGTTAAAGAGGTCATGTTCAACTAATGAGTGTTTTACCCAAGAACAATTCATCCGCCGACCTGCCGGAGAAAAAAAGGACGGCCCCCGAACTTCCCGAGGCCCCCTTAAGCGCGATGGGCAAGGGCGCGCGCGAATTCAAGCTGGGCAACGTCACCTTGAACGGCCGGGTTTTCCTGGCCCCCATGGCGGGTTACACCGACACGGCCTTCCGGCGCCTGGCGCGGCGGCATGGGGCGGCCATGGTGGTGACCGAAATGGTCAGCTCCCGGGCGCTCATGGCCGGAAACGACAAGACCAACGACTTGATGGAGTTCACCGAACCCGAGCGGCCGGTGGGGGTCCAGCTTTTCGGAGGCAACCCCACCATCATGGGCGAAGCGGCGGCCAAAGTGGCCGAAGAAGTGAAGCCCGACGTCATCGACATCAATTTCGGCTGTCCGGTGGGAAAGATACTGAAGTGCGACGCCGGGGCGTCGGTGTTGAAAGAACCCCAAAGGGCCGGCTGGATCGTGAAAGCCATGGTCAAGGCCACGGAGGGCAGGGTGCCCATCACGGTCAAGACAAGGGCGGGTTACGACGCCATGGACAACGCGGTGTTCGAACTCCTGCAATCGGTGGAGGAAGCCGGCGCTTCGGCCTTGGCGGTACATGCGCGCACCCGCAACCAGATGTTCGAAGGCAAGGCCAATTGGGAAGTGATCGCGCGCCTGAAGGAAAAAGCCAAGATCCCCATCATCGGAAACGGCGACGTGAAATCCGCCGAGGACGCCTACAACCTTTTTAAGGAAACCGACTGCGACGGCATCATGATCGGACGGGGAAGCATGGGCGCGCCCTGGATCTTCGAGGAAATCAACCACTATCTGGAAACCGGGAAACCCATGAAAGCCCCTACGCTCAAGTTCCGCATCGGCGTGGCCCTGGAACAATTGAAATGCTCCATCGAGGTAAAGGGGCCCCGTATGGGTTTGTTGGAAATGCGCAAACACCTGACCCATTACCTAAAGGGGTTCGAAGGCGCCCGGGACATGCGGCAAAAGCTTTTAACCTCCGATGACGCGGATTGGGTGGTGAAAACATTGGCGGAAATTCACAACTTTCTGCCCGAAGAAGATCCGATAGGCCTCTCCGTCAACATGCCGGTGGGAACGGCCTGATTCTTTGGAATCCTTTCTTTACTCCCTTGATGTGGCCGTTTTCCGTTGGATCAATGAGGGATGGTCCTCCCCCCTCTTGGATTCTTTTTTTTCCTACATTACCGATTTCCGCAATTATTGGGTTTTGATCGCGGCTTTATTGGCGTACTGGCTCTGGAAGGGCGGGGAGAAGGGACGATGGCTGGTTTTAAGCCTCATCCTTGCCGTCGCCATTTCGGATCAAACGGCCAGCCACGTCATTAAAGGGCTGGTGGAGCGGGTCCGCCCCTGCAACGCCCTGGATGGGGTTTTGACCCCCGCCGGAAAAAGCGGAGCCTATTCTTTTCCCTCCAGCCACGCCGCCAATATGGGGTCGTCCATGTTTCTGCTTTCGATGGCCTTTCCTCCCTATACCTGGCTTTTTATCCTCATCGCCCTTTTAGCGGGCCTGTCCCGGGTTTACCTTGGGTTGCATTACCCTTCCGATGTGCTGGGGGGCTATGCCTTGGGGTTGCTGGTGGGTTTTAGTGTCTGGTGGGGGATGGAAAAAGTAAAATATATCTTTCAATCAAAGAAAAAAATCAAAAGCAAAATTACTCTTACCACCAAGGCACAAAGGGCACCAAGGACGACAGGAAAAAAGAAAAAATGATTTTGAAGTTCTTAGTGCCCTTTGTGCCTTAGTGGTTCAATTTGTTTTGGTTAAGGGATGTTATGCCTGAAAAAAACGCCATCCAGCCTTCCACCCTTTACTTGGTGGGGACACCTATCGGCAACTTGGACGATATGACCTTCCGGGCCTTGAAGGTGCTCAAGGAAGCCACCTTGGTCGCCGCCGAGGACACCCGTAATACCCTCAAGCTCCTGACCCATTTCGGCTTGAAGGCCGGCAAACTGATTTCCTGTTTTGAGCACAACGAAGTAAAGCGAACGGATGAAATTTTGGAGGCCCTGGCCCAGGGTGGTTCGGTGGCCCTGGTGACGGATGCCGGCATGCCCGGTATCTCCGACCCCGGATTCCAAGTGGTCAAGGCGGCGGTGGAAAAGGGGTTTTCGGTCGTGCCGGTTCCCGGGGCTTCGGCCCTGCTGGCGGCCCTGCCTGCGGCCGGGTTTCCGGCCACACCTTTCACTTTTGCTGGGTTTCTCCCTTCCAAGGCGGGCGACCGGCAAAAGGCCCTGCACCAATTTCGGTCGCAGGAACACACCCTGGTTTTCTTCGAATCCCCCCACCGCCTCCGCAACAGCCTGAAGGACATGATGAATGTTTTTGGAAACCGCAAGGGGATGGTGGGAAGGGAAATGACCAAGCTCCACGAGGAATTCGTGCGGGGAACACTCCAGGAATTATGGAAGCACTTCAAGGCGGTGGAGCCCAAGGGGGAATTCGTGGTGGTGGTGGAGGGGGCCGAGCATGTGGACCATTCGCAACAGGAAAAATGGATCGGCGTCTCCATCGCGGACCAGCTCTTGCAGCTAATGAAAGAACAAAACCTCTCGAAAACCGAGGCGGTGAAGGCGGTCTCCAAGATGCGCGACCTGCCGAGGGAAGTGGTGTACCAAATCGCCACCGAGATCAAGTGGGAACCTAGCGTGGATAATGAAACGATTGATTCGGACGAGGGTTTAGACTGATGTTATTTCCTCTTTAATGGATTAATAAAGATTGTCCATTCGAAAACATTTACTAGGCTTCTTCTTAAAGATTTTTTTCGGAATTTTACTCCTGTGGTTTTCGGCCGCCATGGCCTGCGTGATGGGTCCGGCCCTGTGGCATGCTCCCTGGCTTTCAAGGGAAGGCCTTGTCTTCCTGGCCTCCTTTACCGCCTACTTCCTTATTCATTTCCTCCTTTACCAGCCGGTTCTTAGCCATGTGATGGCCCACGAACTGACCCATGCCCTGGCCGCCATGTTGATGGGGGGGAAGGTGACCTCGATCCAAGCCTCAACTTCAGGGGGGACTACCGTCGTAAACCGGTCCCATGTCTTTATCAGCCTTGCCCCCTACATCTTCCCTTTTTACACAGCCCTTACACTGGCGGTCTATGCCATCGCGGCCCCTTCTTTTAAAATTTATTTCCTGGGACTGATCGGTTTCACTTATGCCTTTCACCTGGCCTTGACGGTTTGGTCCTTGTCCCATCACCAACCCGATCTAAAAGAGGGCGGCGTAGTGTTCTCCTTGATTTTCATTTTCGCGGGAAATATGATGGTTTTAATGTTCTTGTTCTCCCTCGTTTTTCCGCAAGTCCTGTCGCTGCCTCAAGCCTTATCCGAAACGTTACAGTGGTCCTGGCACCTCGCTAAGGCCGCGTTTCACCTGTTGAAGCCCCATCTTTTCAATACCGGGAGCAGCTCCTCATGAAAAAAACCTTTGTCTTGGATACCAACGTCTTGATCCACAATCCGCACGCCTTGGAATCCTTTGAGGACAACACGGTGGTTATTCCATTGGGGGTCATCGAGGAATTGGACACCTTCAAGAAGTACGAGGACGAACGGGGCCGCAACGCCCGCGAAGTTGCCCGGATGCTGGATACCCTGAGGGAAAAAGGAAACCTGCAGGAAGGCGTGCCATTGGCCAACGGCGGGACGGTGAGGGTGGATATCAGCACCCCCAACGGCCACCTGCCCGCGGCCCTTTCCCACATGAAAATCGACAACAACATCATCGGAATCGCCCTGATGCTGAAAGAAAAAGGCGAGAACGTGAAGTTCATCACGAAGGACATCAACGTTCGCATCAAGGCCGACGCCCTGGGGGTGGTGGCCGAGGATTACGAGACCAACAAGGTCAATATCGACGAGCTTTACGCCGGCTGGGCCACGGTGGTGGTAAAAGACGCGCAGATCGACGAGTTTTATAAAACGGGCAAGCTGTCCTTGAAAGATTACGAGGAGAGAGTCCTTTACGAGAACGAGTTTTTACTGCTGAAAAGCGACATCCACGACGGCAAGTCGGCTTTGGGCATTTACCGTTCCGGCCTTAAGGAAGCCCAATCCCTTTGGTTCAAGGACCCGGAAGCCTGGGGCATCAAGGCCCTCAACCGGGAGCAACATTTCGCGCTGAACCTTCTTTTGAACGACCGGATTTCCATGGTCACGCTGGTGGGGTCGGCGGGTACGGGCAAGACCCTTTTGGCCCTGGCCGCGGGCCTGTTGAAGACTTTGGATGAAAAGAAGTACCGCCGGGTGCTAGTTTCCCGCCCCATCGTGCCCCTGGGCAAGGACATCGGCTACTTGCCCGGCACCAAGGACGAAAAGTTGATGAACTGGATGCAGCCCATTTTCGACAACTTGGAGTTCATCCTGGACAAGGGCCACCTGCAGAACGACGCGGAGGATGTGGACGACAAGGTCCAATACTTACTGGATTCCCACAAGCTGGAAATGGAAGCCCTCACCTATATCCGGGGGCGGTCTATTCCTAAACAGTTCATGATCGTGGACGAGGCCCAGAACCTGACCCCCCACGAGATCAAGACCATCGTCTCCCGCGCCGGGGTCAGCACCAAGATCATCCTCACCGGGGACCCTTACCAGATTGACAACCCCTATCTAGACGCCTCCTCCAACGGCATCGTGTACCTGGCTGAGCGGTTCAAGGGGCAGGAGATTTTCGGGCACATTACCCTTTCCAAGAGCGAGCGCTCCCCCTTGGCGGCCTTGGCCACCAAAGTTCTCTAAAAATATTAATGCTGTCATTGCGAGGAATGCCCCTCGAATAGAGGGGTGATTATGACGAAGCAACCTCAGTTTAAATAATTCCTAGTGTTGGACGACAACTTGAAACAAAGAAATTTAAATAAAAATCCTCTCGTTGCAATCACCATGGGTGATCCTGCCGGCATTGGCGCTGAGGTGGCTTTGAAAGCCCTTGAGAAAGTCTTGCCGGAATCCAAATCCAGATACTTGCTCTTGGGAGACTACCGCCATTGGATGACCCTTGCCAAAAGGCTCAAAATAAAGTTCCCGTTAGTCTGGGTTAATGACGCTGAACTGGGCAGGGATATTTCCAAGGGCGTGGCGGTTTTGGACCTGGGTGGCGTCAAAAAACTTCAGTGGGGGAAAATCACCGCCGCCAACGGGGCCGCCGCTGTGCGTTATATTTGCGAGGGGGCGCGTTTCGCATTGGCCGGCGACGTGGATGCTTTGGTTACCGCGCCAATTAATAAAGAGGCCATCCACAAGGCAGGCTGCCCCTTTCCCGGACATACGGAATTGCTGGCCACCCTTTCCAACGCCGAAACTTTTGCCATGATGATGTTGGGAGGTCCCTTTAAGATCGTGCTTCAATCCATCCATGTATCCCTCAAAGAGGCGGTTTCAAGGGTGAAGCCCGCGCTGGTATGGGAGAAGCTGGCACTGACCCATAAGGCCCTTCAGGATTGGTTCGGGGTCAAAAACCCCCGCATTGCCGTGGCTGGGTTGAATCCCCATGCCGGTGAAAACGGCGCTTTTGGAAACGAGGAAATTAAAATATTAACGCCGGTCATTCAAAAGGCCCGGCGGGAAGGGTGGAACGTTTCGGGCCCCTATCCCCCGGATACCCTCTTTTATTGGGCAAGCTTAAAGCCCTATGACGCCATTCTCTGCATGTACCACGACCAGGGCCTCATTCCCTTGAAATTGACGGCTTTTGAGGAAGGCGTGAACTTAACCCTTGGCCTTCCTTTTATCAGGACATCCCCCGACCATGGAACCGCTTTCGACATTGCAGGCAAAGGAAAAGCTAGTCCGGCCAGTATGGTGGCGGCCATTCAAACGGCCGAAAGGTTGTCGGTTTCGCGCTCTTTACCTCGTTTTTCTTGAATAATTTTTAGGGTTATCCCTTCCATTATTTCAAACTGGTGATAAAATTTTCTTCACTCCCTGATTTTCTTGCTTAAGCCTTCTAGCTAAGAAATTCGTTTGAATATTGGGATTGGAATGACCGGTTGAAACCGGGGTAGGGGAACATTTCCTGAAATTAAAATAGGCGGAGGTTGTTCAGTGAAAATCGGAAATCAATTGAAATTTGGTTCGGCGGTCCTCATTCTGCTTTTGGGGATTACCCTCAGTTGTACACGGAGCATCTCCGTTCCGGTTACACCGAATATCCCCTCGGGCAATAACAATACCCCCACAGCCACTTTTGCTAATACGGCTACCACTACGCCCACCTCTTCCCCCACTAATACACCAACAGTGACGCCTTCGGCGACTCCGACCAACACTAATCCGGGTGGTTTCACTTCCACCTTTACCTTTACTCCGACTGTCACCAATACCCCTACCTCAACCTTGACCTTTACTTCCACTTACACCTACACCTACACCTACACGGTGACCCCCACCTCGACCCCAACCACCAATCCCAACCTAATCGCGGATTTCGAGGAAGGCGGAAATGGGCTCGTCACGACGAACGGCTTGGGCCTGAGCGGCTACGTTTCCGGCGTCAGCGACCCCAACTCAACCGCCGTAACTTCATTGATTTCCGGTGGAACAGGCTGCAGCTCAGGGAGCTATTTTTCCGTGACGGGAACCACCGGGGTTACCTCCGTTACCAACCCGGCCGTTTACGGTGAGCTTCAAGGTAACTTTTTGACTGGGAGTCCGGCTCCAACTTATAACATTCCGGCTGCTTATAACGCTTTTGTGTTCTGCGTCCAGGGCCACGCACCGGGCAATCAGGTGTTTTTCGGCGTGACGGACGCGGCCACGACGGCAAGTTCAGATGCCGCCGGCCAGTATATTCCCATCACAGCCTCATGGCAGTCGGTCACGGTTTGTTTCGACCATATGCAAAGCCAGGGATATACCGTAACTACGGTCGGACATATGTTTGATCAAACGACTGCGGTTGGCTTCCAATGGGGAACGACAACCCAAAGCTCAACTTACACCATCCAGATTGATAATTTCCAATTCGCCACGGTGCCGGTCGGCAATTGCCCCGCCTTCACGGCTACCCCGACGCCGAACCCCAAGATCATCGACGTCTTCCCCGCGAATTCGAACCAAATTGACGTGACCAACGGCAGGAACGGTTACTGGTATTGTTTTTCTGATTTAGGAAATTCCGGAGTGACAACGGCGGCGAATACCTTGACTGCGGCAAACGCCATTACGGTGGTTGCTGGGGATACCACAGCCAGTAACCCCATTTCTATCGAATATAATGGGCCTGTGGTGTTGAACAGCGGAACGATTGCCGCTAACACTACAATTGTATGGGGTATCAGTACGACTAACACCGGTAACGGCGGGGTTTCCGTTTTCACTTCCTCGAACGGCGCTGTGTTCCAAATGGCCAATCCTGGGGATGGAACCGATCCCTATTGCGCTTATGTCACAGGCATTGTTGGTGCTGGTTGCACAGGCAATGATTTGCTAGGCTCATATCAAGAATGCCCTTTCACGGGAGCCGGATTTAATTTCATCGATACGGGTGGTGGTCCTAAACAGGTCTATCCCCTTACTCTGGCAAACCTTGGATTTACCCCAACAGGCATTTCTTTCTATGCCAAGGTTGACGCAAATTCGATCACTAGTAATTGGACGATGTTTATGGCAACTTCGGATACAGCCTGCCCAACTTGTGATAATGATAACTTCGGTGTTCAATTCACACCTTCAACGACTTGGGCTCAATTCGGGAATACAACAGCTTTCCCCGCCTATAAACAAAATTACGGTGGAAACGCCTCCGACGGTACAGCTGTAAATCCCGCCGATGCCTACGGTGTTCAATGGGAAAATAATAATGGTGGACCAGCCACTACTTATGGCCTTTACCTCGACGACGTTTATTTTTATTGATCAGTTAGTGTTTCAGAGAACCCGCCTCCTGAAAAGAAGGCGGGTTTTTTTATGCCCCCTTCCTGGGGGACCATTGTTCTCGTCACCCTTTTTGCGATAATGCGGCCATGGAATCCATCTCCGCCCTGTTCCAGGAATTCTCCTACCGGCCCCGTAAGTCCCAAGAACACAACTAATTCACCGTAGTCGTCATCTTCGACAATGGCCACCTGGGCCTCCTAGTAAAACCAATCGATATTATTTTATCCAAAACTAAAAGCCCGAAATCGGTTTTTGTCCGCAATTTCCTCCATGATTTCGTGAATGGCGATCCTCACAAAATTTTTAAATTTGTGCGGCCACCGGACAGTGAATTAATTTCGGCCAGAAAATGTTCGAATTTTTCAAACGAACCGGTTTTAATGCTTAAATCGAATAAATTTTCGGTTTCTCTTCATTGACGTTACGAGTTTGAAAATAAAGCACTGAAAATAGCATTTTAGTTTGACGAGATTTTCTAAAAGCCTATACTTCGTTCAAGGCTTCCCAAAATTTAATCACCTAATGAATCAACTTTTCTTTAAACGAAGATAAGGGGGAGTATATGAATTGGAAAAAAGCAGGCCACGAATTTCTGAAGTTTCCGTCAAGAAAAAATCTCCACAAGCCGTTTAAGTCAATCCTTAGTACTTCGCTGCTCAAAAAAAATTCTCAACACAGGCTTGTGCTGGCATCCTTCTCGATTCTTTTGACTTTTTCGCCCGCCCTCGCCGCTGGAAGACAACAACTTCACGGTCATATGCTTGAAATCACAAAGACTGCCCCGATGGTTGGGCATCTTAAAGGCACGTCGCAGTTACATTTGGCTATCGGCCTTCCTCTTCGAAACCAAGAAACGCTCCAATATCTTCTGAAAGAAATTTATGATCCAAATAACCCGAACTATCGACATTTTCTAACGCCAGAAAAATTTACAGAAATGTTCGGGCCTCTAGACTCGGATTATCAAAAATTGATTGCTTTCGCTCGTGCGAACAACTTAACTATCAATAAAATTCAGGACGGAAGGGTGTTGTTGGATGTAAGCGGCACCGCTGCGGATGTTGAACAAGCTTTTCATGTGAATTTGAATCAATATCAACATTATGACGGAAGCCTTTTCTATGCACCGGATAGTGAACCGTCGATTGATTTAGATGTGGCTGTAGCGCATATCAGTGGATTGGATAACTACGGAAAACCAATACCAGCAGGAAGGCCTCTCGAATTTGATCCTAAAATAATCAGACAAAAACTTAATAGCCAAGTTAAAAGTACGGGTGCAACTCCAAATGCTGCAGACGGTTCTCAGGGTGGGATGTATATCGGGCAAGACCTAAGAAATGCGTACGTGCCATGTACATCACTTACGGGCACTAATCAATCGGTGGCTTTGGTTGAATTCGATGGGTTCTACGCTAGCGATATTACAAACTGTAACCTCTGAAAAACTCCTTCGTCTAAATGCTGAAATATAATAGCAGCATTCCAGACGGAGGGATTCCATGCAAATCAGCTTCGGGATGTACGAGGACAAGAACCGGCGACTCAAAAAGACCATGCTAGAGGAAGTGGATAAGGTTCTGGACTTTCCGAAGATCGAGAAATTGCTGATGGAAATGTACCGGGGCAACACGGGGAGACCTCCCATCCCGCCTTTGATCTTGTTTAAATGCCTTTTGCTGGAATCCTGGTACGGCCTGTCGGATGTGGAAGTAGTCCAAGAAATCCACGACCGGCGCAGTTTTGAGCGGTTCGTGGGTGAAGGGGTGCGAGAGTACCACGTCGACGACACCACTTTGGTGAAGTTTCGGGAAAGACTCCGGGAAGCCGGTTTGATAGACCGGGTTTGGGGGGCCGTGCAACAGGGTTTAGATCGCAAAGGACTTTTGGTCAAGAAAGGGGCCATTGTGGACTCCACCCTGGTGGAAGGAGCCTGTAAACCGGAATCCAAGGATCAAGAGGGAAAGCCGGTGGATGAAGATGTTCATTACACCTCCCGGCAAGGAAAAGCCGTGGATGGGATGAAGGTTCATGTGGGTCAGGACGAGAAAAGCGGCCTGATTCGAAAGATGGATCTAAGTCATATTGAGGAACACGATCACGAACATTTCAAAGACATGGTTCCTCGCGGGGTAGAACAGGCATTTGCTGACAAGGCTTACCGGTCGGCGCAACACGATGAATATTTGGAGGAACGAGGGATTCGGAATCGAGTGTTACATCGTGTTTGGCGGGGACAGAAGCTGACCCAGAGGCAATTAAAGCAAAACAAGGTTTGGGGCCGTGTGAGGTGCGGGATCGAGGCGACAATGAGTACCTTGAAGCGGTGGTGTTCGATGGGACGAATGAGGTACTACGGGATGGCCCGAAACAAGATTTGGGTGTTGATCTGTGGCATCGCATTTAATGGGAAAAGAGCCGTAAAGTTGGCGGCGGCCTGAGCTAAGGGGAGTTTTTTCAGAGGCAGATGACGCAAGAAGGGTCGAAAAAGGAGTTCTAGGAGTAAGTGCAACACCTTTGGAGAAACAAAAACATCTCCAAGCGGGGTTGAAAACCCTGGTGAGAAGAGTTTCAAACCAAAACAGGGAGTTTTTCAGAGGTTACAAACTATATAAGCTACGCAAAGAATGATGGAGAATCGATACCGACACCTCCGACCTTGAATACGATTTTACTCGACGGGTTCAATGGCGTTCCAGGCGGCAATGATTTTGAAGTTTCATTGGACATTGAAGCGGTAATTGCAATTGCACCGGGGATATCAAGTATTAACGTTTATGAAGGTGAAGTCGCAGATGATATTTTTTCATCAATTGCACACCCACCTACAGGAGTGTCGCTATCAAATCAAATTAGTAGTTCTTGGACGTGGACTGGGACAAATTATGATTCTGTCATGCAAGGATTTTTCAATCAATTTGCGATACAGGGACAGACTTTTTTTCAAGCTTCAGGTGATTTTGGCGCTTATGTAACAGGGGATCCTTGGTTCACGGTTCAGTCACCAATGAATATTATTACGAATTTAACTGCAGTAGGAGGAACCGAGTTAGTCACAACATCGGCAGGTGGGTCTTGGTCATCAGAATCAACTTGGAATAATCCTTTAGAAAAAGCTGCCTCAACTACTACTCCGGTTATTCCCAATTATGCCGGCGCAAGTGGGGGTGGAATTTGCTCAGGCCCGCCTTTTACACCTTCTTCTACACCCCTGCCGTTACCGACATATCAATTGCCCTTTATTAACTCACAAAACAAAGGATCGAGTTCCTATCGAAATGTTCCTGATGTTTCCGCGGTGGCAGATTATTTCTTTGTCGCTTATGGAAATGGCCTTACGAGTGGGGGATGTGGAACAAGTTATGCCTCGCCTCTTTGGGCCGGCTTTATGGCTTTGGTTAATCAACAGTTAGCAACTTCTGGCAACAAAGGTCCAGTTGGTTTTGTTAACCCAACTCTTTACACTTTGGCGGCAAGCCCGACACCTTATTACAACGATTTCCACGATATCGCGGATGGAAGCAACAATAACTATTGGCATCCTACGACTACTCCAATTTATCCTGCAGTAACTGGTTACGACCTTGCCACTGGATTAGGAAGCATTAAATGTAATTTACTTAATGATGTTGTCACTCAGGTCCCGACTTGGACCCCTACATTTACACTAACACCAACCCCTTTGCCGACTTGCCAAGGGGCCCAGCCCGGTAATGCATGGACTCCAGTTGCGACGGGAACACCGACCCCGATTAATGGATCCGGCGGTCAAGCCGCTGTTTTTGACCCGCAGGACGGGAGTGGGCCCCGTATATGGTCTATTAATGGCACTTCGGTTTATTCCTCTTTCAACGGCTCAACTTGGACATTAGTAACATCAACTGCCCCGTTTCCGGCGCGAACTGGTTTCGGACTCGTGGCATTTAACAACAAACTGTGGTTGATAGGAGGTACTGGTTCTAGCGGTGCGATGAATGACGTATGGTGGTACAACACTGCATCCGGCTGGAATAAAGCAACGGGCTCAGCTGCGTTTTCAGGCCGAAGCACATTTGGTTTACTTGCTTACAACGGCGATATGTGGGTCATCGGGGGGAATGGGGGTGGGGCACCCCTAGGCGACGTTTGGTATTCGCAGGATGGGGTTAATTGGACGGAATCAAACACGTTAGCATTTCCTCAAAGATCAGGACCCAGCTGTTATGTTTTTAACAACCAGATGTGGGTTATAGGTGGGGCGAATTTTGGGGGGGGACATGCTAATCCTTTGGACGATGTATGGGCCTCGACAGATGGTAAAACCTGGACTGAGATTAATAATTCTCCATCTTTCTCCGCAAGAGATGGCGCAATAGGTGTTGTTTGTGGCAATGCAATGTGGCTGATAGGTGGTGCTAACAATACTTCGACCCTTTACGATGTTTGGGTTTCACTTGATGGAAACGTGTGGAAACAAACAAATACTTCACTACCGTTTAATGCAAGCATGGGAACGGGAGTGTCTTACAACGGGGAAGTTTGGGCGTTTGGTTTTGGAACTAGTCCCTGGGTTTGGAGTTCAAACTGTTGTCTCGTTCCAACGCCGACTCCAAGTTTTACGCCGACAATGTTGCCGGCTTGTAATCCGACTCAACCAGGAAATGCATGGACAGCCATTATAACCAGTACTCCGACACCCGTTTTTGGTACTGGAGGGAATGGAGTTGTATTTGATCCGCTAGACGGGGGTGGACCCCGCATGTGGGCCGTTAATGGAACCTCGGTCTATTCCTCTTTCAACGGTTTAACCTGGACATTAGTAAAGTCATCCGCCCCATTTCCGGCGCGCAATGGTTTCGGGCTTGTTTCATTTAACAATCGGTTGTGGCTAATAGGGGGCCTTAACGGTTCTGCCTACAATGACGTATGGTGGTCCTCCAATGGGACCGTATGGAATGAAGCGACAGCGTCAGCGGCATTTTCCGGCCGTACTGCATTTGGCTTACTCGCATATAACGGATATATGTGGGTTCTAGGCGGGAATAATGGGGGGGCACCCTTAGGCGATGTCTGGTATTCGGCAGATGGGATAACTTGGACGGAATCAAACTCTTCAGCATTTCCGACAAGAGCAAGTCCAAATTGTTATGTTTTTAATAATCGGATGTAGGTTGTGGCCGGTGTTTCGTTTGGAAGGGGAGGTGTTTTTCCTATTGCCGATTCCTGGTCATCTAAGGATGGTGTAATTTGGACAGAGATCACCAGTTCGCCCGGCTTTTCTGCCAGATATGGTTCAATCGGTTTGGTTTGTGGTGATGTGATGTGGTTGATAGGTGGCGAAAATGCGACTTCGAAATTTTACGATGTTTGGACTTCAATCGACGGAAAAGTTTGGACTCAAACAAATACTTCGTTGCCATTTGATGCGACCACGGGAACGGGAGTGTCCTACAACGGAGAGGTTTGGGCGTTTGGATTTGGAATAAACCCATGGGTTTGGAATTCAAATTGTTGCTTAAAACCGACTCCTACCGGCACACTTCCAGGTAACGTAGTCATGAAAGCGATAAGCGACGAAAACGAGCTTGTGACCGCCTTTACAGCGAGCCCAACGCCCACAGTATCACCTTCACCTACGTCATTGCGCACAGACAGCTTTTCAATTATTACGGTGCCCAACGTTTCAAAGAGTGGCCAACCGATCCAGTTTGAAGTGGTGCTTGGAAGCCCCGCCCAGATTAACCTTGCCTTGTATAATCTTACTGGCAACTTGGTTTACCAAACTTCAGAGATAGGCAGTGCAGGATTGAACACACTTCTTTGGAAATTGGAAAACCAGTCGCAGAACCCGGTAGCCAGCGGGTTATATATTTATTCAATCCAGACAGTGAGTAATGGAAGTGTTCGAAAAAAGATCGGCAAGGTTGTAGTGATACACTGAAATTCTGTAACTACGCGAAGCTTGAAAAAGCCGGATTCCTTTTTGGGACCTGGCTTTTTTGTTGGTTCTACAAATTTTAGTTCGTTTTGAGTTGTCCATGAGTGTTTATAATGCCGCCATGGAATCCATCTCCGCCCTTTTCCAGGAATTCTCCTACCGTCCCCGAAAATCCCAAGGCCAGAACTTCCTCACTGATACCGTCATCCTTGACCATATCGACCGGGCCATTGAGTGCCCGCCGGGAGACGTTTTATTGGAAGTGGGGGGCGGCTATGGCGCCCTGACCGACCGGTTGGCGAAAAAGGCCGTTCCCTTAACCGTGGTGGAGCCGGACCACAAGCTTTTCGCCATGCTGGAACGGAAATTCGCGAATCAAGCGGGCATCCACCTGGTTAAGGCGGACATCCTGAAGTTGGATTTGGCCCCCCTGGCCCCGCCCCAACCGGCGCGGTTGACCGTGGCGGGCAATATTCCTTATTACCTCACGACCCCGCTCATCACCCGGTTATTGACCCAATACCCCGCTTTCCTGCGGAGGGTTTACCTGATGGTCCAGAAGGAAGTTGCGGAACGGCTGGCGGCTAAGCCAGGCACCAAGGCTTACGGGGCGCTTACCCTCTGTGCCCAGTATTACAGCCGGCCCCGCAAGATCGTGGACGTCCCAGCGAGGTGCTTCCGGCCCCGGCCCAAGGTGGATTCGGCTTTTATCGAATTGGAAATCAAGACTTCCTTTCCCTTGGCGGGCGAATCCGAAAGGCGTTTTTTCACGCTCGTCAGGGCCATTTTCCAAAGCCGCCGCAAAATGCTCTCCAATTCGCTGAAAAGCCTGGGGCGGCCCGCCGAGAAGGTCCAGGAAGCGCTCAGCCGTACCGGTGTCGACCCCCAGGTGCGCGGGGAAACCTTGGGGCTTGAAAAACTGATTGAGCTTTCACAGGCATTGGAATAGCTGCGTTGTAACCACCGGAGCGGCATGCTAATATGCCGCCCACTTCGTTCCAAACCATTCCTCGGAGTTAAGTTATGTGCGGGATTGTCGGATATACGGGCTCCAAACCGGCGGCGCCGTTGCTTTTGAACGGCTTGGCCAAGCTGGAATACCGGGGTTATGACTCGGCCGGGCTCGCCCTTTTAACGGGCGATCACCATTTGAAAATCATCAAGAAAGCCGGGAAGATCCACAACCTTATCGCCGCCGTGCGCGACGCCAAGCTGCCTTCCACCATCACTTGCGGCATCGGGCATACCCGCTGGGCCACCCACGGGCATCCCACCGACCAGAACGCCCATCCCCATACGGATTGCACGGGCGACATCGCGGTGGTCCATAACGGCATCGTCGAGAATTACCAAAAATTAAAAAAGCAGCTCCAGGACAAAGGCCATCGTTTCAAGTCCCAGACCGACTCGGAAGTGCTGGCCCACCTCATGGAAGAAGGCCTCAAGAAACACTCCTGGCGGGACGCCGTGCGCTGGGCCTTGGAACAGGTCAAGGGCAACTACTCCATCGTGGCGGTTTACCAGGGGGAGCCCCACACCCTCATCGGCGCCCGGTCGGGCGGGGGCGGCCTGGTGGTCGGACTTGGCGAAAATGAAAACCTCCTGGCCTCCGACGTGCCGGCCCTCCTGACCCACACCCGCCGGGTTTTTTATCTCGAAGACAACGAAATGGTCACCCTCAAGACCGACGGAGTGGAGCTCATCGGCCTACTCGACGGTAAAGTCCGTAAGCCTAAAATATCCGAAATCGAATGGAACCCTGAACAGGCCGAAAAAGGCGGGTATCCCCATTTCATGCTGAAGGAAATCATGGAACAGCCGCGGGCCATGGAAGATACCTTCACGAGCCGACTGGACCCCGAAACCGGGGAAGTGGCACTGGAAGGCAAGTTTTGGGACTCGCCCTTCCTGCGGCGCTTCAAGAAAATCACGATCCTGGCCATGGGCACTTCCTATTACGCGGCGCTGGTGGGGAAGTTCCTCCTCGAAAAATACCTCCGCGTCCCGGTGGACGTGGACAACGCCTCGGAGTTCCGTTACCGCAACCCCGTCATGGGGCGGGACACCCTGGCCATCGTCATTTCCCAAAGCGGGGAAACGGTGGACACGCTGGTGGCACTCCGGGAAGCCAAGGCCAAGGGCGCCAAGGTGGCTGTCATCTGCAACGTCATGGGAAGCTCCGCCACTAGGGAGGCGGACGGCGTGCTTTTGACCCGGGCGGGGCCTGAGATTGGGGTAGCCTCCACCAAAGCATTTACCACCCAATTGGGAGCCCTTTGGCTAATAACCCTTTTCCTGGCCGGAATCCGGAAGACAATGCCCCCTTCGCAGTTGAAGTTGAAGGCGTTGGAACTGGCACACCTTCCCCAACAGATGGCCACCCTTTTGAGGCAACGAAAAAATCTGGAGAAGATCGCCCGGGAATACGCCTCCTACTTCAATTTTTTGTATATCGGCCGGGGCATCCAATATCCCATCGCCCTGGAAGGCGCGTTAAAACTGAAGGAGATTTCCTATATCCACGCCGAGGCATACCCGGGCGGGGAAATGAAACACGGGCCCATCGCCTTGATCGACTCCAAGATGCCGGTGGTGGCCCTGGCCCTGGCGTCCTCCGGTGTTTACGAGAAAATGCTGAGCAACATGGAAGAAGTGAAAGCCCGGGATGGTAAGCTGATCGCCCTCGTGGAAAAAGGCGACAAAATGGCGGTCCGCAAGGCGGACGCGGTCATTGAAATCCCGACGGTGGACGAGGACCTTTCCCCCATGCTGTCGGTCCTACCCCTCCAACTCCTGGCCTATGAGATCGCCAAGCGAAAGGGGCGCGAAATCGACCAGCCCCGCAACCTGGCCAAGAGCGTGACGGTGGAATAGGCAAGACACCCATGGAACCGCCGAGTGACGCCGAAGGACGCCGATAAGATGGAAGCTTCAAAACAAAGGGCCCAATTGGATGGAATAACCAAGGCCATCATCGGTTGTGCTTTCGACGTCCACCGGGAACTGAAGCATGGTTTTTTGGAAAAAGTTTACGAGAACGCATTGGCCTATGAGATCCAAAACGCAGGCCTGAAAGTCAAACAACAACATCCCATCAAAGTGAAGTATAAGAAGATTGTCGCGGGTGACTACTTGGCTGATTTGCTGGTGGAGGATTTAGTTCTGGTGGAGTTGAAGGCAGTGACCGATCTGGGCCCTATTCATATGGCGCAATGCTTGAATTACCTGCGGGCGACCCAGAAAAAAGTCTGTTTGCTTTTTAACTTCGGGACGCCTAAGCTCCAAATCCGGAGAGTTGTCCATTATTTTTGACTTTCGGCGTCCGTCGGCGTCATTCGGCGGTTTCCGGCTTTTTTGAAGGAGTTCTGAATGCCCAAACCCCGGTTGTTCCTAATCGACGGCGCCGCCGTCGCTTACCGCGCCTATTTCGCCCGCATCAAGAACCCGGCGATGAATTCCCAAAACATGAACACCTCGGCGCCCCTAGGTTTCATGAACACGCTCCTGATGATCCTCAAAAAGGAAAAGCCCGATTACTTCGCGGTGGTGTTCGACTCGAGGGAGCCTACCTTCCGCCATAAAATGTACAAGGAATACAAGGCCAACCGCGAGGAGATGCCGGAGGACCTGTCCAAATCCTTCCCCTACATCGAAAAGCTGGTCAAGGCCATGAACATCCCCACCCTCGTCAAACCGGGCTTCGAGGCCGACGACATCATCGGCACCCTGGTGGAGAAGGCGAAAAAGGAGAAGATTGACACCGTCATCGTGTCCGGCGACAAGGATTTCATGCAGTTGATCGGCCCCGCGGTCAAGATGTTCAAACCCAAGTGGCCCGACGACTGGGCCATGGCGGACGAGAAGGACGTCCTGGAAAAATTCGGGGTGAAACCCTCCCAGGTCATCGACGTGCTGGCCCTGATGGGGGACAGCTCGGACAACGTGCCAGGCGTCCCGGGCATCGGGGAAAAAACCGCCTCCACCCTCATCCAGGAATACGGGTCCTTCGACAACCTTTTTAAAAACATCGATAAGATCGAGAAGCCCAAACTGAAGGAAACCCTCCAAAAAAACCGCCCCCTGGCCGATATTTCCAGGGAACTGGTCACCATCCATTGCGAAGTCCCCCTCAAGGAAAAAGCGGAGGACCTGGTCGCCGGAAAACCGGACATGGCGGTGTTGCGGGAACTTTTCAAGGAACTGGAATTCCGCCAGATGCCGAGCCGGGTGGAGGAATACGCCTCCAAGTTCGGGCCGGTTGACCTCGTCCTGGAAAGCCCGGAGGAAACGGCGAAGGGGGGAAAAGGCAAAAAAGAGAAAGGCTCCAAAAAAGAAAAAGAGGCGGCGCCGGAGCCGGGTGAAATCAAGGTGAAACACGTCTCGGACAAATATCGCGGCCTTTTGACGGAGGAAGAAATCGGAAAGGCCTTGGCGGCGGCCGCCAAGGCGGGCTTAACGGCGGTGGACACCGAAACCACCGGCTTGGATCCCCTGATCGCCGACATTGTCGGGGTTTCCCTGGCCTGGAAGGAAAAAGAAGCTGTTTTCATTCCCTTCAACCAGGAATTGCCGAAGGAAAAACTTATCAAGATTCTGAAGCCCTTTTTGGAAAATCCCAAAATTGAAAAGGGTGGGCAGAACAGCAAATATGACTGGGCGGTTTTTAAAACCCACGGCATCGAACCCGAGGGGTTCGCCTTTGACACGATGCTGGAAAGCTTCCTTTTGGACTCCTCCTACCGCCAGCACAACCTGGACGCCATTGCCCTCAAGCATTTCAACTACACCAAGATCCCCACCGAGGCCCTGATCGGAAGTGGGAAAAAACAGATCACCATGGACAAAGTACCGCTGGAAGCCATCGTCCAATACGCCTGCGAGGACGCGGATTTCGCGCTGCGGGCCCATAATCTTTTCGCCCCCCGGCTAAAAAAGGAAGGGCTGGAGAAGCTTTACCACGAGGTGGAGCTGCCCCTGGTGATGGTGCTGGAGGATATGGAACGCAAGGGTATTTGCGTGGATGTCAAATTGTTAAAGACCCTGTCCGATGAGGCGGGTGAGGAACTGAAGAAAATCACCAAGAAAATATTCAAGGAAGCCGGGGAGGAATTCACCATCGCCTCGCCCTTGCAGTTGGGCAAGATCCTTTTTGAAAAGATGCAGGTCCAGAAGATTTCGGGAACCCGGGTGAAGAAGACCAAAACCGGTTATGCCACGGACGTGGACGTCCTGGAATCCTTGAAAGGAGTTCCCATCGCCGACCTGGTCCTGGACTTTCGCATGCTCTCCAAACTAAAAAATACCTACCTCGATGTCCTCCCCGAGATGGTGAGCCCTAAGGACGGCCGGATTCACACCTCCTACAGTCAAGCCGTGGCGGCCACCGGACGCCTCTCCTCGAACGACCCGAACCTCCAGAATATCCCCATCCGTTCCGAGTTCGGCCGCCGTATCCGCGGGGCCTTCGTGGCCGAGGATTCCAAGCACATGCTGATCTCGGCGGACTATTCCCAGATCGAGCTAAGGGTCCTGGCCCATATCACGGGGGACCCCAACCTCATCCAGACCTTCGAGAACGACGAGGACGTCCACCGCCGCACAGCCTCGCTTATTTTCGGGTTGCCCATGGACAAGGTGACTCCCACCCAAAGAAACCAGGCCAAGACCATCAATTTCGGGGTCATTTACGGCATGGGGCCTCAACGCCTGGCCCGGGAAAATGGGGTTTCCATGGCTGAAGCCAAGAAGTTCATCGAGGATTATTTCGCCAAATATCCCGGAATCCAGAAGTTCACCACCGAATGCGTGGAAACGGCGAAGGAACAGGGTTACGTATCGACTATCCTGGGCCGCAAGCGTCTTTTGCCGGATATCCAGTCCACGAACATCGGGCTTAGGATCAGCGCCGAGCATATGGCGGTCAATACCCCCATCCAGGGGTCGGCGGCCGACCTCATCAAGATGGCCATGGTGCGCCTCCACGAAAAACTCAAGGCCAAAAAAATGGAAACGGTCATGCTGCTTCAAGTGCACGATGAATTGGTTTTCGAGGCACCCAAGGGGGAAGTGGAGGACGCCAAGAAGATGATCGTCCACGAGATGGAAAACGCCATGAAGCTCAAGGTGCCTTTGAAAGTCGACGTGGGCGTGGGCAAGAGCTGGCTCGAAGCCCACTGATCTTCCGGGCCATTTATCGGACCCTTTTTCGACTCAAAAGTGAAAGCTATTGAAAAAAGGCCGTCGAGGGGGCATTCTAAGAGCTGGATCCAGCGCGGGCTTTACCCGCACCGGGCACCTTTTTCAAAAATAGAAATTCGTTGAGGAGTTTGACTATGGGCCGTTTTGAAGAATTACTGCTGGTTCTAGCTGTTGCTTTGCTGCTGTTCGGACCGAATAAATTGACCGACCTGGCCAAGGCCATGGGCGGGGCATTACGCGAGTTCAAGAAAGCCGCCAACCCGGAGGATGAAGCCAAGGCCGCTTCTACCCCCGCCAATTCTGCGCCGTCCGCTTTGCCGTCCGAATCCAAACCCGCGGATGCCAATAAAAACAGCTAAATCTATCATCCGTTAAAAACAAAAAAGCCGTCTTCCTTAGGAAGGACGGCTTTTTTATTGCCTTTAGTCGACGTTCTTCATCCGGACGATGGAAGAAATAACGGCCACCGTCACCCCGAAGATGCAAACAACAGTGGCGCCCATGGGCCAGTCCCGGACATATGACAGCACCGAACCGGTGATGGAAACGACGATGCCGATTCCCCAGGCCCAATAGAGGCGGCGGTGTTTCCGGCCCAAAAGACTGGCGCAGACCACCGGCACAATGAGGAATGAGAAAACCGCCAGCACACCGGCCACCCGGACCGCGTCGGTCACCACCAACCCGAAGGCGGTGTAAAAAAGAAAATCCCATGTCTTTATCGATAGTCCCTGGCGTTCCGCCCCTTGCGGGTCGGAAGAGCAAAGCAGGAGGGTTTTATGCTTCCAATAAAGGAAGGCCCCGATCACCGCATAAAAAGCCGCCATGATCGCGATATCCCTCCAGGATACCCAGCCCAAGGCCTCGCCGCTCAAGGTTCCCTGCACGTGCTCGGCACCATGTGGAGAGTTGGCCAGCATCAAAAGCGTTGTCGCCGTGGCGAAGGCAAAGGAGATGCCGATGAAGGCCTCCTGAAGGACCGAGTGGCCCCGGTCCCAAAGGAAGCTGAACAAGGCCGCCCCCAAGAGGGTAAAACCGAATGGACCAATAATAAGTGCTGGGGTCATGGGGCTCGGCCCCCAGGAGGAAAGCTACGGACTGGCCCAGGGCCGCGATTTGGGCCAGGGCCAGGTCCACGAAAATGACTCCCCGGGCCAGCACGTGCTGGCCCAAGGAGGGAAGGATCAACACCAACAGAAGGCAGGCCAGCATCGGCAATGCCATGACCGAGAAAAAATTAGACATGTGCTGATTCTCCCTTCAAAAATAAAAATATTGAAATCGGTACTATACCGACTTCGTTTAAGAGGTCTTACGGAAAGTCGGCATGCTTTACCTCACTTTTGAGCGAAGGCTTTGGCGAGCGTGGACACGATAACGTCGAACTTCGAGAAAACGTCCTTCGCCTCGGGCGTTCCCCCGACTTCCGTGGGAACCACATAGGCCGTGGCACCGGCTTTTTTCGCCAGCTCATTGGACGCATCCGCGTCGTGATAGGGCTGGTAAACCACCACCTTCACTCCGGCGGCTTTCATGGCCTCGGCGGTTTCGGTGAGGTAGCGCGGATTGGGTGGAATGCCGGGCTTGGGCTCCACCGTTCCGAAAATCTCCAACCCAAAACGCTCGGTGAAATAGACGAAATTCTCGTGGAAGACCACGAGTTTCGCCCCCTTGTAAGGGTTCAGTTGTTCCTTCCAACCCTTCATGGCCTCCTCTATTTTCCCGTCAAAGGCCTTGGCATTGGCCGCGTAATCCGCGGCATTATCCGGGTCCAGGTCGGAAAAAACCCGGGCCAGGTGGTCCGCCACCACTTCCAGGTTGGCCGGGTCCGTATAGTAATGCGGATTGCCCAAGGGATGGATATCCCCTTCGGCCCGGCTGACGGTTCCGATGGGTTTTTCCAGCACGTTCACGCCCTCGGAAGCGTCAATGAACCCCTTGGCTCCGGGTTGGATCTTGGGATTGCGGCTCCCAGGTATCACCAGGGGCAGCCAGCCGCCGTCCAGTTCCAGCCCCACGGACACAAACACGTCGGCGTTCTGGATGGCCTTCATCAGGCTGGGCTTGGCCGGCACGAAATGCGGGTCCTCATACCCTTTGCACAGGCTGATGGCCGTCACGTGCTTGCCGCCCACGGCCTGGGCCACGTCGGCCAAATCGCTCAAAGATGTAGCCACCTTCAGGTCGGCGAAGGCCCCCGACGTCGGAAACCATGCCAGTGTCAGCGCGATCAACAGCTTGATTATCTTCATTCGATTCTCCTTAGATTCGGCTTTCGCCGAATTTTAAATTTTAAGTTTTGAATTTTGAATGAATGTAATTTCCGCCAGGCGGAAATTACCATAATTCAAAATTAAGAATTCATGCCGCTTCACATTCTAAAAATGTTTATAACTGTAAGCGGTATAGTCCCTCATTTCATTGACCCATTTAAAATTGTTATGTGGGACAACGTTAAAAATTACCTTAATAAGAGTGCGGCGGGTGAAACCCGATCACGTAATTGAACTGGATCATGGCCCGGTTGTCCACCTGGTTCGCGTCGTTGCGGGCGTAACTGTATTCCACCCGGACTTCCGAGAACTCCGAGGCCAGCCAGGCGATGTCGCCGGAGGCCCGCTGCACGTGGCCGGAAAGGGAATTCTCCGTGGGGTCCACCCCCAGGTCAGGCGTAGCGTTGAAGCATTCCTCGGCTCTGATGCCCGTCCACCATTCCTGGGCCAATCGGTATTGGAAGGACCCGTACCATCCGTTCGATTCCTGGTTATACAAGCTGTCATTGTAGGAAACCTTCTTAATGTATTCCCCCTGCAGGATCCAGCCCCGCTGGTTCGACTGCCGCAGCGGGACGTTGCGAAGAGTAAAGTCCGCCCCGTAAACCGCGTGGTGAAGGCCGTCGACGCCCATGCCGGTCAGGTCGGAGCCGCCCAATTCCATGGTCGTATCCTCGTCCACGTCGAAGAGGTTCTTCAAATGGAGAAGGTAGGGGATGTTGTCGTGGGACGGGGAATCAAAATCCAGCGGGTGGTTTCCCTGTCCTACGGGCGCTCCCAGGGCGGTCACGCCGTCATCCGCCACCGGGGCGTAACCTCCCGCCGTCAATTCGCAGAACCAAGGCAGGGGGCTCAGCCAAGAGGCCTGGAGGCCTGCGTCCTTGAAGCCTTCCATGCCGATGGAGTTGCCCATGATGATGGGTGCCTGGATGAAGGGAAAAGCATGGGTATGCAAGAGCCCGTGTTTGCCGAACTGGGCCCGCATCTGCCCAACCTTTAATTGGATATCGGGGATGCTGTCGGTAGTGGCGTAGGCTTCCTCAGCCTCCACGGTGTCCGGTATGCCGTTCGCTGGGTCGGCTCCGAAAACCAGGTTGGCGGCCAGGGTCCAATAGGGGTCCACCGTGGAAATCACGCTGAGCTCGGCTTCCTGAAACTGGATCCCCTGTTCGTTCGGGTAGTTCACGTTAGGGGCCTCGTTGCCCAGGAAAAGCGCGCTCATGCCGATGGCCGGATTGGCCAGGTTCGAGATGATCGAGCGGGTTTGGGCGCTTGCGATAGCCGGTAGGCAAAGCATCGCGGTAATGAATGTAAACAACTTAAACCGATTGGACATAATTCCTCCTGTGATTTCGGCTTTTTGAAAAGCCGTCGATGAAACTTAATTACAGGAAGTTTTGGGGAGGAGCCCGGCCGAGGGATGGAAAGGATTTGATGGATGAAACAAAGGTGGGAGTGAAAGTGAAAAGAAAAACGAGCAAAAAAATTTGCTCCAGGGGAGGGGGAGCGGGGGTATGGAGCGCTTGGGAACCGGTTTGCTGGCAAACACAGAGGGCGCAATGGTCACTGGCTTCCAACCTATCGTGATGGTGGAAAGCCTCCACCACCAGGATGGAAAGCAGGAAGGGCAAAACAATGAATGAAATTAAGGAAAGTTGTTTTTTAAAGAAATACATAACCGGGCCACATTATTGAGAGAAGGTTCTGGAATGTCAACGAGGGTGGGGAGAGTGAAAAGCCCCAGCTTGAAGTTGTTCCGGAGGGACCAACTCAAGTTGAAATCAGAAGGGTCCACCGATTTATGGAGCAAGGACCATGGTGGACATCGTGCCAGAGGAGGGTTTGCAGAGCCAGCAGGTGAGGGAGTAGGCCGATGAGGGTCAACCCAAGTCCTGACCAGGTAATCACCAGAGAGCCTGGAAGTCAGCCCCCGGCGTAGGATCGAGAGGTCCTGCCCGAAACGGGGTCATAAACCTCATTTAGTGAGGGAACAATCCAGCAGTCCGCAACATCAAGTGAATCCTGCCGCTTCGTGAATGGGACACCGAAAGGTGCAAGGGGATGCCGAGCCGCGTGTCTACTGGCGAAGGCCACGATCCCGCTGAAGAATCTGGTAGCAAGCGGGGCAAGTCCTCCGGAGTATGGGGAACGGAATGTTGGAAAGGCTATGCAAGCAAGCTGGGAGATCCTACCCGCCAAAAGACTTGCCGCTATAAGGCTAAAACCGAAAAGAGGCAAGGGTGGGAGGAAGTCGGAGGGGGTCACAGTACCGATGAAGGGGTGGACAACAAAACCACCCTGAGGGAAGGACCCCTGCTTCAACCATGTGTCTCAAAGAAGGTAGGCGCTGGAGCATGCCCCAAAGGGCCAACAACTGATATGAATGAGCCAGTCAAGCCCGCTGGTTTTTCCTTTGGTTTTATCCTACTCTTTTCCACCTCAAGGCCCTGCGAAAAGCCCTGATCTCGAAAGCCCGGCTTGTTTCGACGATGAATCAAACTGATATTCGCGTGTTAGACCCATTGCTGGTTCCAGGGACGCAAGATTTTCATTCGTCGGGAGCTGCCTCGATCTCTGATCGTGGGTCGTCGCAGGCTTAGGCCTTTGCGCCACAGAGTTGTACCGAGGGTTCTCCAAATCGTTGCCAAGCTTCCGGAAACAGGGTTCTTCCTTCATGACCTTGTTAAACCATTCCTGTTGTTTCCTGGGCGATGGCCCACACAAATCCAGCCAACTCCCGGGCTACGGCCACCACTACTTTTTGGATGGGCTTGTTACGTTGGGTCATTTTTAGAAACTTTTTGTACAGACGATCCTGTGCTCTGCGGGCGATCTTTAAAATCTCCACCGGACAACCCTCCCGCCTTTTTTCTAAAACCACGCCGACCGACTTCCCATGGCGGTAACTCCAAGCCGATTCCACAAGAATCCGTCTCAAATGGGCGTTCCCGGTCTTGGTGATTCCTCCCCGACGGATTTTTCCACCTGAACTGCTTTCACATATCCCCAAACCCGCGTAACCCATGAAATTACGAGCGCTCTCAAATCGCCTCAAATCTTGGCCTTCCACCGCCAAGGTCATGGCGCTCAAGGTATCAACCCCTTTCAGGCACCTCAAATGCTTGACCAGTTTCCTGTAGGGTTCTTGGCTGGCCATCTCCTCCACTCGGCTCGTCAAACTCCTCAACCGCTCATCTGCCTCTTGCTTCCCGCGGACATATGCCTCGAAAGTCTCATGCAGTTCCAGAGGTTCGAACTTTTGGGTTTTCAGCCATGCCTCATGGGCTGATCTCCAATTCTTAGCTTCTCGAAAGATACGACCTTGCCGAAGAAAGAAATTCGACAACCGGTGCCGGGCCTTTTGCCGGTCTTCTAGGGCATCCTCACGAACTCGAACCAGATCCCGACAGGCTTCCTCTTGGATGGTCGGAACCCGCACTTCCGTCAGCTCTCCCGCCCTCCAAAGACGGGCCAACTTTTCCGCATCTCGGCGGTCTGTCTTCACCCGATCCCCGGCTTTCACTGGAATTTTCCCAGGGGCGATTACGACGCACTTCAACCCCTTTTGGGTTAATTGCCGGTGGATGTCATATCCACAAGGGCCCGCCTCGTACACAAACGTTATTGACCCTCGTCCTTCGTACTTACCCAGCATTTTCCCCAATGCTTTTGGGGTGTTCTCGATTGTAAAAATATCCTTCACATTTTCGGCCCTAGCCGGCAGGACCGCACCTACCACCGTATCCTTATGGACATCCAACCCGACCACCGTGATATTATTTTCCATGAGCCAGCCCTCCGTATGCGGATAGGCTCCCTCAAGGAGCAACCCGCGAATTAGGGCCCTTCAACAAGGCCCGTTTTATTTTACGCAGGCCGCTGGCTCATTCATGTTATCTCTGTAGTACCAAAGCGCGAGGCCTTTGACAACAGGCACTATGCCGAGCGGCCAAGGGGGAAGTCGAACCTGTAAAGCCGCCGGAGGAGAGGTTGTCGGAAAGCCGTATGATCGAAAAGGTCACGTACGGTTTGACGAGGGGGCGCTGGAAACGAAGTGATGAGGGAACCTCGTTGGGGCACGGAACCGGAAACGGGGAAACAGATCAAGGAACCCTCTGCACACCATCGCGCCAGTGCTCTACTCTGCACTCCTTAAATCCTTAAAAGGTTCAGTAAGGAATAAACGGCATGAAAAGTAAAATGAATAAAAAAATATTTTTGTTTATAACGCTATTGGTTTTTACTGCTATAACTTACGCGCAGAGTCCGATGACTAAAATTTCGGTTAATTGGATCGAAGCAACTGAAAAAGCTGACTTTCCTCTTCGCGCCGATCCCGCTTCGTTGGTTTATGACAACAAAATGTGGATCATCGGAGGAAATCATAGTTCGGGTTCATTTCTTAATGATGTTTGGTTTTCTACCGATGGGGTGAAATGGAATAGGGTTGTTAGTAAATCAGTTTTTTCTCCACGAACCAACCCTCCCGCTCTTGTTTTTAAAAATAAAATGTGGATTATCGGGGGATGGGCACTTATGGGCCCGTTGAACGATGTTTGGTCTTCTTCTGATGGCAGCAAATGGAAAAAAGTCCATTTGGTTGCGCCTTTCACGCCCGGTGATTACCAAGCTCTGGTATACGACAATAAAATGTGGCTCCTAGGTGGAAAAAAAATAAGTTTGAATCAGGCGAATGCGGAAGCAGAAGTTTGGTCATCTACAGATGGATCGAGGTGGGTCAAAGTTCTTGCGAAGACTCCCTTTTTCATGAACAAAGAACATACTTCTTTAGTTTACAACAATAAAATGTGGGTCATTGGAAAAGGAGATGACATAAATTATAAAGTTTCCACAAATGATAGTTGGTGCTCGACTGATGGAGTGAAATGGACAAGAGTTTCTTCTTCTGAACCATTCCCGGTTGATTTTAGATTTTCTGTATTAGCTTATAAAGACGTAATGTTGGTTATTGCCGGTGATATGACAAATGACACTTGGTTTTCTGGTGATGGAATGAAATGGGAAAAAGCATCTACTTCTTCAAATTTCCCTGTGCGTTTTGGCCAAATTTCTCTGGTGTATAAAAATCAAATCTGGGTCATTGGGGGAGAAACAAAATTGTCTCTTTTAAAATGGTCGGAAGGTTGGACTAAAACGATCAGTGATGTTTGGCACACTTTCTGAGCTTTGTTTAAAAAATGATAATTAAAAATTAAAAACAGATACAGGTTCGAGGGTATAAATCGGCATGTCCACGACGGGGACCCGTCGTGGACACCTATTTCTCCTATTCTTACAGATTCATTTTGCTCCTCTTTGAAAACCATCCCAGATAAACGTGGAAATTCTTAAGTTTTATTCATCTGCCACAAGTTAGAAAATACCGCCCGAAGAGCGGTTTTTCTTTTTGCCTCTTTTTGCTATTTTCCATTCAAAAGAACGTGTCGGATTTTTAACACGGGGAATATACCCCGTGTTTTCAAAACTTGACCTTTGCTAGTTTTAACGAACCTGTAAACAGGACCTCAGACGACCTGTTCCAAAATATCCTCTTTTGGTAGTTTTAAATAACACCTGGAAAAGTCTAGGTGTTATTAAGAAAGTCCCCTTGATAGTTTTTTAAAACCTTTGGAGGTTGGTGGATTAGAAAAACGGCCTTAAGCGACCGTTTTTTAAACCCTCCTTCTTGATAGCCTTAAAATGAAATACGGCATTTTTTGCCGTTTTAAAAACGGGTGGTTTTGGGTAGCTTTTGAAAAAACACGCTAACTACTTAGCGTTTATTTCAAATCTATCCATTGGTAGCCTGGGCCAGAACACGACATTTCGTGTCGTTTTGTTTAGGGGATTTTTTTGATAATTTGTTTAAAGGTTTAAAAACGCCCACGGATGGGCGTGTTTCTTTACCCCGTAGCTTGGTAGCTTGGAACAAGACACGTAATTCTGTTTCGTTTTATTTGTTGAAGTTTCTTGGTAGTTTTGAAAATCAAATACGTCCTGTTGCGGACGTTTTTCTTTAGGCTTCGTTCGGGTAGTGTTTTGGTAAAAGCCTTGTCTCCTGGTAGAATGCGACTGTCAGGGACATTAGGAGGAATTATGGCTAAACCTAATGTTCATGGATTGCCCCAACATCTCCGCAAGGATGATACGGGGTATTTCCTGGATTACTTTGTTGTGGAAGGGGGATTGAGGAAGCGCAAAAGGGTCCGATTGGGACAAATACCGGCGACACAGGCTAAGAAAATCCTGGCAGAACACACGCAAGAAATTGCGTCAGGGAAATTCCTTGCCGAGGATAAACCGGAAATAACATTCAACGAAGCGGCAGATTCGTTCTTGGCTTACTCCGAAGCAAGAAGGCGGAGTTACAAAAACGATCTTCAAATGGTGAAACGGCTCAAGGCCCAGTTTGGGAACAGGCTCTTGAAAAGTTTGAACCCCGATATCGTTGAGGGCTATTTGACCCAAAGGCGGAAAGCGGGCAACATCACCTTCAAGGGGAAGCCGCTTTCAAATAGCACCCTCAACGGGGAACTTCGTACTCTCAAGTGTATTGCGAATCGGGCAGTCATTAACGGCCTGTTAGAAAAGAACCCCCTCGAAAGGGTTCGGGCCTTTAAGGAAAATGTCCGTGACCGCACTTTAACACCGGAGGAATACGAGGCGCTTTTGCGGTATTGCTCTCCGCGCCTAACTATCATCATCCAGTTGGCTTATTGGACTGGCATGAGAAAAGGCGAGATTCTGGGTTTGAGATGGGATCAGTTGGACTTCCAAAACAAGGTCGTCAACTTGGAAGCCGCGGATACTAAGACCCAGGAGAAACGGGAAGTGCCGTTGACGGAGACCCTTATCGGTCTTCTGAAACGGATTCCCAAGACCCTTGGAAGCCCCTACGTTTTCACCCATAGGGG